>CACWPQ010000041.1 GCA_902762805.1 uncultured Bacteroidota bacterium | reverse complement strand
AGTATATACCTAACGGCACCGATTTCTCCTCCCTCTCTGACGATTACATCCTCCACGTCCAGACCGAAATCAACCTCCGTCCAAGAAAACTTTTGAACTCTCTCCAAAACAAAAATTCTTACTATCTTTGCATAACAGTGTTGCACTTGATAGTTGAGTCTACGAAATTCAGCTTTCTGGTCAATCATGCAATAAATTAAAATATGAAGCGTTATGAAAATTAAAACTTAAAAATATATGACTTCAAATAATGCAAATTTTCCTCAACAAAGGGATGAAGCCGGAGTGAAAAGTCAACTTGAGTGGCATCGTTTCAGTGTCATTATCCTGCTGCTTGCGGCACTTACGGCATCCTGCAACCGCGACGGATTCACCATCAGCGGCACCCTCGACGGCGGTGCCGGCAAGGTGCTATGGCTCGAGGAGATAGCCCCCGAAGGCCCCATCTTCATCGACTCCATCCCCATAGACAGCCGCGGAAACTTCAAGTACCGCTACACCCCTCCCTATCGCAGCCTATACAACCTGCACACCTCGGAGAACAACTACATCGTAACCTTGCCCGACCGCGGCGAGCACCTCGAAGTGACCGGCCGCTGGGACAATCTCTCGCTCACCTATAAGGTTACCGGCTCGCCCGAGAGCCAGCTGCTGTGGCAGCTACAGCAGTACACCAACGACGGCTCCACCCTGCTGCGCGGCCTGGTGGACACCCTCGGGAGATACGAGGCGATGCTGCTGGCCAACCAAATCGACGAGGCTGTGCTCGACAGCGTGAAGACCGTCACCGACTCGCTCTACCACGTGGCCTTCCTTGAGCAGCAGGAATACATCGACCGCTTCATCGACGAGAACCGCGGCTCGCTGGCCACACTCATCGCCCTCTACAAGCCATTCAATAACCGACTGATCATCGACACGCGCTCGCCCATGAGTATCGACTACTACGACATGGTGCTCGAAGGGCTGCAGGAGAGACTGCCCGACAACCCCCACACCCTGCGCTTCAAGAACACCACCGAACACCTGCGCAGCGCGCTGGCGCGGCAGGCGGAGCAGTAGTGGTGGTCAGTGGCCAGTGGTCAGTGGCTAGTGGTCAGTTATTTTTCCAAACGATTCAGGAAGGTGTGCAGCAGCATGTTGAAGTTGCTGTAGTGCTCCAGTCCGCAGTCTTCGCAGCGGTCCAGCGGGCTGTGGTAGCCACCATAGCGGCCGCCGAGCGTATAAATAAACACCGCCGGACAGAGCGACGTGAAGGGATAGTGGTCGCTGTTGGGCGCATTCTTCCGGCGCGCAATCTTGGCGGCAAAGCGGTGCTCATCGTTGATGCCCTCCAGCAGGTCTACATACGGGCTTGTGCGCTCGTCGTGCGCGTTGACCACCATCAGCCCCTCGTCGCCGCCACAGAAGAGGTCAAGGTTAATCAACAACTTTACATTATCCAATTTAACCAGCGGAACATCAGCAAAATAGCTTGAACCAACAAGCCCCGCTTCCTCGCCACCGAAGAAGAGGAAGACATAGGTGTAGTGGTGCTTTTGGGTGCTGAGTGCGCGTGCCAGATCGAGCACGGCGGCGGTGCCGCTGGCATTGTCGTGGGCACCGTAGAAGATGGTGTCGCCATGCATGCCGAGGTGCTCGTAATGGGCGGTGAATACAATCATGGAATCGCTCTCGCCGGGGAGGTAGGCGCAGACGTTTTGCGAGCGGTAGCCAGCCTGCACGATGGGGGGACGGGTGGTGGTGCGCGGGAAGCGGAAATACTGGAAGTAGTTCTTGGCGAGCGGTTTGAGACCGTAGGCGGAGAGCTCCTTGCGCAGGAAATCGGCGGCGATGGAGTCGCCGCGATGCTGCATGCCGCGGCCATACATGGCGGGCGAGGCAAGGGTGCAGATTATTTGGCGCGCGAAGAGGGTGTCCTGCGCATGGAGAGCGTTGAAAATCAATGCCGAGGCAATCAATGTCAGAATCCGGGAAGGTCGAGCCATAAGGTGGGGAGCATGAGGATGAAACCGATAACGATAAGGGCGAGGATGAACTTCCACACCCAGCGCAGCCAGGTGCCATAGGGGATGCGGGCGATGCCGAGGACGCCGATGAGGACGCCGCTGGTGGGGGTGAGCATGTTGGTGAAGCCGTCGCCGAACTGGAAGGCCAGCACGGTGGTCTGGCGCGAGACGTGGATCAGGTCGGCGAACTGCGCCATGATGGGCATGGTCAAGGCGGCTTTGGCCGAGCCACTGGGCATGACGAGGTTGAGCAGAGTCTGGAAGATGTACATGACGCCGAGCGAGGTGACCTCGCCGGTCTGCGCCAGCGAGCGGGTGAGACCGTAGAGGAGGGTGTCGATGACGCGTCCATCCTTGAGTATCACGATGATACCGCTGGCCAACCCCACCACAAGGGCGGCGGAGAGGATGTCTTTGCAACCGGCGAGGAAGAGCTTGGCGATGTCGTCGGCCGACTGGCGGTCGAGGATGCCGGCGAGGATGA
>CACWPQ010000040.1 GCA_902762805.1 uncultured Bacteroidota bacterium | reverse complement strand
CTTAACCGCTGAAAACCACACACTTGCCCACGGCCGATTTCCGCCCTGAAAAGCACTTTTTCGCCAAAAATCCTCCACTTTTTCACCGCCCCGCCACCGCTTTTATTTCTGGCTGACACACAGCATGTTAGAAAAAATTTTACACCGCATGTAGTTTTTTTTCAACTTTTTGCGTTATTACAGTGTGAAAGTTCAGGAACCATTCGAAGCGACGCTCACACGCTACCGCGGCCTGCTCTTCTCCGTTTGCCGCCGCTACAGCAGCCGAGGCGCACCGGTGGAAGACCTGCTGCAGGAAGTGTCCATCGCCCTTTGGGAACAGCGCGAGAAGCTCCAATCCATCACCGTCATGCCGCAACAGGCCGCATGGGTATGGCGAGTGGCACGAAGCACCTGCATCGACATCCTGCGCCGCACACCCGAACTGGAATCACTCGACGACAACTACGACACCATCGACGACCGCAACTCCAACATCGACACCCTCCACGAGCAGATAGCCCTCCTCGGCGAACCCGACCAAACCATCGCCTCACTCCACCTCCAGGGCTACAACTACGAAGAAATAGGCCAGCAAGTGGGCCTCACCGCCAACAACATCAGCGTCAAGCTGGTAAGAATAAAAGAACGACTCAGAAAACAATGGAACGCACAATGATAACCAACGATAACTTCGACACCCTCTGGCAGCAGGCCGAAGCCCAAGCCTTCGCCCAACGCCTGACGCGCGAATACCCCGCCTGGCACCGCCGCCGGCAGCAGCGCCGCCGTGTCGCCGTGGCAGTCTTCGCCATGGGCCTCGTCGTGGCCGCCGCCGTACCCCTCCTGCAACCCTCCTCCCCGCTGGGCTACGACCGCGTCTACACCAACACCTCCTCCCTCTCCGACGCCCAGTGGGCCGACCTCGCCGCCACCATGCTCACTGAAACCGCCTGACAAAAATGAAACGCCTGCTGCTCATACTCACCCTCCTCCTGCCACTGGCCGTCGCCGCGCAAAGCCCGCTCTACCAGCGCTATGCCCAGCGCACCGACCTCGCCGTGGCCGAGGTGAGCGGTATGCGACTGAACGACACCGTCAAGGTCGACGTCGTACTCCTCGTCGCCAACGACGCACAAGCCTGGCAGCAGCTCAAACAGGAACTCGACATCCGCACCTCCTCCGGAGTCACCTCCTGGCTCGCCGCCCCCGCCAACCCCGCCACCCGCGCCCAGTGGAACGGCAGCCCCGTATGCAAAGCCATCGCCTCCCACGCCCGCCGCACCGTCGCCCTCTACCTCATCACCTCCGAACAACAATACGACGCCCTCCTCGACTACCAAATGACCCACACCAAAAATAAAGACCTCTAGGCACAATAAATCAGCCACTTCGCCGTTCACCCTTGCATGAACGACACCATACGCATCCAGCACCTCGTCGACCACCTCGACGCCACCTTCCTCCCCGAATTGCAAGAAGACTACGACAACGCCGGCTTCCTCCTCGGCCATGCCGACGAGCCCTACCGCGGCGCCCTCGTGGCCCTCGACCTCACGCCCGACGTGGCCCGCGAAGCCATCGCCCTGGGGCTCAACCTCATCGTCACCCACCACCCCCTCATCTTCTCCGGACTGCGCCGCATCACCTCGCAGAGCGAGCTCGGCCGCACCGTCCTCGCCCTCGCCGAGCACCGCATCGCCGTCTATGCCGCCCACACCAACCTCGACAACCTGCCCTGGGGCGTCAACGGCGCCCTCGCCGAGCGCCTCGGCCTGCAGCAGTGCCGCATCCTCAGCCCCCTCGGCGCCGACACCGGCGCCGGCCTCATCGGCGCCCTCCCCCACCCCGTGCCCGCCGACCAGTTCCTCCAGCGCGTCAAAGAGGTGCTCCACATCCCCACCCTCCGCACCTCCGACTTCAACATTCAAAATTCAGAATTCAAAATTCAAAAAATCGCCCTCTGCGGCGGCAGCGGCTCGCACTTCATCGCCGACGCCATCGCCGCCGGCGCCGACCTCTACCTCACCGCCGACCTCAAATACCACGACTTCCAGCGTGCCGAGGGGCGCATCATCCTCGTCGACGCAGGCCACTACGAGACCGAACAATTTGCCAAAGAAATAATTTCTCGCCGCATATCAGAAAAATTTAGTAACTTTGCATGCCGAATTTCCTCGCAGCAGGAAAGTATCGTGCGTTATATATAATTGAAATCTAATAATATATAATATAAATATGGCAAAGAAAGTCAGCACCAAAAAAGCCGAAACCCAGGCCGAAGCCCCTGTCATCATGCGTCCCGACGCCGATCAGGCCATCGAAAAACGCCTCATCGCCCTCTACACCCTGCAGAGCGTCGACAGCGAAATCGACAAGATTCAGATCATCCGTGGCGAACTGCCACAGGCCGTGCAAGACCTCGAGGACGAAATCGCCGGCCTCGGCACACGCATCGAGAACATCACCTCCGAAATCAAAGAGACCGAAACCGCCAACAAGGCCCGCAACACCGAAATCGCTGACCACGAAGAGCTTATCAAAAAGTATCAGAAACAGCAGGAGAACGTGCGCAACAACCGCGAATTTGAGTCGCTGGCCAAGGAAATCGAGTTCCAAAACCTCGAAATCCAGCTCTGCGAGCGCAAGAACAAAGAGGGTGCCGCCAAGGTCAAAGAGCTCAAATCCAGCATCGAGACCGCCAAGACCCTCATGGACAACCGCTCCAAAGACCTCGACGCCAAGCGCGAGGAGCTGACCTCCATCATCGCCGAAACCGAGAAAGACGAAGCCCGCCTCCGCGAAAAATCCAAGGAGCAGGAGCAGTTCATCGACGAGCGCTACCTCACCGGCTACAAGCGCATCCGCAACGCCGCCCGAAACGGCCTGGCCGTCGTCACCATCGACCGCGACGCCTGCGGCGGCTGCTTCAGCGCCATCCCCCCTCAGCGCCAGATGGAAATCAAGATGCACAAGAAAGTCATCGTATGCGAAAACTGCGGCCGCATTCTCGTCGACGACGACATCGCCGCCAAAGCCAAAGCCCTGCTGGAACAATGATTTTTAATTGAAAACTATGACCCACACCTTCAACCCCAACGACCGTCTGACCCTGGACACCCTCCAGGCCATCATCGACAATAAAATGACCCTCGCCCTCGGCGACGAAGCCAAACAGCGCATCGAGAAATGCCGCGCCTACCTCAACCACAAGATGGAAACCCAGAAAGAGCCCATCTACGGCGTCACCACCGGCTTCGGCTCCCTCTGCAACATCTCCATCTCCAAAGAGCAGCTCTCGCAGCTGCAGAAAAACCTCGTCATGAGCCACGCCTGCGGCGTCGGCGACGAGGTGCCCGCCGACGTGGTCCGCCTCATGCTCCTGCTCAAGGCCCAGAACTTCACCTTCGGCTACAGCGGCGCACAGCTGCAGACCGTCCAGCGCCTCATCGACTGCTACAACGACGACATCCTGCCCGTCGTCTACCAGCAGGGCTCCCTCGGCGCCAGCGGCGACCTCTGCCCCCTGGCTAACCTCATGCTCCCTGCCATCCTCGGCATCGGCGAAGTCTACTGGAAAGGCCGCCGCTGCGACGTCAGCGAAGTCTACGCCGCCAAAGGCTGGCAGCCCATCGAGCTGCAGAGCAAAGAGGGCCTCGCCCTCCTCAACGGAACCCAGTTCATGTCCGCCTACGCCGTCTGGAGCCTCCTCAAAGCACGCCGCCTCAGCCGCCAGGCCGACATGATCCTCTCGCTCAGCCTCGACGCCTTCGACGGTCGCATCGAGCCCTTCTTCGACAGCCTCCACCGCGTCCGCCCGCACCAGGGCCAGCTCGAAACCGCCGCCGCCGTCCGCGACATGCTCGAAGGCAGCCAACTCATCGCACGCCACAAAGAGCACGTCCAAGACCCCTACTCCTTCCGCTGCGCCCCGCAAGTCCACGGCGCCGCCAAGGACACCATCCGCTACGTCCAGTCCGTCGTCGAGACCGAAATCAACTCCACCACCGACAACCCCATCGTCCTCCCCGACGAAGACCTCGTCATCTCCGGCGGCCACTTCCACGGCGAACCCCTCGCCATGGTGCTCGACTTCCTCGCCATCGCCGTCGCCGAACTCGGCGCCATCAGCGAACGCCGCACCTACCAGCTCATCGACGCCAAGCGCGGCCTCCCCTCCTTCCTCGTCGCCAAGCCCGGCCTCAACAGCGGCTTCATGATCCCGCAGTACACCGCCGCCGCCATCGCCAGCCAGAGCAAGCAGCTCTGCACACCCTCCAGCGTCGACAGCATCACCTCCAGCCAAAACCAGGAAGACCTCGTCTCCATGGGTGGCAACGCCGCCACCAAGACCTACCGCGTCTGCGAAAACACCGAGCGCATCCTCGCCATCGAACTCTTCAACGCCGCCCAGGCACTCGACTTCCGCCACCAGGAAGGCCTCAAATCCAGCCCCAAGGTCGAGCAGCTAGTCGCCGACTACCGTCGCAGCGTCAACTTCGTCGACATCGACGAGGTCATGTTCCGCCACATCCACGCCTCCGTCCGCTTCCTGCAGGCCATGGCGCTGTAAAATCCCCTAAATCACCGGCAGCCCGACGGAAAGTGTCGGGCTGCCGATGATTTTCAGATTATTTCATCATTGCTTCTTGCCGGCTGGATTGCGTTTTTCGCGGATCGCCTACAGGCTGTATCGGGTGAGCACCATCGCTGAATCCCGTCTGCCATCATACGTTCTCCATCTCCACCAATAGAGTTCATGCTTTGTCCGCTCATACGTAATCTTATCAGTTCCATTATAATTAATGCCATCCCGGTCAAAGCATTTGATGCTTCCGCTGTCCCCTTCAAAAGTATATACAATATAATCCACATTTTGGTTTCTATCCCCGGGAGCCTTAAATTCTGTCTTATATTTACCCGTTGAGTCCGTCTCGAAATAGAGCGTGGTTGTAGAGGTGGTGTTCTCTCCGTCAATAACGCGCTCCCACACATTCACCCATTTGTACCCCATAAGAGGGTTGGACGGGGGATCCATCTGGGGTTTAAACGGATCTTCGCATGCCGTGGCAAAGGCTGCCAATGCCAGCAGTCCCAGGATTTTTATTGACTTTTTCATTTTCATGATTTTTTAAGTTTACACCTTTCTCGGAAGTCCCATTTTCGCTGTGCTGTGCTTCGGTTGGTGGACATTCTTGTTTTTTTACCAACCTCTGCACAATAAAGTCGGTTCCCGCGCGCTGTCTCTCGCGCATAGGGCACCGCTCTATAGCACTCTCCTTGCCTCATGCACCCTCTCTTTTTTCCTCGTCCCTCTCCGCTACTACGGCACACTCCTTCGCGGCGGGACTCTCTCAGATGTTGCTCTTCATGGGTTCTGTCGTTCAGGCTCCTCGGGGTTGTTCAACCTCTAGCGGCAGGCGGAAGCCTTCTAGTCCTGCCATTCAAGGGGGATTGTTTTAGGTGATTTCCAGATGCAAAAATACAAATAAAATTTGAATAACAAAGAAAAATATTTATTTTTTTTACAAAATAATTACATCACAATGATTTCCAATGTGATAAAATTGTTTTTTTTCGGAAGTCCCTAACGGGGCATCCGTATCGCCCCCCCCCCATCATCCCGACAAAACCCCGTCAGGGAGGCACGTTTAATAGCCTGCCCCACCGCATCCGCTACAAAACTCATGGCATAGCATACGGCCGCGCTGTTTGCATACAAGTATCAAGGCCGAGCCCCGAAGGTTCGGCCTTGATATTCTATAGTTGGTCAGGGCCTATGCCCTGCCAGATTTCCGAGGGTTGCCTTCTTTCTTTTTTGTTATGCTTCGATGTTGAAGCCCAAACTGAAGGTTGGACCGCCATGGAAGTAGACGGGGTTGGTGTGGCCGCTGCCGCTGGGCGGAATGAGTCCGAAACTGGCCTTCAAGTCCACGCCGACACGCAGGTAACGCGTGTCACAATCCAGACCCAGTCCGCAGGTGTAGCGGAGGTCGTGAGCATTCAGCCGTTGGATGCTTCCGTCTGCGACATCTTTGCGCAGCGATGCAAAATCGAAACCATAGCTCAGTCCGATGCAGAAGTAGGGCTGCCAACTGCCCTTGCGGAATGGATGGAACTTAACATCGATTGGCAGCTCTCCAAGCACGCTTTCCACCTTGTAGTCAATGGCTGGCAACACAACGTCCTCCGGCTCCCAACTGCGTCCAAAAAGCATCACTCCCGGCATGACTCGCAGACTGAAATAGCGTCCCATCTGCAGGTCGCCTGTCACCGCAATGCGGAATCCGGGCACATAAAACGACTGATTGTCCAGGGCTTGCACCTCGCCGCCTTGCGTACCGCCGTAGAGGTTCACCATGTTCTCGGAAAAGCCTAGATGGAGACCGTAGCGCATCGTCCTTCCGCCAGCATGCTCCTGCGAATGAACGGGCGCCACGAAAAGCGACAATTGAAGAATGTAAAGCGCCAGAATACCTTTCGGCCAGACAACACGCTTCTTCCCCCTCAAAAATGCCTTCATAATATACATATTTTAGTTTATTAAAATAGTCTTTCTAGAAAAAAAGAGAACCGGCAGCGGCACCTACCACAAAACCTCCGACAAGGCCTACAAGGGGGGCAAAAGGCTGCCCGGTAGCAAACGCAACTCCAGCACCGCCAAGAAGTCCAGCAGTACCACCAATAGCCCCCCCCATCAAATCTGCCGACACAATATTTTCTATTGGTTTGATGATTTTCTCCACCACATATCCTTTCACAATCTGATATTTTTCACGAAGCCATTCTCTAGAATCCCCCAAAAGACCTTTGGCATTTGTGTTGTATCCGGAAAAAATCGACACCCATGCACAATATGAGGCAAAGGTGATATTTCCACAGGCATTCAGATAAAAATAGTCGTTAATTGTTTTTGTTTCATCACACAATGCTTGGAGATGATCCAAACAAGCATTTTCGAACTCATCATATGTGTCGCTCTCTAAAAAAGCCTCATTAACAAAAGCATAATATTCCTCCATGGTACGTATGATCAGTTCCTGGTCTACGTTATCGGGAAGGTACCAATCTGTGCCTTCGTTCTCAATCAGTCTTCCGATACTGGAATAAATTTCTGCCATTGCCTCTCCTATGCTGTCGGCTGTTCTCATATAATTCGGCAACATTACTAGTCCCATTGCATCGCCATTTGCAACAAGAAAGTCATGTATATAATGACAAAGTTCTGTTGCACTCAACCCATCAATACCAGGATTCCTGTATAATGAGAAAAGCACGCAATTATGCGCGATGCCTATTTCTCTTGAAAGTACGTCTATTTCATTTTTTTCAAGCTCTATGGTATAAGAGGACGAGTCTTTGCCAACGGAACTATTGTCGATTTCCTCATTGGCTTTAGAACATCCCATTAATGAGATAAATGCGACTGCGACTAGCACTGCGGCTGCGAGAAGAAACTTTATCTTGTTGTTTTTCACTTTCATTTTTACTAACTTTTAAAGTTTATACTTTCCCGGAAGTCCCATTTTCGCTGTACTGTGCTTCGGTTGGCGGACATTCCTGCCTAAATTCCAGTTACAAGTGCAACACTGAATAGAAAAAAAGAGCACCAAAAATTTGGTACTCTCAGGTAAAGTGACTACTTTTGTGTTGCATATGA
>CACWPQ010000039.1 GCA_902762805.1 uncultured Bacteroidota bacterium | reverse complement strand
CTCGCCGCCGCCGGCCAGGGGCGGCCGCCGGCGGCGGACAGCGCGCGCTCGATGCGGCTCGACTGCCCGTCCCAAAAGGCCTGCAGGTCGGCGAAAAGGGCATCTCCCTCGGCAACGTCAGTGCCGGGATGCGGATTTGTGTGGGTTTCTTTATTCATCTTCTTGTCTATGCATTTGTATCAGCTTCTGTCGGATTCGGTAGAGGTGTTGCTTGACGGCGGCTTCGGTCGTGCCCGCCACTTCGGCGATCTGGGCGTTGGTGAGGTGGTCGAGGTGCAGGAAGAGGAGTTTCTTTTCGTCGTCGGGCAGTTGGTCGATGAGGTTGTAGAGCGTTTCGCGTCGCGGGTCGTCGTCCTCGCGCAGGGTGCCAAGGAGCCTCTCGTCGAGCGGCACAAGCTCGTACCTCTCCCTCCGCTTGCGCTTGCGCAGCTCCATGCCGGCGGTGTTGAGGGCTATGCGGTAGACCCACGTGGTGGGGTCGCTCTCGCCCCGGAATTTCGGCCATCCGCGCCACAGGTTGCAGACGATTTCCTGGTAGAGGTCGTCGACATTGTCCGCCTGCCGGTCGGTGAACGCAAGGCATACCTTGTACAGGATGCAGCGCGAGCGGCGCAACATCTGCTCGAATTCCATATGTCTTGTCTCTTTTCGGGTCACCGCATTCCTTTTTCCGTTTGCGTTTTCTATATTAGTTAGATGCAAAAATACGCAAAAAGTAACACGTGCAATTATATTTTTTTGAAACTTTTTCACAATGCACTCTATTCCAGGCTTATGAAAATTGGATAATTTTCCCCTCCGCCCTCCACCTTCCACCCTCCGCCCTCCACGCCATCCCCCCTCGACGCCCTGGAGAGGAAAAAGAGGGTAAGAAGGGGAGAAGAAGAGGATACCTCCAAACCGCCTATTATCAGCCAGTTGCGTCCGAGCCATTTTTGCCCTTTTTTTCGTTTTTCTTCAAAAAATTCGGCATTTTGCCATCAGGGAGAACCTATCAATGCAGCACACTAACAATCAATGCGTTACATTAAATCGAAAAATATTTTCACCATTTTTGGTGATAGAATAGAATTTATTTCGTACTTTTGCAGGCACTAATTATAGGAAAAAAACAACATTTTATTAATCTTATAACATTAAAAATATGGCATTTAAAGGACAAATCATTGTCGATACCGAGCGTTGCAAAGGCTGCGGAGTCTGTGTGCCCGTCTGCCCAGTGAAATGCCTCGAGCTGTCGAAAGAAGTGAACGGAAAGGGCTACAACTACACCCAAACCGTCAATGACAAATGCATCGGCTGCGCCAGCTGCGCGATGGTCTGCCCCGACGGGGTGATTTCCGTTTACAAAAAACAAATCTAACACGAAAAGAGGAAACAATATGGCAAGAGAACTGAAACTGATGAAGGGCAATGAAGCTATTGCCCAAGCAATGATTGCCAGCGGTACGGACGGCTACTTCGGCTATCCCATCACCCCGCAGTCGGAAGTTATGGAAACCCTCATGGCTGAAAAACCCTGGGAGACCACCGGCATGGTGGTGCTGCAGGCCGAATCGGAGGTCTCCTCCATCAACATGGTCTACGGCGGCGCCGCCACCGGCAAGAAGGTCGCCACCTCCAGCTCCAGCCCCGGAATCTCGCTCATGCAGGAAGGCTTGACCTACCTCGCCGGCGCCGAAATCCCTTGCGTCATCGTCAACGTGATGCGCGGCGGCCCCGGCCTCGGCACCATCCAGCCCTCGCAGAGCGACTACTTCCAGTCCGTCAAGGGCGGCGGCCACGGCGACTACCAGCTCTACACCCTCGCACCCGCCTCGGTGCAGGAGATGTACGACTTCGTCTTCGACGCATGGGACATCGCCTTCAAATACCGCAACCCCGTCCTCATCCTCTCCGACGGCGCCATCGGCCAGTGCATGGAGAAGCTCTACACCCGCGACAACATCGCCCGTTGGACCGAGGAGGAGCGCCGCAAGAACGCCCCCTGGGGCACCTTCGGCAAACCCGCCGACCGCGGCCACAACATCATCACCTCGCTCGAGCTTGAGAGCGCCCGCCAGGAAGTCTTCAACCACAAGCTGCAGGCCAAGTACGCCGAGATGAAGGAGAAGGAAGTGCGCTTCGAGACCATCAACTGCGAGGACGCCGACTACATCTTCGTCGCCTACGGCTCCTCCAGCCGCATCGCCATGAAAGCCATGCAGATGGCTCGCGAAAAGGGCATCAAGGTGGGTCTCTTCCGCCTCATCACCCTCTTCCCCTTCCCCACCAAGCAGCTCGCCGAGGTGGCCAAACGCGTGAAGGGTATCCTCTGCGTCGAAATGAGCGCCGGCCAGATGATCGAGGACGTCAAGCTCGCCACCGAGTGCAACGTCAAGACCGAGCACTTCGGCCGTTTCGGCGGTATCATCCCCACCCCGACCGAGGTCCTGGAAGCTCTTGAAAACAAAATCATCAAATAAGGAATACACACTATGGCAAATATAGATATTGAAGCTCGCAAACAAGAGCTCTTGAAAGAGGGTTACACCGAGGTTTACACCAAGACCAAAGTACTGACCGACGCCGTCATGCACTACTGCCCCGGCTGCGGCCACGGCACCACCCACCGCCTCATCGCCGAAGTCATCGACGAGATGGGCATCCAGGACAAGACCGTCGGCGTCAGCCCCGTCGGCTGCTCCGTGCTGGCCTACAACTACTTCGACGTCGACTTCCAGGAGGCCGCCCACGGTCGCGCCCCCGCAGTCGCCACCGCCGTCAAGCGCCTCAACCCCGAGTGCTACGTCTTCACCTACCAGGGCGACGGCGACCTCGCCGCCATCGGTACCGCCGAGACCATCCACGCCGCCAACCGCGGTGAGAACATCACCATGATTTTCGTCAACAACGGTATCTACGGCATGACCGGCGGCCAGATGGCCCCCACCACGCTGGTCGGTATGCGCAGCGCCACCACCCCCTACGGCCGTCGCGTCGACCTCAACGGATACCCCCTCCGCATGACCGAACTCCTGGCCACCCTCCCGGGCACCTACTACGTTACCCGCCAGAGCGTCCAGAACCCCGGCGCCGTCCGCAAGGCCAAGGCCGCCATCCGCAAGGCTTTCGAGAACCAGAAGCTCGGCAAGGGCCTCTCCTTCGTCGAAATCCTCTCCAACTGCAACTCCGGCTGGAAGATGACCCCCGTGGCCGCCAACAAGTGGATGGAAGACAACATGATGCCCAACTACCCCGTCGGCGACATCAAAGTCGACGGCAAGATTGCCGAAGGCATTGACGTCAACCGCCTCGTCCTCGACCACCCGCTGACCGTTATGCAATAATCACCAATTAAAAACAAAGAAACAATGACTGAAGAAATCATCATAGCCGGCTTCGGTGGACAGGGTGTCCTCTCCATGGGCAAGATTCTTGCCTACTCCGGCGTTATGCAGAACAAAGAGGTCAGCTGGATGCCCAGCTACGGCCCCGAGATGCGCGGCGGCACGGCCAACGTCTCCGTCATCATCAGCGACGAGCGCATCAGCTCGCCCATCATCAACCAGTTCGACACCGCCATCATCCTCAACCAACAGTCCCTCGACAAGTTTGAGGCCAGCGTCAAACCCGGCGGCCTGCTCATCTACGACCCCAACGGCATCACCCACGAGCCCACCCGCAAGGACATCAACATCTACAAGATCGCCGCCACCGCCAAAGCACAGGAACTCGGCATCTCCAAGGTGTTCAACATGGTCGTCCTCGGCGGCTTCCTCAAACTGAAGCCCATCGTCGACAAGCAGTACATCCACGAAGGACTCGAACACTCCCTCCCCCAGCGCCACTGGAACCTCATTCCCCAGAACGAGGAAGCCATCGAAATCGGCAAAGGCCTCATCGAAGCCGTCCAGACGCTCTAAACTCTGCACACAACATTTTCAAGCCGGAAGCCCCGCAAGGAGCCTCCGGCTTTTCTGTACATATATATACAGACACGTCTGAACCCACAGTCCACCCTCAGGGAAGCAGGGGGGAGGAGGGGGAAGACTCGAGTCAGATGGATAGTTTGGCGCCGAGGAACAGCGTGCGGGGGCGGTTGGGGCCGTAGATGTAACCGGCGTCGCGGTCGGGGCCTTGGTCGAAGTCGTCCTGGTAGGCGTTGAAGATGTTCTGTATGCCGCCGTTGAGCTGGAGCGTGGCGCCAGCCGAGAGGCGGAAGTCGTAGCTGAGCTTGAGGTTGAGGTCGAAGAAGGAAGGGGTTTCCACTTCCCGGTCGGCGTCGATGTAGCCAGCCAGGTGCTGGACGAGCATCGGGCCGGTGTAGGTGGCCGAGAGGGCTGCCTTCAGCGCAGGAAGGAAGTTGTAGGAGGCGGTGAGGAAGCCGTAGAAGTCGGGGGTGCGGAACATGCGTCGCTGGGGCTCGATGGCGGGGTTCTCGCTCCACTGCTCGGGCTTGAGGTAGCGGCTGCGCTGGACGGTGAAGCCTGCCTGCAGTGCCAGGCTGTTGGGCCACGCGGCCGAGGCTTCGAGGTTGGCGCCGGCCACGTAGGCGCCGCTGCCGTTGGTGCGCTCCATCAGGAGGTTGCCGGCGGCGTCGCTGCCGTGTTCGCGGAGGATGAAGACATCGTCCAGCCGGGTGTAGAAGCCCTCGAGCAGGAGGTCGAGGCTGCAGTCGCCCACCGTGCGGGTGAAGCCGAGCGAAGCGCTGGCGCTGCCGGAATACTCGGGTCGCAGGTCGGGGTCGAGCGAGATGATGGCCACCTCGCCGCCGACGGCCATGATGTGGAGGTCCTCGTCGAAGGCCTGCGGGGCACGGAAGCCGGAGGAATAGCTGGCGCGGAGCACGAGGCCGGAGGGGTGGCTGTAGCGCAGTGTGGCGCGCGGGCTGAGGACGAGGCGCTCCATGAGGCTGTGCTTGTCGGCGCGCAGGCCGAGGAGGATGCCCAGGGCGTCGTTCTTCCACTCGTTCTGCACGAAAGCGCTGGCAATGGCGATGTCCTGGTTGAGCTCGCGGTGGTAGGCGGGCTGGAGGTCCTCGAGGATATTGCGCGAATACTCGGCGCCGGCGATGAGCTGTGCGGGGAGGAAGAGGAGGGTGTCGAAGGCGTAGTTGAACTGGGCGCCTGAGACGGAGGTGAGGTCGTCGGAGGTGCCGTAGGCGTCGAGGTCGCGGCCGGTGCCGTAGTAGGTGGCGCGGTCGATGTGCTGGAGCGAAGAGAAGAGCGAGAGGCGTGCGCGCGAGTCGGAGGAGACGAAGTCGTAGGTCAGACTGCCGCCGTTGATGTGGTGCTCGGCCTGCTCGGCGACAAGGGCGAGGTGGGGCTGGAGGTCGATGCTGTCGCCGCCGCGGCGGAACTCGTAGGTGTTGTGGTACTCGAGCGAGAGCTTCGAGCGCTCGCTGACGCGGTAGAAGGAGCGGAAGCCGAGCGACGAAGCGCGCAGACGGCCCAGCTCGGTGAAGCCGTCGCCGTCGTGGTCGAACCCCTGGCGCGAGCGGTGGGAGCCGAAGAGGTAGGCACCGGCGCGCCGGTCGGGCGAGACAAAGGCGGCGCCGAGCGAAGTGACGTGGTCCCAGGCTTTGCCCTCAAGGTTGCTGACCGTGTGCGAGATGTCGAGCGAGTTGGTGAGGGGCTCGCGGGTGATGACGTTGATCACGCCGCCGATGGCGTTGGCGCCGAAGAGCGACGAGCCGCCGCCACGGATCACCTCCACGCGGTCGATCATCGAGGCCGGCACCTGCTCCAGCCCATAGACACCGGCCAGCGAGCTGACCAGCGGGCGCCCGTCGATGAGCACCTGCGAGTATTTGCCATCCAATCCGTTGATACGCACCGAGTTGACGCCGCAGTTCTGGCAGGTGTTCTCCACCCGCAGGCCGGGTTGGAAGACGAGACCCTCGGCCAGGTTGACGGCGCCGACGTCCTCCATGGCAGCCGGCGTGAGCATGCCGACGACGGTCGAGGAGGAACGGCGGTCGGTCTCGTAGCGTGTAGCGGAGACCAGGACGTCCTCTAGCCGCGTGGCGTTGGGCTCGATCTCGATATTGACCTCCGTGCTGCGGCCGCGGCGGGCTTCGACGGAGCGCTCCAACTTCTTGTAGCCCACCATCGTAACGGTAATGACATATTCCCCCTCGGGCACATTGTGGAGGTAGTAGTGGCCCGTCTCGTCGGTGGCGGTGCCCTGCACCTGTGTGCGCTTGCCGCCAGGCGCTTCCCTGTAGAGCACGAGGTTGACAAACGGCAGGTGCTGGCCCGACGAGCGGTCGATGACGTGGCCGAAAATCATGGCGTCGGTCTTCGACGGCTGCGCCGCAGCCGACATACCTAAAAACATGGCGATGGCCCAGAAGGCAAAAAGAAGTGTGGTTTTTCTTGCAGAGTAGTTCATATTGTACTGTTTTTTATATTGTTACATGGCAAATCACCTTTGATTTGCGAGTACAAAAATACAGATACAGCACAATATGGCACTTCACCACTGTTGGTGATTTTGCACCGCATTCCTGCAGATTTCACCCCGGTTGGTAACTTTTTTACATTATTCGATTAAAAAACGTATCTTTGTAATTTCACATGCAATCAGAAAAATATATTAATCAATTAATCCTTAAACGTTTAATCCACAATCGCAAAATACAAAGAGACGCTCTGTAATTACTTGAAAAAACAAAATTATGAGAAGAAAGGTAACATATTGGCTTATAGTTGTAGCCATCTGTCATGTTTTTTTTGTTCCCGAATGTTTCTCTCAGAACAAACCACCATCTTTGCCCACCGATGAGAAAGTCTCACCGGAGTACATGAAGCCGAAACCTTATGCTGGAAGATTCAAAGTGGACAGCATCTATACTGTTGATGAGTTTATTTTGTATTATGTCCACTGTATAGATACGACAGATTTGAAATGGAGTGGAATATTTTGGACTGTGAAAAATTATTCTCGCATTGCTTTAACAATAGTTACCTCTGATATCCCCGATGCCATTGGGACTCCAATAAAGATTGGTGACACTTTTGACCTAGAATTAACCCCATATTATGGTGCTTGGTCGCTTCGGGAGCATCATAATTACTATAGAGAAATACAATATGATACTCTTTACAAGAAGGATGGCAGTTACATAACGATACCGAGAGACAGTATATGGAACCAACTGATGGTTTCTTCCAATATCAAGGGAAAATACTATTGTCCGTAGTAAATTCAAGAAGAGTGCTCACAATTGATGTGTAGATCACCTGCTGCATATTTCAATGAACTGAAGGTGTCTCCAAAGTCCGCAGGACATGACAGCTACCGGGCAAGAGTGTAGGCCGTGGGCCAAAACCCCTGCCACGCTGGCCCATGCACGCTAGCCCCAGCGGGTCGGCAGGTTGCTGATGTTCAGTGTTCTGTCGCCCTGCCAAGACCATGTTTGTATCCCTACCCTTACCAGCGGTTTGCCCCCCCCTGGCTATTCGCTTGTGTCCCCGATGGGGACTATTGCGACACCATCGTTTTTTTCCCCCATTCCCCCTCCCCTCCCCCTGCGTTGCCCTAGAGAGTAAAAAGAAGAGAAAAAGAGGAGAAAAAGGGGAGCACTATTATGTGCTTATTATCAGCCTGTTACAAACCTGCCATTTTTGCCCTTTTTCGGGGGAAATTTCGGTTGTTTTGCCGCCGTTTTTGCACCGCATTTCGAGCAGTTTTCCCTCCGGTTGAAAACATTTTTTACACTATTCGAATAAAAAGCGTACTTTTGTAGTTTCACATGCATCTAGAAGATAACATTAAATAATTAATCCTTAAACGTTTAAGCAATTATGGCAAAATATGAAGAAAGCCAGTGGCTTTCGATAACGGCCCTTTAGGGTGACGAGCGGAAGCGAAGTCAAGTG
>CACWPQ010000038.1 GCA_902762805.1 uncultured Bacteroidota bacterium | reverse complement strand
CTTGGCCAAAGTGTCAATCAGCGACCTGCTCCAGTCACCCAATTCAGCGCCATTGCGCATCACGTTATTGGCGTCGTATCCTACCAGCATAATTTTTTTCAAAAATCGGGTGCAAAATTACAACTTTTTTTCTGATTGCACGTTACTGTTAATAAAAATTAAGATTATGCCGCTACGTATACCAGCCCAACCGGGCCTCTTCGACCACCTCTCAATGCAAGAGAAAACCGCTCTGTATGAGCGCGCTACAGAACTATTTTCGGACAACAAGCGTCAGCTTTTCGACCGCCTGGCGCCGCTGCGCACGAGGCACCTCTGCGTGGTGCTGGAGGACATCTACCAGAGCCACAACGCGTCGGCGGTGCTGCGCTCGTGCGATTGTTTCGGGGTGCAGGACGTGCACGTGATTGAGAAGAGCAACGCCTTCAACCCGGCTGGCGACGTGGCGGTGGGCAGCTCGAAGTGGGTGGACTACTACCGCTACGGCAGCACTGCCGAGGCCTACAAGGCACTGAAGGACAAGGGGTACCGCATCGTGGCCACGCTGCCCCACGAGCGCGACCAGATGATTACCGACCTCGACATCACGGAGAAGACGGCCCTGGTGTTCGGCACTGAACTGACCGGCCTCTCGCCCGAGGCGGTGGAGATGGCCGACGCCTACGTCAAGATACCGATGTACGGATTCACGGAGAGTTTCAACATCAGCGTCTGCGCCGCACTGAGCCTGTTCAGCCTGACGGAGCGCATGCGTGCCGACCAGGGTCTGCGGTGGCAGTTGGGGGAGGAGGAACTGATCGAGCTGAAGCTGGAGTGGGCTTCGCAGGTGATACGCGACGGGGAGGCTGTGATGAAAAATCTGATGCATTAAAAAATAATTCGTATATTTGCGGTTGTAAACGGAAGTATCAAAATCAAAATAACACACTGTATATGAAAAAGATAATCATAATTGCAGCGCTTGCGATGCTCAGTGCGGGCAGCCTTTCGGCCCAGAAAGCCATCCCGGAGAAGGAGGTGAAGGTGAGCTATGTGAACGATTTCCAACGCCAACAGAAGGATGCCACCGAGGTGCAGTGGTGGCGCATGGACTCGCTGACCTACAAGGTTACGTTCCGCGACGAGGAGAAGAGCCGCACGGCGATGGTTTTCAGCAACAAAGGCATGGAGACCCACTACTACATCGAGAACCACTACCCGCATGCCATCCAGGACACGGTGGCGAGCCTCTACAAGGGCTACTCGATCAAGGATGTGTGGGTGCGCAAGGTGCGCAACAAGATGACCTACCAGGCTTGTATCGTCAAGCGGAGCGGCTTCCTGTGGTGGAAAAAGGAGCGCGACCCGCTGACGCTGAACTTCGAGATTGACGGCAAGTTCATCGGCGAATAAAAAACGCACTTTTTTCGAAAAAAAATAGAAAAACGGGCCATTTCGGCCCGTTTTTATCATGCTCATAATCAGCACTTTTCTACTATCCTCTTCTTCCCCTGTTCTTCAATGGGAGGTGATGGGGGGCAATAAAACAAAAATTGTGGCGTTGTAGGGGTATTGGAACGGCGAATTTTTCGAATTACGCGAAAGGGTAAGCAAATTCGTTTAATTCGCGAAATTCGCCGTTGAAAACAAAAAAAACACGCAGCAGTATGGCAAAGTTAGAGCAGGGCATCCTCGGGCCGTTCCGGGGGAAGGTGGGTACCGTGGTGGGGTACCTGTGGCGCGGCAGGCAGGTCGTGAGGGCTTACCGCAAGGAGATCAATTACCCGAACACCGAAAGGCAACAGGCTGAGCGGGAGTGGTTTGTGGGGATGGTGCGGTTCGCGGCAACGGCGCGGCAGGCGCTGCTGCTGGGGCTGCGGGAGCGGGCGGAGAGGGATGTGATGACGGAAGGGAACGCGTTTGTGAGGATGAACAAAGATTGTTTCGGTAGGGACGCGGCGCGCCGCGTCCGTACAGGGGTTGAATATGAACGCATTCGCATTGCGGAGGGTGCGGCGGCGCCGGTGCGGTTCACGACGGCGAGCGTGGATGAAAACAATGTGCTGCACGTTGATTTCGAAAGGAATAGCGGGATGACGCGGGCGAAGGCGTCGGATAGGGTGTATGTGTACGTGTATAATGCGGATACGCGCGAGGGGCTTCTCTCCCACCCTGCGGAGCGGCGGCGGGGGCACTTGGAGATGCAGCTTCCGGAGGGGTGGAATGAGCGGAATGTCAGGATGTGGGGCTTTGTGGTGGACAGCGAGGGGCGGGCCAGTGCATCTGCCTATATCCCAGCCAGTTCACTCCACCTCCAGGAGGAGGCCTTTGAGGTACTCGCCTTCGGGGTGGTGGATGGAGACGGGGTGGTCCATGGCGTGGGGCAGCCGGCGGACGATGCGGACACGGCGGCCGGCATTCATGGCGCCGGTGAAGACCATGGTCTGGAAGTCGTCGCGCGAGACGGCCTGTGAGCAGCTGAAGGTCATCAGCAGTCCGCCGCTGGGCATGGCCTCCATAGCGCGCTGGTTGATAGCGCGATAGCCTTTGAGCCCGGCCTGCAGCGAGCGGTGATTCTTGGCGAAGGCCGGCGGGTCGAGGATAATAAAGTCGAATTTTGAATTTTGAAATTCGTTCTGTGCGAGGAATTGAAGCACGTCGGCCACGGTGCCCCGGTGGGGTGCGTCGGGGCCGAAGTTGAGCTCCACGTTGCGGTTGCAGAGGTCGATGGCCTTGCGGCTGATGTCCACCGTCTCAACATATTCCGCGCCGCCGCGGAGGGCTGCGAGGGAGAAGCCGCCGGTGTAGCCGAAGCAGTTGAGGATGCGGCGGCTGGCGGCGAGCTGCTGCACCAGGGCGCGGTTCTCGCGCTGGTCGATGAAGAAGCCTGTCTTCTGCCCTTCGAAGAAGTTGATAAGCAGGTGGTTGCCGCTTTCGCAAATCTCGTGTTCCGTGGGGTCGATGCCCCAAAGGTAGCCGTCGTCGGCGCCGCCGGGGCAGGTGGCGCTGCTCTTGTCGAAGACGGCCAGGAGGCGGTCGCCGAGGAGCTGGCGGAAGAGGTCGACAAAGAGGGGGAACTGGCGGTGCATGCCAAGGCTATGTGCCTGGAGGACAAGGACTCCGTTGTACCAGTCGGCGACGAGGCCGGGCAGGTAGTCGCCTTCGGCGTGGACGAGGCGGAAGACGTTGGTCAAAGGGAAATTTTGAATTTTGAATTTTGAATTCGTGTATTCAAAAAAGCCCAAGCGCTCGCGGTAGGCGATGGCAGATTGGAAGCGTTGCTTGAAAAAATCGGAGTCAATCTGCTGTGTGTCAAACGACAGCACTTTGCAGACGATGCTGTCGTCCTGATAGTGTCCGGTGGCGAGCCAGCGGCCATCGACGGCATGGATGTCGACAAGGTCGCCTGGCTGTGGCGAGCCTTCGATGCGCTTCACGGCGCCGGAGAAGACCCAAGGGTGGCGGCGCTGGAGGGCTTTGTCTTTGCCGGGGGCTATAATCAGACGGGGACGCATTAGTGCTTGAGAGCGTGGATGGTAGCGATGGGGTCGTCGCTCTTGAACACGGCGTTGCCGGCCACCAGCACGTCGGCGCCGGCCTCGTAGAGCAAGGGGGCATTCTGGAGGTTGACTCCGCCGTCGACCTCGATGAGGCAGGAGGGGTTTTTCCTATTGCAGAGTTGCTTGAGCTGACGCACCTTGTCGTAGGTATTCTCTATAAATTTCTGCCCGCCGAAGCCCGGGTTGACCGACATCAGGAGCACGAGGTCGCAGAGCTGGATGGAGTCTTCGAGGAGTGCGACGGCGGTATGGGGGTTGAGCACGACGCCACACTGCATGCCGTGGTCGCGGATGCTGTGGAGGACGCGGTCGAGGTGGGTGCAGGCCTCATAGTGGACGGTGAGGATATCGGCTCCAGCCTCTTTGAAATCAGCCACATAGCGACCGGGGTCCATAATCATCAGGTGGACGTCGAGCGGCTTGCGAGCGTGCTTTTTTATGTGCTTGACGACGGGCTGGCCGAAGGAGATGTTGGGCACGAAGAGGCCGTCCATGACGTCGACGTGGAGCCAGTCGCAGTCGGAGGCGTTGAGCATCTCGATGTCGCGCTGCAGGTTGCCGAAGTCGGCGCTGAGGAGCGAGGGGGATATCATTTTCATAACTTGAGCTTTTCGAAGTTTTTGCCGTAGACGCCCTGGGTCTTGTTGACGGAGATGAAGGCGTTCTCGTCGATGCGGTTGATGATCTGCATCACGTGCGACTTGTCGGTGCGGTGGACCATCATCAGGAGCACCTTCTGCGCCTGCTTGGTGTAGCTTCCCTCGGCGTCGAGGAGGGTGGCGCCACGGCCCACCTCGCGGGTTACGGCGTCGGCAATCTCCTCATTCTTAAGCGAGAAGACCATAATCTGATAGCTCTGCTTGTTGCCGTCGAGCACCATGTCGAGCACATAGGTCATGACGCCCATGACGACGTAGCCATAGACGACGTTGCCAATCTTGTGCGAGACGAAGTAGGAGCAGCCCACGATGACGATGTCGAGCAGCATGATGACGCGGCCGGGCGAGATGTTGTAGTACTTGGTGACAATCAGCGCGATGATGTCGGTGCCGCCGGTGTTGCCGCCCATGATGAAGCTCAGGCCGATGCCGAGGCCGCAGAGGGCGCCGCCGATGATGGCACACATGAAGGGGTCGAACTGCATGCTGCCGTCGGGGTTGCGGAAGAGGTTTTCCACGTGGAGACCCTGCTGCCACATGATGAAGAAGACGGACGACATGGCGATGCCGTAGATGGTGTTGGCGCCGAACTTGGAGCCCAGCATCTTGAAGCCAAAGGCGACCAGGATGCCATTAAAGATAAGGTTGAGGACACCGATCGGGATGTGCACACCCAACGCATAGTAGATAATCGACGACATGCCGCTGACGCCGCCGCCGACAATCTGAGCCGGAAGCATGAAGGCCGACCAGGCGAAGGTGTAGATCATCAGGCCGAGGGTGATGACCACATAGGAGAGGATGATGTTCTTGCTTTTCTTGAATATTTGCATTTTTGAAGGGTTATGGGTTATTGATTCTTGCTGTAGTCGCGGGCGCCGAAGATGGAGGATCCGATGCGGACGAGGGTGGCTCCCTCGGCGAGGGCCAGGGGGTAGTCGTGGCTCATGCCCATGGAGAGCTCGCGGAAGTGGGGCGAGGCGGCGAAGGGGCCGGCCTTGAGGCGGTCGAAGAGGAGTTTAACTGCATGGAAATCAGCGCAGATGCGTGCCTCGTCGGGCGTATTGGAGGCCATGGCCATGAGGCCACAGATGCGTGTATGCTCCAAATTCTCAGCGAATTGCATGTTTTCCAACTCGCTGGGAAGGAAACCGAACTTGGTCTCCTCCTGTGCCACATGGACTTGCAGCAGCACATCGACGGTGCGGCGGACCTTGGCGGCGGCGGCATCCACGTCGCGCAAATGCTCCAGGGAGTCGACGCCGTGGATCATGCTGACGAAGGGGATGTAGTACTTGAGCTGCTTGGATTGGAGGTGGCCGATGAAGTGCCACTCGATGTCGGGCGGCAGGAGGGCGGCCTTGTCGCGCAGCTCGGTGGCGTAGTTCTCGCCGAAGAGGCGCTGTCCAGCACGGTAGGCCTCGAGGATGTCCTCCACGGGCTTGAGTTTCGAGACGGCGACGAGGCGAGCCGACGGCGGCAAGGTGGCCTGGATGCGGGCTATGTTTTCAGCAATCATACAAGCGATTAACGTCACGTATAATGAAATATTATATTTACGGATAAAAATAATATATCCACCAGGAAAATCAGACGAAAACGAGTCGGCGAGTGCCGTCGGCGAGGACCTGCTGGACGATTTGGCCGGTCATCTGCTTCAGCTCGTCGAGGAATTGGCGGGCGTCGTATTTGTGGGCTTCTATGTCGCGCAACTTCTTCTCCCACTGGCCGGTGAGTTCGGCGCTCTTGAGGAGGTCCTCCTGTATGACGCCGATGAGGGCGATGCCGATGGGCGTAGGCTCCAGGCTCTTGCGCACCTTGCTGATGTACTGGCGCTTGAACAACGTCTCGATGATAGCGGCGCGGGTGGATGGGCGACCGATGCCGTTGGCCTTGAGGGCGTCGCGGAGCTCCTCGTCCTCGACGCTCTTGCCGGCGGTCTCCATGGCGCGGAGCAGGGTGGCTTCGGTGTAGGGCTTGGGCGGGGTGGTCTGCTTCTCGGTGAGCGAGGGTTCGTGGGGGCCGTGCTCGCCCTGGGTGAAGGCGGGGAGGGTCTGCTCCTCGTCGTCGGGCTTCTTGGCGTCGTCGTCGGGGGTGGTGCACTGTCCGCCGAAGACGATGCGCCAGCCCTCGTCGAGTATCTGCTTGCCGGTGGCCTTGAATTCAACCTTCTCCACTTCGCCCAGCACGGTGGTGGTGCTGAACTTGCAGTCGGGGTAGAAAACGGCGATGAAGCGGCGCGCCACGAGGTCGTAGACCCGCTTCTCGGCCATGGTGAGGCCCGCTTGCGAGGGGTCCTGGCCGGTGGGGATGATGGCGTGGTGGTCGGTCACCTTGCTGCTGTCGAACACCTTCCTGCTTTTCTTGAGCTTCTTGCCCATAAGCGGCTGGATGAGCGGCGCATAGGGATGCAGCCCTTGCAGGATATTGGGGCAGCGGGCGTAGATGTCGTCGGAGAGGTAGGTGGTGTCGACGCGGGGGTAGGTGGTGAGTTTCTTCTCGTACAGTGACTGGATGTGCTTCAGCGTGTCGTCGGCCGAGAAGGAGAATTTCTTGTTGCACTCCACCTGCAGACTGGTGAGGTCGAAGAGGCGGGGCGGCGCCTCGGTGCCCTGCTTCTGCTGTATGTCGGTGACGGTGAAGTATTTGCCGCGGATGGCATCCAGCGCCTGCTGCCCCTCCTCGGGCTTCTTGATTTTGCCCTTGGTGGAGGAGAAGGTTACGCCGCGGTAGAGGGTGGAGAGGATCCAGTATTTCTCTGGTTTGAAGTCTTTTATCTCGAAATGGCGCTTGACTATCATGGCCAGCGTGGGGGTCTGGACGCGGCCGATGGAGAGAATCTGCCCCTTCTGCTGCGAGAAGCGGAGGGTGTAGAGGCGGGTGGCGTTCATGCCGAGGAGCCAGTCGCCGATGGCGCGGCAAAGGCCGGCTTCGTAGAGCGACTGGTATTCCTCCTGCGGGCGGAGGTTGGCGAAGGCTTCGCGGATGGCCTCCTCGGTGAGGCTGCTGACCCAGAGGCGTTGCACGGGGCAGGTGGCTTTGGCTTTCTGCATCACCCAGCGCTGGATGAGCTCGCCCTCCTGGCCGGCATCGCCGCAGTTGATGATGCCGTCGGCGGCCTGCATGAGGCGCTCGATGGTGTGGAACTGCTTCTCGTAGCCCTGATTGTCAATGAGTTTGATACCGAAGCGCGGCGGAATCATGGGCAACGAGCCGAGGCTCCAGCGACGCCATTGGTCAGTGTAGTCCTGCGGCTCCTTGAGGGTGCAGAGGTGGCCGAAGGTCCAGGTGACCTGGTAGCCGTTGCCTTCCATGTAGCCATCGTGCGAGGTGTTGGCACCCAGCACTTTGGCTATCTCGCGCGCCACAGAGGGCTTCTCGGCAATGCAGACGATCATAGTGGTCAGTGGTCAGTGGTCAGTGGGCGGTGGTCAGTGTTGGTTTTTGGCCAGGTGGAGGGCGGACCAGCCGTCGCGTGTCTTTTTTTCTACCAAGGTCATACCCAGCTCGTTGGCGCGGGCGATGAGGGCGCCCTCGTCGGCTTGGTAGAAGCCGGAGAGGAGCAGGGTGGCGCCGGGCGACATGACGCTGGCGTAGCGTTCCATGTCGCGCAGTAGGATGTTGCGGTTGATGTTGGCGATGACAAGGTCGAAGGCGGCGTCGGGAGCCAGGAGCGAGGCGTCGCCGAGGCGGAGGGTGAGGTCGACGCCGTTGGTGGCAGCGTTCTCCTGCGCGTTGCGGAAGGCCCACTCGTCCACGTCGATGCCCTCCGCATAGGCCGCGCCGCGCATCTTGGCCAGGATGGCTAGGATGGCGGTGCCGCAGCCCATGTCCAGGACGCGCTTGCCGGCCACGGGCAGCTCGGCCACATAGGCAAGCATCATGGCGGTAGTGGGGTGGTGGGCGGTGCCGAAGCTCATCTTGGGCTCTATAATCAGCTCGTAGTCAACATCCGTGCGGTGCGGATGGAAGGGGGCGCGCACCCAAACGGCGCCACCGCTGTACTTGACGAGCACAGCCTCGTGCTGACCTTCCCACTCCTGGTTCCAGTTGCGGTCTTCCATCTCGGAAGCCTTGTATTTCAGCGGGATGGGGAACGCCTGGGCAGTGGCGGCCAGCCATGCGGGGTCGTATTCAGCCTGCGGCACATAGGCCTTGAGGCCGTCCGGAGTTTCGACAAAACTCTCGTAGGGGCCCTCGTTGCCGAGGGTGTCGACGAGCATGTCGCGAAAGACGCCGGTGTCGTCCATGGTAAAGGTTACTTCGATATATTTCATATTTTTAGGAGGTAAAAGGAGGGCGGAGGGCGGAGGTTGGAGGGAGGATGTGGGGGGGGTAGTCCACCTTGGTGAGGAAGAGGCCTTGGGGCGGCATGCTGACGCCGGCGGCGCAGCGGTCTTTCTTCTCGATGATTTGGCGCAGGCCGTCGAGGGTGAGCTTGCCGCGACCCACGTCGAGCAGTGTGCCGGTGACCGACCGCACCATGTTGCGCAAGAAGCGGTTGCTGCGGATGGTGAACACCAGCTCGTAGGCAGTGTTCAGTGAGCAGTGTTCAGTGTTCAGTGGGATGCAATCCCAATGCGCCTCGGTCAGGTGGCAGATGTTGGTCTTCACCTGCGTGTGCAACTTGGCGAAGGAGGTGAAGTCGTCGTACTCCATGAGGATTTCGGCGGCGCGGTTCATGAGGTCGAGGTCGGGCATATAATAGATACGCGCGTAGAGCCCCTGGCGGAAAGGGAGGCGGAGCGGGGAGACGTGGTACTGATAGGTGCGGGCCGTGGCGTCGAAACGGGCGTGGGCGCCCACGGCCACGGGGTAGATGGCGAAAATGGCGATGTCGGGCGGAAGCAGGTTGTTCAGCTTGAAGACCAGCTGCCCACAGTCCAACGGTTCCTGTGCGCTGCAATCGAAATGGGCATAGAAGTCGCTGGCATGCACGCCGGTGTCCGTACGGCCGCAGCCCACCACGGCGACGGGCTGGCGCAGCAGCGTCGAGAGCGCCTGCTCGAGGGTGAGCTGCACCGTGGGGAGCGCGGGCTGGGTCTGCCAACCGCAGTAACTCGCTCCATTATAGGCCATATGGATGAAGTGGCGTGCCATAATTCGAGGTGCAAAAATACGAAAAAAATTAAAAATTAAGATTTAAAAATTAAGATTTGGGAATAATGAAGAAAAGCCTCCTTGGTCAAGGGGGAGGCTTTGGTACCGCATACGAGAGTCGAACTCGTGATCTTCTGCGTGAGAGGCAGATGTCCTGGACCACTAGACGAATGCGGCATTGGGGACAATTTCACTTTTGAAATCGGGTGCAAAGGTACGAACATTTTGCAACATGGCAAAATATTTTTTATAAAAAAGTTGCAGCACATTGGTTTTGAGCACTATATTTTTTTGCCAACCTGGCCTTCCCCAGCATCCAAACGCCCCCTCCCCCACCCGGTTCAAGCCAAATTCCCGTTTCGGCCGGCCTGCAGCTGAACTTAAGGATGCTTGTGTAAAATATAGAATGTGTTGTTGCAATCATTACAAGTCATTTCCTGCGGCAATGAGTCGGCCTCGATGTCAGTATGACAGTAAGGGCACTCTATGGCATAGCGCCCACATTTACGACATTGTTTTATCTTTTTTGCTTTCTTTTGCCCCTTGAAAAAAAGCGAAATTTGAAGTAGAAAATCTTCAATGGCGTATACATTGGGTTCCCATATGCTCAACTCGAGTTTTGCGGGAATTTTCTCAAATAGGCACTTGTGTTTTATTTTTGTCATAGTTCGTATTGTTCGTTAAGATAAGGGAAATAGACGCCAGTGCATGACACGCACGCCAGAGCGAAGCCAATAACCGTTATTACAATTATTCCTACCCGTTGGCGGAATTAAACCAGTGCATATTTGACTCTACCAATCGGCTGATTGTTTAGGTAATTGATGTATTGTGCGACGGTCAGTGCACTGATTTT
>CACWPQ010000037.1 GCA_902762805.1 uncultured Bacteroidota bacterium | reverse complement strand
CTGCAGCTGCGCCTCGCTGCGGCGGTCGTTGTAGTGGCTCGGCCGCGCGCGCATGCACCACCGGTCCCTCCACCGGTACCCGATCACCGTCCCCACCGTACCGCGGAACGGCCCCAGAATTCCCTGTTCAATCTTTGCCATTGTATGCTGATTTTAAATGTTATACATCATTTCCCGTCGGCGCATCCCGCCCGACCGCGCAGGCTGCGCATGTAGCACCGTAACGCGAAAGTCCCCTTTTTATTGTCCATCCGTTAAAATATTTCATCAAACCATAGGCAAACTTTGACTCCCCTAATCCCCTGGCAGTCAGCCATCGGTTTTCCTCCCTCGTGGCAAAAAAAACTGCTCCGTTTCCCAAAAAATGTGTACATTTGCAACTGGATTTCCGCGAGGGTGATTTATATTATATATTGAATACTAATAAAATGGACAACTTCGTAGTATCAGCGCGCAAATACCGTCCCGCCACTTTCGCCACCGTGGTCGGGCAGGAACACATCACGCGCACCCTCAAAAACGCCATCCTCACCGGCCAGCTCCCTCAGGCCTTCCTCTTCTGCGGCCCGCGCGGCGTCGGCAAGACCACCTGCGCACGCATCCTCGCCAAGACCATCAACTGCGAGCTCCGCACCCCCGAAGGCGAAGCCTGCAACCAGTGCCCAAGCTGCCTCTCCTTCAACGAGGGCGCCTCGTTGAATATCTTCGAGCTCGACGCCGCCTCCAACAACGGCGTCGACCAGATGCGCGAACTCACCCGCCAGGTGCTCATCCCGCCACAGGGCGGCAAGTACAAGGTCTACATCATCGACGAGGTGCACATGCTCTCCGCCGCCGCCTTCAACGCCTTCCTCAAGACCCTCGAAGAGCCCCCGGCCTACGCCAAGTTCATCCTCGCCACCACCGAGAAGCACAAAATCATCCCCACCATCCTCAGCCGCTGCCAAGTCTTCGACTTCAAGCGCATCGAGACCGCCGACATCGCCGCCCACCTGCGCTATGTCGCACAGAACGAGGGCGTGCAGTTCGAGGACGACGCCCTCGACATCATCGCCACCAAGGCCGACGGCGGCCTCCGCGACGCCCTCTCCATCTTCGACCAGCTGGTCAACTTCACCCAGGGCCACCTCACCCACCAGGCCGTCCTCCAGAACCTCAACGTCCTCGACACCGACTACTACTTCCGCCTCCTCGACGCCGTCCGCCAAGGGTCCATCAGCGGCGCACTCCTGCTCTATCAGGACGTCCTCGCACAAGGCTTCGGCGGACAACAGTTCCTCACCGGCCTCTGCGAGCACCTCCGCAACCTACTCGTCAGCCTCGACCCCCAGACCCTCCCCCTCATCCAGGGCAGCGACCAGCTACGCCAGCGCTTCGGCCAGCAGGCACAGCAGTGCGGCCTGCCCCTGCTGCTGGCCTGCCTCAACACTGCCTCCGACTTCGAATACCGCTTCCGCGAAGCCAACAACAAGAACCTCTTCGTCGAAGTGTGCCTGATGAAGCTCGCCTCCGCCGCCATGCCCGAAGGTTAGATAGCAAGACGCCCCCAGGCAGACACGGCACCCCCACCCAAGCCCCAGCCCGACGAGGCTGCCGGGACACAGGCCACTGCGCCCGCGCCCCCCCCCCAGCCACCCCCCAGCCCGGCCAAGCCCCCGCTACGCCCCTCGCTCACCAGCTCCTTCTCCATCAAGACCGAACCCCAGAAGCAGGCACCGGCCCCCCGCGTGGTGGCCGACGTCAAGCCCCTCACCCAGGACGACCTCGACGCCTACTGGCAGGAAGCCGCCTCGCAACTCGGCTTGCAAGAGCTCCTATCCCAGGCCCTTCCGCGCCTCGGCGAGAAGCAGGGCACCATCGAAATCGATGCCCAAAGCGTCGTCTTCGCCGACGACTTCCGCGCCCACCGCATCGACGTCATGCAGTTCCTGCGGCAGAAAGCCGGCATGCCCCTCCTCGACTGCAAGGTCAACCCCATGTTCGTCACCCAGGAGGAACTCATCTACAGCCCCGACAACAAATACAAAGCCATGCTCGAAGCCAACCCCGCCATGCTCTCCCTACGCCGCCTCTTCCCCGACATCGAACGCTAGCCTATGACCCTCCAGTTCTATAAATTCGACGGCGCTGGCAACGACTTTGTCGTCGTCGACAACCGCTCAGGCCAATACCAGCTCTCCACCGACGAGATTGCACGCCTCTGCCACCGGCGCTTCGGCATAGGCGCCGACGGCCTTATGACCCTCGACAGCACCGACGCCGAGGGCGTTGGCTTCGCCATGCACTACTACAACTCCGACGGCCGCCTCGGCTCCATGTGCGGCAACGGTGGCCGCTGCATCGCCGCCTTCGCCCATGTGCTCGGCTTGGGGCGCGAACTCCGCTTCGAAGCCTTCGACGGCCTCCACGACGCCACCATCCAACTATGGGACACCGACCGCCGCCTCGGCATTGTCAACCTCGGCATGCGCCCCGTGGCCGCCGACTCCGTCCGCCGCTGCCTCGACGGCTGGTTCCTCGACACAGGCTCGCCCCACTACGTGCAGCGTGTCGACGACCTCGAGCACTTCGACGTCGTCGGCGAAGGGCGCCGCATCCGCCACCTTGCCGACCACTTCCCCGAGGGCACCAATGTCGACTTCATAGAGGACCTCCCCGACGGGCGCCTCATGGTGCGCACCTACGAACGCGGCGTCGAAGACGAGACCTGGGCCTGCGGCACCGGCGTCACCGCCGCCGCCATCGTCAGTGGCAACCGATCCCTCGTCACCCGCGGCGGCGATTTCCGCGTCAGCTTCAACCCTACAGGCTCCGCCTACAACAATATACGCCTCATAGGCCCCGTATCACTCAACTACACCGGCACATGGACCTTTTCAGCGCAGTAGACTCCGAACCCATCCGCCATGAGATGGAGCAGCTGGCCGAGCGCATCGACCAGCTCAACTACGAATACTACATGAACGACCGCTCACTGGTCTCCGACCAGGAGTTCGACGCCATGCTCCGCCGCCTGCAGGACCTCGAAACCCAATATCCCGACCTGGCCAGCCCCCTCTCGCCCACCAAGCGCGTGGGCGGCGAGGTCAACAAGAGCTTCCGCCAAGTGGAGCACCGTTTCCCCATGCTCTCGCTCAGCAACACCTACTCTATAGAAGAAATCGAAGAGTTCGAGGCTCGCACCCGCCGCCTGCTCGACGGCGAAGTCTTCTCCTACACCTGCGAACTCAAGTACGACGGCGTCGCCATCGGCCTCACCTACCGCCACGGGCAGCTTGTGCAGGCCGTCACACGGGGCAACGGTGCCGTAGGCGACGACATCACCCTCAACGCCAAAACCATCCCCACCATCCCCCTGCGCCTGCGGGGTGACTACCCCGACGATTTCGAGGCCCGCGGCGAAGTGGTCTTCCCATACAAGGAATTCGACGCCTTCAACCGCCAGCGCGAGGCCGACGGCGACGAGCCCTTCGCCAACCCCCGCAACGCCGCCAGCGGCAGCCTCAAGCTGCAGGACAGTGCCGAGTGCGCCAAGCGACGGCTGATGTTCTGCATGTACTTCATGATGGCGCCTGACGGCATCGCCCTGCCCGACACCCATTACGGCCGCCTCGACTGGGCGCGCCAGATGGGATTCAAAGTGCAGCCTTATATCAAAGAATGTAGAGATATCACCGAAATCAAGGCATTCATCGACCATTGGGACCGCGCCCGGTGGGAACTGCCTTTCGGCACCGACGGTATCGTCATCAAAGTGAACCAGACCTCGCTATGGGATCGCCTGGGGTTGACCGCCAAGTCGCCCCGCTGGGCCATAGCCTACAAGTTCAAAGCCGAGCGGGTCAGCACGCCATTGCTCTCGGTTGACTATCAGGTGGGGCGCACGGGCAAGGTGACCCCGGTGGCCAACCTGGCACCCGTCCATCTGGGTGGCACCACGGTGCGGCGTGCCACGCTGGTCAATGCCGATTTCATCGCATCCTTCGACATACACCAGGGCGACCACCTCTTCATCGAGAAGGGTGGCGAAATCATACCCAAAGTGGTGGGAGTCGACACCGACAAGCGGACGGTTGGCGGCGAGCAGCCGGCGATAGCCTTCCCGCGCCGGTGCCCCGTGTGCGGGGCGGAGTTGGTGCGTGTGGAGGGCGAGGCAGCCCACTACTGCCCCAACGGTGACGGATGCCATCCGCAAATCATCGGACGCCTGGAGCACTTCGTCAGCCGCAAGGCCATGAATATCGAGGGCTTGGGCCCTGAACGGCTGGAGCTGCTCTACGGTGCTGGGCTGGTGCGCAATGTGGCCGACCTCTACGACCTGCGGCGCGAGCAGCTGGTGGGCCTCGGCACCGACGCCACCATCCAGGACAAGGGGGCCGACAACCTGCTACAGGCCCTCGAGACATCGAAGGAGGTTCCCTTCGAGAGGGTGCTCTTTGCCCTGGGAATGAGATATGTGGGCGAGGTGGGAGCCAAGAAGCTGGCTCGCTATTTCAAGGACATCGACACGCTGCTGGCCGCCAGCGAGGAGGAGCTGGCCCAGGTGGAGGACGTGGGTGCGGTGACGGCCAAGGCGGTAAGCGAATGGCTCAACGACCCGCACCACCGCGCCATCGTCGAGCGCCTGCGTGCCGCAGGGCTGCAGATGAGCTTCCGACAGACGGCTGCCGGCAGCCAGCTGGAGGGCCTGACCTTTGTGGTGAGCGGCGTGTTCGAGCGCTTTTCGCGCGACGAAATCAAGGCCCACATCGAGCAGCACGGCGGCAAGGTGGCCGGGTCGATCAGCGGCAAGACCTCCTATCTGCTGGCCGGCGAGAAGATGGGCCCCGAGAAGCGCAAGAAGGCCGAGAAGCTGGGCGTGAAGATTATATCCGAACAGGAATATATGGAGATGGTGGAAGGATGAAAAGAGGACTGATTATAATCACGCTGCTTGCCGGCATGCTCACCGCCCTGCAAGCCCAACAGCCGTCCGCCACCGGCGAAAAGAGTCCGTCGACGTGGGAGTTTTCGCTCAATTTGGGCTATGCCATGCCCAACGATATGCGCTACATCAAGGATGTGATACTGACCTATGGATTCGACGCGGCCTGGTGGGTGCGCCCGGTTGGCGACGAGTTTTGGCAGCTCAAGCGCCGTTTTCCGGCCTTTGGAGTGAAGGTTTCGTATGCGGCGATACCCAAAGCCGTCTACGGCGACCGCTTTGCTATAGCCGGACTGCTGCGCTGTCCGCTCGGGAAGCACTTGGAATGGACGATAGGCACCGGCTTCTCGTTCTACACCAAGCCCTACAGCCTCACCGGCGACCCGGAGAACGGCTATATCGGATCGCTGGTGAACTGTGTGGTGGACCTGGCGTTGAACTACCGCCCCACGGAGCATTCTATCCTCGCGCTGCGCTTCTTGCACAGCAGCAACGGCATGCTGTACTTTCCCAATCAGGGTATCAACTACATACAGCTTGACCTGGGCTACACGCTGAACCGGATGGAGGTGCCCGAGGTGGGAAAGGTGAAGAAGCCGGAAGGGTTCAGGCGGAACGAGATAGTGGTGGCCATAGCTCCGGGCATGATTACGCCGCGCGACCGCAATATGCCGCAGGAATACTATCCCACCTATGACCTGCAGCTTGGGTTCCAGCACTACCACACGCCGTCGTTTGCCTACGGCGGGTGTATCGATGTGTGGTACAACTTTGCCCACACGGACTATATGGAGAAGCACGGCGGCGAGAAATACGCGGTGCCGGCCTATTTGAGCGTGATGCCTATCATGGAGTCGTTCTATGGCCCGCTGAGCATCCGCGCCGGCATGGGGCTGACGCTGGTGTCGTCGGAAGAGGTGCAGTTGCCGCTATACGAGCGCGTTGGACTCTACTACAACTTCGGACGAGGTTTTGCCGGGGTGGGTATCAATGCCCACGGCGGGCAGATAGAGTTCGTCGAGTGGACTTTGGGCTTCCGAATATAATAATATGTAATCGATAAAAATTCCGGTCCGAAGCAGGGGAACGGTAGGGTAATTGTAGGGTAATTGTAGGGCAATTGTTAGGTAAAGTGTATCGATAAAAAATCCAACTGATTGGATTTCAGTCCGGAAGCTGAAAATACAAAAATATCTATTTTTGTTAAAATCGCTGGGTTCTCCTGTGTTTATGGGCATTAGCGGATGGTGATAAATATTTACTATTTATCGATATACGGGCTATTTCCGGGGTGGGGGAGGGGTGGCTTATTCGCCGGCGGAGCGGAGGATGGACTCCACCTCGGCGCGCTTCCAGGGGGTCTGCATGTCGAAGAGTTCATCGATGGGGCGGCTGAGCTTTTCGATGAGGAGGTGGGTGTTGTCCTGATGCTCGATGAGTTCGAGCTCGGCGGCGACGCGCTTCCAGTCGTGCTGCGAGTAGAGGAGGGGGATGAAGTTGGAGAGGTCGAAGTTGCGGACGACCATGTTGTCGATGCCCTCGGTCTCGATGCGGCTGTGAGCGCGGGCGAGGCGTATCTCGCCGACTTCCTGCAGCACCTGCTGGTATTTCTCGTAGAGGACGTATTCGTTCATGAGGAAGGCGACGAGTGCGTCGCTGAGCGAGTCCCACATGCGCTTGGGGAGTGGCCGTGCGACGAAGCGTCCGAGCATGAAGCTGCCGGCGGTGAGGCCGGAGAGGCGTCGGGCGGTGCAGATGCGCCAGGCGCGCTGGAAGAGGTCGACTTTGTGGCCGAGCTGGAGCATGTTGAAGAGGCGGCTCTGGTCGTTGTGGTCGCCCATGCGGCTTTCGAGCACTTGGGAGACGTACTGGTCGGGGCGGCTTTCGTACCACGAATTGACTATCTGCGAGGCTATCTTGGGTTTGTTCTGGAGGTCGCAGCGGATGAGGCGGGCGAGCTTGGAGAGGTCGGTGATGTAGGCGGCCTGGTTGGAGGTGACGATGTTCTGATACTGCTGGTAGGCCACGCGCATGCGCTCGAAGAAGACCTGCTCGTCGTCGGTGAGGTCGACTTTGGCGCCTTCGATGTATTTGGTGAATCGTGCGGGCTTGTAGGCGGCCTGGCCCTTGTAGATGCTCTGGCGCTTGGAGCTGACGGTGAGCATGTCGCCCTCCTGCATGGCGAGGCCGAAGCTGTTGACGAGGCGGTTGCCGTCGAGTGCGACGCCGTAGGAACGGAGGTCCATGAAGGCCGGGATGCCGTAGCCGCGGCAGGCGGTGACGACGTGGATGGCGGCGGGCATGATGGAGAGGATGGCGTCGACCTCGTTGAGGGTGACGGTGTCCTCGGGGATGAAGTGCTGCTGGCAGAGGCATACGTTCTCGCCGCGGCTCTTGTATTCGCGGGCCCGGCCGATGGTGAAGCAGAGGCGTGCGGAGATGGCGGTGCGGGGGAGGACGGAGAGGCCGTGGCCGAAGAACTGGAGCGAGGGGAGGGAGCGCTCGTCGATGGCGGCGGAGATGATCTGGCGGAGGTGGTAGGGCTTGATGAGGTCGGTGACGTGGGCGTCGGATATGAGGCCTTCGTTGCGGAGGTCGATGGAGGAGACGAGTGCGGCGCGGCCGGTCATCTCGGAGGCGTTGAGCTGGAGGACGGAGAAGAGGCTGAGCTGGTGGGGGCGGGTCTCGACGGCGAACTCGATGGTGACGGGGGTCTTGTAGCGGGCTTCGAGCTTTTTGAGCAGGGGGTCGAAGTGGTAGACGGCGGGGAACTGCGAGCGTATCTCGGTGCGGTCGCGGTAGGCGAGGTCCTCGGTGGTGACGTCGCCGGTCATGATTTCCTCGCCGAAGATGTTGCGGTAGCTCTCGATTTGCTTGCCTTCGCCGGTGCGGGAGTGGCGGCTGTAGAGCACGCCGGGGTAGCTCTCGTTGTTGCCCACGGTCCACACCATGCGCTGCAGGATGAGGCTCGGGAAGGCCTGCTTGCCCTGCATGAAGGTGAGGATGAGGTCGGAGTTGTCGGCGTAGAAGCTGCGCACGTGCTGTGTGAGGCGCAGGGCCTGGTAGTGCGCGTCGGAGGTGAGGCGGGGGTCGCGGGTGGCGATGCGGCTTTCGAGGTCGGCGATGCGCTGCTGCTGGTCGGCGGGCGAGAGGGCGATGTCGGGGGTGGGGAAGCGGTGGTCGAGCGAGAGCATCTCGCAGAGGGTGTGGAGGGTGCTGAGGTAGACGCGTCCGGCCATGGCGCCGTCGTACATCTGTCCGAGGGCCTGGTAGGCGGTGCGGGTGACGCCGATGTTGAGCAGTGTGGGCATGAGGCCGGGGATATACTGCGGCATGGCGCAGCGGATGGCGAAGACGAGGGGTGTGCGGCTGTCGCCGAGGCGGCAGTGGGTCATGACCTCGAGGTTGCGGATGGCCTCTTCGAGGAGGGCGGGGAGGCGGTCGGGCTGGGAGAAGGAGCGGGAGGTGAGGATGACGAAGTCGGGCACGGGGTAGCTGTTGCGCGTGAGGTCGAGGAGCATGCGCCCTTTGTAGGATATCTCCTCGTCGGTGAAGTCGCCGGAGGTGAGGGTGGTGATGAGGCAGTCGCTGTCGGAGAGGGGGTTGTCGGCCACGAAGCGGCGGCACTGCTCGTGGAAGCTGTCGCGGATGGAGGCCAGCTCCTGCCGGGCGTCGGGGGAGAGGGAGCCGTCGCGCTCGGCGAGGAGGAGCTCGAGGAAGTGGCGCTGGTCGTCGTCGCGGCGCTTGAGGAGGCAGTACATGTCGTACCACCGCGGGGGGAATTCGCGGAGGGTCTTGGCGGGGTCGCCCTCGAGGCGGTAGATGACGGTGCCGGGCTTGTTGCCTTCGAGCTGGTTGGCGGGGTCCTCGCTGTCGTGGTTGAAAATCTCGCGGCCGCAGCGGGCGTAGAGGTTGACCATGTAGTAGTTGGGGTAGCTGGCCCGGATGCGGAAGGTGCTGACTTTCATGGTGGAAAGTGGAAAACGGAAAGTGGAAAGTTAATTCCTAATTTCTAATTCCTAATTGTTGGCGAGTATAGCGTTGAGCATTTCCTCGGGGGTGAGGCCGATGTAGGGGAGCATTTTGCGGGTGTCGGGCGCGAGGACGTGGTCGGGGTATTGGTCGACGAACTGGGTGTAGGCCTGGCGGGCGAGGTCGTACTGCTCGCTGTTCTCGTAGGCCTGCCCTTTGAGGAAGAGGCAACCGGCGAGGTCGTCGTAGCCGGGGTACTGTGCGATGAGGGTGTCGAGGATGTCGAGGGCTTGGTCGTTGTCGCCGAGGTTGAGGCAGATGTCGGCCGACTTTTGGAGGTAGACGGGAGCGAGGCTGTCCTCGGGGAAGTCGTTGGCGAACTGCTGGTAGAGGGCCATCAGGTCGTGGGCCCGCTGTTCGTCGACGGCGATGTTGACCTGAGCCAGCTGTGCTTCGGCGGCGGCGATGTCGGCGGCGGCCTGGTCGCGGTTGGCTTTCATGCTGCAGGCGCCCAGCAGGAGCACGGCTGCTGCGAGGAGGAGGAGGCGTTTCATGGGGTTATTTTTTGTTGGGTTTCATGCGGTATTTGGTTTGTATGCGGCCGAGCTGTATGTCGTTGAGGCGTCGGCGGAGCATGGTGCGGCGGAGGTTGGAGAGGCGGTCGGTGAAGACTTTGCCGTCGAGGTGGTCGATTTCGTGCTGTGCCACGCGGGCGAAGAGGCCGGAGATTTCCTCGTCGTGCGGCTGCCAGTTTTCGTCGAGCCAGCGGAGGCGGAGGGTGGTGGGGCGGAGGACGTCCTCGTGGATGTCGGGCACGGAGAGGCAGCCCTCGTTGAACCAGTCCTTCTTTTCGCCGAAGGCGACTATCTCGGGGTTGATGACGGTGTGCTCCTCGGTGGGGGTGCCGTAGGTGTCGGTCTTCTCGTCGTAGGGGCGGAAGCCGACGACGAAGAGGCGGATGGGGAGGTCGATCTGGGGCGCCGCGAGACCTACGCCGTCGGCGTTGTACATGGTTTCGTACATGTTGGCTACCAGGTCTTTGAGGTCCGGGTAGTCTTGCGGGACGGGGCTGGCGGTTTTGCGCAGCGTGGGGTGGCCGTAGCCTACGATGGGGAGTATCATGACGGTGGGTGTTATCTGGGTGAATTCTAGGTGTCTACTAGGGCTGTTCTTCGTCTGTTCTTCGTCTGTTCTTCGTCTTGAGGTGGGGGATCAGTGGTTCAGGGTGCGCATGTAGTCCTGCAGCATGATGGTGGCGGCCACCTGGTCGACGGTGGCTTTGTTGCGGCGGTCTTTCTTGCGCAGGCCGCTGTCGATCATGCTTTGGAAGGCCAGCTTGGAGGTGAAGCGCTCGTCGATGCGGGCCACCTCTTTGGCGGGGAAGGCCTCGCGGAGCTGTGCCACGAAGGGCTCGATGAGTTGCGCGGACTCTGAGGGGCTGCCGTCCATGCGGCGCGCCTCGCCGACGACGAAGAGGTCCACCTCCTCGCGCGCGCAATACTCTTTTATATAGGGGAGCAGGGTGGGGGTGTCGACGGTGGCTAGGGCGGTGGCAATGATGCGCACGGGGTCGGTAACCGCCAACCCTGTGCGCCGCGCGCCGTAGTCTATAGCCATGATGCGTCCCATAGTCTTAAATTGAAAATTGAAAATTGAAAGCTGAAATCAAGACACTTAATTTTCAATTTTCAATTTTCAATTTCCTTCGTGGCCCCTCTCGGGTTCGAACCAAGGACCCGCTGATTATGAGTCAGCTGCTCTAACCAACTGAGCTAAGAGGCCGGTGAAATCGGGTGCAAAGGTACAACTTTTTTCCGACATGGTGAAATTTTTTTTCGCACATCCGAATTTTATTCCTATCTTTGCCCTACTGAAAATAAAATAACAAACCACCTAAAAAACTAACTATCATGAATATAGATTGGCAAAACCTTCCGTTTGGTTACGTAAAAACGGACTACAACGTGCGCTGCTACTACCGCAACGGCAAGTGGGGCGAAATTGAAGTTTCGAGCTCCGAAAACATCGAAATTCACATGGCTGCCTCCTCCCTGCACTACGGCCAGGAAGCCTTCGAGGGCCTGAAAGCCTACCGCTGCAAGGACGGCAAAATCCGCATGTTCCGCCCCGAGGCCAACGCCGAGCGCCTCCAGAGCACCTGCCGCGGCATCATGATGCCCGAGCTGCCCACCGAGAAGTTCGTCGAGATGTGCAAGAAAGTGGTCTTGATGAACGAGAAGTTCATCCCGCCCTATGGCACCGGCGCCAGCCTCTACCTCCGCCCGCTGCTCATCGGCACCGGCATCACCGTCGGCGTCAAGCCCGCCGACGAGTACCTCTTCCTCATCTTCGTCACCCCCGTGGGCCCCTACTTCAAGGGCGGCTTCCAGGCCAACCCCTACGTCATCACCCGCAAGTACGACCGCTCCGCCCCCCTCGGCACCGGTATCTACAAGGTCGGCGGCAACTACGCAGCCAGCCTCAAGGCCCACACCGAGGCCTGCCACGGTGGCCAGTACGCCTGCGAGTTCTACCTCGACGCCAAGGAGAAGAAATACGTCGACGAAGCCGGCGCCGCCAACTTCTTCGGCATCAAGGACAACACCTACATCACCCCGAAGAGCACCTCCATCCTGCCCTCGATCACCAACAAGAGCCTCATGCAGCTGGCCGAGGACCTCGGGCTGAAGGTGGAGCGCCGCCCGATCGACGTCGAGGAGCTGGCCTCCTTCCAGGAAGCCGGCGCCTGCGGCACCGCCGCCGTCATCAGCCCCATCGAGCGCCTCGACGACCCCGAGACCGGCAAGAGCTACGTCTTCGGCAAGGAGCCCGGCCCCTGGAGCACCAAGCTCTACAACGCCCTCCGCGCCATCCAGCTCGGCGAGGCCGAGGATGTCCACGGCTGGAACACCGTCGTGGAATAATCTTTCACGCAACGACAACACATCTGGGGAAGCGCTTTTGGGCGCTTCCTTTTTTTTTAAGACAAGAAAGACAAGAAAAACAACAGGGACAACAGGAGTAAAGCCGCGTGGCGGCGCCGGAGATTAGCCGGGGGAGAGCGCAGCGCAACCCCCGGAAGGACGATAAGCATCCGCCGGAGCCCCGAAGGGGCGACACCTTAAAACAAAAGAAAACTTTTTTTTCTCCGCAATCAAATAAAAGTTCGTATCTTTGCACCCGAATATGAGTACCCAAGAGATGATAAAAACCCTCGCCGACTACTTCGCCACGCAACCTGTGACGAAAGCGTGGCTCTTCGGCTCTTATGCCCGCGGCGAGCAGCGTGACGACAGCGATGTGGACATCCTTGTCGACTTCGACAAGACGGCTCGCGTCAGCCTCCTGGGACACATCCGCATCATGCACGAAATACAGGACTTGCTCGACAAGGATGTCGACCTCGTGACCCAGGGCACCCTTCTCCCCGCCGCCGAGCAGACGGCCAATCGCGATAAAAAACTTATCTATGAGAGAGCCCATTAGAGACCGTGCCCGGGTCGAGCACATGCTCGAAGCCATCAACAACATCAAGGAGTTTACAGCAGGCATCACGCTGGATGAGCTCTCGCGCAACAAGATACTCTTCCATGCCGTGGTTCATAACGTGCAGGTCATAGGCGAGGCAGCCTATAAGTTGACCAAAGAATTCTGTGATGCCCACCCCGAAGTGCCGTGGCGCGCCATCATTGACCTCCGCCATGTGCTGGTGCACGACTACTACCGTATTGATATCATGGAGATATGGTACATCATACAGGACGACCTCCAACCGCTCCACGACAGGCTCACCCGATATCTCCGGGCTTCCCAATAGTCCCCGCGGCTAATTTTTTTTGCGCCTCTCCCGATGCGGCCGGGAAAATAATTTCTCCACGTCGGAAAAAGTTCGTATCTTTGCAGTCGGATTTGGTGCAGAGCCATGTCCGAAAGTTATTGAAATACGAAGCGTTATGCTCGACTGCTGATGAGAACCTAGGAAACTTTCAACAGCAATGTAAATGGTCGGTATAATGGTTCGCGCGTACGGCGTGGGCTGTTTTATCTATTCATTTTCATTGGTTATTCCTAGGACCATCATCAGCGAATGGCATACAGCGCCACGCTTCTCTGTTATCCCCAAAAATATAGGTAGCCTCCTTTCGGCACTGAAGAGGGCATAAAAAAAAACAACAGACAAATCCCACCTCGAAAATTGCATCCATCACTTATGCCAATGCCTAAATTCCAGTTACAAGTGCAACACTGAATAGAAAAAAAGAGCACCAAAAATTTGGTACTCTCAGGTAAAGTGACTACTTTTGTGTTGCATATGA
>CACWPQ010000036.1 GCA_902762805.1 uncultured Bacteroidota bacterium | reverse complement strand
CACAAAAGTACTACTTTTTACCGAATGCGCCAAGAACTTTTTGCTTTTTGGCGCTTCTTTGTTTATCCTTTGTGTTGCATTTTCTATTTGAACTTAAGCCCGGCAAAAAGTATCCATATTTTCCCATCCGTGGGTAATAATGGGAAAGGGCCTATGTATTCCCCTACCGGTCCCCTACCATTCCCCTAGGAAGTCCATCCCCTTTCGGGGGGATTTTAACATAAAAATTCACAAAACCAATTCCAATTTGCAAAAAAGTTGTATCTTTGCATTTTGAATTGAAACCGATTTATATAATGAAACGCACCACGATACTGCTCTTTATAGCCCTGGTTGCCCTAGGTTGCACCCAGGCGCAAAAGCCAGTGTACGACAAGACTTCGCAGACTTTCGGCTACCAAAGCGAGGCCGGCAACTGGGTCATCAACCCGCGCTTCCAGCGCGCCTCCGAATTCGACGGCGGCACCCGCAAATGGGCCACCGTCAAGCTCGACGGCCGCTGGGGCGTCATCGACGTCGACGGCAACCTCGTCTGCCGCAACGTCTTCACCGAAAAAGAGATCGCCCAGCAAGCCGCGCGCCAGTGGGAGGCCATGACCGAACCCGGCCAGTGGATCTACCCCTCGCGCAACCAGGCCGACGACCGCTGGGGCTACGTCGACTACTACGGCCGCTGGCACTACCAGCCCGTCTACGAAGCCGCTCGCCCCCACCAGGGCAAAGACCCGAAAAGCTATGCCGCAGTGAAAAAAGACGGCCGCTGGGGCTGCATCGACGGCCGCGGCGTGCTCGTCATAGCCAACATCTTCCTCCGCCCCGAGCAGGCCGAAGAGGCAGGCCAGCAATGGGCTATCGGGCGCAACTACTACAAATGGCGCCTCGCCACCACACATCCCCAAACCTCCCTCTGGGGCTTCGTCGACTACCTCGGCCGATGGGTCGTCCACCCGCAATACTCCGAAGTCATCCCCTTCGGCTCCGACAACACCTACGAATACACCCAAGTCAAGCAAGAAGGCCGCTGGGGCAACATCGACCGCAACGGCGAAATCATCACCCAGCCCATCTTCTTCACCCGCGACCAGGCCGCCTACGCCCTGCGCCAATACGAGCACGGCCGCGCCCTCGAAGCCTGGCGCTTCCCCGTCACCAATCCCGCCGACGGCAAATGGGGATGGGTCGACTGGAGCGGCGAATGGCGCATCCAACCCCAATTCCAGGAAGCCACCCACTTCGCCAACGACACAGGTCTCTTCGCCACCGCCAAATACGACGGCTACTGGCTCGTCATCGGCGACACCGGCGAGTTCCTCTCCCGCAACGTCTTCACCCTCAGCTCCGAAGCCTGGACCGCCGGCAATGAGTGGGACACCGAGCAGGAGCTTGGGCACTGGCTATACCCCATCATGGACCCCGGCACCCAGGCCTGGGGCTATGTCGACTACCGCGGCCAGTGGGTCATCAAACCCACCCTCGAGGATGCCAAGCTCTTCATCAACGTCTGGAACGACCGCGTCGCCCCCGCCAAGATGGACGGCCGCTGGGGCTGCATCGACCACACAGGCCAGTTCGTGGTCAAAAACCAGTACAACACCTCCGCCGACGCCTACATGGCCGGTCGCCGCTGGGCCGAAGGCAAGCGGTTCTAACCCAAAGGAAGTTAAGTAGTTAAGACAACAGTCGTGAAAACACTCATCCATAATGCGACCATCGTCAACGAAGGTCGCATCTTTGTCGGCTCCGTTCTCATCGAGGGCGACAGTATTGTAGCCTCGTTCGACCACAATCCTGCCGACGGCGGACAGGGCACGCCCTGTCCCTACGACCAGCTCATCAACGCCTCCGGCATGCTCCTCCTGCCCGGCATCATCGACACCCACGTCCACTTCCGCGACGGCGGCAACTCCGAGAACCCCGCCGGCACATTCTTCAGCGAGTCGCGCGCCGCATTCGCCGGCGGAGTCACCTCCGTCATCGACATGCCCAACACCAACCCGCAGACCACCACCCTCGAAGCCCTCGAAGCCAAGGAGCGGCTCGCCGCACGCGATTCCGCCGTCAACTACGGCTTCATGCTCGGCGCCACGGCCGACAACCTCGACCTCCTCCTCGGCCTCGACCCCACTCGCTACGCCGCCATCAAACTCTTCCTCGGCTCCTCCACCGGCAACATGCTCCTCAACAACCCCGACCACCTCGACCGCCTCTTCCGCGACGCCCGCAAACTCATCGTCGCCCACTGCGAGCAGGAGGACATCGTCCAGGCCAACCTGCGCAACTTCATGCTTGAATACCAAGGCACCGCCGGCGAGACCGCAGCCCTCCACCCCAAGGTGCGCAACAACGAGGCCTGCTTCCTCGCCTCCTACCACGCCATCGAGCGCGCACGCCGCTACGGCACACGCCTCCACATCGCCCACCTCTCCACCGCCACCGAGCTCTCCCTCCTCTCCAATTTCGACCTCGACCGCAAGCATGTCACCGCCGAAGTCACACCCAACCACCTCTTCTTCGACGACCGCGACTACGCCGAGCTGGGCAACCTCATCAAGTGCAACCCCGCCATCAAGTCGCCCGACGACCGCCTCGCCCTTTGGGCCGCCCTCGAAGACGGCCTCATCGACACCGTCGCCACCGACCACGCCCCCCACCCCCTCGAAGCCAAGCAACGCCCCTACTTCGACGCCCCCTCCGGCATCCCCTCCATTCAGCACTCGCTGCAGATGATGCTGGAGGCTATCTTCAATGAGGAATGTGGAATGAGGAGCGAGGAATTAGCTGACGCGCAACAAAACGCCTCACTCCTCACTCCTCATTCCTCACTGCTGAAGCTTATCATTCAGAAGATGTGCCACAACCCCGCCCTCCTCTTCGGCATCGAAGGGCGCGGCTTCATCCGCCCGGGCTACAAGGCCGACCTCGTCCTGGTGCGCCCCGGCGTGGAAGAGACCGTCACGCGCGAATCATTATTATACAAATGCGGCTGGAGCCCACTCGTGGGCCAGACCTTCCACACCCGCATCGAGCGCGTGTGGGTCAACGGCAGCGACGCCGGCACCTCCGCCCAGCCCCTGCATTTTTCCAAATAAGGAAGAGCCCCGCCGATGGCGGGGCTCTTTCTGTCGTATGATTTCCCTCTACTTTTCCAGTCGGATGCGGGCATCGACGGCGGTGACATAGCGCGGGTTGCCGAGCAGCGGGTTGAGGTCCATCTCGGCAATCTCGGGCGCGGCCTGCACCAGGGCGCTGACGCGGGCCACCTGGTCGGCATAGAGGTCGATGTTGACGCCTTCCTGTCCGCGCACGCCTTCGAGGATTTTGTAGCCCTTCAGCTGCTGGATCATCTCCTTGGCTTCGGCGGCGGTGATGGGGGCCAGGGCGCTCTGCACGTCCTTCAGCACCTCGATAAAGATGCCGCCCAGGCCGAAGAATATCTGGTGGCCAAACTTCTCGTCGCGGATGGCGCCGATGTATACGTCGATACCGTCCAGCATGGGGTACATCTCCACGGCATAGGTCTCGGGGATGACGATGAGGCGGTCGAACTCCTTGGCCACGGTGTCGAGGTCCTTCACACCGAGAGTTACGCCGCCCACGTCGCTCTTGTGCAGCGGTCCGACGACCTTCATCACGAGGGGCACATCCTTCGAGCAGCCCACCTCCTTGGCGAAGGCCAGGGCATCCTCCTTCTTGCTCACCTCGACACTCTTCTTGCGGCTGATGCCGGCGGCGTCGAGCAGCTCGTTGTAGTCGCTGATCTCCATGTAGCCGTCCTTGCAGCGTTCGATGGTCTTGCGGATGCGGGCCACGTCGATGGCGGGCTGCTCCACCTTCTCAGGCTGCGGTTTGGGCGTGTTGTAAACCTTGCAGATGGCGTTGCCGAGCACGCACTCCTCGGGGAAGTTGATGCGGCCCTTGGCGATGAACTCCTCGATTTCTTCCTTGACGTTGATGATGCTGGGAAGCACGGGGAAGATGGGCTTCTTGCAGGTCTTCATCTTCTGGTCCAGCAGGTCGTAGACCTCCTTGTTGGAGAAGAGGCCGGGCGAGCCGAAGATGACCACCGAGAAGTCGATGTCGTCATACTCGTTCTCGACAGTGTCGATGATATATCCGAGCTGCTCGGCGGTGCCGGTGGCAAGGAAGTCGATGGGGTTGCCCACGGAGCTGCCGCCGAAGAGCTTCTCCAGCAGGGCGGGGCTGGCGGGATGGTCCTTCAGGCTGGGCACCTCCATGCCGCCGTTGGAGAGCACGTCGGTGAGCATCACAGCGGGGCCGCCGGCATGGGTGATGACGGCGCAGCGCTTGCCTTTCAGTTCGGGGTGCATGAAAACGGCGCAGACGGTGGTCAGCTCCTGGCGGTTCTGGCAGCGCACGATGCCGGCCTTGCGGAAGAGGGCGTCGACAGCGGCATCGTTGGTGGCCAGGGCGCCGGTGTGGCTGCTGGCGGCGCGGCTGCCGGCGGCACTGCCACCGCTCTTGATGGCGGCGATATGGCAGCCCTTGTTGATGAGGCTGCGGCTGTGCTTGAGCAGGCGCTGCGGGTCGCCCACCTTCTCCATATAAAGCATGATGACATGCGAAGAGGTCTCGGGGTTGAAGGTCTCGTCGAGGTGCTCCAGCACGTCCTCAATACCCAGCTGGGCGCTGTTACCCACGGCCCACACGCTGTTGAACTTCAGACCGTTGGTCATGCCGTACTCCTTGATGAACACGGCGGTGGCGCCGCTGCCGGTAATAAAGTCCACACCCTTGGGGTCGAGGGCGGGGATGGGGGCGTCGAAGCAGCCGGCATAGTTGGTGTTGAGGAAGCCGGTGCAGTTGGGGCCGATGAGCGAGCCGCCCACCGAGTTGATGGTCTCCACAATGTGCTTCTCGATTTCGGCACCCTCGTGGTTCTCCTCCGAGAAGCCGGCGCTGACGATGATGAAGCCCTTGCAGCCTTTCTCCTTGGCCAGCACGTCGACCGTCTGGGCGCAGAACTTGGCGGCGATGCAGAGGATGGCGCAGTCCACCTGCGGCAGGTCCTCCACCTTGGCGTAGCATTTCACGCCCTGCACTTCGGTCTCTTTGGGGTTGACGGCGTAGACCTGCCCTTTGAACGGGCTGTCCAGCAGGTTCTTCAGCGACTTGCCGCCGGGTTTATGCACATCACTGGAGGCTCCGCAGATGACGATGCTGCGGGGATTGAGTAATTCTTTTGCTATCATGTCAATATGTATTTTATTTGTTCCTAATTGAAAATGCAAAGGTACAAAATATTTTCCAACTGGCAAAATTTTTTCTTAACACGCATGTTGATATCCGCTTTCAACTCCCTCAACACCTTTTGAAACCAAAGCTGTTTTTGCCAAACCACTACAACCAGAATGGCGCCTACCTGATCCGCATCGGACAGGCACCGGCACGGCGCATCGTCGTGGTCCGCTGATTCAAAGCCGGCACAACCAGCCAAGGGAAGCGCAACCCGAGCTTCCCTTTTTTATTCCCACCTACTACCGCATTGATACTTCGCCACTTAACCCACCCCGCCGATATTATTTCTCAAAAAGCGTCGCCATGTCCTAAAAAATTCGTAATTTTGCACCGCAATTTTTGAGCAAAAATGACAAAGATAGACGTTCTCCTAGGACTCCAGTGGGGCGACGAAGGCAAGGGCAAGATTGTCGACGTCCTCACCCCGCGCTACGACGTGATAGCCCGCTTCCAGGGCGGTCCCAACGCAGGCCACACCCTCGAGTTCAACGGCACCAAGCATGTGCTGCACATCATCCCCAGCGGCATCTTCCACCAGGACAAAATCAACCTCATCGGCAACGGTGTGCTCATCGAGCCCCGCATCTTCCGCCAGGAGATCGACGCCCTCACCGAGAAAGGCGTCGACGCCACCCGCAACCTCTATATCAGCCAGAAAGCCCACCTCATCCTGCCCACCCACCGCATGATGGACGCCGCCAACGAGCAGGCCAAGGGCGGCGCCAAGATAGGCTCCACCCTCAAGGGCATCGGCCCCGCCTACACCGACAAGATTGCCCGCAACGGCATCCGCGTGGGCGACATACTGGCGCCCGACTTCGTCGAGCGCTACGGACAGCTCAAGCGCCAGCACCTGACCATGGCCCGCGCCATGGGCTTCGACGTCGACGCCTTCCGCATCGACGGCCTCGACCTCGGCCAGTACGAGCAGCTCTGGATGGAAAGCCTCGGCACCCTCAAGCGCTTCCGCTTCGTCAGCAGCGAATACTTCATCAACCAGTGCCTCCGCGAGGGCAAGAAAATCCTGGCCGAAGGGGCCCAGGCCATGATGCTCGACATCGATTTCGGCACCTACCCCTTCGTCACCTCCTCCAACACCATCACCGCCGGCGTCTGCACCGGCCTCGGCGTGCCCCCCGGCACCATCGGCCGCGTGATGGGCATCACCAAAGCCTATTGCACACGCGTAGGCGCAGGCCCCTTCCCCACCGAGCTCTTCGACGAGACCGGCCGCCGCCTCTGCGAGCTGGGCCACGAGTTCGGCGCCACCACCGGCCGCCCGCGCCGCTGCGGCTGGATCGACATCCCGGCCCTGCGCTACGCCTGCATGATCAACGGCGTCACCGACCTCTTCGTCACCAAGCCCGACGTAATGAACGACTTCGACGAGGTCTGCATGTGCACCGCCTACGACATCGACGGCCAGCGCACCGACGAAATCCCCTTCCACTACAACACGGCCGACATCCACCCCGTGCTCACCGCGCACCAGGGTTGGAAGCAGTCGCTGCAAGGCATCACCGAATACGCCGCCCTGCCCGCCGCCCTGCGCTCCTATCTAGCTGAAATCGAACGCCTCACCGGCGTCGGCATCGCCGCCGTCAGCATCAGCCCCGACCGCAAAGACGTGCTCTTCAAGCAATAAATATCGCTCCCTTTTGCAATAAAACGCCCCCAAGGCATACTCAAACAGAAAACACCAACATCATGAAAAGAATAGCCCTAGTCCTCGCCATGCTGCTGCCCCTCCTGGCCGCGGCACAGACCAAAGTCAAGGAGACCGCCGTGCCCCGCTCGGTGCTCCTCGCCCTGGAGAAGACCTACGACTCCTACAAGGTGCGCACCTGGTACCAGGCCCCCGGACAATACATCGCCGAGGTGGTCATCGACGGCCAGGACGGCCGCGCCTATTTCACCGCCGGCGGCGACTGGCAGTACACCGCCTTCCCCGTCAAGTTCGAGGAATGCCCCACCCTCATGACCGCCTTCTTCACCGACAACTACCCCGGCTACCGCGTCAAAACCATCGACTACATCGAGGAGATGAACGGCGACAACTACTACCGCATGATGATCATCAAGAAGGGTATCGCCGAGCGCGACTTCGAGCTCATCTTCGACACCCGCGGCAAACTCATGAAGAGCAACGCCCCCGACCCGTCGGCCGTCAAGCGCGACTACTACACCCACAACAACCCCGACGCCACCGACGCCGACGTCAGCAAGGCCACCAAGACCGAGACCAACCGCCAGGCCAGCCGTCCCAAGCCCCGCACCGACGAGCCCATGGTGGAACAGTTCACCCCCAACGAGGCCGCCGTGGCCGACTTCGAGAAGTCCATCGGCACCAAACGCTGCAAGACCGGCCCCGAATGGATCAACCGTAACGACGAGTACGCCGTGGCCTACTACACCGACAAACAGAAGGTGGAGAAAGAAGCCGTCTACGACATACACACCGGCAAGCCCATCATGATTGGCAAGGTGCTCGAAAAAGCCCGCTACAACAACGGCATCATGAAGTACCTGGCCGAGAAGTTCAACGGCGAGAAGTACCGCGTGGAGAAGATGGTCGTCTACGAGTACAACTCCAAGTATCGCGGCGCCGACGGCAAGAAACCCAAACCCTACACTTACGTCGTCGTCAGCCAGAAGGTGAAAGGCTCGCGCGAGCCCAAGTTCATCCGCATGGAGTTCGACAGCAAGGGCCAGTTCACCAACCTCCTCGCCCAGCCGCTGGACGAGAAGGACGTGCAGTAAGTCCTACACCTCTCCCGCCAGCTGCCCAAGCAGTTCGATAGCTTGGGAGATTGACTCCACACGGTCGACCGACATGCTCAGCCGGTCGACCGTCTCTTTCAGGTGCGCACGGCGTTGGTTGGCCTGGGCGAACTGGATGACTTTCATAAAGTTGCCGCTCTGGTAGAAGGGGCTCTGCGGGTTCGACACCAGGTGCAGCACCATGCGCCCCTGCTTGAGCACTATCTTTTCGATGCCGAATTCCTTGGCCATGCGGCGCAGGGTGATGGTGCGGATCAGCTCGTCGGTGGCCTCGGGCACGGGGCCGAAGCGGTCCTCCAGCCGGCGGCGGTACTGGGCCAGCTCCTCCTCGATTTTGGCGGCGTTCGCTCCTGCGTCGCGGTCGACGCCAATGTCGTTGAGCTCCTTGTAGAGCAGCAGGCGCTCGCTGACCGAGGTGACGTACTCGTCGGGCAGCAGCACCTCGAGGTCGGTCTCGATGGTGCACTCGCGCACGTACTCCTTCCGCTCCTCGGCCTCGGCGGCGAACAGCTCGCGGAAGTCGCTCTCCTTCAGCTCCTCGATGGCTTCGTTGAGGATTTTGTGATACATGTCGTAGCCCACCTCGCTGATGAAGCCGCTCTGCTCGGCGCCCAGTATGTTGCCCGCGCCGCGGATGTCGAGGTCGCGCATGGCGATGTTGAAGCCGCTGCCGATGGTGGAGAACTCCTCGATGGCTTTGAGGCGCCGCTGGGCGTCGTCGGTCAGCGTGAGGTAGGAGGGGATGAGCAGGTAGCAGAAGGCCTTGCGGTCCGAGCGCCCCACGCGGCCGCGCATCTGGTGCAGGTCGCTCAGGCCGAACTGGTGGGCATTGTTGATGATCATCGTGTTGGCGTTCGGTATGTCCAGTCCGTTCTCCACAATCGAGGTGGCCACCAGCACATCGATGTCGCCCTCCAGGAAGCGCATCAGGGTCTCCTCGGCCTCCTTGCCGTCCATCCTGCCGTGGGCCATGGCCACGCGCGCATCCGGCACCAGCCGCTGCACCAGGCCCGCCATCTCCGGCAGGTTCTCCACGCGGTTGCTGATGAAGAAGGTCTGCCCGCCGCGGCTCATCTCGTACATGATGGCGTCGCGTATCAGCTCCTCGCTGAAGTCGCTCAGCTCGGTCTCGATGGGCTGGCGGTTGGGCGGCGGGGTCTGGATGACGCTCAGGTCGCGCGCGCCCATCAGCGAGAACTGCAGCGTGCGCGGGATGGGCGTCGCCGTCAGCGTGAGGCAGTCCACACCCACTTTCATCTGCTTGAGCTTCTCCTTCACGCTGACGCCGAACTTCTGTTCCTCGTCGATGATGAGCAGCCCGAGGTCCTTGAATTTGAGGTCTTTGTTGGTGATGGCGTGGGTGCCGATGAGGATATCGATTTTGCCGCTCTCCACGTCTTTGTAGATTTGCGTCTTCTCCTTGGCGGTGCGGAAGCGGTTCAGGTAGTCGATGCGCACCGGCATTCCTTTCAGGCGCTCGCTGAAGGTGTTGTAGTGCTGGTAGGCGAGGATGGTGCTGGGGACGAGCACGGCCACCTGCTTCGAGTCGCAGCAGGCCTTGAAGGCGGCGCGGATGGCCACCTCGGTCTTGCCGAAGCCCACGTCGCCGCACACCAGGCGGTCCATCGGTGCCGCGTCCTCCATGTCGTGCTTCACCGCCACCGACGCCTTCTGCTGGTCCGGCGTGTCCTCATATTGGAACGATGCCTCGAGCTGCTGCTGCAACTCGCCGTCGGCGCTGTAGGGGAAGCCCCGGCTGGCCTTGCGCTTGGCGTAGAGAGCGATGAGGTCCTTGGCGATGTCCTTCACCTGGCGCTTGGTCTTCTGCTTGAGCACCTGCCATGTGTTGCTGCCCAGCTTGTTGAGCTGCGGCGCCTCGCCCTCGCGCCCCACGTAGCGACTGATTTTGTGCAGACCGTGGATTGATATATACAGTACGTCGTTATTCTTGTATATCAGACGGATAAGCTCCTGGCTCTTGCCGTCCTGCGTCACCTTCTCCAGCCCGCTGAAGCGCCCGACGCCGTAGTCGATATGCGTCACGAAGTCGCCCGGCTTCAGCTCGAACAGCTCCTTCAGCGTCATCGCCTCGTGCGTGGCGCTCAGGCTCTTGACGTTGTATTTGTGGTAGCGCCCGAAGAGCTCGTGGTCGGTGTAGCAGAGCACTTTTTGTTGGTGGTCGATGAAGCCGTGGGCGAGGTTGAAGGTTTGGAGTGAGAGGGAGTGAAGGGTAGTGAGAGGGAGTTGAGAATTGTGGAGTGAGAGGGAGTGAAGGGGAGTGAAAGGGAGTGAAGGGACAATAGTGTCGTCTCCTACATTTGTCCTTTCACTCCCTTTCACTCCCTTCTCACTCCCTTTCACTCCCCTTTCATCCCCTTTCACTCCCTTCTCACTCCCTTTCACTCCCCTTTCATCCCCCTTCACTCCCAAAAGCTTCTCCAGCCTCCGCTGCTGGCTGTCGTTGCTGACCAGGATGAGCAGCTCGTAGCCCTGCTCGGCATATTTGCGGAGGTTCTCCTCCAGCAGGTCCATCTGCTTGTTGAACGCCGGCTGCGGCTCGCTCTGCGTCTCCAGCCGTGCGGCCTGGTTGAAATAGTGGCTGTTGCCGTATTCAACGATGTTCTTCGCCAGCAGCGCACGCAGCAACTCCTGCGCGCCGCAGCTGAGCTCACCGGCCTCGGGCAGGGTGCCGGCGATGGGGTGCGTCGTGTCGGCCAGGCGTTCCTCGCGGGCGCGCTGCGTGTCGGCCAGCACGCGGTCGGCCGTCTCGCAGGCCTGCATCAGGCTCTGCAGCCACACCGTGTCGGTCGCCGACAGATAGTCCGCCAGACACACTTTCTGTTCCTCCACCCTCTGGCCTCCTACCTCCGACCTCCCGAAGTCGGGCACCACCTCGGCCCGGTCCACCTGCTTGACCGACAGCTGCGTGGCCGCGTCGTAGGTGCGCAGCGAGTCCAGCCGGTCGTCGAAAAACTCCATGCGCAACGGCAGGTCCGACGCGTATGACCACACGTCCAGTATGCCGCCGCGCACAGCGTACTGCCCGGGCTCCACCACGAAGTCCTCGCGCTCGAAGCCCATCTCCTGCAGCCGGTCGGCCACCTCCCACAGGTCGGCCTCCATCCCGCGGCTGAAGCGCATCATGCCCGCCGCCAGGGTGCGGTTGCTGACCACCTTCTCCGCCAGCGCCTCAGCCCACGTCACCACCACCGCCGGCTCGCCACTGCCCAGCGCCTTCACCACCTCGCTCCGCATCAGCACGTTGGCATTCTCCGTCTGCTCGGCGTCATAGTGGTAGGCCTTGCGGTACGACGTGGGGAACAGCATCACCTGCCGACCCCCCGCCTCCGACCTCCGACCTCCGACCTCACCAAGCAGCGCCTGCAGGTCGTTTTGAAGGTAGTAAGCCTCCTCCTTCGAGGTGGCTATCACAAGGTGCGACACCGTGGGGCGGCGCTCCGCCACCGCGGCCATCACCACCGCCGGCAGCGAGCCCGTCATGCCGTCCACATGCAGCCGGGCACCGCTCGTCAGCGCCCGTTCCAACTCATTCACAAGCCCGCTCTGGGCATAGAGTTCCGTTAGATTCATCCTGGGGGTAGTTTTTTGTTTATTCCTATAGGTTCGTCTGTATTATTAATATGTATCGCGCGCGCGCGAATTTCATCGGCGGCGCCCGTCGGGGCGCCAGCCCCGGCATTTTCCATCGTCCCCTGCACGACATCACCCTCATCCTTAACCACATACGACGAGTTCGACACCCGCCCCTGGCGGTCCACCACAAAACCGTAGACCTGCAGCTCCGTCCCCACCCACTCGTCCGGCAGCGCCACCGCCACCTGGCGGGCGCCGCGGCGCGTCCCCTGCAGTTTCATACCCACCTGTAGGTCAACGCTGTAGACAAACAGCTTCACCTCGTCGTCGGCATGCGCGCTGCGTCCCAGCGGGTTCTTCTCGAAACCCACCCGCAGCACACCCTGCCCATCGACGCTCCAACGGCCGAAACCCACCGGCGCCGCAGGACCATGGCTCACCTGCAACGCGCTGTAGTCCAGCCCCTCGCGCGTAAGGCAGCGGTGGTTGCGGTGCACAAACAGGTTGCACTCCGTCATCCCCCTCCGCATCGCCTCGGCTCGCAGCCCCACCCCGACCGCCGGACGGAACCGCCCGGCCAGCCGCACCATCTCCCTGAACTCCATGCGGTGCGCCTGCTGCGCCTCCGTGCGCGGATTGTGCACCTTGGCCGGCAGCGCCCTTACGCACCAGCGCCCGCGCCAGTGGTAGCCCACCGCCGGTCCCAGCTTCCCGATGAAGCCGCCCATGTAGCCTTGTTCCAGTTTCGCCATATCGTATGTTTTTACCCCACTAACGCAGCCCGCATCTTTTTATTGTGTGCCCTCCACCTTTTTTTTTAAGAGCGCATTAAGAGTGCAGAAAGACCATAGTAAGAC
>CACWPQ010000035.1 GCA_902762805.1 uncultured Bacteroidota bacterium | reverse complement strand
GTACAAGGCTGCACTTAATGAGAGTTTAGTAATTAACGTAGACCCTCGTTATACAAGTCAGACCTGCCCTGTTTGCGGTCACACGGAAAAGTCTAACCGCGATAAGAAGAGACATATCTTCTGTTGTAAATCTTGCGGTTATACATCCAATGATGACCGTATCGGAGCAATGAATCTGTATCGCATGGGAATCAACTATCTTGCTGATAGTCAAGTACCGGATACAGTATCACCTCAGCATGTCTGAGATGATAAGGGTGCAGTCAATCACCCTGCGATGTAACCCCACTATCTGAGTAATCGGATAAGCCAAAGGTAGGAGTCGTAAGACGATAGCACTACTGGGGAGTTACAAGCCCACTCACTTTAGTGGGTGGGTAGTTGACTTCTGATAAAGGCAGAGCGCTTTTTTACTCGACGGCTTTAAGCGACTCAGCCATGTTGATATTTCTGATGCGGCGGTGCATGAATATATTCGCCATAATGGCGAACACGGTCGTGATGACGAGCGAAAGCAGGTAATCGACAGGTTTTACGATGATTGTGAATGTCATATTGTCGATCAGAATTCTGTTCATGACTGCGTGAACGCCGATATATCCGAGCGGCATGCCGGCGATGCCCTGGGCGATGCCGATGGTGAAGGGGTTGAGCATGGCGCCCGCAAAGCCCACATGCGCAGCCACATAGCACATGCAGACACCGACGATGGAGTCGTAGCCCATGGTGATGGCCAGCGGAACAAAAACCACAACGAAAGCAAGGGTTTCCTCGCTCATACCGAATATGGCTCCGAAGAGGCTGAAAAGGAGCATCACCATGGCAATGATGATATTGTCCACCCCGAGCTTACCTATTATCTTATAGCGACTTAAACGATTCACATGACGAAGGAACGCCATGACACCGACATCGATGGCGCGACTATTGTTGACAATCCAGAAGGTGCCACCGACCACGAGGATGAAGATGATGATGTCGGCCTTGTCGACGAAGCCGTTGAACAGGGCGGAGAAGACCTGCCAGGTCTGCGGAGCGCGGTCGACAAAGTGGAACGAGTCGGAGAGCACCACCTCGCGGCCATCGACCGTGTGGCGGAGGAATTCGCCGGCGGGCACCACCCAGGTGAGCATCGCCGCCAGTACGATAAGCGAGAAGACTATGGTAAAAGTATGCGGTATGCGTTTCATGCTTTTCAATCAGTTTCGGAGTGCAAAGATACGCTTTTTTCGGCATACGGGAAAAATAATTTGGCCGAATGGCAAAAAAGTCGTACTTTTGCAGTCGGAATTATAGACAAAATATGATTAGAACAAACCCAATACCCTCAACGAACATTGCAGACATATACATGTCTGTCCTTGCGTCGTTGAGTGTGGATGACAGACTGGACTTGATAGCAAAACTCTCATCCTCTATCAAGAACGCGCCCCGTCCTACCACCTATGCTACCGATGATTTGCGCACCCTGTTTTGCGGAGAGTGGGGCAAGGCCGAAGAACTGCGAGACAGTGTTTATTCTGGTCGCGAAGTTATGAATTGGTAGTAACTATGGCACAGTATCTGTTAGACACCGACATCTGTATTGAGCTGTTCCACCATAACGAGCAGGTTATTAAAAAGATTGAAACCGTAGGCAGGAAGAATTGTTTCGTGTCGGAAATTACCATAGCAGAATTATTCTACGGTGCCGCAAAATCGGGTCGCGAGGAGAATTTTAGCGATGTACAACGCATACAGACAGTATTCGAAGTCATTCCACTAAGCCCCTCGTTGCGTTTATATGGCATCAACAAGGCCTCCCTTCAGGCAAGTGGACTGTCAGTTGGCGAATTTGACCTGCTCATAGGATCCAGCTTGTGATGGTAACATCGAATCTAAAGCATTTCTCACATATTCCAAATATTGAACTGGAAGACTGGGCAAAAAAATCAAAGCATACCAAATAACCTATGCAAACAGCATAATAAATAATATACAATGACATAAAAATAGAATTAGACAAAAAATAAAATAGAGCTTGAAGTGCTTGTTCTCCTGTAACGAATGACTGGTAATCAAAGTGACGAGAATAACGCAACGATAGTTCACGCATTGGCGTGGAATATTCGTTCCTTATTTGTCACAAGGGTATTTTTACCAGTCGCCCGTTACAGAAATAAGGATTTAATCAGGAATACGAAGGTTTCGCGCCTTTTTCATATCCTTACCCCAACATCGGCTTCCGGCTCTACGGCCGGAAGCCGAAATTTGTTTAATCATTATAAAACTGACGAGCCCAACAGGATAAAACCGGGCACAAAAATGATGAGTAAAGCAGCAAAAGTACTGGTAACAATTGGCGCAATCTTTATCTACATTCTTATTGCTACGCCTATCTTAGGAGCAATTAATGAATCGGGGGCATCGTCAGGTCTAATTGGCTTGATCTTGCTTGCAGCATTGATTGGTGCCATTAGAGCAATCTGGAAGAAGCCGAAAGATGATGGTGGCAATAATTCTTCAATGCTTCAAAAATAGTTTATGTTTAAAGATTATTATAAGATTCTAGGAGTTACTCATCTTGCCAGTCCTGCAGATATAAAGAGAGCGTATAGGGAAATGTCTATGAAATGGCATCCCGATCGTAACCCTAATGAAGATGTAACCTCAATAATGCAGGATATAAATGAAGCGTATGCCATTCTTAAAGATAAATCTAAACGAGACAGATATGACCTAGAATATGCCATCTTCTATCAAGAAAATAATAAACAAGAATCTGAATCAGAAGAAAGAAACGGAAAAGATTCCCCAAACGAATGGAGTTACGACTATGAAGTAAAAGATGAACATCTTAAAGAAGACATAAATAATGCCCGAGCGTATGCGAAATCTTTAGTTGAAGATTTTCTAAAAACGTTAAAAAATCTTCGACTGCGGCCGTAAAAGGAGCCGTTTCTAATGTAGCCTCTTATATTGTGGGATGGATTTTGGCAGGCATTATACTTTCGCTATTGGGAATAGTGATTAAATCATGTAATGCAGACTTTCATGATGGAAATGAAAAAGAAATTGTAGAAATCAAGGACGTTTGCTCATCAGATTCAACGATATGTTTTAAAGTCCCCTATTACATGTATAAACAAAAAGAAGATTCAAAAAGTATTCTCTATGAGGGGAACAAGAAACTTGTCAAAATAATGAGAACAGAGTTACCAGACAAATGGAACATGCATTCTTTTGCGCAACATCTGATTGGCTATAAACGGGAAGAGATGACGTTGGTTTCGCAGAATGACTCCCTGCTTGTTTATGAGATTCATAAGGGAATTACTCATCTTCCTGCTTTCGCATTTTCCCTTCTTGAACGAAACGGATATTCTGTACTACTTACCACATTTGGATTAAACGAAGAATTACATTTAGAATTGAGCAAAACGATTAATTGCAAGGAAAATCTTTCCAAGATACGTGATAATTATTTTAATGGAAATCTCAATATCCGTGACTATGATTATGCAGAACATTGTTGGGACGAGGCACAGCAATCCGAAGGGTGGGAATGGTTTAGCGAGGGAAAATTAAGACAAGTAGAAGAACACTATCCACATCACATAGTCTACATGGTTCATTCCGAGCACATGGAATATCGTTTCATACGCAGCCGTTTTGGTCCGGAAAAAGACAATGACTATAGATATGATGCATATGACAAACAGGGGAAACTGATAAGAGCAGACAATCTCGTTGGAAGGAAAATCCTACCTGACATAGAAGAGAACATAAAGTTCGCCATATACAAACGCGACTTTCTAAACAACAAGTACGATATAAACAAGGATTCAAAGAAAACTCGTGATGCCTTGCGTGCCTACTTCAACAAAGCAAACAAAACCATTGAGGACGGATCCATCTATAATTACTTTTACGGATCCAACAATATAAAAGATGCCACCGATATATTATCTCGCATACAAAAATCAGACCATATGGCTGCCGAAAATTATCTTTCACAATTAAGATCAGAGCATAAGTATGACCTCAAATTCTTATATAAAATCGAACGCGTCGACAATACAACATTCAAACTCTACTATCTTAATAACAATTTAGAGTGTGGGTGCGTTGCTTTGATGAAGTGGTTTAATACTTCTCCATACAAATGCGGGTACAAGATAGAATTACTTCCGAATGAAGAAATTACCATTCAAAAATAATGCGATTACGAAAGTGGCAATTATGCCAGCCAACGTGCTGTTATAATTTCGACGGTTTCGCCAAGTCGTATCCTGTGCTACGACCACCGCCTTCGGTGCGAACGAGGACACCCTTGGCGACAAGGTCTTGCAGGGCAGTGTCAGGGGAGCATTTGCTTATCTTCGCCCATTTGGAGGAGGTCAGCTTGCCCTTAAATCCATCCCACAGCATATCATATTTGTGCGGTTAGTGCAAGCGCTATTCTCCGCATATTTTGCGGCAAATATACAACTTTTTCTCCGCATGGAGACAAAAAAGTATCTAGCAGCTTAACCTTGCGCGGGGTTTGTGGCTGGCGGGTTAAATGCCAGCCAGCTGTTGCGGTAGCGGGGGGCTTGGCTGACGTCGGGGCCGAACCAGGCGGGGGGAATGAAGGCGTCGGCGGCGGCGAGGGTGGGGAATTCCACCTCGACGAGGAGCAGGCCGGCGTGGACACCGTGGAAGATGTCGAGCTCGGCGGTGAGGCCGCCGTCGAGGGGGACGCGGTAGCGGGTCTTGTGGACGAGGTTGCCGTCGCACTTGGCGCGCAGGTGGGCGTAGCGGTCGGCGCTGAGGGCGAACTCCTCCTCGCGGTTCTGTATGGCCGACGAGGCGGAACGCACCTTCTCCTTGACGGTGAGGATATAAGCATCGCCCGCCCTGCGGATGCGCAGGGTGGGCGATGTGCAGAGGTAGCCCTGCTCTATCTCGACATGCGGACAGGCTTCGAGGTCGGCAGGGAGATTGTTTACCAGGTATTTACGTTCAATTTCCATCAGAGCGTAGCGAGGTAGTCGGTGACGTTGCGCTCGATGCGGGCGGCGACGTCGGGGCAGTCGTCGGCTTTGTGGAAGGGTTCGCCGGTGATGTGCTCGTAGAGCTCGATGTAGCGGTCGGAGATGCTGGCGACGATGTCGTCGGTCATCTCGGGCACCTGCTGGCCTTCCTTGCCCTGGAAGCCGTTGGCCATGAGCCACTCACGGACGAACTCCTTGCTGAGCTGGCGCTGGTGCTCGCCTTTCCGGAGGCGTTCCTCGTAGCCGTCGGCGTAGAAGTAGCGGCTGGAGTCGGGGGTGTGGATTTCGTCGATGAGGTAGATTTTGCCGTCGCGCTTGCCGAATTCGTACTTGGTGTCGACGAGGATGAGGCCCTTGTCGGCGGCCATCTCGGTGCCGCGCTGGAAGAGTGCGAGGGCGTAGCGCTCGAGTTGGTCGTAGTCCTCTTGGCTGACGAGGCCGGTGCGGATGATTTCCTCACGGCTGATGTTCTCGTCGTGGCCTTCGTCGGCCTTGGTGGTGGGGGTGACAATGGGTGTGGGGAACTTCTGGTTCTCGACCATGCCTTCGGGCAGTGGGACGCCGCAGAGGGTGCGTGCGCCGGCCTTATACTCGCGCCAGGCGGAGCCGGCGAGGTAGCCGCGGACGATTATCTCCACCTTGAAGCCTTCGCACTTGAGGCCGACGGTGACCATGGGGTCGGGGGTGGCGAGCTTCCAGTTGGGGAGGATGTCGGCGGTGGCGTCGAGGAATTTGGATGCTATCTGGTTGAGCACCTGGCCCTTGTAGGGGATGCCCTTGGGGAGGACTACGTCGAAGGCCGAGATGCGGTCGGAGACGACCATGGCCATGTAGCGGTCGTCGATGTTGTAGACGTCGCGCACTTTGCCGACGTAGAGGCTCTTCTGCTTGGGGAAATTGAAGTTGGTTTTAACGATGGCGTTCATAATGTATTATTCATCTAATTTGTTGGCGAAGAAGGAGAAGTTGACCTTGCCGTAGGCGCGGTGCTGCCAGAAGTGGGGGTGGGCCTCGAAGGCGAAGTCGCGCGGGTGCTCGAGGATGAAGATGCCGTCGTCGGCGAGGATGTCGGCGGAGAATACGAGGTCGGGGAGCGAGGCGAGGCCGTCGATGGCGTAGGGCGGGTCGGTGAAGACAATGTCGAAGCGGCGGTTGGCGCGCTTGAGGAGGTCGAAGACGTCGGCGCGGACCACGCGGAGGTTGGGCACCTGCATGCGAGCGGCTTCGGACTTGATGAAGTCGGTGCAGTGGGCGTTGATGTCAATGGCGGTCACCTCGCGCGCGCCGCGCGAAACAAATTCGAAGGAGACGGCGCCGGTGCCGGCGAAGAGGTCGAGGACGGTGCACTCCTCGAAATCGACATAGTTGGTGAGGATGTTGAAAAGGCTCTCGCGCGCCATGTCGGTGGTGGGGCGCACAGGGAGGTTGGCGGGCGGGTTGAGGCGGCGGCCGCGAAGGGTTCCGGCGATGATTCTCATGGGGTTACAGTATCAGTGCGTGGCGGTAGGTGTGGAGGGTTTTGAAGGCGGGGTTGAGGAAGGAGGCGTGGGTGCCGGTGAATAGGGTGGCCGTGGGGAAGTAGGGGCGCAGGAGGGCGAAGCGCTCGCGGGTGGCGTCGCCACACATAAGCAACTCGGCGTCAGGCGTCTCGAGGCCGAAGCTCTTGATGATTTCGACGGTGTGGAAGAGGGCCTCATTGTCGGTGGCGAAGGGGATGGTGTTGCCGAAGAGGTAGGCACCGTCGCGATAGACGGCATAGTCGATGCGACCTTGCCGCCAATGGGCCAGGAGGACTGGGTGGCCCTGGCTGCGGCGGCAGAAGGGGGTGGAGGCGAGACGCACATGCTGGTTGACGACTGTGGCGCCCGGCAGGGCCACCTTGAAGGCGGTGGCGACGGTGTCGTTGGCGGCGAAGACGGCAGTGGCCTGCAGCGAAGGGCAAGGGGCCGAGAGGATGGAGACGGCATTGCTACCGACGAGCTTGAGGTACTGGCGGTTGGCGGCCGGGGAATAGAGTTCGTCGGGCACCCAGGCACTGTGGTCGCTGAGGGCAAGAATCTCGATGGCGGCATAGCCCAGCGGACGGATGCCAACCTCGGCGAAGAAGGCCTTCACGTCGGCCATGACAGCTGTCATCGACATGGCATGCCGTCCCTCGGCATCGCCGAAGGTGAGCAGCAGGCCGGAGGCCGAGAGCTCGGAAAAAGAAAATCCATCGGCCCGAAGGCAAATGGATAGTCTTTTTTCGTGCGCTGCAACCTCGCTTGGGGTGACAATCAGGGACTTGCAGCTATAGGGCATAGGCCGGATTATTCAAAGTTACCATCGGTGACGGCCTGGGTCATGTCGCCCACTTTCCAGCCGGGGTAGCGGCCGGCGACCTTGGAGACCTCGTCGATTTTGTTGACAACGAGCTGGTGGTCCATGTCGGAGAGGAGCTGGGAGAGGGGCACCTTGCACTCGAAGACGGGGACGAAGAAGCCGCTCTTCTCAAGCATGCCGGCCTTGAGGTCGAACTCGTTCTTTTCCTCCTTGGGATAGGGGACATAGCGGAGGTTGCGGATCTCCTCGTCGGTGAGCTGGCGTTTCTTGCCGTCGGCACCGACGATGGGGAGCTTGCCGTCCTCGCGCAGTTTGGCGATGGGGTTGACGAAGACCTCCTGACGGGTGATGTAGCCGAGTTTGACGGCCTCGTTCTCGGGCATCTCGTTGATGTCGACGTCGGCGGGGATGACCTCGCGGTTGATGACCTTGGAGACGACGCGCATGCTGTCCTCGTTCAAGAGGCGGTTGATGAGCGTGTCGAACGAGCCGGTGAACTTGCCGTAGGTGACCTTGTAGGCCTCCTCGAGGGTGCGGATGGATTTGAGCTTCTCGGCGCAGGCGTCGCGGCGCTTGGTGTACTCGGTGTCGAAACGGACGGGGGTCATGATGCTGTTGTACAGCCAGTAGGCGAGGCCGACGATGGCCACAGCCAGCACGATTTGGATGATTGTTCTACCTTTCATATTGAGTTTTCTGTTTTTGTTTCAAGAGTAAAATTCGGGTGCAAAGATACGAAGAAATTTAGAATTGAAAATTGAAAATTGAAAATTAATCCTGCCAAAAACCATAATTCAAATACAAGTGGGAGATTATCAATCGTTTGCAAAACCAACTTTTTATTTTTCGTATCAGATGGCGGAAATAAGAAAAGTGATAAAAGTGCTTGCATGTATCAATTTTTTCTTCCTATCTTTGCAGATCCTGGAAACTATCCGCGGATCTTCGCGCCGAGCTGGGTTTCGAGGGCTTTTTGGATTTTGGCCATGGCGGACTCGATCTGCTTGTCGTTGAGGGTCTTGTCGCGGTCTTGGAGGATGAAGCTGGCGGCGTAGGACTTGAAGCCGTCGGCGATGCCTTTGCCCTCGTAGACGTCGAAGAGGGAGACGGACTTGAGGAGCTTCTTCTCGCACTGGAGGGCTACCTGCTCGACCTGGGCGAAGGTGACGTCGCGGCGGAGGACGAGGGCGAGGTCGCGGCGCACCTCGGGGAAGCGGGGCACCTCCTGGTACTGCACTTCCTTGGAGGGGTAGTGCTTGAGGAGGAGGGTCCAGTTGAGGTCGGCGTAGAAGACGGGCTGCTTGATGTCGAAGCGCTTGAGGGTGTCGCGGCTGATGCGGCCGAGGGTGCCGAGGAGCTTGCGGCTGTCGCGCATGACGAGGTCGAGGCCTTCGGCGAAGTATTTGGCCTGCGTGGGGACGAGCTCGACGCGGCCCATGTTGACGCGCATGCGGTGCAGGAGGGTCATGACGTAGGACTTGAGGCAGTAGAAGTCCACCTCGGCGGGTTTGCTGCGCCAGCTTTCGGACGACTGGTTGCCGGTGAGGAAGAGGCTGAAGTGCTCGGTCTCGGTGAAGCGTTTGGTGACGGGGAGTTCCTGGTTGGCGGCCTCGTCGGTCTTGATGTAGCTGCGGCCGAACTCGTAGAGCTTCTGGTCGAGGATGCGGTAGTTGATATTGCGGGCCACGCACTCGAGGCCGCTGTAGAGGAGGGTCTGGCGCATGACGTTGAGCTCTTTGGAGAGGGGGTTGAGTATCTGCACGCAGGCCGCGACGGGGAAGTCGGGGTTGTCGTCATAATATTCGCCCTTGGTGAGCGAGTTGTTCATGATTTCGGAGAAGCCGTTGTCGGTGAGGTAGTCGGCGGCGGCGTTCTTGAGCTTGGCGGGGTTGGGCTTGCGGCCATAGGAGAGGCAGCTGCTGAGGCGCTCGTCGAAGGTGATGTTGTTGTAGCCGTAGATGCGCATGATTTCCTCGACGATGTCGCACTCGCGTGTGACGTCGGCCTTGCAGGTGGGGACACGGAGGGTCATGCCGTCGGCGTCCTCGCGCACAATCTCGATGTCGAGCGAGCGGAGGGCGGTGCGGACGGCGTCGAGGGGTATATCCTGGCCGATGAGGTCGAACATGCGGCGGAAGTTGACCTCAACCACCGGGCGCTCGATGGGCGTCGGGTAGAGGTCTACCATGCTGCCGCAGACCTCGCCGCCGGCCACCTCGCGGATGAGTTTCACGGCGCGGCGGAGAGCCCACTCGGTGATGTTGGGGTCGCAGGTGCGCTCGTAGCGGTAGGAGGCGTCGGTCTTGAGGCCGTGGCGCTGGCTGGTCTTGCGGATGGAGACGGGGTTGAAGAAGGCGCTCTCGAGGAAGACGTTGGTGGTCTCAATGCTGACGCCGCTCTTCTGACCGCCGAAGACGCCGGCGATACACATGCCTTCGTTTTGGTCGCATATCATGAGGTCGCGGGCGTCGAGGGTGCGCTCCACGCCGTCGAGGGTGACGAATTTGGTGCCCTGCGGGAGGGTCTTCACCACGACATGGCCGCCGGCAATCTTGTCGGCGTCGAAGGCATGGAGGGGCTGGCCGACCTCCATCATGACGAAGTTGGTGACGTCAACGATGTTGTTGATGGGTCGGAGGCCGACGGTGCGGAGGCGGTTCTGCAGCCATTCGGGGCTCTCCCCCACCCTGACGCCGCGGAGGGTGACACCGGTGTAGCGCGGGCAGAGGTCGGGGTCCTCGACGGTGACGCGGATGGCCTTGTCACTTTCCACTTTCCACTCTCCACTTTCCACTTCCGGCCACTTGATGGCAAGATTCTTCCCCTCGCGGGTATTGCGGACGGCGACGACGTCGCGCGCCACGCCGATGTGCGAGATGGCGTCCATGCGGTTGGCGGTGATGGCCACCTCGAGGAGGTAGTCATCCTGCACGTGGAAGTATTCCTTGGCGGGCATGCCGACGGGTGCGTCGTCGGGCAGGACCATAATGCCGGCGTGGTCGGTGCCGAGCTGCAGCTCGTCGGCAGCGCAGAGCATGCCCTCGCTGACGGCGCCGCGCAGCTTGCCCTTCTTGATTTCGTAGTATTCGGTGTCGGAGGTGTAGATCTTGGTGCCTATCTGCGCACAGACCACCTTCTGACCGGCGGCGACGTTGGGGGCGCCGCAGACGATGTTGAGGGTCGTGCCGGAGCCGACGTCGACGGTGGTGAGGTGCAGGTGGTCGCTGTCGGGGTGGGGCTCGCAGGTGAGCACCTGGGCAATCACCACATGCTCCAGGCCGCCACGGATGGTCTCCACCTTTTCGATGCCGTCGACTTCAAGGCCGCTGAAAGTCAGCAGGTCGTCGAGCTCGGCAGGCTTCATCGAGCCCAAATCCACGTATTGCTTAAGCCAATCGAATGAGATATTCATATCTATATTAGAAGTTTAGCGTGTTAATGTATATACGTTGTCAAAAATGCAAAGATACAACTTTTTTTGCATACAGACGCGATAAAGATCTCACAGACAAAAAAAACAGTCCATTCTACAGCAGCGGTAATATCTCGCGCTCGAAGATGTCGCGGCGGATGATGCGGTAGTGGGGGTGGTAGGCTTCTTTGAAGCCTTGGCTGTGGGAGAGGACGAAGCGTGGGTCGGGCGTAGGCAGGCCTTCGGCGCTGCGCAGGAGGGCGGAGACGAAGGGGCCGAGCTGGAGGGTGCCACGTTTGAGGGCGAGGAGGTTGACGCGGACGAAGTGGCTGTCGCACAAAGTGTACTCGTAGAGGGGGAGTGAGGAGTGAGGAGTGAGGAATCGTCCGGCATCTCGTCCACTTCGCGGCCGATGTAGCGGACGGCAGCGATGGAGTCGGTCAGCAGGTGGCCGGGGCCGTAGAGGTCTTGGAACACAAGTTTATACAGATCCTGCGGCTCAGCGGCGGGGTAGCGTTCGGCGTAGGCGATGAGGGCTTCGGCACAAGGGGGATTTTGAATTTTGAATTCAGAATTTTGAGGGTTGCTGCAAGATGCAAGCAGCAACAAGGCAGTCAGGCATGAAAAAACAGACTTCATTTTGCAATACGTTTAACAATCAATATACTGAGTTCCCAGAGGAGGTAGATGGGCGCGGCGACGAGGAGCAGTGTGACGGGGTCGCCGGTGGGGGTGATGACGGCGCCGAGGATGAGGATGGCCACCACGGCATGGCGACGGTAGCGCACCATGGCTTCGGCCTTCAGCAGCCCCATCCGGCCCAGCATCGCACAGAGGACGGGCAACTCGAAGAGCAGCCCCATCATGAGGCTCAACAGAAGCAGGAGGTCGACATAGGAGGAGAGCGAGATAAGGTTCTGCACCTCGGCGCTGACCTGGTAGGAGCCCAGGAAGCGGACGGCGAAGGGGAAGATGACGAAGTAGTTGAGCGCCACGCCAGCATAGAAGAGCAGGCAGGCGGCAGCCAAGGCGCGGACGGCCACGCGGCGCTCGGTGCTGTAGAGCCCTGGGGCCACGAAGGCGAAGAGCTGGTAGATGACGTAGGGGGCAGCCAGCAGCAGACCTACCAATAAAGATACGCGCATGTGTGTGAGGAACTGCTGGGCGATGTCGACATTGATGAGCGTGAGGTCGGCCGGTTTGGGGTGCAACACCGCCGCGAAGAGCAGATCTTTGAAGCAGAAGCAGACCACCGCTGCCAGCAGCACGGCCAGCAGCATGCGCCATAGGTGGGAACGCAGGGCGTCGAGGTGGTCCCAGAAGGTCACTCCTTATTGTCCTTGTCTTCCTTGTTTTCTTCCAGCCCGTTCATCCCGTCCTTGAAGCTTTTGACGCCTTTGCCGAGGCCTTTCATCATCTCGGGGATCTTCTTGCCGCCGAAAAGCAGCAGCACGACGAGGACGATGAGGATGATTTCCCAGCTGCCTAAAAAGAGGAGTCTCATACCATTGAATCTTTAAGTTGGTTGGTGTAATTCTCTATCATGTGCATCTTCTCGGGGATTTTGATGCCTTGGGGACAGTGCTTGAGGCACTCGCCGCAGTCGATGCAGTGGTCGGCCTGGCGCAGTCGCTCGATGCTCCGGTCGTAGGAGGTGAGGAAGGCCTTGCGTGCGCGGCGGAACTCGCGCTGCTCCATGGTGCCCTCGAGGGCTATGTTGCCTTCGTTGAGGCATTTGTTGTAGTGCGAGAAGATGCCGGGGATGTCGAGGCCGTAGGGGCAGGGCATGCAGTACTGGCAGGTGGTGCAGGGCACGGCGGGATAGTGGGCGAACTCGTCGGCGATGCGCTCGAGCAGGGCCAGTTCCTCGGCGTTGAGGGGCTTGAGGGGGGAGTGGGTGCGAAGGTTGTCCTGGAGGTGCTCCATGAGGGTCATGCCGCTGAGCGAGGTCATCACGCGGGGATAGGTGCCGCAGAAGCGGAACGACCACGAGGCGAGGCTCTGGTTGGGCTCGCGGGCTTTGAGCTGGGCGGCGGCGTGGTCGTTGAGGGTGGCCAGGCGTCCGCCGAGCAGGGGTTCCATGATGACGACGGGTATCTCGCGCTTGTCGAGCTCGGTGTAGAGGTGCTCGCCCTCGACGTTGCGGGGGTTGATTTCCTTGGCGTAGTGCCAGTCGACGTAGTTCATCTGTATCTGCGCGAAGTCCCAGCGGTACTTGTCGTGCAGGGCCACCACCTTGTCGAACTCCGACTGCAGGCCGTGGAACGACCAGCCGAGGTTGCGGATGCGGCCGGCCTCGCGCTCTTTCATGAGGAATTCGAGCATGCCGTTGTTCTCGAAGCGACGCTCGAAATCGCTCTCGCCCTCGTCGGTGACGTTGCCGAAGGAGTGGAGGAGGTAGTAGTCGATATGGTCCACCTGGAGCTTCTCGAACGACTCGCGGTACATCTTGAGGCTGGCCTCGGGAGTCCAGTTGCGGAAGTTGGACATCTTGGTGGCGATGAACCATTTGTCGCGCGGGTGGCGCTTGAGAGCGATGCCGGTGGCGGTCTCGGAGCGGCCCTGGCAGTAGACCGGGGCGGTGTCGAAGTAGTTGACACCGTGCTCGATGGCATAGTCCACCTGCTGGTTGACCATCTCTTGGTCGATGGGAGCGCCGGGGTTTTCGCGGCCGCTGCCGCCGCCCTCCACAGGGAGGCGCATCATGCCGAAGCCGAGGAGCGAAATCTGCTGCCCATGGGCGTCGGGGCGATAGGTCATCTGGCCCATGGGCACCTCGCCGGCAGTCATGCCCTCGGCGGGCACGCTGTTGGGATTGTCGCAGCCCGCTGCCATCGCAGCGCCAGCGGCCACAGCGCCGGCCATCCCTTTCAAAAAGTCTCTTCTGTCCATACTCTACTATCTCTTTTTCATTTCTTCTTGCAACTGCTTGCGCTTCTTGTTGCTGAACCAGGTGCCGTAGACCTCGCTGACGTTGCCCGCGGTGGTGAAGGCGCTGATTTCGTTCTCTTTGAGCCAATGCATGAGGCTGCTGAACTCGTCCTTGCCGAGCAGGGCCACGAGCTCGATGCTCTTCTCGCCGCTGTAGCCGCCGGTGACCTCGTAGAGGGTGCAGCCGCGGCGCAGGTCGTTGATGATGTACTGTCTGATGCGGTCGTAGTCCTTGCTGACGATGCAGACGCGCTTGTGGTTGTTGAGGGTGGCGGTGAAGTAGTCGACCACCAGGCCGTTGATCCAGGTGCCGATGAGGCCGATGACGACCATGCGGAAGTCGTTGATGAAGAAGGCGGTGCAGCAGATGACGGCACCAGCCACGGAGACCGAGGCGCCGATGTCGAAGTGGAGGAACTTATTGACAATCTTGGCCAGAATGTCGAGGCCGCCGGTGGAGGCGTTGATGCTGAACATCAGCGCTTGGGCAGCGGAGAGGAGGAGCACGAAGCAGCAGAGGTCGAGCCAGGGGTCGCCCATCACGGAGGGGGTGCCGGTGACGAGGTTGTCGTTGGCGATGTTCTGCCAGGGGAAGACCCAGTCCCAGAAGTCGGTCAGCGGGCCGAGGATAAGGGCGGTGTAGACGGTCTTGAAGCCGAACTCGCGGTCGATGAGGATGAAGGCGAGGATGAGGAGGACGATGTTGATGCAGGTGATCCAGGTGCCGAGCCCCTGGCCGCCGGTGAAGATGTTGGAGAGCACAATCGACAGGCCGCTGATGGTGCCGATGATAAGTTTGGAGGGGACGAGGAAGTAGTAGACGGCGGCGGCGGTGACCATCATGCCGAGGGTCATGATGACCAGCTCTTTCCAGAATTTGAACGTGCCGACATAGCGGACGGCTTCGTTGACTTTGGCTTTAATGTCCATGATTGATAGGTTGATAAGTTGATATGTTGAAAAGTTAAATTGCAGCGTGTTGTTGGCGGCCCTCGACGTAGATGGCGGTCATGGGGCGTGCGGGGCAGTAGTACTCGCAGGCGCCGCAGCCGGTGCACTTGTTTTCGTTGACCACGGGGAGGGTCTTGCCGCCGGACTCGACCATGGTGATGGCCTGGGCGGGGCAGTGGCGGGCGCAGGAGCCGCAGTTGACGCCCTGGGCGGAGATGCAGTTGTCGTGGAGCGTGACGGCGAGGCCGATGCTGATGGCGGTCTTCTGCTCACGGGTGACGGGCTGGATGGCGCCGGCGGGGCACACCTCGCTGCAGCGCGTGCAGGCCATGCGGCAGTAGCCCTGGTCGTAGGCCATCTGCGGCTGGAGGAACGAGCCGAGGTCGGTGGAGGGGCGCAGCACCTTCTCGGGGCACTGGCTGACGCAGAGCTGGCAGGCGGTGCAGCGGCTCTCGAAGTTCTTCTGACTCATGGCGCCGAAGGGACGCAGGGGCACCTGGCGCTTGGGGACCGACTTGTCGAGCAGCACGGCCAGTCCGCCGTCCATCTTCTGCTCCTGGGCGTGGAGGGCGGTGGCGGCACCGACGGCTAGGCCGGTGGCAACAAAGGCGCGGCGCGAGGGGTCGATGTCGCTGGCCTTACTAGTATTACTAGTGTTACTAGTCTGACTAGTACTACTAGTCTTGCTAGCAATACTGATGGCATCGAACTTGCACTTGCTGAGGCAGTTCCAGCAGTCGACACAGCGCGAGTCGTCGACCTTGCAGCCGCCGTCGATGTCGATGCAGCCGCACTTGCAGCCGCGCTCGCACTGGTGGCAGCCGACGCACTTGGAGGCATCGATGCGGATGCCGAAGATGCGGTGCTTGGCCACGAGGCCCAGCAGGGTGCCCACGGGGCAGACGGTGTTGCACCAAAGGCGGCCGAAGAGGGTGAAGCCGACCATGAGCACGAGGGTGGCGATGGCCACCACGCGCAGCACCCCGGGGCTCATAAAGCCCTCAACCATGCGGGCATAGGCACTGTAGGGGGCGATGAGGACGGCCAAGCTGTTCAGCCCGAAGACCATCATGACGACGAAAAGCACCAGCACCGTGTAGCGCAGCCAGGGCAACGGCTTGCGATAGCGGAACTTGCGGCGCGAGGGCCACACCTTGTGCATCCAGATGAGCACATCCTGGAAGATGCCCAAGGGGCACACCAGCGAGCAGTAGATGCGGCCGATGAGGACGGTGACCAGCAGGACGGCGATGACGGTCACGGCGTTGAAAGCCAGGATGGCGGGCAGGAGCTGGAGCTTGGGAGCCCAGCCGAGCCAATGGCGCAGCACGCCGGTGCAGTCGAGCAGCAGGGCGGTGATGCCGACAAGCATCAGGCCAGCGAGGAACATTCTTACGTACTTGAAATATTTCATATCCTAATTCTTTTTCAGCATGGCGTAGACGGCGAGGCCGGCCACAGACTTGATGCCGGTCTTGCGGGTGATGGATTTGCGGTGGGTGTTGACGGTGTTGACGGCGATGTTGAGGCGCGCGGCTATCTCCTTGCTGCTCAACCCCTGGGCCACGAGGTCGAGCACCTCCTGCTCGCGGTCGGAGAGCGAGTGGTCCTCGGGCGGCAGGAGCAGCATCTCCTCTATCTCGGCGTGCTTCTCCAGGTCGCGGCTGAGCTGCATGATGTCGAACACCAGCTCCATCATCTCCTCGTTCAGGCGCTCGCCGGGGATGTATTTGTAGATGATCTGGGTGAGGTCGGAGAGCTTGTCCTTGATGCTGTCGTGGCTTTTCACGTAGTGGTCGCTGACGCCCTTGCTCAGCGGCTCGCCGTCGCGGAGGGCTTCGAGCATGTTGGCCAGGTTGCGCTCCTCGCGGCGCACGTGGTCGCGCACCTCGCGGCAGTAGTCGGCGAAGTACTTCTTCAGTATGGCGGCCGACTGCTCGCCGGCCGAGTCGGCGATGTGGTCGAGGTGGCGCTGCATGTGCGGCAGGCGCTCTTGGGTGTAGTAGCGGTGCGACGCCTGCAGGTGCTCCACCACGAGGCGGTTGTCGATTTTGGCGATTTCCTCTTCGTCGGGGCGGAAGTCGTCGAAGGTGTAGATGTTGCAGACGGTGAGGAAGAAGAAGTCGTCCACACCGAATTCGCGGCACACCTCCTTGATGGTCTTCTCGCCGAAGCCGAGGTGGATGCCGAAGCGGGGCAGCATGAGGATGAGGTCGTAGTTGGAGGCGATCATGTCGGCCATCTTCATGCGGCCGGTGAATATGGTTCGTTTGCCCACGGTCTGAATGCGTTATATTATGGAATACCTATATATTGAAAATGCAAAAGTACAAAATAAAACCGACATAGTAGAAACAAATGTCGGTTTTTTGTTCAAATTTTGGACTTGAGGTAGGCCGGCAGCTGGTCGATGGCAACGCGCTCCTGCTGCATCGTGTCGCGGTGGCGCACGGTGACGGCGTTGTCGGAGAGGGTGTCGCTGTCCACGGTGATGCAGAACGGGGTGCCGATGGCGTCCTGGCGGCGGTAGCGGCGGCCGATGGCGTCTTTCTCGTCGTATTGCACCATCATGTCCTGCTTCAGCACATCGATGATTTCGCGCGCCTTCTCGGGCAGGCCGTCCTTTTTGACCAGCGGCAGCACGGCGGCCTTGTAGGGCGCCAGGCGGGCGGGCAGGCTCAGCACGGTGCGGGTGCTGCCGTCCTCGAGGGTCTCGTCCTTCAGCGCGTGGCTGAAGATGGCCAGGAAGGTGCGGTCCACACCGATGGAGGTCTCGATAACATAGGGCGTGTAGCTCTCGTTCAGCTCGCTGTCGAAGTATTGCAGCTTCTTGCCGCTGAACTCGCTGTGGCGCGAGAGGTCGAAGTCGGTGCGGCTGTGGATACCCTCGAGCTCCTTGAAGCCGAAGGGGAAGCGGAACTCGATGTCGGTGGCGGCGTTAGCGTAGTGGGCCAGCTTCTCGTGGTCGTGGTAGCGGTAGCACTCCTCGGGGATGCCGAGGGCGAGGTGCCACTTCAGGCGCTCCTCTTTCCAGTAGCGGAACCACTCCAGCTCGGTGCCGGGGCGCACGAAGAACTGCATCTCCATCTGCTCGAACTCGCGCATGCGGAAGATGAACTGGCGCGCCACAATCTCGTTGCGGAACGCCTTGCCGATCTGCGCGATGCCGAAGGGGACCTTCATGCGGCCGGTCTTCTGCACGTTGAGGAAGTTGACAAAGATGCCCTGCGCCGTCTCGGGGCGGAGGTAGAGGGTGTCGCTGTCGTCGATGACGGAACCCATCTTGGTGGCGAACATGAGGTTGAACTGGCGCACGTCGGTCCAGTTGCGCGTGCCGCTGACCGGGCAGACGATTTCCAGGTCCAGTATCATCTGCTTCAGCCCCTCCAGGTCATTGGCGTTCATCAGGGCGGCGAAGCGGTCGCGTATGTCGTTGATTTTCTGCTGGTGTTCGAGCACACGGCCGTTCGTGGCGCGGAACTGCGCCTCGTCGAAGGCCTCGCCGAAGCGCTTGCGCCCCTTCTCCACCTCCTTCTCGATTTTCTCCTCGATTTTGGCTATGTGGTCCTCGATGAGCACATCGGCGCGGTAGCGTTTCTTGCTGTCCTTGTTGTCGATCAGCGGGTCGTTGAAGGCGTCCACGTGGCCGCTGGCCTTCCAGATGCGCGGGTGCATGAAGATGGCGCTGTCCAGACCCACGATGTTCTCGTGCATCTGCACCATGGCGCGCCACCAGTACTGCTTGATATTGTTCTTCAGCTCCACGCCCAGCTGGCCGTAGTCGTACACCGCCGCCAGCCCGTCGTAGATCTCCGAGCTGGGGAAGATGAAGCCGTATTCCTTGGCGTGAGCCACCACTTTTTTGAAGATGTCGTCTTGATGTGCCATATAATAGTCAGTATTTTTTTTAAACCATCACAACGCCACATCGAAACAATTATTGTGCACCACCCAAAAACTTTTTATTCCAAGTGCCCATTCATGCCGGCAGACCATTTGCGGGCGGCCTGTGTGCGGTTCGGGGCAAGGGGTGCGGGCCATGGGGTGTGCAGCGACACGAATAATGCATGCCGAAACAACCCGAGAGGTTACCACAAGGATCCGTAGAGGAATGGCAGGGGTTCTCTTCGTCTGTTCTTCGTCTGTTCTTCGGTTGTTCTTCGGTTGTTCCTCGGTTGTTCCTCAACCCGTGAGGAAAACCACAGCAACGAAAAACCAAGGAAAAACGCTCCAACCCTCTCTCCCGCAACACCTTATCCCCCACCCCATCGCTTACATCCGAAATGCAAAGATACAAAACTCCGCGGACATTTGCAAGCCCCGACGAAATTTTTCTCCCACGCTTGTGCGATATGTTGATTCCCAGTCATTCCGTGCAAATTGCTCCGTCTCGGCAAAGCATGCGAGCTTGCTCTGCTCTCGACTTCCGTAACGTTGGTGTATTCACGATTGGTGAATACGAGGTAGGGCGGAGACTTGGCCGAGATTGCACACTTCGGTATTTCTAACTAAGCGGTGTTCGCAGGCATGCCAGCCGGCGGGGTCCCGGCGGAGGTCGTGGAGCGTGCGGCGGTAGCCGTCTTCTACCATGATGCGCTGCGGTGCATGGGGAGGCGTGTGCTCGCCGTAGGCATAATGCTTTACCATGCCATTTGTCGACATGGACAGCGGGCGGCCGGCACGGGACAGCTCGAAGGCTTGTTCAAATCCGTATTGATCTGACCCGCTCGCGCGGGTGAGCCGGTGGAGCGGATCGTATTTGTAGTAGTTTTGATAGCGGCCGCCGAGGGGTCCGATGTTGGGTGCGTTGTTGGCGATGTGGGTGATGTTGCTTGACGGGTCGAAGGCATACTTGATTTGCTGCATGGGGTCGCCGAGGCTGTCGCGGCTTTCGAGATAAATCAGTCGGTGGAGAGCATCGTAAGAGTACTGGGCGTGGGTGCCGTTGCCGTAGTGGATGTAGGAGCGCTGTCCGTAGGCGTTGTAGGCGATGCTGTCGACATAGCGGCAGCTGTCCGCCCCCTTGGTGCCGTGGACAGAAAACAAATCGCCGCCCCAGCTGTAGGTGTAGTCCACCTGCTCGCCGTCGGGGTAGAGCAGGGTGCGCATACGTCCCCAGGAGTCGTAGGTGTATTCCGTATGGAAGACAATCACATTGGCGCTGTTGGGGATGGCGATGTAGCGGTCTTCGTGCACCAGGTTCCCCAGCGCGTCGTACCCCAGCTTGCGACGGCCCGTGCCGTCGGTGATTGATTCAATCCGGCCGCCTGGATGATAGGTGTATTCAACATTGTTTCCGTCCATGTTGCTATAACGCTTGTGTGCCAGTCTGTAGTATGTGTAGTCGAAAATAATCTCGCCCAGCGGGGTGATTTGCTTGGTGATGTTGCCCGCGGGGTCGTAGGAGTAGTGCGTCGCTCCGGCGTCGGGATGGATGCGTTGGATGAGGCGGCCGAGGTTGTCGTAGGCGTAGTGGGTGTGGAACCCCTCGGGGTCGGTGGAGCGTGTGAGCTGGCCGAGGGCGCATATTTTCCGAGGGGACATTACTGGGGAACGGTGGGGGGAGGGGAAGGCTTCGGCCTTTCCTCGTTACATTCCACCAATGTGCATGGGGATTGGGATAATGGCTTTACATATTGCATGATATCCATAGTATTATGACAAGGCAAATACATTTATGGGCAATCTGGCCTATGAGCGGGGAAATGCCGCTCCACCAAAGACCGAATTACCGTTATGTCATCATAGGGGGAAACTTTACAGGTTTTCTTTTCGCACAATGTGTAGTCTTTGTCGAAGCAAATATCCCAAACAAGGGGGTCATACTCCTCATAGGATGGCTCGCATCGTTTGCTCCCCTCTCCCTTTTTATTCAAAAGAAAAAACTCGGAATTTGTATCGCCATAAACCGTAATCGAATGCCCAAGATAAATAGTTTGTCCAAGATAGTCGTCTCTACAGTAATCAAACTCTTTGGGATTATTCGAAAAAATGGAAAGTTCATAGGTGGCACTATCTGATATGGATACCAAAATAATATCATCCTCATTATTTCTTGCTTCTACATTTTGTTCATCATTCAGGTATAATGACACTAAATCCTTTGTGAAATCTGTCAAGTCTATGTTGTTTTCCACAGCGGGAAACCGGCAAGAAGAAACACAGAATAGCACTACTAATCCTATTTTTTTCATGATACAAATGTTTGAATGTGCAACTAGCGAGGGGGCAGTCCAACCCCAGGATATGGTTTGACAATAGGGTTTACTCGTACAGCTGAAGGTTTGAAAACAGATGCCCATGACCGACCTCCCAATATCATAGTTTCATCATATTGAATCAACTTACCATTTTTTGGAATATACACGTAAAAATCGACTGTACGGCCATGAGACTTTGGGAAGCTTCGTGCGGCTGCCCTATCACCTTTTCTATCCCCTTCCTTGAATCCCGACGGATTGGTATTATTGGGATGGTTGTGTACAACAGAGGTAATTGTTTGTCCCTTATCACTTAATTCTCGCGCATACATAGTTGCCGACACTCGACTCTTCTGATGGTTTGTCATAACAGTAGAACCATCGCTTTCTGTATTAATTAGGCCAAACTCAATTTTAATATTATCCGCAAAAAATTTAAACAATTCTGCACCCGACGACTCATCATTTACGCTAAAACTTGTAGAATTTCTAAACAGACCTGCCTTTTTGTAGTCGGTAATGGTTCCATATTGAAATGAAATCGATGATTTGCGATTTCCATTTTTGTCGACCAAATAAAATGCATCCCTGTTTTTGTCCTTAATGTGGTTAACGATTTTTCCTTCGCCATTAATCTCCCACACATCCCTTCCATCCGGATCCACTAACCTCACAGGGTTCCAAGCACAATATGCATACGGGCTGATGCTGGGATATTTATGTCCCTCTCTTTGCCGGTGAACCGAAAACGTTCGTGGTACCCTGTGGTGCGTTGGTCGACAAAGGGAGCGCCGTAGGGCAGGTACTGGAGATGTTGGATGGCATCTCCGGCCCTGTTTGTTATCCAGCTGGCGCTGCCGAGGTGGTCGGAGTGGTAGAAGTACACATCCTTCTCCTGTCCGTGATTGCGGTCGTCCAACATAGAGTTGACCATATCCTTGAACTGGCCGTGATTAAGCTCGACTTTGGCCTTCATCTGGTAGGGTATGCCGTCAATCCAATGGACAATCTCCTCCTTGGAGAATTCATTGTTCTTTATACATTCGAGATTATTCTCATGCAGCACACGGTTGTTCACCTGTTCAAGGCTCTGGTCAAACAGCAAACCAGCCTTCGTTTGGAGTTCTCCATCGTTGCCGATAGCGTGATCCAAGGCATCCAAGCCGCCGCCGCCGATGCGGGCGGCCACGCGCTCTGTTCCAGCATAATAATGCTTGGTGTAGCCCTTATTGGTCAACACCATATAGGCTGAGGGATAGAGGGTGGGCTCGTTCAACAGCGTATAGGTGGCCATAATGTCGGCATTGACGTCCAGCAGCGGCGCTCTCCGCTGTGGTCATAGGTGTAGTAGCTGTAGAATTTATCGTCCGCGGCGACATGCATACGGTTGTCTTCGGTCCAGAAGAGGAAACGTCCGGTCTCGAACATTTCGCCCGGCTTGGCAATACTCACCTGTCCGAGGTTGCCGGCCTGGTCCCAGCGCAGGTCGTAAAGCATTCCGTTCTTGTAGTCAAACATACGCTTCACAGCGTGGGGCTGGAAGTCGTCGCAGTAGCCATAAGCCATATCAACTGTAGCCGACAGCGTAACCGAGTTGTTCTCGCGGAATTTCCCTATCAGTCTGCCCGATGGTGAATACGCGATATAGGTGTCGTAGTTTCCTATGGCACCTCCACCATACGACTCTTCAAGTCTGTGTAGCACATCGTACTTGTAGGTGTTCTCGTATGCACCTCCGAGGGTGTTCACAACACCGGCATTGTTGGCAATTTTCGTCACATTGCTGGCATTGTCGAAGGTATAGTCAATGTCTTGCATCAGAGATCCGCTATAGTCACGGCTCTTGAGGTTGACAAGTCTGTGCAATGCGTCGTAAGTGTAGTAGGTTCTTGTCGTGTTACCATATTCCACATAGTTCTTCTGTCCGTAATTGTTGTAGAGCGTTCTCTTGATGTAGGTTCTGGCATCGCCGTTCTTGTTGCCGTGCATGGCAAAGAGGTCTCCACCCCACTGGTAGGTGTAGGTTATTTTCTCGCCGTCGGGGTAGGTCATAGTCAGCATACGTCCCCAACTGTCATACTGGTATAGCATTCTGAACTGGTACACCTCACTGTGCAGGGGTAGGGCAATGGTGCGCGTCTCGTCAGTGACATTGCCAAGAGCATCATATTTGCACTCGTACATTCCGCTGCCATCCACAATGCGGACGGGACGGCCTGTCTCTGTGCCGCTGGTGCCGTAGGTGTATGTCACGTCGTTGCCAGTCATGTTGCTATAACGTTTACGGGTGAGGCGGTAGTATGTGTAGTCGAAAATAATCTCGCCCAGCGGGGTGATTTGCTTGGTGATGTTGCCTGCGGGGTCGTAGGAGTAGTGCGTCGCTCCGGCGTCGGGATGGATGCGTTTTGTCATCCTGCCCAACTGGTCGTAAGTGTAGTTTGTCGTGAACCCTTCAGGGTCGGTTGTGGAAACGAGCTGCCCGAGGTTGTCGTAATGCATTCGGGTAATTCCTCCGTTGGCATCGGTTACCTGCACCTGATGTCCGTCGTAGTCCGAATATTGTGTGGTAACATTGCCGTTGGGGTCGGTCGTGGTGGTGACGAAACGGCGGTGGCCGCTCAAATCGCCCGCGATGCTGTAGGCGGTCTGCGTGGTCACACCAAGGGGCATCGCAACGTTGGTTGTGCGGTCCAGCACATCGTAAGCGGTCGCAGTTAGCGAGTTGGCATCATAGCCGGTATTGTAGCGGCCTCTATGTGTTGAACTGCTTTCCACAACAGGGTCGTACTGTTCAATAGCACGTCCAAAGGCATCCACAACGGTACGTCCCGATACCTGCATCTTGTTGGTACTACCGACACGCAAACCTTTCTTGGTCTGTATCGCCTGGCCGAAACCGTCGGTGATGACGGCGGTCTCGGTGATTAGGTTGCCGTTGTCGTCATAGTGCTTGCTGACAGTGTACGGATGTCCTGTCGGCGATGCGCTGAAAGTATATCCCTGCGGGTTTAGACCGTTCTGATAGTAGTTCATCGGGTGGTATTGGTTCACCAATGACGGTGTTCCGCTGGTGTTCATCGGCGAATTGACCGAGACAAGGCGGCCGGCAAAGTCATAGCGATAGGCCATTGTGCTGCCTGTGGGGTCGGTGACTGTCAGGGGTTTGCCGAAGCGGTAGTCGTAAGAGGTGTTCATTGTCTCGCCATGTGAGTTGACAATCTTTGTGGGATAGGTGTGTACCACGTTGTCGTAGGTGCAGTGGTATGTCATACGCTCGCCGTTGATGTTCTCCGGCTGCATCGCAGTGTCCAGATTGCCGTATGTCGGTTCATAGACAAAGTCATACACCGAACTGTCGGAGCCGTTGTATAGCACCTGACGGATCATCTTGCCGTGAGCAAAGTCGTACTCGAACCTTGCCCTTCGCATTGCTGCCGTCGAGCCTGTGGGTGTGACGGTGTAGTCCTTTCTCAATCCAATCAGGTTGTTGGCCAGTCCTGTGAAATAGTGGAAGTCTACCACAAGGCCGTCGTTTGCGTCGCTGGTGTCGCCGAGGTCGGTGTAACGTATTACGTTGTGGTAGCGGTCGTAGACGTATTTTTCTCCGGTGGTGAGTCGGGGGCTGGTGCCGCCTTCGTAGTAATGTGTGAGGGTGGCCTCGTGGACGGTGTAGGTCTGTGGCTCACAGGGGTTTCTGAGGGTGTCGCCGTCGAGGGTGAGGTAGGTGGCATCAAAGATGCGCTCGATGTAGCGAGTGGAATCTCCGGCCATGGTGAGTTCGCGTTTGAGGCGTCCTTTCTTGAGGAGGTCGCGGTTGTGGTAGTCGCGTTTGACGATGCGGTAGGTGGAGCCGTTTCTGGTGTCGATTTGGCTTGTGATGACGGACTCGTAGCCGAAGGAGGTGCGCTCGTAGCGATTGTAGTAGGGACTGGCGTATGAGAACCTTGTCAGGGAGGAGTCACCGCCGTTGGGGTTGAGTGGGTCGTGGGTGGCGACGGATGTGAGTTGCCAATGGCGCGAAGGCTGGTCGCGGTCGGGGAGCGAGAGGGTGTAGTCGAGGTGGAGTCGTGCGCCGGTGAAGTTGGTGGCGGACTTGAGCAGGTTGGTCTTGCCGCCACGGTTGTAGCGGACTCTTATCTCATTCTCGCTGTCGGAGGAGACCAAGTCGGGCAGGCCGTCGCCGTTGATGTCGACGAGCTGAATATGGTCGCGGTTAGCAGAAGCACTATATGGGGAGCCACGAAGACCGCCGGTGAGTTTAATTCCTAGAAAACTCCCTCCAAGGGTAGCACCGAGATCCACACTCTCATTGTAGGCGTTGGATTGGTTAAATTCCTGTATGTCCAAAACTAACAATACAGACCATATTCCATTGCCTAGATTGAGGTTTACGCCCGTGCTGTTATTGCTTCTACTCACGCGGTCTGGCAGGCCGTCGCCGTTGATGTCAAGCAATGCGGCTTTTGTCTCATTGTCGGAAAGACTGAGTCCGGCACCCAGTTGGATACTTCGTTGGTGGGTGCTTATGGCACGGAGGTCGCCTCCCCCGCTTACCGATGCCCCCCCACTGACACCTAATCGGATGTTTGGGAAGTTCCAGTGTTCGGTCGCGAGGAAATCGTATCCTGTATTGAGACGGACTCTGCCGTTGGCGGACACATAATCGGGCAATCCGTCGCCGTTGAGGTCGACCCATGCTGCATTGGAGGCATCCTCGCCATGGTTGGGATTCACACTGCCATCACCTTTCAGGGTGAATTTGGCGTTGCCTTGGGATGATGAGAGAGTGCGTTCCGGGGTTATCTCCGAGGCGCTGAACGAGGTTCCATGAGATGTTGTATTGGAGGAACATCCTCCGTCGACACCTCGCGGCAGATCCGTGTAGGGACCGATACCGCCCCATTGCTGGCTATACTTGACACGGGAGGGACCGATGTTGTCCGGATAGCGGTCGCCGTTGAGATCCAAATAGTCGGTTTCTATGGTGTTGGTGCCTTCGCTACGGGAGGTGGAGAGCATGGAAAAACCCGCAGAGATGCAGTGGGATTTGGATGTGTTGACCTTGTTCACCGCCTTGGCGGGAGTGCCATTTAGCGGCTGCGAGACGGGGCCGGTGTGGGAGGGGACGGAGGGATAGCCTGAAGGGAGTGTAGTGTCGCTAACAAAGAGGTCGTCATCCTCATCATACAATATGGTGTCGGTGCGATGGCTGGAATACCAATCTTCGTGGATGGTATTGCTCATCGTGTCCTTGGCAATGCTGCTTTGTCTGCCATAGGAAACCCACGCCCAGTGTTCGGGGTCGGGAGTCATCTCAACCCAGTAGGAGGAATATGAAAGGGGGGTGTAGAAGATGGAACTCCCCGCACTATGCTGGAAATCCTCCAGTGATGAGGCTGTACGGAACAGATTTGTGTCGAAGTTCTCCAGGTTATTGAGTTCTTGTCCTAAAACATCGGCAGAATCCTGGTTCGGAATGTCGGCGAGGGTTGAGGGTAGGATGAGCATTTCCACCCGGAGGGTGTCGGCGCGAGCCCCCGTGTCCAACGAATGGTAGGCGAATTGTCCCCAATTGTTGTAGAGCGGGCCGAAAAGGCGACGATATGGAAGTGTGCGGTAATGAGAAGGATTCCAGAAGTCAAGATGACCGGGATAAATTGCGACCGGCGGAAACACTGTCATTGTGTCCGTGTTGTTCCAGAGGCTGTCGCCGCCGTTGGGGATGAATCTGATTCTGGGCTGACAACGAACCCTTCCCCACTGCGGAGTGCCTGTACCTGTGTAATCAAGGAAGAAACGGATGGTCTCGTCTGAACTTATATTGTTATTCTGATTGATACTGATTCCACTTGTTTTGTCGCACGACGGGTGATAATTGGGTGAAACAATATCCAATCGATAGTCGTTATTTGGCGCCTCAAAATTGCCGTCAATAATGTATTTCCCATTGGCAGGTGCTTGGAAACAATGGTCGCCGGAAACAATGAAGTCGTTCCTTGAGTCGAATGTGTCTGTCGATCCTTCATAGTATATCCTTTGGTGAGCCAGGACATTGTCGAAGTCTCGGTTGACACGGGAGCGCAGACGGAAGAAAATCATGTCGCCCGCCTTGACTTGTATGGTGGTGTCGTTGGTGTTGGCATCGTAGCAGTCTCCGCATATCGACAGTTCGGAGAGGATTTCGTTCTCACTTCCCTTTTGGAACCCCCTGCGGGTGCTGTCCACTCTGATGTTGGTGGTATACTGCGTGGTGTATATGACTCCATCGGCCAGACGCGAGAGGCGACGGCCGTCAGTGGTGTCCTCGAGCAACTGTACAAAAGAACTGATGTGTATCCTGCCGGAGTCTGGAGCAATCCACACTTTGACCGCCTCGATGTCGGGAAGGTTGTTGCCAATAGGAGAGCAGTCCCACTTGAAACGAGACAGGTATAATGTTGCTACTTTTCCATTGAAATCGTTGATAAAATTAGTGTCTCGAAGCAATTCGACGGTTCCAAAACATGACGGTATATAGCATGGATAATGAATGGAATCTATCAAAACACCTTGCATTTCAAGTTGCTTTACCATGCTGGGACACGCACTGGATATTAGCCACATGGCGGTGTCGCTGTACCATATTTTCCGGCAGGTAATGCTGTCGTCGACTTCCCCGTCGAAGATTATCCCAATGCCCTCACAGTCGGTGATGGCTGCCTCTTGAATAATAGTAGAGGGGAGGCTGTCGTTGTCGCCCGATACAGGGGTGCTGTTGCCGTAGATGGAAAAGGTGGGGATGCCGTCGGCATTGGTATAATTGAAGTATACCTGGCTGTTGTCGACTATGTCGACGAGTCCATCGCCGTTGACATCGGCGAGATAGGTGGAGGTGGTGGAGGTGGATTTAGGCCAACTGGCGCTCCCTCCTACACCAATGGAGAGTTGGGCTCCAAAGGAATTGGTACTGCTGTTTTCGCGGAGGAAGTGCCCTGGTCCTTCTATCGGGACAGGATTGGCGAAAGACACCTCCCCAAATTCGCTTGGCAGATGGCGGCAGAAATACATCCTGCCGTTCCTGACATACACCTTGTCGGGCAGGCCATCGCCGTCCAAGTCGACCAACGTCATCAGCCCTTCGCTGGAGGATCGGTTGTGGGTGTAATTACCACCTCCGCTCAATGTCGAATTCCATACTTTTATGCCAGTACCGATGGTCGCCGTTCCTCCAGCATTCCAGCTGCTGGAGGAGGTGAGCCCGAGGGCAGTGGCCTTGCCCGCCCACGGAAGAATCAATGGAGTACGCAATCCCCTGGAATCCAGGTAGAATGTTTGTTCATCCTCGAAAATATCTGTGGGTGCGGGGGCATTGTGGTAGGCAAAGGAGGTGGTGGCTCCGGCATAAGGATACCCTTTATCGAATACCATCAATCTGGGAAACAGGTGCATGGCTGTATCGTTGTACCTTCCATCGCCAATCGACAGTGTGTCTTGGTTGGAACTGCCACAGTACCATGCCAGAACATCCTCTATGCCACTGCTGGCCGAGTCAATCTTTGTAACAGAGGCCAACCGGTGTTTAAAGTTGCTACCATAGCCGAATTCAGTCCGGAAGAGCCAAGCAGTGCGGATGGTGTCACGGAAAAGGAGATGTACATTGCAGAGCAGTCTGTCTGTCTCTTCCTTGAATCCGTTATTACAGAGGACAGGGATGTCCGGCGTTTTGTTTTCGATATGGCGGAAGCAGAGGGAAAAAGCTCCGGGGGCCTCCCGGTGGGCGGTGTAGTTGATGGTGTCGAGGTAGATTTGCCGGCCGTCGTTCCGTCCGGTATGGATGCTGTAGAAGTAACGCACTGCGTTGCCGTAGGGATCGCGACTCTCGGCCAGCATCCAACGGGCAACGTTTCCGTGGTCGTCGGCAAGGGAGGCCGGCCGGTCGGCGAATACGGCATCGTGATAGCGGCCGTAGTAGTGTGTGACGCCGTTACGGTCCACCACCTCCCACCAATAGTTTCTAGGGTTGTCTCCATGGCGGATGATGCTGTCGTGTGCGTCGCCGAAGCGGGCGTAGAATTGGGTTCCGTCGGGTAAGCGAGAGATTTGTTGGTTGGTGCGGTGGGGCATCTTGTGTGGCTCGCCGTTGCCATCCTTGGTGATGAGCTGCTCGCCGTTGAGCAGGTAGATCTCCGTCTCGACGCTGCCATTGTAGCGGGGCACGCCCCAGCGGGTGTCGAGGGTGATGGCTGGGATGGGGATGTCCCAACCGACGCCGAGCCAGCCGCTGCCGCCGCCGCTGTTGTAGTTCAATGCCAGGTTGGGCTGCATGCCATTGCGGCCGGGCGGGATGACGAGGGGATAGGAGAGGTTGGCTGTGCCGCTGTTGTTGGCCGTGGGCGGCTGGATGAGGGTAAGGCCGTCCAGCGGGCTGACCGCCTCGAGGTCGGACATGGCAGTGGGCACGAAGGCCTGAATTTCGGGCATCTCCGGGGCTTTGAGCAGTTCGTTGATGAAGTCGGTGAAGTGGGAGGTGAGCGAGACAATCTCATGGTTGACGGTGTCGACAGCAATGCGCTGGAGTCGGACCCAGGCCAGGGAAGCGGTGTCGTAGAAGGAGGTGTAGATGTCGTCCGGGGTATAGCCCATGGGGAGCCGGTCGGGGTCGTAGGCCACGCGCAGCTCCGCGTGCGGGCGGAAGTGCTCGCCGCCGGGGAGGAGGCGGTAGCCTGCGGCGGCGGCGGTCATGTTCATCATGCCCTGCGGGAGAGGCGGGAGTTCCGCATCGGCAAGCGACGTGGCCGAGTAGACGGCCTCGTGCAGCACGGCGGCGTCGAGGGCGGTGAGGAGCAAGCCGTCGGTCTGCAAGGCGAGGGGTTGGCCACGCCGGACATGCACCACGACATCAGGCCGGCACATGTCGCCCACGGGGTCGGCCACGCTGTCGGCAGTGGTGGCGGGAGGTGCCGGAGGGTGTTGCCCATACTCGACGGCGGCATTCAGGGATTCCGGGGCCGACTCGGCAGCCTTGTCGCGGCAACCGGACAAGAGGACAAGGGTCAGGGCTGACAGCAAAAGGGGTATTGTTCTTTTCATATTCGGGATACCATGTGTTATTTGACGACGAGTTTGAATGTGCGGGAGGCATCGGCGGTGGTTATGACCACGAAGTAGGCGTTGCCCGGGGGGAGCGAGCCCGAAAAATGGTAACTGTTCCGGTCGCTTCCCTGGTGCTGCTGCTGCACGGCTCCATGCATGTTGTAGACCACGACCCTGACCCAGGGGGTGGCTCCGACCTCTATGTTGTAGCGGCCGGTGGTGGGGTTGGGGTAAATTGAAAATTGAGAATTGGGAATTGAGAATTGAGAATTGGGGTTGGCGTTTGTTGCGACAGGTTGAGCCAGTTGCCAGAGGAGGGGGCTGCGGGCCAAGCGGACGAGGCATGTGTCGGAGGGGAGCCAGAGGCCGTCGAACCGAGCCACGGCGGCGGAGAGGGCGGAGGGGAGGTAGGGCTCATCGCACACAAACAGGACCAGGCTGTCGGCCGGCGGCGGAATGGAGCGGATGTCGAAAGCGAGGGAGAAGAGCCTCTCTTGCATATTCCTGCCCTGGAGTTTCCACTGACGGCCGAGATATTCCTCCACCCCTTCGGCCACGAAGGCCAATGGGCCTCCGTCGTCGCCACAGAGGAGGTATTCCCCCTGCCGCAGGCTGTCGGCGGCGAGGGTGAGGATGCCGCCGGGCTCCTCGGAACGGCTGCGCAGCTGGTGCAGGCCGTACAGAGTATCGTGTGCGATGCCGGCAATGCGGTGGTGGAAAGCCTTGTTGCGGCTGTACGTCCACACGGGCTCGTTGTTGCCGTCGAGATAGTTGACGGGTCCCAGCGTGATGCCGTAGCGGATGGCCAGCTCGCTCTGAAGCCTGCGGAGCGCCGCAGAGCCGAGGCGATGGTCGAAGTAGAGGAGTTCGGCCACTCGGAGAAGGCTGTCGGGATTGACAACCAGTTGAACAAAGGGGGCCAGGCTGTCGGGTGCGGACTGGCGCAGGGTGCTGATGAGGGGTCGGCCGGAAGTGTGCTCGGCATAGCGGATTCGGCTGGTGTCCGTCACGATATGTTCCGTGGTGAGAGCACGCGAAGCGGCGTCGGGAAAGAGAAGCCGCCACACAACGGCTTCGGTGTCGGCCACGGGCTTGTAGACCACCACGACGGTGTAGTCTTTGGCATAGGGGATGCTGTCGAACGCCAGCGGCGAGGTGGCGACAGGGTTGTTGTTCAAGAGCACCCCGGAAGCTGCACAGCGCCAATGGAACACGGCCGCGGATTGGCTTCCCTGCGGCTGGCTCCAGGCCGGGGAGGGCAGGAGGAACAGGGCGGGCAGCAGAAATGTATAAATCTTTTTCATAGACATGAATAATATTAGTGTCAGATTATCAGGTTGTTGGCTTTATTATTTTGTTACTGATTCGATGATGTTTTCCAGCGGCAAAGATATACAAACGGTTCCACATAGACACTACATTTAAATGTAGTTTTTTAGGGGTGCCGCCGAAATCGGCGACACCGGGGAAAACCGGCGTCTGCGTGGCATTGAATTTTGTGTTTTTGGAGATTTTTTTATCTTAATAAATTATGTTAATTTAACGGAATATTTGTGTTTTAAGTTTTTTTAACACTTCTGTATTATGCTTGTTTTCTGATGCTTGGGGAGTCCGGGGTGAAATTTCAGGATTTTTTTTAGGCATCTTCCCAATTTAGGCCTTATATTATATATACGACGCGTCGATGACGGTCTCTTCGGGAAAGGCTCCGTATACTGTTTGAATACTGTTTGAATACTCTGATGTATACTGTTTGTATACTCTGATGTATACTGAATGTATACTGCAAGGTATACTCTGCCTATACCCTGCCGCCGCTGTGGCTATACCCTGGGGGTGGCGTCGGGGAGGAACAAACGATGGGACGTCAGGATGGAGAAGAAGAGGCGGGCGGCGGGTTCGATGAGGGGGTCGGGGAAGTCGTAGTCGGGGTGGTGGAGTTCGGGCTGGTGCTCGCCGCTGCCGATGCCGAACATGGCGCCGGGGAAGTGCCGGAGGTACTCGCCGAAGTCTTCGCTCCAGCGGAAGGGGGGTTCTTTAATGAGGAATGAGGAGTGAGGAATGAGGGATTTTATGTGGTCGACGCAGGCGGGGGTGTTTTCGGTGGCGCGGAAGGGTTCGACGAGGGAGCGGGAGACTTTGAGGCTGTGGCGGCTGGCGATTTCGTCGACTGCGGCGTTGGCATCGGCGAGGAGGCGCTCCATGGCGGCATTGGTGAAGGCGCGGAGGGTGAACATCAGCTCGGCACTTCCGGCGGAGGTGCCGAAGGCGGGCGAGCCAAGGCGGACACAGATGAGGGTGGACTGGCGGAACGATTCGATGCACGGGCTGGAAGCCTGCGTGGCATTGAAGGCGTCGAATTGCAGCACTATTTCGGCCACGGCGAGGCCGGGGTTGATGCCGAGTTCGGGGGTGGAGGCGTGGGTTTCGCGGCCGTCGAGGCGGAAGACGATGCCGGTGGAGGCGGCGGCAAAGGTGTGCGGGCAGAGCACGACGGTGCCGAGCGGATAGCCCGGGATGTTGTGCAAGGCGTAGATTGCCCGGATGTCGTACTGCTGCAGGATGCCGCTCTCGAGCACGGCGCGGGCGCCCTGGCCGGTCTCCTCGGCGGGCTGGAAGAGCAACAGGATGTTGTTTCCAGTGGTCAGTGTGCAGTGGTCAGTGGTCAGTGTGGAGTGTTCGGCGAACACTCCATCAATCAGTTCGGCCAGGCGGAGGAGGATGGCGGTGTGGCCGTCGTGGCCGCAGCGGTGACCGATGGGGAGGGCGTCGGTGTCGGCGCGGAAGGCGATGGTAGGAAGACCCCTCCGCCCTTCGGGCACCTCCCCTTGGCAAGGGGAGGAGTTTTGGGTCTCCCAGACGGCGATGACGCCGTAGCCGCCGACGTGGGTGTAGACCTTGGCTGGGTGGAGCTGCTGGAGGTGGCGGACAATCAAATCGTGAGCAAACTGCTCGTTGCCAGCGGTCTGCGGATGCTCGTGGAGAGATTGGCGGAGGGATGGGTAATCGGTCATAGCTTACGGATTTGCTCGGCGAAGAAGTCGCCGCGGGCTTCGAAGTTCTTGAAGCTGTCGTAGCTGGCGGCGGCCGGCGAGAGGAGCACGACGCCCCCCTGCGGCGTGTGCTCGGCGCACCAGGGGACTATCTTGGAGTAGTCGTCCTCGAGGATAAATTGAAAATTGAAAATTGAAAATTGAGACTTGATGCGGCGGCCGGCGGCACCGACGAAGACGATGTTTTTGGTTGGGTGCTCATTCAAGAACTCGACCAAGGGGGAGTAGTCGATGCCGCGGTCGAAACCGCCGAGGATAAGGGTGTCGACGCGGCCGAGGGCTCGGAGGGCGGCGATGGCGGCCTCGGGGATGGTGGAGATGCTGTCGTTGTACCAGGTGATGCCGCGGAAGAGGCCGACGCGCTCCATGCGGTGGCGGAGGGGGGTGAAAGCTGAAAGTGGAGAGCGGAAAGCGGAAAGCGGCTGGCGCGTCGCAAGCTGTGCGATACGACAGGCGACGAGGGCGTTGCTACGGTTGTGGTCGCCGGGCAGGGGGAAGGAGGCGAGGAGGTCGGAGGTGGGAGGTTGGAGGTCGGAGAGGGAGTAGGGATGCAGCTGGCCTTTCAAGCGGGGCGCAAGGCGCTGCACGAGGTCGCGGAGCTCGGGGTTGTCGGTGCAGTAGAAGAAGTGGTCGGAGGGCTGCTGGTGGAGGGCAATCTGGAGCTTGGCCATCTTGTAGGCCATATAGTCGGGGTAGTGGTCGAGGTGCTCCTGGAAGAGGTTGAGCACGAGCGAGATATGTGGCGAGCGGTGCAGCACTTCGAGCTGGTGGCAGGAGAGTTCGGCCACGACGACGGAGTGCTCGTCGAGCTGCTCGACGATATCAAAGAGTGGGATGCCGATATTGCCGGCCAGGATGCTGCCGGGGATGAGGTGGGCGATGAGGCTGGAGGTGGTGGACTTGCCCTTGGTGCCGGTGACGCCGATGGTGAGGTCGGCGTAGACCTGGAGGAAAAGGTCGGTGAGGCTCGTTAATTGAAAATTGAGAATTGAGAATTGAAAATTGGGAATGCCGGGGGACTTGATGACGAGGTCGAAGGGCCAGTCGGCGTGCCACAGGCCTTCCGAATCTTTCCACCTGCCGTTTTCCACTTGCGTGGCGACAGCGGGCGGGGCGTCGGGCAGGAGGGTGCGGACGAGGCGCTCGGCGCTTTGGCCCTCGCGGCCGTAGCCGGCGATGAGGATGCGGCGGCCGGCGATGAGGCTCTTCAGGTTGTCTGCTCTGTACATGCGGCTTGGAGTATTTGGCGCTCGGCGGGGGTGAGGTTGCCGAGGGGGGGGATGCTATCCAGATTTTCTGGTATTTCCAGTTTATCTAGTTCTTCCAGCTTGTCCAAGAGGGTGGGCTTGGGGGCGGAGGAGTACCAGCGGCGGAGGGCCATGGCGAGGGCTTGGCGCACTTCGCTGACGGTGCCTACGCATTCGAAGGGCTTGGTGTCCTCGAGGCCGACAAGCTGACGGAACTCGGTGAGGAGCGTGAGGTCGTCGAGCATGGACTTGCCAAAAATGGCGTTGAGACGCTGCGGTTCGATGAAGGGCGAGAGGATGATGTAGGCGAAGAGGCACTTGGCGCAGTGGCCGCACCAGATGTCCTGCTTGCTGCCTGCGTTGCAGGAGCGGAAGACGTCGTGGTAGGCGGTGAAGCGGCTGAAGAGCATGGCAATCTGCAGTTCGGAGAGGGGGCGGAGGAAGGAGAAGTAATTGAAAAATGAAAATTGGAAATCGGAATTGTTGCAGTAGGCGCGGAAGTCGTCCTCGAATTCGAGGCTCTTGGAATATTGGTGGTTGACGGAGCTCCACATATTCCCGTTCGCTCCACTTTGGTCGCGCACGAGGACGGTGGGCTCGTTGGCGGAGTTCTCGTTGCTGAGGGCCACGTTGGGGATGCCGCTGAAGGCGGAGGCGAGGCGGGTGTAGAAGGCCAGCATGGCGGAGAAGGGGGTGTGGCCGTTGAGGTAGCCTTGGGAGTTGAGCGCCAGCAGCGTAGGGTCGATGGTGCGGCGGATGACGAGCACCTCGTCGATGGGGAAGCCCGCCACGCGGGCGCACTCGACGGTGGCGCCGCGGGGATTCATGATGAGGGGGCGGATGGTGCGGCCGGCACGGCGCAGGAGCTCGAGGGTGACGACGCTGTCTTTGCCACCGCCAATGGGGACGAGATAGGCCTCACCCCCAGCCCCTCTCTTAAGGGGAGAGGGGAGTGGAATGTGCTCTTGCTGAGAGCATTCCATCGATATAAAGGTGTCGGGGGAAACACCCTGTATGCCGTTGGTGTAGAAGAACTCGCCGAGGCCGTGCCAGTAGAGCTTCTTCCAGAAGGCTGTCTGCTCGGGTGAGAGGGTGCCGCAGGCGATGCGCACGAGGGGCGGGCAGGCGGACTTCCAGTAGCTGACCAGCTCGACGAGGCCGATGTCGAAGACCAGGCGGTCGAGCACCTCGGCGGGGAGGTCGAAATCGAGGAATGCACGGCGCTCAATCAAGGCCGTGGGGCGGAAGCGTATGTCGCCCATCCGGAAGTCGAATTCAAGATGAAACCCCTTGTTATCAGTGCGATACGAAAAGCCCAGGTATTCGAACAGGGGGTAGCGACGACGGAGGTCGAGGTAGGTGTCGGTGCGGTTTTCCATACGCCTGTGCTAACGCCGAAGCGGCTGAAATATTGCTTTTTTTGCGCCAATTCCAAAAGTTTTTGTAATTTTGCAGTACAGAATTAGTGAACAAATAAACAGTAAAGCCCTATGAAACGCATTGCAATTGTAGCAGTTATGGTGCTGATGAGCTTGGCCGCGACGGCGCGCTCGGTGCACTACTTCACCTTCAGCCAGGCCTCGCGCACGGTGAGCTACCTCAACGCCCAGAACGAGATGATGATCCACTGCGGATACGACTACGAAATACCGACGTATGTGCTGGTGAACGAGGTGTGGATGGAGCGGGTGAACTCGGCCTACTACGAGATATGGGTCTACGGCTACGACGCCTACACGGGCGACGAAATCTACATGCCGATCGACCTGCAGTGCGTGTGGCTCTACAGCGGCAACCGCATGTACAACGCCGCGCAGTACCTGCGCTTCCACGTGAGCGTGGTGCAGCCCAGCTTCACGTGGCACATCCCTGCATACAACCACTATGTGCGCGTGGGGCACCGTCCGGGCTACGCGCGCACTTACCACTACCACATCCACCGCCACGGCTGGACGCCGCCGGCCTACACCTACGGCCCCGGCGCGCCTCCCCCTCCCCTGCCCTACTACTACCTGCGCGCCCCGCACCAGCCCGCCCCGATGCCTGCCGGCGCCTGGACCCCCGGAGTGAACCGCCCCACGGTGCCGACCCCGGCCACGACGTCGACGCGCGACAACAACCCCACCACCGGGCGTCAGGTGCAAAGCAGCCACAGCACGGGCTCGAGCAGTAGCACCAACCGCGCCACCAACCGCGGCAGCGCCACAACCCCGGCCACCACGCGCAGCAGCAGCGGAACGGCCACCTCGCGTAGCAGCAGCGGAACGGCCACCTCGCGTAGCAGCAGTGGAACGGCCACCTCGCGCACCTCTGCCGCGACCACTCCCACCCGCAGCACGGCCACCAGCCGCGGCGGCGGCAACACCACCGGCGACAGCCGCAGCGAGGCCACCCGCAGCAACACCGCGCCCACGCGCTCGGCGGTCAACAGCAGCCGCAGCAGCGCCTCCAGCAGCCGCAGCACCACGGCAACACCGGCCACCAGCCGCAGCAGCGCCACGGCAGCACCGGCCACCAGCCGTAGCAGCGCCACAGCAACACCTGCCACCAGCCGCAGCAGCGCCACCCGTAGCGCCGCCACCCGCAGCACTGCAACCGAGAGCAACGCCAAGAGCAGCACCGGCACCGTCAGCGGCAGCCGCGGCACACGCACCACAACACGATAAACCATTAGACATCATATAGATGAAAGCCAGCGAACTGGTACTGGCACCCGACGGGACCCTGTACCACATACGTCTACAGAGCAGCACCTTGGCCGACAAGGTGCTGCTTGTCGGAGACCCCGCGAGGGTCAACATGTTCAAAGACATTTTTGAAACCATCGAGCACGAGAGCCACAGCCGCGAACTGCACGCCCTCACCGGCACCTACCACGGCACACGCCTCACCGCCCTCAGCACCGGCATGGGATGCGACAACATCGACATCGTGCTGACCGAACTCGACGCGGCGCTGCGGGTGGAAAACGGAGAGTGGAAAGGGGAGAGCAAACGGCGGCTGCAGCTCGTGCGCATCGGCACCAGCGGCTCGTTGCAGCCCGAAATAGACTGCGGCAGCCACGTGGCGGCACGCTTCGCCATCGGCCTCGACGGCCTGATGAACTATTACCGCGAATGGGACACGCCGATGGCGGCGATGGAGCGTGCGCTGGATGCCCAAATGCACCTCCCCGCCGCCTTGGCCCGTCCCTACTGTGTGGCAGGCAGCGAAAACCTGCTGCAGAAAATAGGCGCCGATATGCACCACGGCATCACCGCCACCGCCCCGGGGTTCTACGGCCCACAGGGGCGCACCATCCGACTGCACCCCGCCGTCGAGGGATTGAACGAAAAACTGGCCGCCTTCCGCTGGGAAGGCACACCCGTGACCAACCTCGAAATGGAGACCTCGGCCATCTATGGCTTCAGCCACCTGCTTGGCCACGAGGCGCTTACCGCCTGCCTGATCATCGCCAACCGCCCGCGCGGCACCTTCCTCAGCGACTACCACGACGCCATGCGCCGGCTCGTGGGCACCGTGGTGGAGCGGCTGGCACAATAAAAAAAGTCAATCATTCGGGCGCCCTTCCGGGGCGCCCTTTTCTTGCACCCTAGTACAGAAGAAGAGAGGAAGAAGAGGATACCTCTTAACCGCTGAAAACCACACACTTGCCCACGGCCGATTTCCGCCCTGAAAAGCACTTTTTCGCCAAAAATC
>CACWPQ010000034.1 GCA_902762805.1 uncultured Bacteroidota bacterium | reverse complement strand
TACCCGTTGGCGGAATTAAACCAGTGCATATTTGACTCTACCAATCGGCTGATTGTTTAGGTAATTGATGTATTGTGCGACGGTCAGTGCACTGATTTTGCCGATGATGCGGGCAAACAGGCCGTCGGTTTGTTTTGCATAGTTGCGGATGACCATGTATTGGTCGCACAGTTGCGAGAACACCGTCTCAACACGCTTCCTCGCCTTGGCAAACGGAATGAATGTCGGTTTCCATGCCTTTTGATTGAGACGGTACGGGCATTCAAGCCTGATGTTGGCAGTCTCGAAAAGATCAAGCTGCACACTCTCGCTTATGTAGCCCTTGTCCCCGAAGATGCTGCAATCGTGATACAGCGGCTTGATGTCGTTGAGATAATGCAGGTCGTGGACACTTGCCTTCGAGAGGTCGTAGGAATGCACCACGCCACTCAGCCCGGTGAGGGCGTGGAGTTTGTAGCCGAAGTAATACACGCCCTGCGAGGCGCAGTAGCCGAAGTTCGGCGCCGTGTCAGGAGTGGTTCTGCCCATCTTGCAGCGTTTCCCCCTCGACAGACGGCACACCTCGATGGGCTTGCTGTCGATGCAGAAATAATCCTCGCCGCCGTCGATAACGGCCACCAGCCGCTTGCGGATGTCCTCGCACAGGCCGGCGGTGTACTTGCGGCGGTCGTTGTACTGTCGGCGTGAAATCAGGTTCGGCATAAGCTCTCTGTGGCTTTTCAGCATCGAGAACAGGCGGCTTTCGCTGTCGATGCTTTCCGTCTCGGCCGTCAACGCCAGCGCGATGACCTCAAGGTCGGAGAACTTGGGGACGACACCCCGTCGGGGCATATTGCCGTGCCCGCCCGCCAAATCTTTTGAGAAATGCTTGCACACGTCGAGAATTTTTCCGAACTTTGCAAAAAAGTTGTCCATATCAGATTGATGTAATTGCTTCTTTATTTCAATTACAAAATTACTGAAAATCTGTTATTTCAATTACAAAATTACTGAAAATCTGCAATATGTACAACTTTTTCTTCATCTATTTATCAACAATTTGCTTGTTGTTTAATTCCGCCAACGGGTAAAAGCAATAATTATAATTTCAATAATTTCGCATCCACGGTCTCCGTTTTCAAAAAAAGTTGTATCTTTGCATTACGGAATTTACGTAACGGAATTTACGTAAAGCACGAGTTGTCGTTAAATTATAGAACAATATGGAACGAACCTTCGACCCGTGGCAGCGGGAGGCGATAGAGATTGGCGGCGGGCGGCATGTGGTGCTGGCGCCGCCGGGGTGCGGCAAGACGGACATACTGACGGAGCGGGTGGTGTATGCGCACGCCAAGGGGGTGGAATACAGCGACATGCTGTGTCTGACCTTCACCAACCGCGCGGCGAAGGGGATGGCGCAGCGGATAGCCGACCGGACGGGCAACCCTGTGCCGGACGACCTCTACGTGGGCAACATACACCGCTTCTGCTCGCAGCTGCTGTTCAACCAGGGGCTTGTGAACCACAACAGCGCCATCATCGACGAGGGGGACGTGGAGAGCATCATCCAGGAGGAGCTCTGCAAGCGGATGAACATGACGAGCCGGACGACGGAGCTGATGCGGTTCCAGCACGGACTGCAGCAGATGGCGCTGGGGATGAGGGGCGACCTTATCCTGCACCGCGACCTGTTCCGCACGGGGGCGCTGGCGAAGGTGTGCGACGTGCTGGGGCGACCGTTCGACGAGGGGAGCCTGGCCGCCATCTACAGCGACATCGAGGGGCTGGCGCACCGCTACACGACGCTGCGCGAGCTGCCGGCGGCCAACCTGATGCTGCTGGCCAAGGCCTACGAGCGATACAAGGAGGAGAACGACCTGCTGGACTACGACGACCTGCTGGTGAAGGCGTACCAGTATTTGGCCTCACCCCCTGCCCCTCTCCTGGGAGGAGAGGGGAGTGAAATGAGGAAATACCGCTGGATCGAGGTGGACGAGGTGCAGGACCTCAATGCGCTGCAGTTTGCCATCGTGGACCTGCTGGCGGCGGAGGATGCGACGGTGGTGTACCTGGGCGACGAGCAGCAGGCCATCTTCTCGTTCATAGGAGCGCAACTGGAGACCCTCGAGGGGCTGAAACGGCGCTGCGCGGGCCACCTGCACCACCTGCACACCAACTACCGCTCGCCGAAGTACCTGCTGGACCTCCAGAACGATTTCGCGGTGCGCAACCTGGACATTGCGCGCGAGATGCTTCCCAGCACGGAGAGCGACCCGCCGCACAGGCCGGAGGACCTCTGCCTGCTCGACGTGGTGGACGCGCAGCTGCAGAGCCACTACACGGCGCGCTTCGCCAAGCGCTACGGCGAGCTGGACCCCGAGGGGAGGGTGGCCCTGCTGGTGAGCACCAACCGCGAGGCCGACGAGCTGGGCGAGGTGATGAGCGGCATGGGTATCAGCCATTTCAAGATCAGCGGCACGGACCTCTTCTCGCTGCCGGCCATCCGGCTGCTGCTGGCCCACCTGACGGTGCTGGCCGACGAGAATGTCTTCATCGCATGGGCGCGGCTGCTGTGGGGGCTGGGTGTGGCGCCGACCTACACCGCGGCGCGCGAGATGATGCGCGAGATGAAACGCGTGGCGCTGCTGCCGAGCGACTTCCTGAAATACCCCGGGAGCAGCTACCTGCAACATTGCGTGCGGGCCTACGACACGGAGGACCTAGTCATTTTCGACACCGAGACGACGGGCCTCGACACGGAGGCGGACGACATCATACAGATAGCCGCCATACGAGTGCGGCAGGGGAAGGTGGTGGACAAGGGGTTCGACATCCTGCTGGAGACCGACCGCGAGCTGCCCGCGACCGTGGGCGGACATCCGAATCCGATGCTGGAGGTGTACCGCAGGGGGCGTCGCTATCCGAGGGCCGAGGGGCTGAGGAAGTTCATGGACTACTGCGGCGGGCGGACGCTGGTGGGGCACAACGTGGAATACGACTACCGCATCCTGCAGGCCAACCTGCGGCGCAGCTGCCCGGAGGTGGACCTCGAGGCGGAGTGTCCCACCTGCTATGACACGCTGAAGTACATACGCCTCGTGCGTCCGCGCCTGCGCAACTACAAGCTGGAGCACCTGCTGGAGGTGCTGCACCTCGAGGGGCAGAACAGCCACCGCGCCGACGACGACATACGGGCCACGAAGGAGCTGCTCGACTTCTGCCACCGCTGCGGGATGCAGATGGCGGGCGAGCAGCAGCTCTTCCTGGGGCGCCACGCGAAGGAGGTGGAGAAGTTCCGCGAGCGGTACGGCGAGGTGTACCTCGGGGCGCCGCGGCAGCCGGGGCTGGTGGAGGCGATGGAGGCGGCATACGGGAAGTGGCTGGAGATGAAGCGAGTGGACGAAGTGGCGAAGTGGAAGCACCTGGTGCACTACCTGCGCACCGAGCTCGTCCGCACGGACCTCTACCCCTCTCTGCGGGGGCAGCTGGAACGCTATGTGACCGACCTATGCACCCTGAAGGAGGCCGACCTATGCGGAAGCTCGCTCGAGGAGCGATACATCATCTCCACCGTACACAAAGCCAAGGGGTTGGAGTTCGACACGGTGATTGTATACCGCGGCATCGACGGCAACTACCCCGGGTCGCGGAGCTGGACCGAGAAGCAGATACAGGAGGATGCGCGGAGGCTGTTCGTGGCGCTCTCGAGGGCTCGCAAGCGGCTGTGTATCACGGTGGACGAATACTTCGGGCGCTCGCCCCACGCGCTGAGCCCCTTCTTGGAGAAGGTGAAGGGGCACTTCGCGGTGTATCGGAGAGGGAGCGACGGCAAAATCCGCCAGGTTGAGTAGGGGAACGGTAGGGGAACGGTAGGGGTTCTCTAGGGGAATAGTTCGGCCCTTTCCCATTATTACCCACCGATGGGAAAATAGGGATACTTTTTCATCTCCCCTCCACCAGAGGGAGCGTCGGCCGCTGTCGGCCTCGCGGTAGGGGACAAGGTTGACAGCTACATCTTGTAGGCGGCCAGGCGGTCGGCGGCCATGCGCTCGAAGCGGGTGCCGGGCTGGCCGTGGTTGGCGTAGGGGTGGATGGCGATGCCGCCGCGGGGCACGAAGAGGCCCACCACCTCGATATAGCGCGGATCCATCAGGCGGATGAGGTCATTCAGTATGATGTTGACGCAGTCCTCGTGGAAGTCGCCGTGGTTGCGGAACGAGAAGAGGTAGAGCTTGAGGCTCTTGCTCTCCACCATGCGGCGGTCGGGGATGTAGCGGATGCGTATCTCGGCGAAGTCGGGTTGCCCGGTGATGGGGCAGAGCGAGGTGAACTCGGGGCAGAGCAACTCGACCCAATAGTCGCGCTCGGGATGCTGGTTTTCGAAGGCTTCCAGCACCTCGGGGGCATACGTGCCGGGAATTTCACTCTTGCGGCCCAGGGCCTGCAGGTTATCTTGTGTTCTATCCATGTGTGCGTTTTTTTTCTAGAAATCCTAGAAAAACTAGATTTTCTAGGGAATATCAATTATCTTGTGGATTTGAAGCGAGAGGCGCCACTGCGGGTGGCGGAGGCAGTAGTCGGCGGCTTGTCGCATGAGGGCGGCGTTGCGGGCGGCGTCGCCGGTGTCCATGGGTTGCAGGAAGCGGTGCGTGGCGTCGATGTGGTCGTAGGCCGCGGGGTCGTGCCCGCCGTCGAAGAGCACTTTCAGCTCGTCGGCGCGGGTGAGCACCGGCGCGGCCTCTTCGCCCAGCCAAAGGCTCTTGGGCGAGAGGGTCACCCAGTCCACATTCCCCGGCAGCGGCAGCGTGCCGTTGGTCTCCACGGCCACCCGCTCGCCCACGGCGTGCAGCGCCTCGACCAGCGAGGCGGTCAGCTGCAAGGCAGGTTCGCCGCCGGTGACCACCACTAGGGGAGTGAGGGGTGAGGAGTGAGGAATGAGGAGTTTGACGGCAACCACTATCTCCTGCTCCGACATCTCGGTGCCGTGCCCATGCTGCGTGTCGCAGAAAGGGCAGCGCAGGTTGCAGCCGCTGAGGCGGACGAAGACGGCGGGTGTGCCGCTATGGTAGCCCTCGCCCTGCAAGGAGTAAAAAATCTCGTTGACCAGCATCAGTCGTCGAGTTCGTAGGTGGCTATGTTGCCCTGGGTCTCCTGCACGTCGACGCGGTAGCACTGCGGCACCTGCTCGCAGCACCAGCGCGCCATGTTCTCGGCCGTGGGGTTGCAGCCCAGGATGTCGTTGACCACCTGGTGGTCCAGCCGGTCGGCGATGCGGCGTTTGATGTCGGCGAAGTCGACCACCATGCCGTGCTCGTTCAGCTCGCGGGCGCGGCAGTGGATGGTAATCAGCCAGTTGTGGCCGTGCAGCTGGGTGCACTTGCTGGGGTAGTCCAGCTCCAGGCGGTGGGCCCCTGCCACTTCGAATGTTTTCTTGACGTAATACATATTTTAAGGAGGTAAGGAGTCAGGAGGTAAGGAGTTAAGAATATTGCGTGGGGTCAGCGATGCCGGCCTCGCGGAAGGCCTGCTGGCGCTCGAGGCAGGTGGCACACTGGCCGCAGTGCCGCTCGCCGCCGCGGTAGCAGGAGTAGGTGTGGCCATAGTCGATGCCGAGTTTGGCGCCACGGCATACGAGGGCGGCCTTGGAGAGGTTGGTGTAGGGGGCGTCGAGGCTGACGCCGTCGTAGGTGCCGGCCTGCATGGCCCGACCCATCGCGTCGACGAAGCGCGGCGTGCAGTCGGGGTAGATGGCGTGGTCGCCGCCGTGGTTGGCCATCAGCACACGCTTCAGGCCCCGGCTTTCGGCCAGCCCGCAGGCCACGCTGAGCATGATGCCGTTGCGGAAGGGGACCACCGTGGAGCGCATATTCTCCTCGGCATAGTTGCCCGTGGGGATGGCGTCGGCGCCGGCGGTGAGCGACGAGGCGAAGTGGCGACCCATGAAGGCGAGGTCGATCACCAGGTGCTCGATGCCGAGGCGCTGGCAGTGCCATTCGGCGCAGGCCTGCTCGCGGGCGGCATGGTTGTTGCCATAGCCGAAGGTGACGGCCAGGGCGACGCGGTCGCGCTCCTCGTAGAGGAGGGTGGTGGAGTCGAGCCCACCGGAGTAGATGAGGATGGAGTCTTTGACGGACATGGTTCTTGTTTTGTTAAAGGGGGTTGAGCAAGTACCCCTGTGAAAAGCGAAATTCGCGGTGCAAAGGTACGAAAAAAAAGCGACATACACGAATGCATGTCGCATAACACTAATATACAATATATTACAACTCTACCTGTGCACCCAGAGTCAAACGGCCGCCCCACATTTTGCTACCATTCAGGGCGTTCTCCATGCGGCTGTAGCGGAAGCTTCCGAGGTCGACGCCAAAGGTGAGGGAGACATGCTTGGAGATCCAGAAATTCCATCCGATGCCACCCCAAAAATTGTCGGCCTCCACGCCGGAGAAGTCGAATCCCAGGCGCGCCCTCATGTCGATACCAATCTCGTGGCGGTATTTGTAGGGCACGAGGTGCACCTGCACCAGGGCACCCCAGCCGAAAGCCGACTCGTCCTTGAAATAGACCGTCTGCAGCGTCTGTCCGTTGCCGAGGTCGCGCTTGCCGGTGCCGCTGGTGGCGCTGGCTCCACTATAGTTGGCATAGAGGCCTGCCTCGAAGTGGCCCCACAGGCGGTAGCCCACGCCGACATTGAGCGAGCTGGCAGGATGGCCGGCGAAGAGGCCCGAGCGCCCCTGCAGTAACGAGACTGCATTGAAGGCGGGCGACTGGGTCGAGTAGTCGATGCTGACATTGAGGCGGTGCCAGTCGAAGCCCTGGGCGCGGAGGGAGGTGAAAGGTAAAAGGTGAAAGGTGAAAAACATTGCGCTGACGCAAACCAAAAATATCTTCTTCATGGTGCGGGTCTCCTATTGCGTTATAAATTGAAGCTGAAACCTATGGTGAGGGGGTAGACGCGGGTGTCGAATTGGGGGGTGTCGTCGTCCTTGCGGGCGGTGCGGAAGAGGGGGGTGAGGGCTCCTTGGACAAAGAAGGAGAAGTGGCTCCAACCGATGTCGAAGCGCAGGTCGCAGCGCAGGCGGTTGAAGGCGCTTGAGAGGGTGTCTGTCAGGAGGTCGCTGCGCCCGGCCTCGGCCTCGGCGCCGCTGGTCCAGGTGCATTGGCTGCGCATAAAACGGGTAAGGTCGATGCCGGGCCGCAGCTCGACGCCCAGGCGCAGACCGCGATAGTCGAGGCGGCGGTGCCATTCCACGCGGAGGGGCACCGAGATGCCCCCACTGAGCAGGCGGCTGTTCCACACGCGCCCCTGCCCGTCGTAGCGGGGCTTGCGGTACTCCTCGGGCTCGGCAACGGGGCCGAAGTGGGAGAGGCCGGTGGCATCGTCGGTGCTGACGCCCATCAGGCGCGGGAAGCTGTAGCCTCCGCTGGTAACGGCCAGGCCCAGGCCGAAGTCCCAGTGGCGGCGGCGCAAAAAGTTCCAGCCGAAGCGCACATCGAAGAAGCCCAGGGTGGCGTTCATGGCGTAGTCGCCCATGGGGGCTGACATGCCGCCGAAGGGGGCATCCGACCACCCACCCACGCCGATGGAAATGGTGTAGAAGATCTTGCGGCTTTGGAAGAGGGAAAATGGTTGGTATGGCTCGTCGCCTTCGGTGCTGTTGAGCAGTTGCAGGCGGCTTTCGGCACGCATCTTGCGGGTGATGTCGCGACTCTCGACGGTGGCGAGGCGCAGGGTGGCGAAGTCGTCGGCATCCAGCACCGCCTGGTCGGCCACCACGACGCGGGGCGACTGGATGATGGCGCGGCCGGCGGCGTCGAGCCAGAGGTACTCGAGACGCAGTGTGTCGTCGGCGCGGCCGCTGGCGGAGAGGAGCCAGAGCTGGGCGTCGTCCTTGGCCTCGAGGTGGAGGCGGCGGGCGGTGGTGTGGATGTTGATGCCGCTGGTGTAGGGGAAGTCGGCCGGGACGGCGAGGGTGCCGCCGGAGAGCTTGATGACGTCGAGCGGCTGGCGCAGGGAGTCCACCTGGTCGGCGGTGCCGAAGGTGACGACCTGGAGGTAGTCGGCGGTGTCGAGGATGACGGTGACATCGTGGAGGCCGAGCACCTCGACATGGCCGACGGGCGAGGTGAGGTCCTGTCGCAGGGCGATGGGCAGCTGCTGCGCCTGGGCGGCGAGGCCGACGCCGAGGAGCGAGGCCATCAACGTCAGGGCTGCCGCGAGGGGTTTGAGGTTGCGTTTCATAGGGTGTATGGATTGGGGTTGTTTAATCGTTGAAGGCAAGGAGTTGGCGCCAGGGGTTGGAGGCGAGGCGGGCATCCTCGACGACGATGCCGAGGGTGGCCGTGGGGCGCGGGGCCGGCGCAGGTGGGACCTCCAGGGTGTCGGGGCTGTCTAGTTTGGCTAGATTATCTAGTCTTTCTAGTCTTTCTAGTTCAACTAGATAGTCTAGTCTTTCGGGATGCTCTGTGTTTTCCGGACTGTGCAGTGCATCCGTTCCAGCCTCGGCCAGGTATTTCTCGGTGGCCTGCGGTGAAGCCGGGCGGGCAAGAGCGGCAGAGCCATCGACGAGGCTATCCACTCCCCTCTCCTGCGGGAGAGGGGCCGGGGGTGAGGCCGGTGTGTCCGTTGAGGCTGGCAATTCTGCTATCATCTCCCCTTCGGCGGGCCGGTTGAGGAAGAAGAGTGTGGTGCCGGCCACGACCAGGAGGGCCGCGGCGGCGGCCACGCGGCGCCACACTCCCGCGGGCTCGCGACGCAGGAGGCGCTCCTTGCCGGGCATGGTGGCCACGAGGGGGGTGACCCTGACGGAGCTGACCTCGTCGAGCTCCTCCCGCAGGTCGGGGTGCTCGGCGAGGAAGGCCTCCACCTGCCGGCGCTCGGCGGCGGTGAGGGCATCGTCGGCATAGCGCATGAGCCAGCCTTCGTAGTTTTCCATCGTAATCATCTGTAATCCTCCAATAGTTTTTTTAATGTTTTGCGCGCGCGGAAGAGGTAGACGCCAACCTGCTGCTCGCTGAGGCCGGTGAAGGTGGCCATGGCGGTGTAGTCGTAGCCCTCGAGGTCGCGCAGCAGCACCAGTGCGCGCTGCTGCTCGGGCAGCTGGGCAAGGGCTTGCGAGAGGGCGTCGCGGAGCTCGAAGCGGTCGTGCTGCGCGTAGGCCTCGTCGGCGGGGGCGGGGGTGGCGCGGCGGACGACGGCGTCGTGGCGGTGCTGGTCGACCAGTCGGCGGTAGAGCACGCGGAGCAGGTAGCCCCGCGCGCCTGCGGCCTCCACCTCGCCCCGCCGCTCCCACAGGGCGAGGAAGGCATCCTGCACCGCGTCTTCGGCGGCGGCGCTGAGGTTGCTGTAGCGCAGGGCGAACCGATAGAGGTCGTCGCTGCACTGGCGCACACTGTGGTTATATTCGCTGACGGTCATCAGGGGCGTTCTTCCGTTCGTGATTATACCCAATATACGGCCACCCCCGCCGAAATATTACAGCGGGGGTGATTTTTTTGTCCAACGGCAGGTGATTTTTGAAAAAAATTTACTTGAGGTAGTACTCGACGGTGGTAACCACGCGGACTTTCTTGATCTGCGGGGTGTTCTCGTCGAGGTCTTCCACCTCGAAGTAGCCCTGCGAGGCGGTGCGCATCTTGCCGATGCGGGAGCGCGAGTTCTTGGCGAATTCGTCGGCGGCGGTGCGTGCGTTCTCGAGGCTCTCGGCGATCATGGTGGGCTTGATGTCGTTGAGGCCGAGGTACTGGTAGTCGGCCCACGAGTTGGCCAGGATGTTCTGGTTGACGAGGTCGGTTTCGAGCGACTGCTGCACCTTGCGGACGAGGTCGAGGTTTTTGGTGAAGACGGTCACCACCTGGTTGGCCTGGTAGCGGAAGGTGATCTGGGAGGTGTTGTTGGCGTAGGTGTAGCGGTCGTCGTAGTTGGCGGTGCCGACTTTAATTTCGTCGTCGGAGAAGCCTGCCTGCTTGAGGAGGTCGACGATGATGTCGTTGTTGCGGCGGATGGTGCTGCGGAGGTCGGCCAACGAGTTGGACTTCTCGCTGTAGTTGATGCGCCAGACGACACGGTCGGCGGGCACCTCTTTCTCGCAGAGGCCGCGCACTTTGACGGTGTCGTCGTAGGATTTGAGGGTGCGGACGGTGCAAATCATGCAGATGCCCAGCACGAGGGCGGCCAGGATGATGGCGCCGCCCTGAATCATGTTTTTCTTGAAGGGAACGTTTTTGCCCATTGGCGGTTTAAGGTTTAAGGTTTAAGGTTTAAGGTTTAGGGTTTTTAGAGAGCAAGCCCTTGCGGGGCAAGGGCTTGCTTGATTTTGGCATGCAAGGGGAGGTTTATTTCTTGACCACCTTGGTCATGGCGCTGCCGCTCTCGGTAACAACGTTGAGCATGTAGACACCTGCGCTGAGGGCGGAGAGGTCGACAACGTTGGAGTTGCGGGTCATGACGACACGGCCGGTGAGGTCGAGAACCTCGACATAGCGGAGACCCTCAGCCTTGACGGTTACGCGGTCGGCGGTGGGGTTGGGAGAGACCTGGACACTGGCAACAGGGGCGTCCTCGATGCCGACGGCGGAGGAAGAGTAGGCGGTGATGAGCCAGCTATTGTTGAGGCCTTGATTGGAAGCATGATCCCAATTTCTTCCGTCTAAGGAAATCCAGTCGCTGTTGGGGTCACCAAAATAATTACCTCCCATAGCCGGGTAGGTCTGGGTGGCCTCCATCGTAATCCAAAGGGTCTTGGTCTGGTCGATGGCGATAGGGCTGGCGGGGTCAAAGTGGACGTAGCGGCCGGCCTCGGCGGCGCTGACAGAAAGAGTAACCTCGCCCAAGACATCTCCGGGAGTGGTGGCAGAGCCGGAACGAACCTTCATGGTATAGGTGGCAGGCTGACCGCTACCAATCCAGCAGTCAACCTTGTCGACATTAGGCATGTTGGTCAGCATCGCCGGAGGGAAGCTTACTGCCCAGTAGATTTTGGCACTCCTACCAGTGCCAATACCACCAGTACCCCGCCCGGCCTCACCACGGGTATAACTGAGTACACCGTTAGGAAGGCTGATTGATTGGACATTATGGGTGGCAGTGGCAGTGCCATTGGCGTTGGTAACAGTGAGTACAATCTGGTAATTGCCATCGGAGGGGAAGGTGGTTGTAAAGGTCTCACCTGTACCGCTGGCGGGGTTGGCTCCAGTGCAAGACCAAGTGATGCTGGTGATGGGGTCTACCGATATATAGCGTGCGGAAAAAGTAGTCTCATATCCGGTAAAGGCTTTGCTTCCGCCCAAGATCTCGCACTGCCGCGGAGCCTCTCCAGGTTGTGGAGCGGAGGCAGCGATATTTTGAATGTTCTGAATAGAGGCAGCGACATTATTATAGTTGAAGTTATCACGCAGGTTGCAGGCGTAGCCGTTGGGGGCGATGAGGATGAGCAGGGGCACATAGCCATCGTTGAGGCTGGCGCAGGTGGCGTTGCAGGTGCCCTGGGCATCGTCGTCAATCATGGGGAAGGGGACGGGCTCGCCATTGCCGTGGGGGTCGGTCCAGTTACCCTGGGTTGAACCACCATAGGTCTGGCTGGTGGTGGTGCCAGTAATCTGTGCAGCGGTGTTTCTGCTTTCAGACTCGACCCAAATGACCTGGAAGTTGGGCAGCGCGTTGAGCTGTTCGAGCAGACCCGAGCAGTGGAGCTGCCAGCAGGGACCACACCAAGCAGCTGAGTAGTCAATAACGACAAACTTGCCATCATCCAGGTAGGACTGGAGGCTAATCTCCGTGTTGTCGCGCAGGTCGTTGGCGGTGAAGGGGGCAGCAATGTGCTCCCAGTAGATGTCACCATCCTTTGCACCCACAGGCAGGGACTCCATGTTGTCCACCTTGGGGGCCACCTGGAACTGGGCCATGGCTGAGGTGCCGAGCAGGGCGGCCATGAGAACTAGTACGGTTTTCTTCATTTTGTTTGTTTGCCCAGTTATCAACCATCGGGCCCGTCGGCTCTGAATTATAATTAATTGTTTAGTGGTCAGTGGCTAGTGGTCAGTGGCTAGTGGCTAGTGCTCAGTTTAGAAGAGGCCTTCGAGGACTTGGTCGTCGACGAGGTTGGGGAGGGTGACTTTCAGCTCGGGGCAGGCTTCCATGGCGCGTTTGATGGCGAAGATGGCGCCTTCGTTGCGGGCCCAGGAGCGGCGGGAGATGCCGTTGTTGACGTCCCAGTGGAGCATCATGTGCAGGCGGCGGTCGGCCTCGGCGCTGCCGTCCAGCACCATGCCGAAGCCACCGTTGATGACTTCGCCCCAGCCCACGCCGCCTCCGTTGTGGATGCTGACCCAGGTGGCGCCGCGGAACGAGTCGCCGATGACGTTGTGGATAGCCATGTCGGCCGTGCGGTTGCTGCCGTCGTAGATATTGGAGGTCTCGCGGAAGGGGCTGTCGGTGCCGGAGACGTCGTGGTGGTCGCGGCCAAGGACGATGGGGGCGGAGATTTCGCCCTTGCGGATGGCCTCGTTGAAGCGGGCGGCAATCTTGGTGCGGCCCTCGCAGTCGGCATAGAGGATGCGGGCCTGGGAGCCGACGACGAGGTGGTTCTCCTTGGCGCCGCGGATCCATTGGATGTTGTCGTGCATCTGCTGCTGTATCTCGGCGGGGGCCGTGGCGGCTATCTCGGCGAGGACTTCCATGGCGATGTGGTCGCTCTTGTCGAGGTCTTCGGGGCGGCCGCTGGTGCAGACCCAGCGGAAGGGGCCGAAACCGTAGTCGAAGCACATCGGGCCCATGATGTCCTGCACGTAGGAGGGGTAGCGGAAGTTGATGCCGTCCTCGGCCATGATGTCGGCACCGGCACGGCTGCTCTCGAGGAGGAAGGCGTTGCCGTAGTCGAAGAAGTACATGCCGCGGGCGGTGAGTTTGTTGACGGCGGCCACGTGGCGGCGGAGGGACTCCTGCACCTTCTCGCGGAAGAGCTCGGGCTGCTCGGCCATCATGCGCTTGGCCTCCTCGAAGGAGACGCCTACGGGGTAGTAGCCACCGGCCCAGGGGTTGTGGAGCGAGGTCTGGTCGCTGCCGAGGTCCACCTTGATGCCGCGCTCGGCGCAGTATTCCCAAAGGTCGACCACATTGCCCTGGTAGGCATAGGAGCGGGCCTCTTTCTTCTCGATGGACTTGCCGACGGCGGCGAAGAGCTCGTCGAGGTCACCGTGCACCTCGTCGACCCATCCCTGCTCGAAGCGCTTCTGTGTGGCGGCGGGGTTAATCTCGGCGGTGATGGAGACCACGCCGGCGATGTCGCCAGCCTTGGGCTGGGCGCCGCTCATGCCGCCGAGGCCGGCGGTGATGAAGAGCTTGCCGGCGGTGCCGCCACCGAGCTTACGGGCAGCGTTGAGGACGGTGATGGTGGTGCCATGCACGATGCCCTGGGGGCCGATGTACATGTAGGAGCCGGCGGTCATCTGGCCGTATTGGGTGACGCCGAGGGCGTTGTAGCGCTCCCAGTCGTCGGGCTTGCTGTAGTTGGGAATCATCATGCCGTTGGTGACGACCACGCGCGGGGCGTCCTTGTGGCTGGGATAGAGGCCCATGGGGTGGCCGCTGTACATGACGAGGGTCTGCTCGTCGGTCATCTCCGAGAGGTACTTCATGGCCAGGCGATACTGGGCCCAGTTCTGGAAGACGGCGCCGTTGCCGCCGTAGGTGATCAGCTCGTGGGGATGCTGGGCGACGGCGGGGTCGAGGTTGTTCTGAATCATGAGCATGATGGCCGCGGCCTGACGGCTGCGGGCGGGGTAGTCCTCGATGGGGCGGGCGTACATGGGGTAGGTGGGCCGCAGGCGATACATATAAATACGGCCATAGAGTCGCAGCTCCTCGGCGAATTCCTTGGCCAGCATAGCGTGGTGCTTGGCGGGGAAATAGCGCAGGGCATTGCGGATGGCGAGGCGTTTCTCGTCGGGGGTGAGTATCTCTTTGCGCTTGGGGGCATGGTTGACGGTGGGGTCGTAGGGCTGGAGTGCGGGCAGGGTGTCGGGGATACCGAGGCGCAATTCTTGCTGGAACTGTTCGAGTGTCATTATGCTATTCTGTTATATGTCAGTTGTTTAATTCAATTTTTCCACCGCATTTCGCGGAGGGTATACAGGTGCAAAGATACACATTTTCTTCAAACTGAAAAAAATTTTTACAACACCCCAGCCAAAATCCGGATACATCCCAGCCAAATCCCAGACAGACACAAGGCATCATCTAGGGCTGTTCTTCGGTTGTTCTTCGGTTGTTCTTCGTCTGTTCTTCGTCTGTTCTTCGTTTGTCGGGTCCGGCCAGGGGTGGTGGCGGCAGAAAGAAAACGGGGGAATGTATAATATACGAAATTTCCCCCGTTTTGCAACAAAAATTTTCCTAAAACTTGTTAAAACATCAACTGCAGGCCCACTTCGAGGCGGGGGAGGAGGACTTTGTCGGCCGGCACGTCGGAGCCGATGCCGTTGAGGCGGTAGCGGGCGTAGATGCCGTAGTAGTGGTAGGTGAGGCGGGTGGCGAGGCCGAAGTTGAAGTTGTAGGTGTCGAGGGCGGTGGGGCCTTCGAGGATTTCCTCGCGTGCGGCGGCAATGGTGCCGTTGCCTTCGATGGTGCCTTTGATGCGGTAGGTGGTGTAGCCGAGGCTGCCGTAGACGCCGAGGTCCCAGTGGAAGCCCTTGTGGTTGAGGCCGCCGGGCTGGAAGCGGATGCGCTGGAAGAGCTCGAAGTTCCACTCGCCGAGCGAGAGGCGGCGGCGGGTGACCTCGACGTTGCCGACGTTGAAGAAGCGGTCGGTGGGGCGGTTGAGCAGCCGCTCGAGTTTGTTGACGTCGCGGTCGCCGAAGTGGTAGAAGGTCTTGGCCCAGCCGATGCCGATGCCGAGGGAGTAGGCTTTGGTGAGGTGGTAGCTGATGCGGGTGCCGATGTGCCAGGCGGGCGACCAGAGGTTGGAGGCCAGCTCGTCGTCGCCGATGGCGATGGGGCGGCCGAACATGAAGTAGGCGTCGTATGCCCAGCGGGTCTCTTTGGGGCGCTCGAGGGCGGGGGTGTGGCGGGCACGATAGCCATAGGTGTAGGAGCCTTTGCTTTGCTCGAAGCCTATCTGCGGCCAGCGATCGACAGTTGGGGCGGAGGGCTGGTCGAAGGTGTAGTCGGCGGTGTAGCCGTTGAGGTGGAGCACGAGGTGGGTGCCACCGTCGAAGTCGAGCGAGAGACCTGGGGTGGCATCGCTGAGGTCTTGCTGGCCATAAGTGGTGATGCTGCCGTCGGTGGCCACGTCCTTGTAGAAGAAGCGCAGGGTGGTGTCGGTGCGCAGGGGTATGACGCTGACGCGGGTGGCGCTCTGGCGCTCGAAGCGGAAGGTGGGGGAATTATGATTTTTGAGTTCTGATTTTTGAGTGAAGAAGCTGGCTTGGGGGACGCCGTAGCCGAAGGCGTAGTCGCAGTAGGGGTAGAGGTCGGCGCTGCGCTGGATGAGGTCGAACATCTGCATGGCGGTCTTGTCGCGGTTCATTTGCCAGGCGCAGGCGGCGAAGCCGGCCACGAGGGGGCAGGAGAACGAGGTGCCGTAGACCATCTGGTAGCCGCCCTTGCCGTGGGGGTTGGCGGCCCAGGCGTGGCCGAAGGCGCAGACGTTGGGCTTCTGGCGCCCGTCGGCGGAGGGGCCGTAGGAGGCGAAGTCGATGTGCATGTAGCGGTTGAGGTCGTGTGTGGTGCCGCCGACGCAGAGCACGCTGTCGGCGTCGGAGGGGGTGACGATGGTCTTCCACGAGCGGTCGGTGCCCTCGTTGCCGGCGCTGCTGCATACGAGGATGCCCTTGCGTGCGGCCATGTTGGCGGCGCGGGCCACGTAGGAGGTGCCGTCCATGTCCTTGGTGTAGTAGCGGTCCTTGCCGTAGCCGAGGCTGGAGGAGATGATGTTGGCGCCGTTGCGGTCGGCCCACTCCATGGCCTGCATCCACCAGATTTCCTCCTTGAAGGGCTCGGGTTCCACCTCGGTGCGTGCCAGGAGGAACTCGGCACCGGTGGCCAGGCCGAGGTCCTTGCCGTTCATGCGGCCGGCGATGCAGGAGAGGGTCATCGTGCCGTGGCCGTTCCAGCCGTAGACGTCCTCCTTCTTGTCGGGGAAGTTCCACGTCTTCAGTATGCGTTTGGCACGGCGCAGGTGCTCGAAGGCCTCGTGGGTGTTCACCTTGGGGAAGCCGCCGTCGAACACGGCGATGCGCATGCCGCTGCCGTCGATGCCCTGCTGGCGGAAGAGGTGGCCCTGCATGCGGACGAGCTGGTCGGTCAGGGTGGTGTCGGGGGTGGAATGTTGAATTTCGAATGTTGAATTTTGAATATGAGCGAGGGTGGCGCGCGAGGCGATGAGCTGGACGCGGCGGACGTAGGGCAGGGCCTCGATTTGGGCCACTTGGTCGGGCGTGGCCACGATGCCCACGGCGTTCAGCCAGCGGCTGCTGCCCACATGCTCCGTGGCCAGCGCGCCGACGCCCTGCTCGTAGGCAGCGCTGACGGGGTGGTTGGAGAGGTCGGCCGGGTCGGCGCCGCACTGGGCGTAGCGCTCCAGCGCGCGGGCGTCGAAGTAGGCATAGGGGTCGAAGGTGGTGCCTGCCTTGTCGGTCAGGAAGACCCAGTAGGTGTTCTGCGCGTGTGCGGCCAAGGTGGCCACGGCGGCAATCAAAAGGATTAGTGTCTTTTTCATCTCAATATGGTGTGTAGGATTTCGTGACTGTGCAATTGGCCGAAGCCGGGGAGGTGGAACTGGAAGTAGGCGATGAGGGCGTCGAGGAGGTCGCGGCGTGTGACGGAGGAGTGAAAGGGAGTGAAGGGGAGTGAAGGGGAGTGAAAGGACGATAGATATTCGTGGAGCACTGTGGAGAGTTGGGGCGAGAGGGTGGTCTCGGTGGGGGCGGCGACGAAGCGGCCCTCCTGGAGGTCGAAGCAGGGGTGGTGGGCGTCGTGGTTGTCGAGCGGCTCGATGCCGAGGTGGTGCGCCACGGTGAGCATGAAGCGGATGGGGAGGGAGGAGGGAGGAGGTTGGAGGGCGGAGGTAGTCTGCTCGACATAGTCCCACAGTTCGGGCAGGGGCTCCTCGGCGCGGAGGGCTTTGTAGAGCACTTCGGTCATGAAGAACCGGAGCGCGTTGCCCACGGGGTCGGGCATCTGCCCGGGGTGGCGGGGCGCGAGCTCGCGGACGTGGTTGAGGTCGGTCTTGGGATTGGCGTAGACCACCATGTCGAGGCTCGACAGCGGCTGCAGCATATTCTGCTTCACGCGCCCGCGCGCGCTGCGCACACCCTTGATCATATACGACTGCACCCCCAGCTGGCGTGTGAACACGCGCGCCACGACCGAGCTTTCGGCATAGGGTGTGGTGCGGAGTACGAGGCCGGGGGTGGAGAGGGTCATGAGTTAGCGGATGATGAGGATTTTGGCCACGGAGCGGTTGTCGCCCTTGTCGTCGGAGGCGAAGACATAGTAGACGCCGCTGGCCACCTGCTCGCCGCTCTGCGTGCGACCGTTCCAGATGGCCTGGCCGCCGTGGGCGGTGGTGGCATAGACGGTGTGACCGGCGGCATCGGTGATGTGCACCAAGGCGTTGCGCGAGAGGCCCTTGACGGCGATGGGGCCGTCGTAGCCGGGGCGCACGGGGTTGGGGAAGGCGTAGACCTCGGAGAGCGGGTTGGCGACGGCGTAGGTGGCGGTGCTGCGGTAGACCTGCAGGCCGCGGTCGGTGCCGACGAAGACTTCGCCCGTGCGCTCGTTGATGCCGAGGGCCACGATGCGGTCCGAGAAGAGGGGGCTGTTCGAGGTGGTGAAGTGCTCCAGCTGGTCCATGCCGTTGGCCGAGAGGAGGTAGAGGCCGCCACTGGCGGTGCCGACCCACTTGCGGTTGGCGCCGTCGACGGCGATGGCGGTGATGCTCTCGTAGGCCATCAGGTATTCGTAAAAATCGCCGTTGGTGATGGTGATATTGTTGCAGTTGACGGGTGAGATTTCTCCATTTCCTCCTCCAGCGAAGGCCTTGCTGCCGTCGTAGATCACCTTGAGCCCCTTGTTGGTGCCCAGCCAGAGGACTCCGCTGTGGTCTTGCACGAGTGCGGTGACGGCGTCGGTATTGAGCTTGCTTCCGTTGTTGGGGTTGACGCGGGCCATGCGGTTCTTTCCGTCGTGTACATATATTATATTGCTGCGGCCGAGGAACCATTTGTAGTCGGTGATGCTGTCCCAGATAAGCTTGTCCACTTCGGGCACAGAGACCATTGCCTCAGTAGAAAAACTCGCCCAGCTGCCGTCGGCGCGGCGCACGGCCAGGGCGTGGCTGCTCTGCGAGTTGAGCACCCACAGGTCGCCCTGCCGGTCGAAGGCCACGGCGCCGGTGTTCAGTGTGGAATAGGTGCCGGAGGAATAAGGGACCAGGGCGCCCGAGGTATTGGTCTCGTCGTAGAGGCGTTCCACCTGCCTGTTGCGTACCGACGCCACGCCGCTGCCCCACAGGGCGATGACCACCTCGGTGGTGTCGCGCGGGTTGACGGCGGCGTCGACCACATCGGCACAGCCGTCAAGCATGCCGTTGGAGAGGTCGAGCCCCTCCCACTGCGAGCCCTGCGAGGTGAAGAGGTTGGGCTCAAGGTAGGTATTGGCGTAGGTGGACGTATGGCCGCCGGGGCAAAGCATCATGCGGTAGTTGAAGGGGACGAGGCGGTAGGCGTTGTCGTGCGAGAAAGGCCCGCTGGGGCGGTACACCTCGTAGCCGCCAGGGTTGATATGCATCAGGCCGTCCCACTCGTGTCCCACCCACAGGGTTCCATCTTCGTCGGTGACGGCGTCGAATGCCGAGAGCGTGCCCCAGGCGTATGTGCACAGGCTGTCGTAGCGCTCGAGGCACTCGTTGTACTGCACTATGCAGTGGTCGCGAGTGAGGGTCACCTTCCCGCCGCCCACACGCATGGAGTTGATTTCGCCGCGGTTCCACACGCGGAAGCCCGCAGCGTCGAGTTCATAGAGGGTGAGAAGCCGTGGGTCGTCGGCGTAGCCGCTGAGCAGCAGGCGGCCGGCGAAGGGTTCGAGGGTGGTGAGGGTGACGCTGTCGAGCCGACGGTCGGTCTCCCAGCGGTCGCTCACCGAGGGGAAACGCTCCGAGGCGGACAGACGCTTGAGCCCCTCGCCCGTGGCTGCATAGAGACTGTCGGCCAGGAAGGCGAGGTCGTAGACGGGGGCGTAGGTGCCGCCCGTGCCGAGGTACCAAGTCTCCTTGATTTCGCGCCGCCCGATATCCACCACCACCACCCCGAAGCCGGTGGCCAGATAGGCGTTGCCCGCATGGAAACGGATATGGTAGATGCTTTTATCGCCCGGAATTTCGCTGCGCTTGATGTCGGAGAGGTTGTAGGTGCGCCCGTCGACAACAAGGTCTATGTTCGAGTTGGTATAGGCCACTGCCAGGCATCCGTCCGCACCGCTGTAGGCCATCGCGGCCACCCCCACGTCGCTCAGTCCTGCACCCTTGCTCATGCGGGTAAGCATCTGATCCACGGTGTCGTAGCAGAACACGCCTCCTCGGGCACCGGCATATACGCGGTCGCCGGCCAAAGCCACATGGTAGACCGTGGCATAGTCCAGACAGTCGCGCCACTGGCCGATAGCCACCTGCGCGCTGCCTCCTGCGGCCACTGCCAGCAGCATCGCCGTGAGCAGTATCTTCTTCATGAGTTTTCTTTTTTGATGAATACAAACTGATAGAGCAGTGCCAGCAGGGTGGTCACCAGCGTGCTGCACACCGTGGCCAGAAGCACGCCTCCAATGCTGCGGAAGCTGAAGAGCTCGGCCGTGAAAAACACCAGGTAGAACACCGCCAGCAGAAGCATGAGGTAACTTATGAAATATTGCGGCGTGACGCTGTAGACGCTGGGGGTGGCGATGACAACGGGCTCGTTGCGCGTCAGGATGCGGTCCACGAAGAGGATGCGCAGCATGGCCACCACCGTGCACGCCAACGCGTGGAAGCCCAGCATATTATTCATCACGTCCACCAGCAGCCCCGTGCCGAAGGCAATCAGCAGCATCGGTATGCGGCGCGTGTCGGTGGGCAGCATGAGGATGAAGAGCACGTAGAGCATCGGCATCACATAGCCCCCCAGGTACACATGGTTGAGCACCAGCAGCTGCAGCAGCATCAGCAGCACAAAGCGTCCTATGAGTCTCCAGATTTGTTTGGTCATTCAGTTCAGGTGTTTCTGTGTGTGCGCCATGAGGGTGTCCTGCTCGGCGCGGAAGCGGTTGTGGATGATGTAGACGTGGTCCAGCTTGTTGAAGTCCGTGGCCAGGCGGATTTTGACCTTGTAGAAGCCGCTGCCGGAGAGGGCCTCGGCCTCCTCGACATAGCCCACAGCGATGCCCTCGGGGAAGTCGCCGGCCAGACCGGAGGTGACAATCGTGTCGCCCGCCTCAAACTGGTGCGTCGTCGGCACATCCACCACCTGCGCATAGCGGTAGTCCAGCCCGTCCCACACCAGCGAGCCGCTGATGCCCGTGCGCTTCACACGCACGCTGTTGCGGCTGTCGCTGTGCAGCACCGGCATGATGGTGGCGAAATTGTCCGACACCGACATCACCACGCCCACAATCCCGTCGGGCGAGATGACCGCCATGTCGGGCTCCAGCCCGTGACGGCTGCCCTTGCCCACCATGATGTAGTTGTTCTGCTGGCTCCACGAGTTCTTGATGACGCGCGCCTCAGTGTAGCTGTAGCGCTGCAGGTAGACCGTGTCGTTGACCTCGAACTCCTTGTCGCTGAAGCTGATATACGACGACTCCATCTGCGCACGCAGCAGGGCGTTCTCCGCCGCCAGGCGGTCGTTCTCGGCCTTCAGGCCGAAATAGCCGCCCACGCTGTTCACCCCGCTGTACCACCCTCCGGCCACGCTGTTGGTCCACGCAATGAGCTTGGAACTCTGGTAGTAGCTCGTCCGCGACATCAGCACCAGGCTGGCCACCACCAGCAGCAAAAAGACCACCACATAGTCGTAGTCCTTCAGCAGCCGTATGATCCTGTTCTCACTCATTCAGGAAGGCTTCTACCTCGCGGCGCGTCTCGCTGACGGCGTGCCGCAGGTCGTCGTTCACTATCGTGCGGTCGAAATGGGGTGCCTGCTTCAGCTCCTCGGCGCTGCGGCCCAGGCGCTTGGCAATGGCCTCCTCGCTGTCGGTGCCGCGGTTGCGCAGGCGCTGCTCCAGCACCTCGAGGCTCGGCGGCATGACGAAGATGGAGAGCGCCTGGTCGCCGAAGTAGCGCTTGAGGTTGCGACCGCCGTTGACGTCCACGTCGAACACTATCACCTTCCCCTCGTCCCACAGACGCTGCACCTCGCTCTTGAGCGTGCCGTAGCACGTGCCGGCATAGACCTCCTCCCACTCGAGGAACTCGTCGTCGGCCACCCGCTGGCGAAACTCCTCCTCGCTGAGGAAATAGTAGTCCGTGCCGTGCTGCTCGTCGCCACGCGGCTTGCGCGACGTCGCCGAGATGCTGAACGCCAACGCCTTCGGATCCAACCGCTCCGTGGCCTCGCTGGCCATCAGCTCCTTGATGATCGTCGTCTTGCCGCATCCCGAAGGCGCCGAGAACAATATCGCTTTTCCCATATTTTACTTTGCTTTTTATCTCTACCTTATCATTTGTCCTTTCACTCCCCTTCACTCCCTCTCACTCCCTTTCACTCCCCTTCACTCCCCCTTCACTCCCCAAAACCTAAAACTTCTTGTCGAACACCGCATAGAAATTCTTCACCGTCAGCGACGACTCGTCCCAGCGCTGCTGCGCCGCCACCTCGTTGACGCAGAGCAGCGCCTCGTCGCGGTTGTCGATGGCGTTCAGGCGGAGGATGAAGTCGTTGTAGGCCTTCATATTGTTGTGGAACAGCTCGCTCATGAAGCTGAACTTGTCGTTGATGTTGATCACCGTGCGCAGGTCGCTCACCTTGTTCTGCCCACCGGCCACCGGCCATTGGCCGCCAGCCGCCGTCTGCTCGCGCAGCGTGTCGCCCAGCGTGCGCACCGTCGGCTGCTCCTCGGTCGGACGCTTCAGGTAGTCCAGCAGCGACGCCTGGCTGCCCACCGCCGCCACGGGATCGGGGGCCGGGGCAGGTTTGGGCTCGGGTTGCGGCTCGGGTTCAATTACAGGTTCCGGCTGAGGTTCGGGCACAGGCTCCGGCTCGGGTTCCGGCTCGGGCTCCGGCTCGATGACCACCTCGTCGAAGAGCAGGCCGTTGTCGTTGTTCTCCAGCTCCTCCATCTTCGGCATAGGCATCGGCTCCGGCTCGGCAACGGCAGCCGGTCCGGGCTCCACACTTTCCACTTTCCCCTCTCCGCCTTCCACTCCCATGGCGGCCATCGTGGCCATCATGGTCGACGAGAGCAACTCGCCATCCGGCTGCACTTCTCCCTCTGAACACTGACCACTGGCCACTGACCACTGCCCACTGCCCACTGAACACTCAATTCCCAGCGCCACGTCGTAGAGACCGCGCAGCTCCTGCAGCAGCAGGTCGCGCTCTATCGCTGCCACACCCTCCTCGCTCGCCACTATACGGTTCGCCACGGCACACAGCCGCTGCATGCCCTCGGTCAGGTCTTTGATGCTGTTTTTCACCATAGTATATTCGTTTATTTTATTGATAACAAAACACTTGCATCGCTTTTGCGGTGCATGAATTCATCCGTAAAATTACAACTTTTTTCTCACGTGCCATCCGCCACACAGAAAAAGTTATCAAACACCCCCGTTGATAACTCCACTCACCCCGCAAAGTATCCCTATTTTCCCATCGGTGGGTAATAATGCGAAAAGGCCTATCTATTCCCCTAGAAAACCCCTACCATTCCCCTAGAAAACCCATTCCCTCCATCACCGGATTTTTGTTAAAATTATATAAAATTTTGCCATGTCGCACAATCTTCGTAATTTTGCACAAAATTTACAATACATAAAAAATATGTCAGACACTCTGGTCATCACCCCCACCTTCAACGAAAAAGAGAACATCGAGCGCATCATCCGCTACGTCTTCGCCCTGCCCAAAACCTTCCACATGCTCATCGTCGAGGACAACTCGCCCGACGGCACCGCCGACATCGTCAAGCGTCTGATGACCGAATTCCCAGACCGCCTCTTCATCCTCGAACGCAAAGGCAAACTCGGCCTCGGCACCGCCTACCTCGACGGCATGCGCTGGGGCCTCAGCCACGGCTACGACTACATGATCGAGATGGACGCCGACTTCAGCCACAACCCCGACGACCTGGTGCGCCTCTACGACGCCTGCGCCACCGGCAAGGGCGACGTCGCCGTCGGCTCACGCTATGTCGACGGCAAAATCTCCGTCGTCAACTGGCCCATGGGACGCCTCCTCATGTCCTACTTCGCCTCCAAATACGTCCGCCTCGTCACCGGCATGCGCGTCGCCGACGCCACCGCCGGCTACGTATGCTGGACCCGCCGCGTCCTCGAACGCATGAAATTCGACAAGGTCCGCTTCATCGGCTACGCCTTCCAAATCGAAATGAAGTACACCGCCACACGCCTCGGCTTCCGCATCTGCGAAGTCCCCATCGTCTTCACCGACCGCGTCCTCGGCACCTCCAAGATGAGCATGAAAATCTTCAAAGAAGCCTTCTTCGGCGTCATCAGCCTCCGCTTCCGCGACTGGAAGAACTACTAGGCCCCGCCTCCTGTTCTCCTAGCCGCTGACGCGGCAGAAATCTTGTAAATCTTGTAAATTATGCTGACGCAACAACAGATGTACGACCTAATGTATGAGGTACGAGGGGCGGCCATGGAGGTGTACAATCACTTCGGGCCGAGACTGTTGGAGTCGGTATATGAAAAAGCAATGATTCAAGAATTGACGTTGCGGGGACTGAAGGTTGTGTCTCAGGCGCCCGTTTCAATTATGTACAAAGGGACGGCAATAGGAGACGATTTGCGTCTGGATTTACTTGTCGAGGATGAACTAATTGTTGAACTGAAGTCGGTGGAAGAAATAAAAGACGTCTTTTATAAACAGTTGAGGACATATTTAAAGCTGCTCGACAAGCCAGAGGGTTTGCTGATAAACTTCGGAGAGTACGATTTGAAGAAGGGAATGAGACATGTAACGCTGAACGAATACAGGACTGCCTAGCTTCCCGCGAAGCGGAAAATTTACAAGATTTACAAGATTTCGCGAGCGTAGCGAGCAGGAGAAAAGCAGGAGAAAAGAACAAGATTAATAGAGATAAACAAAGAAATAATGAAGAAGATATTTTTGACCCTGGCGGTCCTGCTCTTGGCAGGCACCGCATTCGCACAAGACAAACTCCTCCAGTGGGACCAGCTCATGGACCGCAACCTCTACCCCCAGCGCGAAGCCATGAGCTTCATCTTCGCCCCCGACGGCAAGACCGTCACCTACTACAAAGGCGGCGACGACAAAGGCTACTACGGCTTCGACGGCAAGCGCGAGTTCAAACTCACCGACGCCCAGCAGGACTGGCGCAAGCCGCAGAACCACGACCCCAAGCTCGAGGAGCGTGTCGAGCTGAAGGAGGGCAGCCTCTACGTCGACGGCACCCTCGTGGAGCGTGGCGACGGCTACAACATCGTCCTCGGCGAGAGTGTGCACCGCAACGAGTTCGGCATCAACGGCGGCCTCTTCTGGTCGCCCAAGGCTTCAAAACTGGCCTTCTACCGCATGGACCAGAGCATGGTCCTCGACTACCCCATCGTCAACACCAAGGCCCGCCAGGCCGAGGTGCGCAACATCAAGTACCCCATGGCCGGCATGAAGAGCCACGAGGTTACCGTCGGCGTGTGGGATGCCGCTGCCAAGAAGCTCGTCTACCTCAACACCGCCCGCGACACCACCGTCCACGAACGCGAGATGTACCTCACCAACATCGCCTGGAGCCCCGACGAGCGGTTTGTCTTCATCGCCAAGGTGAACCGCGAGCAGAACCACATGTGGCTCGAGCAGTACGACGCCACGACTGGTGCCTTCATGAAGGTGCTCTTCGAGGAGTCCCATTCCCGCTACGTGGAGCCCTGCGAACCCATGATCTTCACCCCCAAGGGCGACCAGTTCCTCTGGTTAAGCATGCGCGACGGCTACAAGCACCTCTATCTCTATAATATGAATGGCACGCTCGTGAAGCAGGTTACCAAGGGCGAGTACGAGGTCGAGGGCTTCATCCAGTTCGACAAGAAGGGCGAGCATATCTTCATCTATGCCAACAAGGACAACCCCGCCGGCCGCGACGCCTACCGCGTCAACCTCAAGAAGGGCACCATGGAGTGCCTCACCATGCAGGAGAACGGCCTGCACGGCACCCACAGCATCGTCCTCAACGAGGCCGGCACCGCATGGGTCGACCTCTGGAGCAGCGTCGACGTGCCTGCCCGCGCCGACCTGCGCGACCTCAAGCACAAGAACCCCCTGCATACCTTCTTCACCGCCGAGAACCCCCTCAAGGATTACGCCATGCCCACCGTCAAACTCGGCACCATCAAGGCCGCCGACGGCAAGACCGACCTCTACTATCGCCTCATCACCCCCCCGGGTGTCGACCCCTCACTCCTCACTCCTCACTCCTCACTGAAAAAATACCCCACGCTGGTCTACGTCTACGGCGGCCCCCACTCGCAGCTCGTTACCGACAGCTGGCTCGGCGGCGGCAACCTCTACTTCCTCTTCCTCGCCCAGCAGGGCTATGTGGTCTTCACCGTCGACAACCGCGGCACCGACAACCGCGGCTTCGAGTTCGAGAGCTGCACCCACCGCCGCCTCGGCGAGATCGAGATGGCCGACCAGATGGAGGGTGTCAAGTTCCTCAAGTCGTTGCCTTACGTGGACGAGAGCCGCATTGGCGTCGAGGGCTGGAGCTTCGGCGGCTTCATGACCATCACCATGAAGCTGGCTCACCCCGAGGTGTTCAAGGTGGGCTGCGCCGGCGGCCCCGTCATCGACTGGAAATGGTACGAAATCATGTACGGCGAGCGCTACATGGACACCCCGCAGGAGAACCCCGACGGCTATGCCGCCACCAGCCTACTCGACAAGGCCAAGGACCTCGAAGGGCGCCTGCTGGTCATCCACGGCGCGGAGGACAACACCGTCGTCTGGCAGCACTCGCTGGAGTTCATCGAGCGCTGCATCAACAACCTCAAGCAGGTCGACTACTTCGCCTACCCCCACCACGAGCACAACGTCCTCGGCCGCGAACGCCTCCACCTCTACAAAAAGATGTTCGACTACTACGAGACCTTCCTGAAATAGAAACCAAACGGAGCCGCCTTTCGGCGGCTCCGCTATTAATAGAGCAATCCAAACGTCCACAACGGGACTACCCTGCCGTGCCCGTACTCAATATCGTCTTTGACAATATGACCATTGGGTATTTCTTCTATTTGGGCACCACCCTTCTTCTTGCCGCCCACTTCGAAAGTATGCTCTCCGATGACAAAGTCCGACTGCTTTGACGAAATGGTGTCGCAAATATCGCGTGTCTGGTTGTAAAAGAATGTCTCACGCAGATTGCCCATATTGGTTCCCACGTTGCCCAGGGCGTACATCAGGTTCGTATTGTCGACAAACACTTTCTCCACCTTCCCAAGGCTGCGCAGCCCTCCTGTCTCGTCGCGCAACTGCCCGATCATACCCGCCCGCTCCATATACAGGAAATAGTCTGGCAGCACATTGCGGCTCACTCCCAGTGCATTTGCGATGCTGGAATAGTCCGGTTTGAAGGGTGCGCTCTGCGCCACAATGGCCATAAGCCTGCGCAGTTTGCGCCCGGTGGAGACCGTCATGGATGCATATTGGGGTATGTCCACTTCCAATGTTTGCGTAACAATCTGGTCCAACCGCGAAAAGAACGCACCTTCCCGACTGAAAGGATAGTACCCTTCACGCAGATACTGGCGAAACAGGGGTAGCGGATGCGGGAGTATGGCCGGGTCGACCTTGTTGCCAACAATGTCGTCAAACGTATAGACGGGCATCTCTATTCTGTGGAACATTTCAAGGTATTCGCGGAATGACAGCCCCTGCATGGAATACATCACAGCGCGGCGGCTCAAGTCGGCCTGGCCGCGAAGCAGGTCAAGCACCGATGAGCCGGTGAAAATGATGTGCAGCGACGGATGCCCATCGTATATCTCCTTTAATTCCGTAGACCAATTGGGATATTTGTGAATTTCGTCGATATACAGATGCGTGCCGCCTTCCTTGATGAAATCCGTCGCCACTTCCACCAATGTATGCTGGGCGAAATAACTTCTGTCGGCCGAGACATACAATGCGTTTTGCCTTTCCCGTTCCATCAAAATATGTTGGAGCACCAGCGTGGATTTACCCACTCCGCGTCCTCCCACCAGTCCTATCATCCGCAGCGACCAGTCGATTGTTTGATGCTTATAGCGCACAAAATCAAGGTTTACCAGCCCCAACTGCTCGCGCATATAGTCCATAAGATGCATATCAATCATTGTGATGTCTCCTATAATTTCGACTGCAAAAATACAAAATAATTTCAACATGCACTAAAAAAAGTGCACAATCACCAGGAATGTGCACTGAAAAAAGTGCAGTAGTGGCAACTACTGTGGGTTTCGACCTTTGGCCGGGCGCGGCTACCTGAGCACCACCACCTTGTGGGCCGGGTGGCCGGCAACCTTCACCAGGTAGACGCCGCCCGGGAGGGCGGGCGTCCTCGCCTCGCGGGTGGCGTGGTACACCTCGCGGCCTATCGCATCGTATACGCGGTATTCTGCAACCTCATGCCCGTCGAGGCTGACATGGATATGCCCGCCGGCGTTCCAGACTTGCAGGTTGCCGGCCTGCACGTCGCGGACACCCACGCTGTCTTCACCTTCGCCGACGGCGATGTTGGAACGTATCAGCGGCTCGATTCCGGCGATGTCGCAGGGACTGCTCATGACCGCCGCCACCTGGTAATACACCGTGCCGGCAGGGGCCGCCTCGTCGGTGTAGGACATGGCGCCGCCCGCAGGCAGCTGGCCGATAAGCTGCAGGTCGTTCTCCTCGGTGCCGCGATAAATCATGTAGCTCTCTAATTCGGCACCCCTGTATTCCGGCCACGTCAGGTTCCACTGATTGCCCGTGCCCTGGCCGATGGTGAGGTGCATGGTTTTGTGCTCCTCGCTGAACGGCGACTCGTTGCCCTGCGCATCCACCACCGTCATCTTGTAGCTGTAGCGGCGTTCACCGGGACGCGACTCCTCGTCGGTCCACACCGACGGCTCGCTGTAGGGCACGGTGGCCACCAGCTCATAGTCGCCGGCCACGGCGCCCTCGCGGTAGACCCTGTACTGCTCCACCTCATACTCCCTGTTCCAAAAGACCACGTTGCGGTCGTCCTGCACGCTGACCTTGCAGATGCCGGGATTATCCGGGGCGAAGATGGCCGTCACCGTGCTGTCGCCTTCTAGGTAGAGCGTGTCGGGATTGGCGGTGCGGCCATTGCTCCAATGGTCGAAGTGATAGTGCGGTGCGGCTGTGGCCTGTATGACGGCGCTCGAATCGGAGCATTGCACCGCCTGCCCGTTTTGCGGTATGATTTCCGCCGAGCCATAGAGACTGTCATTCACCGCCAGCGTCAGATTCACCTCGGCTCCCATTTCGACAAATCTAGCGGAATAATAGGGGTCAACGGCGGATTGGTAGGCGGCAAGCGCCCCGCAGCGCACATAGCATAATGCATTATTAGCATAAAAAAGAGAATTATTTGTTCCAGATGGCGGAGCCACGGGAAGCATCACGATGCTGTCAAGGCCGCTGCAGTACCGGAAGGCAGATCCGCCGATGCTGGTTACCGAGTTGGGGATGGTAACCGAGGTCAGGCCGCTGCAGTCGCAGAAGGCGCCGCTGCCGATGCTGGTCACCGAGTTGGGGATGGTAACCGAGGTCAGGCCGCTGCAGCCATAGAAGGCACCGTTGCCGATGCTGGTCACCGAGTTGGGGATGGTGATAGAGGTCAGGCCGCTGCAGAAGAAGAAGGCTCCAATGCCGATGCTGGTTACCGAGGTGGGGATGGTGGTGGTTTGGCATCCAAAGAGGAGGGTATTGGTGGCAGTTTCGATTATCGCATTGCAGTTGTTGCGGCTGTCGTATATGGTGTTTCCAC
>CACWPQ010000033.1 GCA_902762805.1 uncultured Bacteroidota bacterium | reverse complement strand
TTATTTCAATTACAAAATTACTGAAAATCTGCAATATGTACAACTTTTTCTTCATCTATTTATCAACAATTTGCTTGTTGTTTAATTCCGCCAACGGGTTTTATATAACCAGATTTTATAAGTTGCCTTTTTACAGAAGGAATTTTTAAGAACAATTTTACAGGAGATAGTGTGACTATCATCAAATATAGTTCCGTACAGAGAATCTTGTTAATAAATGATTTCATGGTAATGTCATTTAGTCCATTTGTATATTTTCTTTCCTACTGCATCACCTCCCATTCCTCCAGAGATTCCGCCAGTAATTGCCCTTATTCCAGCACCGATGGCAGTACCAAGCATGCCATTTTTTTTAAGAGCACAGCGACTTTTCGATTTGTCTTTGTTTTTGGCATTTCGCCAAGCGGTAGATGCCTCGCCGTAGTAGTCTCTTACTCCATCCAATATTCCATATTGCGAATCATAACCATCTTTATCTCCAAAGATTGTCACTGTCATGTCTTGTTTGGACAAAGCTCCATCTTCAGCACCATGATAATAATACTGCATGTCGTTTTCTGTCTGGCCAAACCAATGAGCAGTCTTTCCTATATAGGTTGCTCTTTCTGGACAATTGTTTGATGTGACATTTTTATCAACTATGGGAGTGCTTTGGCCTTTTGGCACGTACCAATCATTTCTGTCAGGGTCAACCAGCCTCACCGGATTCCACACACAATAGACATAAGGGGAGATGTTTGGGTATTTATCCGCCATCGGGTCGACGGAGAGCCACATGGTCATCAGCTCGTGGTCCATGTAGCGAGCACCGAAGTAACTGTAACCTGTTTCTTCGTCGCGTTCTTTGCCGGTGAAGGTGAAGCGTTCGCTGTGGCCTGCTGCGCGCTGGTTAATATAGGGTTCGCCGTAGGGCAAATATTGTAGGTGCTGAACTGGCGTACCCGTAGCATCGGTTATCCAGCTGGCACGGACTGGGTGGCGGTAACTGGCTGTCGAGGGTACTGTTCTCATGGTCATGCCTGGCTGCCTCATATTATCTCAACGTCGGTTGTAAGCGTGCGGACTCCGCCTTGCCGCAACTCCGGCGTGTTGATACGGATGTCGCAATCCACAACGAAAATGGTGCCTGACGCTGAACGGATAACATTTTCGTCGTGCATATCGCTTAAATATATGCCGGGAGTGGCGTAGGTCCAGTTGTGTGGATTGCGCAGTTCGAACCCCATCTTGTGCATATAGTCTTTTATCTCTCCGTCGGACACATGCACGCCCTCGATGAAGGGTTGCTCTACGAGGATGTTAAATTCGCCATCATAGGTGCGACCGAATCCCAGCACGGTGAATGCGGTTTCGGGGAAATCGGCAATTTGTTCGCCCAGCAGCCGGGGCAGGGTGCGGTCTATGCACTCTGTCCAACAACCCACTCGCCGAGCCCACAGTTCTATCCATTTAGCTTGCTTCGCTCCGCGTTGGACCTCTCTTTGGAAGTCGCTGCCATCAGGCGTAGCGCCTCTATCTGCATCAGTTTCTGCTCCCGCGATAAGGGATGCAATGACATGCGTTGCGCCTCCCGCTGTGCAGCCATGCTGTTCGAACGGTGAAAATCGTTTATATACAAGCCGTCCATTGATAAATAGTTCTGCATAATAATCCATCTTTTGCAGCCCCTCGGGCGTGAACCCTTCGGTGACAATGGCTCTGACCGAATCCCAAAAGCCTGCGTTGTTCATGTTATATTCGCTATTGTTATTGTTAATTTCGCGGTGCAAAGATACGAATAATTTTTGACATACAGACCAACCTCTCGCCTGGCGGACATTCCCGGGGATTGGTAGGGGTTTGCTCCACAAGGTCGCAAGCCCAGGCACTCCAGGGGAATACTTCGACTCTTTCGCATTATTACCCATCGATGGGTAAATCTGGATACTTCCATTTATCTAATCCTTGCAATTTTGATTCCCAAGGCCCTGTTATTGTCGCAAAAAGGGAGTCAGCTCGGCACCTTGGGGGATTGTTGTTTGAAGATGCAATTCCCTTTTGTTCAAAGGATCATACAAGGATTGCACTTTTTTCACGAAAGGGCGGTTTTCAAACAGACGTACCGGCCCCAATGCCAAGGCTAGCTTCTTTTCGGAATCCACTTGAATTATAAAAAAATTTTTATACGTCGAACGGACCGTATACCTACTGTATCGGCGCATGTCTTCCACGGACACTTGAATCTCTTTCACTGCTCCATTATATTGCAATATATAGTTCGTGTCGGACACTAAAGTATCTCTTCCGTTTATTATGAAACGAGAATACTGAAAATGATTTCTTTCATCAACGACAATAATGGTTGCCTGCGTGTCTGTTGAAAAATTACAATATTCGTCCACATCCAAGATAGCAAGAGTATCTAGCACTTGGCAACTGGTAAGGAAGAGGCTGTCCTCGTGGCATGTGTACTTTCCCCTCGTGTACTGCAACATCATCGGAGCACTCGCCTCATAATAGAAAGTGCTGTCTGGGAACAACAGAACCAGCTCGTCGCTAGGAGTATCCCCATCATTACATAAGTAATAGTAGATTGACGGGTGAAGATTAGTAATACTATCTTCAATACTATTACCTTGTTGCGCACGACACGACACACCCACCAAAGTTAGGAAAATGCAAAAAAACAACTTTTTCATATCCGCTGTATTATTAAGCAAAATTATATACTAATACCCCAGGTCGTAATTTCGATACCGAATCAGATACCATTTCCCGTCAAAGAGGACGAACCAATATTTGTCACTAACGTCACTAACACCCTTGACCTCAATCGTAATTCTAGTTATATCCAAAGGCATGTCTGGAAATACAAAAAAATAACCATCGGAACATTCGCTGTTATAGTTGACAATGGAATGAAGTAATGAATCATCTTTGTCAACATACATTTTAACCTCCTCATCCCTTTCAAGATCCCAGGTTATTATCTCCAGCGGAAACTGGGTTCTTGTAGACCGAAATAAAGAATCGGAAGAGAATTGTTTGAGAAAACCAAAAAAATCTTCTGATTGAGAGAATGCATTTAACGGACATATCATCAACATAAACGCAATATGTATTTTTCTTATACTCTTTTGTTTCATTTTTCTTTAGTTGCAGTAATTTTTACTTCGTATAAATCAATCTTATGAGGTTGCTGCATCCCGGCAAAGCATGCGAGCTTGCTCTGCTCTCGACTTGCGGAACGTTTGGGTGGCTATGTGCGGTTGGCGGCATGCTGCGGTGTGTTTTTACGGTGCAAAGATACGAATATTTTTTTGCAATACGATGATATTTTTAATTTTTTCTAGAGAGGGGTGAAATCGAGGGGGGTGTCGCCGAAATCGGCGGCACCTGTGGTTGTTTGTATACTGTTTGTATACTGTTTGTATACTCTGATGTATACTGTTTGTATACTCTGATGTATACTGTTTGTATACTCTGATGTATAGTGAATGTATACTGCAAGGTATACTCTGCCTATACCCTGCCGCCGCTGTGGCTATACCCTGGGGGTGGAGGTTGTGGCGGAGGTGGGTCAGCGTTCGACCGAGAGTCTCTCGGCGGGTGCAACTGCGCGAAACTCAGGTGCGTACATGCACTGCATGGTCACCGGTCCGCTGAGGAAGGTGCCGGGGTTGGTGACGTACACCTCGTATTCGAGCCAGTATTTTCCCTTCTCCAGGCGGTCGACATAGCAGCGTGTGTCGGTGGCGGTCACGGTGATGTAGTAGCGCAGGCCGTCGTTCCAGCGCCAGCCGGCCTCGGTGGAGAGGGGTTCGAAGCAGGAGGGGCGTCCGTCGATGATTTCGAGGTATTCCATGTGGCGGTCGCAGGAGATGTCGACCCGCACTTTCACCCGGTCGCCCACCTTCAGCGGTCCGCTGCCCACCTTGCTGTAGGTGCGGCGCAGGGTGATGCCGCTCGCCGAGGCTGGAACTTTATCCATGTCGTCCGTGAACTGGTAGTATACGCCGCCCCAGGCGATGCCTGGCGTCTCTTTCTTGATGGTGATGCGCGGTGTGTGGCGAATGATGATTGTGTCCAGCGCCGGGCCGCGCCACCGCTGCTCGCGGTAGCCCTCAAGGCCCTGGCTGTCGGCCGTCATCGGTGCGCCGCAGACGATGAGGGTGGTGCTGGTATTACTAGTATTTCTAGTCTCACTAGTATTTCTAGTATTTCTAGTGGGGGGGATCATCAGGGCGTCGATGGCTTTGACGGTGGCCTCGTCGTTGCCCCAGTGGGTGGTCTGCTTCTGCTTCAGCAGCCACTGCTGCATCTGTGCGATGAAGGCGGTGTCGCGTGGCGTCACCTCGCTAAAAGCCTGTATCAGAATGGCTTGCGTCTCGATGGGGCGCTGGTACCACGAGGAGCCGGAGCGGTTGTCGCGCCAGTAGGTGCCCATCTCGTCGCTGGTGAGGGCCTTCTCCTTGAGGCGGCGGATGAGGTCGCGCGCCTGCTTCCTGTCGCCGGCGCGCTGGAAGACGAGCGCCAGCTGCGCCTGGGTGGAGAGGTGCTCATAGTCCTTGTATCGCTTCAAGGCGTTGGCGTAGTAGTACTTATACGCCTCGGTCGCTCCCTTGCCGTAGAACGAGCGCATGTAGAGGTAGTCGATGTTGGTGGGCTGGCAGTCGATGCCTTTCTTGAGGTAGGGCTTGATCCAGCGGTCGTAGTAGCGCTGTTCCTCGCGGTCGACGTACTTCAGTGCCTTGTCCGTCATGTTCTTTTGCCCGTCGACCACTGTCAACTTCTTCAGTATCTGCTGCGTAATCCAGCTGCTGCTCTCGCCGTCGGGCATCCAGCTCCAGCCGCCGTCGCTGTTCTGGCGCGAGGTGAGCTGCTTGGTGAGCGTGGCCAGTTCCTTTTCGATGCGTCCCTTGTCGAAGTAGGCCGCCATGGCCTTGCGCTGCTCCTCCTCGCCCTGTGCATCGAGCACCCAGGGCGTGGCCTGCAGCAGGGTCTGCTTCACATCCTCGTTCATCTTCAGTCGCACATCCTGCCCCTCTTCTAGTTTCTCTAGATAATCTAGAATATCTAGATTTCCTAGAATCTTCTTTCCAAGGCTATTCACGTAGAGGCTGTTGGCCATGTATAGGTTCGACGGGTTCTCCATCTCCTGCAGATAGGGCATAGCCTTGACGGCCAGCCATATCGGATTGCTCACCACCTCGGCGGCCAGCAGGTGCGGCTCTGCGGTGGACGAGTGGAAGGTGGTAAGTGGGAAGTGGAATGTTTTCTCGCCTTTACCATTGATATAGAGGGGTTGCGACACCGTTACAGCCTGGCGGCTGCTCACCACGGGCAGCTGCCCCTGCTCGCCGTCGCTCATCCCTTCGGCCTGGGCCACAATGCGGTAGGTGGCCACATAGACGTTGCGGGGCACCTCCACGGGGAACAACACTTGCGCCGCATCTTTCACCGACACATGCTCGGTATGGTGACACAGCGTGTCGCCAGTAGCCGCATCGGTCAGGAGGAGGGTTACATCGACCGGCAATGCCTCATTCCTCATTCCTAATTCCTCATTGTTCAGCACCACCTTGGCCATCAACGCCAGGCTGTCGCCGTGGCGCAGGAAGCGCGGCAGGTTGGGCTGCACCATAAGGGGTTTCTGCGTGATGAGTGTCTTGTCGAGGGTGCCTATCTTGACGTCCTTTGTGATGGCCACGCCCTGCACGTTCCAGCGGGTGAGCAACTCAGGTACTGTGAATTTGTAGGTGGCCGTGCCGTCCTCGCCGGTGCGCACATCGGCGGCGAAGAAGGCCAGTGTGTTGAGGTTGGTGCGCACCTGCACGGGCTCTGTGCCACCACCCTCATCAACGCCCATCGCGGCACCTGCCATTGGCGCAGCATCGGCTACTATCTCCAGAACCGTCGCCACTTCCACCACCTCCTCTTCTTCCACTACAGCATCGAACACTACATTGTTCGCCTTCGATGCGGCCGTCTTGTACATGATGCGTCCACGCCCCCAACGGTTATAGTGGGGCAAAGCATCTAGCAGACTCCACACTGTGGGCTGGGTGCCTCGGTAGTATTCATTCCTTGGGTTGACCAACCACCAGCCCGTCTCGGTGCCTCCTGGCATCATGATGTTGAATCCACAGCTGCTGTTGCTTCGCCACGGCGAGAAGCCCCACTGCTGGCGCTGGTAGCTGTTCAATGCATCGTCGAACATGGTCATCACCACGGCACTCCGAACTCCCAACTCCGAACTCTTAACTGAAATCGTCCACTCCTCCTGCTCGCCAGGGAGCAGCTTGTCGCGGAAGGTGTGTATCTCGACATCGAGTTTCTTATGACTGAACGGCACGTCGATGCGCTTAACAATATGCTCCACGATGCCTTCGCGCACAGCCAGCAGGTCCACCTGGAAGCCACCCAGCATCGAGCTGTCTACCGGGATGGTGATTTCCTTCAGCTCGTCGTTGACTTTTGCGCGCTTGAACTCGCGCTCCTCGTTGCCCACTCGCAACATATAGTATACCTCCACATCATGGAAGCGTGAACCGAATCGCAGGCGGTAGGTCTCACCCACCTCCACGCTCTTTTTACTCTCATCCACCCACAGCAGTTTCTGGCTCTGTACCTTGCGTGCGTCGGGCGTGGTTACGGTGCGATACTCCACGGTAGTGTCCGCCCCCTCGGCCGTGAGGGTGATGCGGTACACGCCGCTCTCGCCCTTCCAACCCTGGCTGGCCACCGGCCATCGGTCGCGGTCGTTGTAGTCCTTGCTGTAGGCAAACAGCGGGAACGCTGCCTTGAAGTCCGCTTCGCTCAGCACGTTGTGGTCGCCCAGCTGCATGCCAGGGGCCTCGAACAGCGGCACAGCGGGTTGCCGCAGGCGTTCTATCTTGATATCCACCTTGCCGGACAAGGGATTTCCGTTTATGTCTATATACTTGGTCTTGAGGCCGTCGAGAGTACCGACCTCTTCCCCACCCTCCAGTGCGAGGAAGGCGTTGCGGTAACCCACGCGCAGGGAGGTCTGCGTGGGATGGCTCTCGCCGTTGATGTCGGTTACATCGACACGGACCACATACTCAAACGTGGGCTTGTGGCTGAGGTCGATACTGCTGTCGGGTTCGGGGGTAAAGGTGATGTCGAAACTGCCGTCGGCAGCAGTGGTCAGTTCACCCTTGGCCACAATGGCACCGCCTTCATACCCCCACCAGCGCCACCACCTGCGGTTGAGCCGGAGGCGTTCAATAGTATATTGTACGCGCGCACCCGATATGGGCACAGCGCTGTAGCTGGCCGCCATGCCACGCACCGTACAGGGACGGCCAAATTGCGGTGCCTCGCCTTGGACGGTCTCCATCGTCGCCATGAACTTGGGCTGCTTGTATTCCTCCACGCGTATATGCGTCGAAGTCCGGTGCTGGTTGTCTGTCCGCACTGTCAGGTAATACTGACCTGCAATCCGGTCGGCAGGTATAGTGAAACGTGAGCTGGCTACGCCAAATTCGTCAGTGTTGACGGTATCGCAGAGTACCTCCTGCCCGTTAGGGTCGCGCAGTTGCAGCTGCACCTCCTTATCAGGAACTACCTGTGCCTCGAGGCCATTGCCAGTATAGCAAAGCACGGCCACCTGCACCTCCTCGCCAGGCTTGTAGATGGGACGGTCAGTGCGCACCACTGCGCTCAACGATTGAAGTCCGATGGCTTCCGGATATCGGGAACCATTGAACGCGGTACTTAACGTGTATCCGTCGCGCTCTATCACCAATTTCAAACCCCATCGGTCATCGTTGATATTGAAACGGTAGCGACCGTCGCGGTCGGTGGTGGCGGTGCCCAGCAGCTGGTCTGTGCGGCGCTGCACCCGAAGCGACTGCCCCACAATGGGTTGGCCCGTAGTGCGGTCGAGGAGGAGGCCCTCCTTGCCGTTCTGCACGAGCAGCATGTCGGTGCATTCCATCTCATAGGCCATGAAGCCCTGCTGCTTGAAGTCGGCCGAGGGCGAGACCAGCAGGATGTAGCGCCCTGCCTTCATCGCCGGCAGGGCCAGCAGCGCGCGCTCCTCGAGGTACTCTTTGTTGCACGGAACGGCCACGTCCCACTGCTCCAGCGGTTTGGCATTAAGCATTGATTTCTTGGAGAAACTCTCCACATAGGGTACGATGCGCATCCAGAGGTGGTCGGTGTTGCGGTAGGTGATGCGCTGAAGGCTCTGCCTTCCTGGGGCGACGGTGAGGAGGCCATTGTCCATAAAAATGCCCACCCGGGTGATTTCCTTGCGCAGGTTGGCGCACTCGATGCCGCCCTCACTCTTGGGAGCGAGCTGGACAGCGGTGTCGCAGTACTTCAGGGCCTGGACATATTCTCCTTTGCCACTGCATTCCTGCGCCAGGCGGGCGTAGAACTGCGTGTAGTACGGACTTTGGGTGCCGCGATATTTCTCAATGTAATGCCTGATGTCGCCGCATTGCAGGCTACGATTGGGGACTCTGTCGTCAAGCTGGTTCAGCCGCAGGTCGTGCCAGATACGTATGTCGTCGGAGTCGCCGGCATGGAAGTCGGCCAGTTTGCGCTGCCAATCCAGACGCTGCTGGGGAGTGAGGTCGCCACGATCCTGCATCATGACGACAATCACATCGAACACCGTAAGGGTTACATTCAACGTGGAGCCGCCTGTGGCATAGTCCTTCACCTGCTCGATGGGGATGTTTTTCAACAGAGCCTCATGCTGGAGCGCCTCGCCGTAGCGGCCGAGGAAGGCGAGGCAGAGGGCCTGGTCGAGGGGAGTCAGCGAGGGCAGGAGGGCTTCGTAGCGAAGCTTGGCGCTGTCGTAGGCATCCTCCTGGAACATGGCGGCGGCCTTGGCCATATACCATGCCGCCTTGAGGCGCTCGGCACTGGGGGCTTTGGAGTCCAGCACCTTCCCAGCTTCGGAGTAGGCAGTTTTGTAGCTGCCGTCCTCAATCAGGCGGCCTATCCTCTTCCAGTCGGTCTGTGCAGTGGCGCTCATGGCTATCAACATCGTGATTACTAAAACAATATGTCTCATAACAAGGTATAAAAAAGGGAGACGCCACTGGCGGCGCCTCCCGATAGTTTACACTCGGGCCTATTCGGTTCGACCCGTGATGATTATCTCGGCGCGCACATCGGAGAAGCCTCCCTTGTCGTTGAGGGCTGCGGCGGCGGTGCGTTTGATTTCGTTCTTGGTCATGCCGGAGGTGCTGATGCGGCGCGGGTCGATGCCGTTCTTGACGAACCAGCTCTTGATGGACTTGGCGCGCTCGAGCGAGAGGAGCATGTCCTCCTCGACGTTGACGCCATAGCTTTGGACGTTGCACTTGACGAGGAACTGCACCTCGGGGTGGTTGCGGAACATGGCGAGGTAGTCGTTGAGGACGGAGTCATAGTTGCCGATGAGGGTGGCCTCGCCGCTCTCGAAGTAGATGTCGCGGATGGGGAAGGTGGTGCCGCGCTCGGTGCGTTCCATGTGGTAGAGCATGACGGTGTCGCGGAGCATGAGCTGGCGGGAGTTGAACTCACGGTAGATGGAGAAGTAGCCGTCCTTCTTGGCGTAGAGGAGGTAGCTGAAGTCGGGGACGAATTTGACGCGCCCGCCGCGGTAGTGCTCGTCCTTGACGATGGTGCGCTCGCCTTCCTTGCCTCCGCGCTCAAGGATCATGAGGTCGACGTCGACATATTTGCGCCCTTTCTTGTCGTAGAAGAGGACGAGTGGTTCGTAGGCGTCGGCGTGGACGGAGACGGTGATGGTGTGGCCCTGGCCGTTGGGGGTGCAGTTGTCGAGGACGATGTAGTACTCTTCGCCCATGCGGACGGGGATGGACTTGATGAATTTGCCGGTCTGCTTTTTGGTGAGCATCTTGTCGGTGGCCTCGCAGAGCATGCCGATGGAGGGTTTCATGCCGCGGTGCTCGTCGATTTCGGGCAGCGGGGGCTCGTCGGCTGGGCGCTTGGCGGCCTGGGCTTTGGCCTGCTGCTTGGCCTTGTTTTCGGCTATCTGCTGGGCGCGCGCCTCGGCGGCCTTCTGCTTGTCGGTCTTCATGACGGTGGCGAACATGGCGGCGCTGTCGATACCGGCGAGGTGGATGGCGGCGGGCTTCACCTTGTTGAGCATCACCTGGTTAGAGAAGTACTGGCCGGTGTTTTTGTAGACGAGGAAGTCGTAGTCGTCCCACTGGGAGGTTTGGGCGATGCTAATCTCAAGCAGGCCGTTGTAGGGGATGGAGACTTTGTACCACACGGAGTTGTGTTCGCGCTCGAAGAGGTTGGGGTTGGCCTTGTCGGCGACCACCTCCTGGATGCGACCCGCACCATCGGGGGCGGAGGTTGGGCCGAAGGGCTTGTCGATTTCGAGCGGGATGGCGAAGAGACAGTCGTTCGAGTTGTAGGGCAGCTCGATGGTGGTAGGAGCCGGCGGCTCCTTGGTTTTCTTCTTGCCTTCCTTGTCGCCCGAGGACTTTTTCTTGCCGGTGGTGGCGGTGGTTTTGGCCTTGGACTTCTTTTTCTTCTTGGTTTGTGCCTGTGCGTCGACACCCACACCGAGGAGCAGGGCGCACGAGAGAAGGGCTATAAATATACGTTTCATAACTGCGTTATTGTACTATATTTCCAAGGGCAAAGATAGGAAAAAAGTTTCTTATGCGCGAAAATATTTTTTTTTCAAAATACAACATTCTGTTTTACAATAAAGTATGCATAATTCCAAATAAACACCACACCTATATTCATGCAACTTTTGACAGGCGGAAACTACCATTTTTTGGCATGGACTGCATAATATAATTATGTGTCGCAACTGAAAAAAAAGGGCGCCCCAAATCGAGGCGCCTTTGTCATTGAAGAAGACATAATTCATTTCTTCGCCTTGCGTGCGGCAGGCTTGGCGGCCTTTTGGGCGGCGGGCTTGGCCTTGGGGGCTGCAGCTTTGGTCACCTTGGCGGGCTTGGCGGGCTCGTAGGGGTTGTCCTCGTTGCTCACGAAGGGGTAGCTGAAGTGGCTTGCAGGGTCGAAGGTTTCCTTGACGGCCTGAGGCGAGGTCCAGCGGACGAGGTTGAGGTAAGAGCCGGCCTTGTCGTTGGTGCCGCTGGCGCGGGCGCCGCCGAAGGGCTGCTGTCCCACCACGGCGCCGGTGGGCTTGTCGTTGTAGTAGATGTTGCCGGCGGCATATTTCAGCACTTCGGCGCTGTGGCGCAGCACTTTGCGGTCGGTGGCGAAGATGGCACCAGTGAGGGCATAGGGCGAGGTCTGGTCGCACAGGCGCAACGTCTCTTCGTACTTGGCGTCCTCGTAGACATAGATGGTGATGATGGGGCCAAAGATTTCTTCGCACATCGACTTGTAGTCGGGCTTTTTGGCGAGGATGACGGTGGGTTCGATGAACCAGCCTTTCGATTTGTCGCCGTTGCCGCCGAAGACTATCTGGGCGTCGCGGCTCTTCTTGGCGTGGTTGATGTAGTTCATGCAGTTGTCGAACGAAGCCTCGTCGATTACGGCATTGAAGAAGGCGCTGAAGTCGCGCACGTCGCCCATCTTGATTTCCTTGATCATACGGCCGACGGCTTTCTCCACCTGGGGCCACATGCTCTTGGGCACGTAGGCGCGGCTGGCGGCCGAGCACTTCTGGCCCTGGAACTCGAAGGCGCCGCGCACGATGGCGGTGGCCACCTGGTCCACATCGGCGCTCTTGTGCACGAAGATGAAGTCCTTGCCGCCCGTCTCGCCGACGATCTTGGGATAGGTGCGGTAGGAGGCGATGTTGTTGCCGATGGCTTTCCAGAAGTTGTTGAAGGTGCCGGTGGAGCCGGTGAAGTGGACGCCCGCGAGGTTCTCGTCGGCGAAGGCCACCTTGCCGATCAGCGAGCCGCTGCCGGGCAGGAAGTTGATGACGCCGTCGGGCAGGCCGGCCTCTTTGTAGATTTTCATCAGGATGTAGTTAGAGAGGAGCGACGTGGTGGAGGGTTTCCACAGGCACACGTTGCCCATCAGTGCGGGCGAGAGGCAGAGGTTGCTGGCGATGGAGGTGAAGTTGAACGGTGTGATGGCGAGCACGAAGCCCTCCATGGCGCGGTAGTTCACATAGTTCAGCTGGCCGTCGGGGCTGCAGGGCTGGTCGCTGTAGATTTGGCTGGCGTAGTAGACATTGTAGCGCAGGAAGTCCACCAGTTCGCAGGCGCTGTCGATTTCGGCCTGCATCGTGGTCTTGCCTTGGCCGAGCATGGTGGCGGCATTGATCAGATAGCGGTACTTGCCGGCGATGAGGGTGGCTATTTTCAGCATCACACTGGCGCGGTCGATCCACGGTGTGTTGGCCCACTCCTCGTGTGCCTTCATGGCGGCCTTGACGGCGTCGCGCACTTCCTTCTCGCCCACCTTGTGGTAGCGGGCCAGGACGTGTTTGTTTTCCGTGGGCATGACGATTTCGCCCAGGTCTTTGGTCTTCACCTCCTTGCCACCGATGATGACAGGAATTTCGGTCACCGTGCTGTAGAGCTCATCGAGCGCTTTGCGGATTTCCTTACGTTCGGGACTGCCGGGCGCATAGCCTTTCACTGGCTCGTTCTCGGGCTTGGGAAACAGATAGATGCTGTTGTTCATTGGGTTGATGTTTTGGGTTTAAATTTTGGGTGCAAATATACACACTTTTTCCAATACGCAAGAAAAAAAGTTGACCTGAAGGCAAAAAAAACTCTTTTCAAAGGGCGGAAAAACAAGCATGATTGAGTTTCCGAGTCGGTCATCGTTACCGACATCCCAGCCATATATAGGTATGTATGCAATCAGTGCAACTGTCAGAATTTGCAAAAATCTACAAAAACAGCTCAAATTCTCACGGTGGTCTGACAATCTTTTTTCAAAACACAAACACCAGATAACCAACATATTATAAATATATTAACGCATTGTTGATAAAATATCTACCCGTAAGTAATTTTTTTTTACTATCTTTGCACTTCGGAAAATATAAATACAATATATCAATATGAGCAACAAAAAGTACACCCTGGTCATCAACCCCGGCGCTACCTCGACCAAAGCTGCCATCTACGAAGGAGAAACCGAAGTCTTCACCGAGAACCTCTCCCACCCCATCGAAGAGATACAGAAATTCAAAGAAGTGGCCGACCAATTCGACTACCGCAAGACCGCCATCCTGGACATGGTGAAGCGCCACGGCGTGTCGACCGACGAGATAGCCGTCGTCATGGGTCGCGGCGGCCTGACGCGCCCCTGCGAGAGCGGCTGCTACAAGGTCAACGACCTCATGAAGCAAGAGTGCCACGCCGGCATCCAGGGCAAGCACGCCTGCAACCTCGGCGCCCTGATCAGCGACGCCATCGCCCGCGAAATCGGCCTCGACGCCGCCTACATCGCCGACCCCGGCATCGTCGACGAACGCCCCGAATACGCCAAAATCAGCGGCCACCCCGAGTTCGACCTCGACCCCTCGCGCGAAGGCGTCATCTGGCACTGCCTGAACCAGAAAATGACCGCCAAGCTCTACGCCCGCGAACTCGGCAAGAAATACGAGGACCTCAACCTCATCATCGCCCACATGGGCGGCGGCGTCAGCGTGGGCGTGCACAAGCACGGCCGCTGCGTCGAAGTCAACCGCGCCCTCTGCGGCCTCGGCGCCTTCTCGCCCACCCGCTGCGGCAGCATCAACGCCAGCAAACTCATCGAAGTGGCCACCAGCGGCAAATACGACGAGTCCAAGCTGAAGAAAATGGTCACCGCCGAAGGCGGCTTCGTGGCCTACCTCGGCACCAACGACGCCTACGAGGTGGAGAAACGCGCCATCGCCGGCGACGAGAAATGCCAGCTCCTGGTCGAAGCCTTCACCTATCAGGTGGCCATGGAAATCAGCCGTCTGGCCGCTGTGGTCAACGGCAAGGTCGACGCCATCCTCCTCACCGGCGGCATCGCCTACAGCAAGCCCTGGATGGCCATGATCGAGGAGCGCATCTCCTGGATCGCACCCGTCAAGGTCTACAAAGGCGAAAACGAAATGCTCGCCCTCGCCATCTGCGGCAAGGAAGTGCTCGACGGCGTCGAAGTGAAAGAGTATAAGTAGTAGTTACAGGTAGTTGCAAGTAGTTAAGTAGAAAAAAAGTGAAAACCATGAAGAAAACCGTCATGCTGCTGGCCGCCGGCATGGTTGTCCTTTCGGCCTGCGCCCAGCAGCCCGAAGTGAAAATCAAACGCGGCAAAGCCACCATGCCCGAAGCCTACTACAACGAGCTGCGCGCCAAGGCCGAAGCCTACGACCGCGCCATGGCCGCCCCGGCCTCGTTCAACGACTCAGCCTCCTACGCCATCGGACGCGACATCTTCAAGCAGTGGGACGCCCAGCAGCTGGGCATCAACGCCCAGCAGGCCGGCCTCGCCATGATGGAGTGCGCCCAGGCGCAGAGCCGCCTCGACGACAAGACGGCCACACCGCTGCTGCAGCGCTTCCAGCAAGAGTTCGAGCTCCGCAACAACCCCGGTGCCCGCGAGAACATCGAGAAAGGCGAGAAGTTCATGAAGGAGATTAGCCTCAACAAGTCGGTCTACACCACCGCCTCCGGGCTCAAATACCGCCGCCTGAAAGAGGGCAACGGCAAGCGCCCGAAGGCCACCGACCGCGTCAAGGTGCACTACACCGGCAAGCTCATCGACGGCAAGACCTTCGACAGCAGCGTCGACCGCGGCACCCCGCTGACCTTCCCGCTGAACCAGGTCATCCCCGGCTGGACCGAAGGCCTGCAGCTGATGGACGAAGGCTCGAAGTACCTCCTCTACGTGCCCTACAACCTCGGCTATGGCACCCGCGACATGGGCGACATACCGGCCGGATCGACCCTCGTCTTCGAAGTGGAACTGCTGGAGATCAATCCTAAAGAATAAGTGAACACCTACGGCACACACTTCAGAGTGACCACCTACGGCGAGTCCCACGGGCTCGCCGTAGGTGCCATTATTGACGGCTGCCCCAGTGGGTTGCGCATCGACTTCGAGGCCATTGACCGCGACCTTGCACGTCGACGCAACGGTGCCCCACGCCAAGAGGAGGACCGCGTGGAATGGATTTCTGGCATCAAGGACGGCACCACCCTCGGCACACCCATCGCCTTCAGCATCCGCAACAACAATGTGAAGTCCGAAGACTATGACGCCCTGCAACATGCCTTCCGCCCCGGGCAGGCCGACTACACCTACCACACCAAATACGGCTTGCGCGACCACCGCGGCGGCGGACGCGCCTCGGCCCGCGAGACAGTGGCGCGAGTGGTGGCAGGCGCCTTGGCCAAGCAACTGCTGACCCCCATCAGTATCATGGCCGAGGTGGATGCGCTGGGGCCTGACCTTGAGAATGATACTCGCGGCGGCATCGTCCGTTGCTGTATCACCGGCCTGCCGGCAGGCGTTGGCGAACCGCTCTTCGGCAAACTCAACGCCCATTTGGCCGCCGCCATGATGAGCATCCCTTCAGCCATAGGCTTCGAGATGGGGGCGGGATTCGCTGCCGCGCTGATGCCTGGCAGCCAATATATTGATCGCTGGAACCAAACAATCAAGCATTCAAACAATCAACCAATCACCCAGACCAACCATTGCGGTGGCATCCAAGGCGGCATCAGCAACGGCATGCCGGTGGAGTTTCGCGTGGCCTTCCACCCCGTGGCCACCCTGCCCCAGCCCGTCGAATGCCTAACCGAGGAAGGAGCGCTGACCAGCATCGATGTAGGAGGACGCCACGACCGATGCCATGTGCTGCGCGCACCCGTGGTTGTCGAAGCCATGGCTGCAATAACGCTAGCCGACTTAATGCTTTAAACAAGCCAGCCGTGGTAGGAGAAGATTTTTTTCTGCCATGTGCAAAAATATGTGTATCTTTGCATTTTTAAAATATAGACCGCTTATTAATGGAAATCGCTTCAAAATACGACCCTCGCGCCGTCGAGGAGAAATGGTACCAGTTTTGGATTGACAAAAAACTCTTCCACTCCGAGCCCGACCACCGCGTGCCCTACACCGTGGTCATCCCGCCACCCAACGTCACGGGCGTGCTCCACATGGGCCACATGCTCAACAACACCATCCAGGACGTCCTCGTCCGCCGCGCCCGCATGCAGGGCAAAAACGCCTGCTGGGTGCCCGGCACCGACCACGCCTCCATCGCCACCGAGGCCAAAGTGGTCAAGATGCTCGCCGAGCGCGGCATCGACAAGCGCTCCCTCTCGCGCGAAGACTTCCTGAAGCACGCCTGGGAATGGAAGGAGCAGTACGGCGGCATCATCCTCAAGCAGCTCCGCCGCCTCGGCGCCTCGTGCGACTGGGACCGCACCGCCTTCACCATGGACGACACACGCTACGAGAGCGTCATCCGCGTATTCAACGACCTCTACAACAAAGGCCTCATCTATCGCGGCGTGCGCATGGTCAACTGGGACCCCCAGGCCCTCACCGCCGTCAGCGACGAGGAGGTCGTCTACAAGGAGAGCCACGGCAAGCTGTACTACCTGCGCTACTTCGTGGAGGACGAGGACAGCTACATTGTGGTAGCCACCACCCGCCCCGAGACCATCATGGGCGACACCGCCGTGTGCGTCCACCCCGACGACGAGCGATACCAGTGGCTCCGCGGCAAGCGCGTCATCGTCCCCGGCGTGGGCCGCGCCGTGCCCATCATCATGGACGAGTACGTCGACCGCGAGTTCGGCACCGGAGCACTCAAAATCACCCCCGCCCACGACATCAACGACTACAACCTGGGCATGAAGTACAACCTCGAGTCCATCGACATCTTCAACGACAACGGCACCCTCAACGAGCACGGCGGCAAGTACGCCGGCCTCGACCGCTTCGCCTGCCGCAAGCAGATAGTGAAGGACCTCGAGGCGGCCGGCCTCATCGAAAAGATAGAGGACTACACCAACAAGGTGGGCCACAGCGAGCGCACCGACGCCGTCATCGAGCCCAAGCTCTCCGCACAGTGGTTCCTCCGCATGGAGCACTTCGCCGCGCGCGCCCTCGAGGTGGTCGAGAACGACACCGTCCGCTTCCACCCCGCCAAGTTCAAGAACACCTACCGCCATTGGCTCGAAAACATCAAGGACTGGTGCATCAGCCGCCAGCTCTGGTGGGGCCAGCGCATACCGGCCTGGTACCTCGACATCAACGGCCGCGTGGAAACCATCGTGGCCCTCAACGAGGACGAGGCCCGCAAGATTGCAACAGAGCGCTTTGGCATCGACTCCTCACTCCTCACTCCTCACTCCTCATTCCACTTCCGCCAGGACGAGGACGTGCTCGACACCTGGTTCTCCTCCTGGCTCTGGCCCATCTCGCTCTTCGACGGCATCCGCAATCCCGGCAACCCCGAAATCAACTACTACTATCCCACCGCCGACCTCATCACCGGCCCCGACATCATCTTCTTCTGGGTGGCCCGCATGATCATGGCCGGCCAGGAATATGCCAATGACATCCCCTTCCGCAACGTCTACTTCACCGGCATCGTGCGCGACAAGCTGGGCCGCAAAATGTCCAAACAGCTCGGCAACAGCCCCGACCCGATTGAACTGATTGAGAAATACGGCGCCGACGGCGTCCGCATGGGCATGCTCCTCACCGCCCCCGCCGGCAACGACCTCCCCTTCGACGAAACCATCTGCGAGCAAGGCCGCAACTTCTCCAACAAGCTCTGGAACGCCCTCCGCCTCGTCTCCGGCTGGCAAGTCTCCAGTCCCGAAGAAATTCAAAATTCAAAATTCGAAATTCAAAATTCCAACGAAGTGGCCGTCCAGTGGATGGAGCAGCGCATGGCCCAGGTGCTCGAGGAAATCGAGCGCAACTTCGACCAGTACCGCCTCAGCGAAGCCCTCATGGCCGCCTACAAACTCACCTGGGACGACTTCTGCTCCTGGTACCTCGAGATTATCAAGCCCGCCCACGGCACCCCCATCGACCGCGAGACCTACGACGCCACCATCTCCATCTTCTCGCGCCTCATGCTCATACTCCACCCCTTCATGCCCTTCGTCACCGAGGAGATTTGGCACCAACTGCAAATTCAAAATTTAAAATTGAAAATCGAAAATCCCGACCGAGTTGAAGAACACCCCCAATTTTCAATTCTCAATTCTCAATTTTCAATTAT
>CACWPQ010000032.1 GCA_902762805.1 uncultured Bacteroidota bacterium | reverse complement strand
ACACAAAAGTACTACTTTTTACCGAATGCGCCAAGAACTTTTTGCTTTTTGGCGCTTCTTTGTTTATCCTTTGTGTTGCATTTTCTATTTGAACTTAAGGTTGCGAGGGTGTTTTTGAGGGGGATGGCGGGTAAATGACAGGGGAACGGTAGGGGGATGGCAGGGGTCAACTAGGGCTGTTCTTCGTCTGTTCTTCGGTTGTTCTTCGGTTGTTCTTCGGTTGTTGGCTCCTCTCGGAGCCTACGCCCCTGCGGTTGCCACCCCACCCTGCCGGCGCGCCGGCGGCCGAAAGAACAGAACAGATGCCACACAATCAGAATGTTGTAAGAAAGCCTAGACAGGAAACAATTTTGCAAAGATACGAAATCCCGCGGACATTTGCAAGCGGCGGGGGAAATATTTTTCAGAGCTGATCGGAAGCGCCTGACGGCGCAGGATATAGCGGGGTGGTGGCGGACGGTGGCTATTAAACGGAAGCGCCTGACGGCGCAGGGTATGTCGGGGTGGCTGCGGGCGGTGGCTATTAAACGAATGCACCTGACGGCGCAGGGTACGGCGGGGTGGTGGCACGCGGAGGCTATTAAACGGAAGCGCCTGCGGCGCGTCATCGATTACGCCGGAGGGGTTGCCGTTTAATAGCAAACGACCTATTACAACAACGTTGGGGATGCCCCGGAGGGGCTTCCGTTTCAGAACCTATCCTCTATTCGAGATATTGTGCCACGGGCCCGAAATCGGAGCCGTCCACCACCACGCGGTTCTGCGTGGTGCGGCCGAGGAAGCAGCAGTTGAGGCGGGCTTCGGTGAGTTTGAGGAGGAAGGTATCGTCCTGGCTTTCAGGGAGGATGGCGATGCGGCGTCCGCGCTCCTCGCCGAAGAGGAAGGCGTCGAGGCGTACCTCGCGCGGGGCGAGGATGTCGAAGCCGCGCGGGGCGACGAAGCGCAGCAGGGAGCAGAAGAGGCCGCCCTCCCCCACGGCGGCGGTGGCGTCGAGGAGCGAGGCCTGGCGCAGGGCACTGAGTATCATGTCGATATACTGGCAGTCCTCGTCGTTTCCGGCGGCGCCCATGGGCTCGCTGACGAGGTGGAGGCAGCGGCGGGCGTACTCGCTGTCGGCGAACTCGGTGCCGATGTTGCCCACGAGGTAGAGGAGGAGGCCTGTTGTGAATGAGGAATGAGGAATGAGGAATGAGGAATTGGAGCAGAGCTGCTTAGCGATGGAGAGGCAGTCTTTGATGCGGGGTTCGGCGATGGCTTTGTTGTCGGAGCGGCCGGTGTAGAGGTAGTCGTCGCGGTGGACGGTGTGGTGCTGGCCGCGGAGCCAGCCGTAGAGGCTCTGCTGGCGTCCGTTGCTTTCCCACATGGCGAGGAGTGTGGCGAGGTCGTCGGGCGAGGGGTGGCGTCCGAGGATGTCGAGTATTTCGTCGAAGGCCTGCCGGGAAATGCCCAAGGCCTCGGCTTGCTCGAAATCAACGATTTGCGAGTCGCTCATTCGGCTGTCAGTTGGTCGAAGAGGGCTGTGCAGCCGGCTTCGATGTCGGCATAGGCGATGTTGAATTTGCGCGTGTACCAGGGGTCGGCCACGTCGCGCCCGTAGAACTCTGTGTCCGAGGGGTCTACGTGGTTGAGCAGGAGCGATATTTTGCCCTCGGGGTCGCCGCCGAAGAAGTGGAGGAGGTTGGTGACGTTGGCCTGGTCCATGCCGATGATGAGGTCGTAGCGCTTGTAGTCGCCGGCGGTCACCTGGCGCGCGGTCTTGCCCGGGCATCCGATGCCATGCTCGGCGAGGGTGCGCTTGGCGAGTGGGTAGACGGGGTTGCCGACCTCTTCGTTGCTGGTGGCGGCGGAGGCCACGTCGAACTGCTCCTCAAGGCCGGCGCGGCGTACCAGACGCTTGAATATGAACTCCGCCATCGGGCTGCGGCAGATGTTGCCATGGCAGACGAATAGTATACGTTTCATGGTGCAAAGGTACGAAATAAAAATGGAATAATAAAAAAAAAGATGCCGAAGCATCTTTTTTTTTATCCAAGCCATATCGCCAAAGGGGCTGCCGGCTAGCGGCGGCGCTCTTTGATACGGGCTTTCTTACCGGTGAGATTGCGCAAGTAGAAGATGCGAGCGCGACGGACGGCGCCGCGCTTGTTGACATCGATCTGCTCGATGAAGGGGCTGTTGACGGGGAAGATACGTTCCACGCCGACGCCGTTGGCAATCTTGCGGACAGTAAAGGTCTCGGTGGCTCCGGAACCGCGGCGCTGGAGGACAACGCCCTGGAAGTTCTGGATACGTTCTTTGTTTCCTTCGCGGATTTTGTAATGGACGGTGACGGTATCGCCAGCCTTGAACTCGGGGAACTCCTTACGCTCGGTCAAGTTCTCGACAAATTGCATTAATTCATTTTTTCCCATGACTATAAGAGTTTTAGCAGGTTAGACAAAGTTACTTTTTCACCATCTTTACAACGGCGGTGAAGGCCTCGGGATGGTTCATCGCGAGGTCGGCGAGCACCTTGCGGTTGAGCTCGATACCGCTCTTGTGAAGTTCGCCCATGAAGACAGAGTACGAGATACCGTTGATGCGGCAACCGGCGTTGATACGGTTGATCCACAGCGAACGGAATTCGCGCTTCTTGTTCTTACGGTCGCGGTAGGCGTAGGTCTGACCCTTCTCCCACTTGTTCTTGGCGACTGTCCATACGTTTTTACCTCTGCCCCAATAACCTTTGGTGCGGTTGAGGATTTTCTTTCTGCGTGCCCTGGAGGCAACAGCGTTGACTGATCTTGGCATAACGTTTTAATTGTTTTTTCGTTCAGGCGGCAAGAGGGAATTTTGAATTCTGAATTTTGAATTCCTAATTCCTAATTCTTAATTCTTAATTTTAAAGCCCCCTCGCACTTGTAGGCGCTGAGCAATGGTTAATAACTCCTTTGATTGACTAGGCAAGCAGCATGCGTTTGACGCGGGCCTCGTCGTCGCGGCTCACGAGAGCGGTGTGGTCGAGGTTGCGCTTCTGGGTCGTCTCCTTCTTGGTGAGGATGTGGCTGTGGTAAGCATGCTTGCGCTTGATCTTGCCGGTACCGGTGAAAGCGAAACGCTTCTTGGCAGCGGACTTGGTTTTCATTCTAGGCATTACTTTACTGTTTTTTAAGTTAGACTTGTATGTTGATATGACTTGGATTTCAATCCTTTTGCTTCTTGGGTGCGATGATCATGAGCATGCGCTTGCCCTCGAGGCGCGGCAGCTGCTCGGGCTTGCCGTATTCGAGCAGCGCCTCGGCGAACTTCAGCAGCTGGGCTTCGCCCTGCTCCTTGTAGACGATGCTGCGACCGCGGAAGAAGACGTCGACCTTCACCTTGTTGCCCTCTTTGAGGAAGCGGATGGCGTGGTTGAGCTTGAACTCGAAGTCGTGGTCGTCGGTCTGGGGCGAGAGGCGGATCTCCTTGATGACAATCTTGGTGGAGTTGGCCTTGCGCTCCTTGTCGCGCTTCTTCTGCTCGTAGAGGAACTTCTGGTACTCGATGATTTTGCACACCGGAGGGTTGGCGTTGGGCGAAATCATGACGAGGTCGAGCCCCTGGTCGTAGGCGCGACGCAGAGCCTCCTTGGTGTTCATGATGGTGGGCTCCATGCCTTCGCCGACGACGCGAACCATAGGCACGTCGATACGCTCGTTGGTGAGGTGTTCGGGCTCTTTTCTAACGGGGCCCCTGCCGCGGTTGCCGGCGTTTTGTCCGGGTTTGAAAGGTGCTGCTATAACTTTTTTCTCCTATATTAATTATTGCATGACTGCTTCAATCTCGTCCTCAATGACTTTGGCGAAGGCTTCGGGGGTCATGGCGCCGAGGTCGCCGGCGCCCTGTCGGCGGACGCTGACGGTGCCGTCGGCAATTTCCTTCTCGCCAAGGATGAGCATGAAGGGTACCTTGGCCAGCTCGGCGTCGCGGATTTTGCGGCCGATCTTCTCGCTGCGCTCGTCGATGGTGCCGCGGAGGCCGAGTTCCTCGAGGCGGCGGCGCATGGCGGCGGCCTCGTCGATATATTTTTCGCTGACGGGCAGGATGATGAACTGGTCGGGCGTGAGCCAGAGGGGGAACTTGCCGCCGGTGTGCTCGATGAGCACAGCGCAGAAGCGCTCCATGGAGCCGAAGGGTGCGCGGTGGATCATCACCGGGCGGTGCTTCTGGCCGTCGGAGCCGATGTATTCGAGGCCGAAGCGCTCGGGCAGGTTGTAGTCCACCTGGATGGTGCCCAGCTGCCAACGGCGGCCGATGGCATCCTTGACCATGAAGTCGAGCTTGGGGCCGTAGAAGGCGGCCTCGCCGAGCTCCATCCGGGCCTTGAGGCCTTTCTCCTGGCAGGCTTCGACGATGGCCTGCTCGGCGCGCTGCCAGTTCTCGTCGGTGCCGACGTACTTGGTGGTGTTGTCGGGGTCGCGGAGCGAAATCTGGGCTTCGAAGTTCTCGAAGCTGAGGGCTTTGAAGATAATCTCGATAATCTCCATCACCTTAATGAACTCTTCCTTCACCTGGTCGGGGCGGCAGAAGATGTGGGCGTCGTCCTGAGTGAATGAACGCACGCGCGTGAGACCGTGGAGTTCGCCGCTCTGCTCGTAGCGGTAGACGGTGCCGAACTCGGCCAGGCGCAACGGAAGCTCGCGGTAGGACATGGGCTCGTTGCGGTAGATCATGCAGTGGTGGGGGCAGTTCATGGGCTTGAGGAGGTACTCTTCGCCTTCCTCGGGGGTGGTGATGGGGCGGAAGGAGTCGGCGCCGTAGTGGTCCCAGTGGCCGGAGGTGACGTAGAGCTGCTTGCCGCCGATGTGGGGGGTCATGACTTGCTTGTAGCCGTAGCGCTTCTGGATCTTGGAGAGGAAGTCCTGCAGGCGGAGGCGCAGGTCGGTGCCCTTGGGGAGCCAGATGGGAAGGCCCTTGCCAACCATTTCGCTGAACATGAAGAGACCCATCTCTTTGCCAATCTTGCGGTGGTCGCGCTTCTTGGCTTCCTCGAGCATGGCGAGGTACTCGTCGAGATCCTTCTTCTTGGGGAAGGAGATGGCGTAGATGCGGGTGAGCTGCGGGCGGTGCTCGTCGCCGCGCCAGTAGGCGCCGGCGAGGCTGAGGAGCTTGACGGCCTTGATGGCCGAGAAGTCGACCAGGTGGGGGCCGCGGCAGAGGTCGGTGAACGAGCCGCTTTCATAGAAGCTGATTTCGCCGTCGTTGAGCTCGCCGATGCGCTCCAGTTTGTACTCGTCGCCCTTCTTGCCGAAGAAGTCGAGGGCGTCGGCCTTGCTGACTTCGCGGCGGACGATGGGGGTCTTGGCCTGGACGAGTTCCATCATCTTCTTCTCGATTTTGGGGAAGTCGTCGCTGGAGACCTGGTAGTCCATGAAGTCGATATCGTAGTAGAAGCCGTTCTCGATGGCGGGGCCGAAGCCGAACTTGACGCCCGGGTAGAGCAGTTCGATGGCGGAGGCCAGGAGGTGGGCGGAGGTGTGCCAGAAGGTGTCCTTGCCCTCCTCGTCGTTCCAGGTGAGGAGTTGCACGGTGGCGTCCTCATGGATGGGGCGATAGAGTTCGGTCACTTTGTCGTTGACTTTGGCAGCCAAGACGTTGCGAGCCAGACCCTCGGAGATGCTTTTTGCTATGTCCAAGGGGGTGACACCAGCCTCATGCTGATGCACGGAACCATCTGGTAATGTTATATTTATCATCACTTTATGTCTCTAATAAGCGTACTGTTTCAAACTGCAAAGATACAACTTTTTCGCGATGTGCAGAAATTTATTTTCACCGACCGCCTGGAAAAGTGGGTCATATTTTTGAAAAAAAAGCGAAAAAGAGGGTCATTTTGTCAATTTGCAACAGGCTGATTACAAGCGGATAAGAGGTATCCTCTTCTTCTCCCCTTTTTACCCTCTTTTTCCTCTCCTGGGGATGGGAGGGGGGATTAAAGACTCCTCAGTCGCTGCGCGACAGCTCCCCTGAGCCAGGGGAGCAGCTGGATGGGTAAGAAAGATGAGCTGCCGTGAGGAGAAAAAAAAAAGGGGGGCAGCTGGGGGGGGATAAAAAAAAGGGGTGTCGGGACGATGCTGTCTCGACACCCCAGGGGTTGTCTGGCTCAGGGTTACTGCGGCGGCTAATCGCCGATCTCGACGTGGGTGTTGCCGATGACCTTGGCTGCGTTGCCGCCGCCGTAGACGTTACCTTGCACGGAGCCGTTTTTGATGAAGACCTCGGTGGCGCGGCCATTGCTGAGGCCGGCATGGCCGGAGGGCAGGTTGACCACGGCCGTGGTGCCTCGTCCGCCGCCGAAGACATTCTTCTGGACTGTGCCGCTGAGCATCTCGACGGTGAGCGTGGTGGTGGTGGCGTGGGTGCCGCAGGCGGCCATGTTGCCGCCGCCGTAGACGTTGCCGTTGACCTGCGGGAGGTTGCGGTCGGTGGCGAGCGAGTCGTTGGAGCCGATGGTGACGAGCACCTTGCCCATGGGCTTGCCAGACTCGTTGTTGGCGCCGTAGACGTCGTTGGCACCGCTGCCGAGGATGCGCACATGGATGTCGCCGTAGCTGGTGGCACTCTTGGCGTTCTGGCCGTAGACGCCGCCGTAGACGCCGGCAGTGTTCCATGTGTCGGTGCCGATGGTGCCGCCCAGGATGTCCATTCGGACGTCGCCCAGGAGGATGCCCCAGTTGTTGCAGCCGCCGTAGACGCCCTGCTCCACGGTGCCGCCGGTCATGCGGATGTAGGAGCTGCCGGTGGACTTGTTGTTGGAGCCGCCGAACACCTTGCCGCCCACGCGGCCGCCGAGGATGCGCACATCGGAGCCGCAGCCGACCTTGTTGTAGCCGTAGTTGCCGCCGCCATAGACGTCGTAGCGCACATGCGCTTCGTCGGCCACGACGACAGTGCTGTTCAACACTTCGCCGCACTCGTGGAATTTCCATGCGTTCTCGTTGAAGCTGGCGGAGGCATACTTGCTGTAGGGCTTGATGCCGCATCCGGCGCCGAAGAGGTTGCCGTCGTTGGCGCCTGTGCGGCCCACGGTGTTGATGTAGGTACCCACGCGGCGGTCGGCGGTGTCGTTGCCCAGTTCGAAGGTGCCGCCCACATAGATATAGGTGTTGCCCCAGTGGTGTCCGGCCAGGCTATTCTGGTCAGCAATGGAGGTGCCGTTGGCGCCGCCGCTGATCCAGCCCCAGACCTTGCCGCCGGTGCAGATAATCTGGCGTCCGCCGGCGCCGTCGGCGTAGGTGTTGGTGCCGCCGAAGATGGAGCCGTAGAGCTGGCCGCCTTTCATGCGGATGATGGCGACGTCGTTGTCCCCGCGGTTGGTCATCGCGGTGTCCCACGCGCAGCCCGAGATGGAGGTCCAGAGGTAGCCGCCCTCAATCAGGCAGTGGCGTTTGCCCTTGAACATGGTGGGGTTGTTGGAGACGCCGATGTAGATATTTTTCGGGTCGCCGTCGGTGCCACCGTCGCCGAAGCCGTAGGGCAGCGAACCGTTAGAACTCGAGAGGAAGTCAATCTGGTTGGTGGCCGGGCCCCACTTGCCCTCGGAGCCGGAGTAGCCGGAGGTGTCGTAGTTGAAGCCCGGTGTTTTGTGATCACCGGCATAGAAGCTGCCAGTGGCAGAGTCATAGGCGCGTCGCCACATGCGGTAGCCGTGGAAACCGCTCTTGATGACAGCGGTGAACATCACCTTGCTCTGGTCTTGGTTGGGCATCTGAATCCAGTAGTTGCCAGCGAGGAAGGGCACGCTGGTGCGCAGCGAGCAGCTGTCTTTGGCCATTTCGGGAGCCCACTGCTTCGAATCTTCGCGGGCGCGGTCGTAGTCGTTGCCGAGAATGAGGCGCACACGGTTGTCGGTACCCGTCACCCAGACGTGCGGGACAGTGTACAGACCCCTTTTTCCGGAACCATTGCCATACGACGAGTAGTTCACAAAGTTGTTCCATCCGTAGTAGGCCAAGGGGTAGCCAATGCTACCTGTCTCGAGGCGCATCGTGTAGTTGAGGCTGCGCCCGGTCGCTCTGTAGGTGGCCGCCGTGGTGTTGATATAGTTGCTGTCGGCAGCACTATAGCCCGGCAATGCATCGGGATTGGGTGCATTGGCCGACAAGTTTTGGACATACGAGTTAGCTGTGATTATTTCCTCAAAGTGGTCGGTGTAAAACTGGTGCGTGCCGGCCTGGTCCACTTTATCGGGGCTTGTGATGCGGCCGATGCCCCACAGGTAGTTGATGCCGTGGTCATTGTCGAAATTGCCACTCCCCTCTTTTGAGACATGCTTCATGCCGCGGCCCATGGTGAAGTTGTAACCATCGGCCGAGAAGCTCGACCTGTGCACGGTGACGACACCATGGATGCCGCCGGAATTTCCCACTCCCAGGGTGAGATACTCGAAGCGCGTGTCGGCATGGCAGCGCACGGGGAGGTCGGCGGTGTAGTAGCAATAGTTATCGCGGATGTTCAGGACGGTAGTCGACAGGGCCTCGTATGCCTTGGTGGTGCCGTCGGAGGTGCCGTTGGGCAGCACCGAGGTGTAGGTCACCGGCACGGTGGGGAAGTTGCCGTCGACGTCGGCAATCCTGCGACCCTCACCGCTACTGCGGCGCTGGAAGATATAGGTCCCGTAGTCCTGCAGTACGCAGAAGTTGCGCTCGACGCCCACATTCTGTTTGTATACACCACGACTGGCATCGCTGCCAGTACCCATACCAAAGTCGGTATAGGCGATGGTGAGCCAGGCGCGGGCCCAGAGGGCTTCGAACTCCACCTCCATGCCGTCGGATGCTGCGGGCTGGAAGTAGAGCTGGACGTCGGCGCCAAGGGTGGGGGTCCAGGCGCTGACATCGGTGCCGCATTTCGCGCGCACGCGAACATAATATCTTTCACCTATATTCAGGTTGGGGAAGGTGGCGGTGGCGGTGCTGACGGTCTGGGTCTGGAAGTCGGCAGTGAAAGCGTTGTTGGAGGCCAGCTGCACTTCATACTGGCTGGCGTTGCCGCGCCATTCGAGCACTATGCGTCCATTCGTCACATCTGTGGCGGCCAAGGCGGTAGGCTGGGGGCAGGCGGTGTGGAAGTTGACAGAGACGGGTGCGGAGAGGAGGCCGCCGCCGCACGAGGCGCGCACCGTGGCCGCGTAGTCGGTGTTGGGGGCGAGGCCGGTAAAGCTGTGGGTCGGCGAGGTGACGGTCACCGGGGTGCCGCTGCCGAGGGTAACCTGCCATTCGGTGGCGCCGCCGGCCTCGGTCCAGTTGAGGACGGCGCTGTTGTAGAGGGCTTCGGCGGTGAGGTCAGTGACGGGGTCGCAGCTGAGGGTGGTGAAGGTGACCGAGCGCGTTTCGGAAGTCTCGCTGCCGCAGACGGCCGCCACGGTGGCGGTGTACTCGGTGCCAGGGGTGAGGCCAGTGAGGGTGTAGGGGTTGGCGGAGACGGTCACCGAGCTGCCGCTGCCGAGCTTGACCTGCCACTGGGTGGCGCTGCCGCTTTCTATCCATGAAAGGTTTGCCGTGGTGTACTGGGGAGTGGCTGCAAGACCCGAGACAGGGGGGCAGGCGGGGATTTCGTCCACCTCCAGGTCGTCGATGCAGCATACTGCAACATCGGCTGTATTGACGGTGCCCGCACCTTTATACACCCACCGGAGGGCAATACGGGTGGCATGGTCGGTCGCCATATTGAGCGACACTTCCACCGTACGGCCGGCGGTGGTCTGCAGGCCGCCTGACGAACAAAAAGTTTCTGCCGAGGCAGGAATGTCCACTATTGAGACAAAAGTGCTGGTGTCGTTGGCGGTCACGTAGCCAACCGACAGCACACCCTTCGAATTGGAGCTAGTTCCCATCCAGAACTTCACCATAAGGGTATTGACGCGGTAGGTGCTGCTAAACTGGGGCAGCAGCAAATATTTGGATGTACCGTTGGTAGGGTCGTTCAAAGCAGGGAATGCAAGGGATTTGACGCCGGATTTACGATAGGAAGCAGTTGTGTTATTTGCCACATGGATCTGACCACATGATTTTGAGTTAGTACAAGCAGTGCCACTGGTATAGACCGAAAATCCGTATGAAGTAAGGGTATTTATACCTGCATTTTCTGAATGCCTGCCGTTGCCGACGGCTCCACTGATACCATCGAAGTTTTGAGTGTAAGGCACAATGTACTGCGCCCCTGCCTGAATGGCCATAAATAGCGCAACAACGGCAGCAACAAACAATTTTACCCTGCACTCTCGCAAGGATCCCTTGTGCAGATTGTTGAGTTTTATATAATTATACCTTTATTTTTACACAAAATTCTTTTGCAAAATTACACACTTTTCCCCAAACAACAAAATTAAAGAGCTATTCCAATCATTTTTTTAAGGGAAATTAAGAGTACTTGTTTTTCTTCGCTGCGCACAATAAAACCCCTCCGATTGCGTTATGCGAGCATGAAAAACAGGGTACTGATAGTTTACACCGGCGGCACCATCGGCATGGTGCAGGACGAGAGCGGCTCGCTCCACCCCTTCGCGCTGGACCGCATCATCGACGCCGTGCCGCAGCTCAAGCATTGCCGCTACGACATCGACTCGGTCACGCTCGACAACATCATCGACTCTTCCAACATGACCCCCTCGCTGTGGGTGGACATTGCGGAAATCATCGAGCGCGAGTATGACAAGTACGACGGCTTCGTCGTACTCCACGGCACCGACACCATGGCCTACACCGCCTCGGCCCTGAGCTTCATGTTCAAGAACCTGGCCAAGCCCATTGTGCTGACCGGCAGCCAGTTGCCGCTGGGCATGCTGCGGTCCGACGGGCGCGAGAACATCATCTGCGCCCTCGAGGTCGCCTCGGGTCGGCTGGCCCAGGTGCCGGAGGTCTGCATCTTCTTCGAGAGCCACCTCTATCGCGGCAACCGCAGCACCAAAATCAGCGCCGAGAACTTCGACGCCTTCGAGACCTACAACTACCCCTCGCTCGCACGCGCGGGAATCAATATTACTTTCAAGGAGCACCTTCTGCTGCCCATGCCCGCCGAGCCGCTGCGGGTGCTCAAACGGTTCGACACGCGGGTGGCCATCCTCAAACTCTTCCCCGGCATCACCGAGGCGGTGGTCACCTCGGTCCTCAACGCACCCGGCCTGCAGGGCGTGGTCATCGAGACCTACGGCTCCGGCAACGCGCCGACCGACGCCTGGTTCATCAACGCCCTCGACGAGGCCATCCGCCGCGGCATCATCGTGCTGAACGTCACCCAGTGCAAAGCCGGCGCGGTGAAGATGCGCCAGTATGCCGCCAGCTGCGACCTCGACCGCATCGGCGTCGTAGGCGCCGGCGACATCACCATCGAGGCCGCCATCACCAAGCTCATGTACCTCCTCGGCAACTACCCCGACAACAAGGACCACGTCCGTCTGCGCCTCAGCCAGTCCATCCGCGGCGAAATCACCGAATAATACAACCGTTGGAGACAGGAAACAAACACACTGGATAATGAAACTCAAGGGTCTGATATTGTCTTTCTTGTCTTTCTTGTCTTTGGCATCGCTCGCCCAGGTGGGCAACCTCGGCCAGTTCGACCAACGCCTGCTGCACTGGGGAATACAAGTGGGCTACACCCAGTCCAAGTTCGACCTCGACTTCAGCGCCGACCCCGAGCTGCGCGAGACGCTGCAAGGCGTCACCTCCTACTACGCCCCCGGCTTCCACATCGCCATCATCGGCGACCTGCGCATGGGCCAGTGGTTCAACCTGCGCCTCCTGCCCGGCATAACGCTCATCACGCGCGACGTCACCTACGCCTGGGAGCAGGGCTACCTCGAAACCCACCGCCTGGCCGAGCGGCGACGCAACGTCGAGTCGGTCTATGGCGACATACCGCTCGAAATCAAGTTCCGCGCCCAGCGCTACCACAACTTCCGACCCTACCTCACCGCCGGCGCGAGCTACGGCTTCGACTTCGCCTCGCTGCGCAAAAACCGCAACCAGACCAACGAGAGCATCATCCGCCTCCAACCCGGCGACTTCCGCTATTCCATGGGCATGGGGTTCGACGTCTTTTTACGTTATGTGAAATTCGCCATCGAGCTGAAAATGAGCTTCGGACTGGCCGACCTCAAGGTGCAGGACCCCGACGTTTACATCCGCTCGTTCGACAACCTCTCCTCGCGCACCTTCATGCTGAGCTTCACTTTCGAAGGCTGACGGCCTCGGCGCAGCGTATGCCGTCGAGCGCCGAGCTTACGATGCCGCCGGCATATCCGGCCCCCTCGCCGCAGGGGTACAGTCCCGCCAACTGCGGGTGCTGCAGCGTCTCGCTGTCGCGGGGGATGCGCACCGGGCTCGACGTGCGGCTCTCCACGGCCAGCAGCTGCGCCTCGGCGCTTATAAAACCCTTCATCTTGCGGTCGAAAGCGCGGAAGCCCTCCGCCAGGCAGTCCACCACAAAGGGTGGAAGCAGCTCGTGGAGCGGAGCGCTGACCGTCTGCCCCATGTAGCCGCTCTGTCCCAGCGTCGAACTCGCGCGGCGGTGGAGGAAATCCTCCAGCCGCTGCGTGGGCGCGTCGATGCTGTCGCCGGCGGCGTGGAACATGCGCTGCTCCACAGCCTGCTGGAACCGCAGCAGCGCCAGCGGCGACCCCAATTCCTCACTCCCGATTCCCAATTCCCCGTTCAGGTCCACCGTGACCGCGATGCCGCTGTTGGCATAGGGCGAGTTGCGGCGCGAGTTGCTCATGCCGTTCACCACCTGCTGCCCGCCCGCCGTGGCCGCCGGCACTATGACGCCGCCCGGACACATGCAGAACGAGAACACACCGTGCCCCCGCGCCTGCGCGGTCAGGCTGTAGGCCGCCGGCGGAAGCAGGGGCGAATAGCCCTTGCCGTGGTACTGTATCTCGTTGATCAGCTCCTGCGGATGCTCCACCCGCACCCCCAGCGCGAAGGGCTTGGCCTTCAGCAGCCAGCCGCGGCGGGCGAAGAGCTCGTAAATGTCGCGCGCCGAATGGCCGGTGGCCAGGATGACGGCCTCGGCCTCGATGCGGTTGCCGTGCTGGTCCACGATGCCGCCCGCGCGGCCCTCCTTTAGCAGGAGGTCTTCCATGCGGGTGCCGAAGTGGTATTCGCCGCCGTGCTCCTCAATTGCATGCCGCATGTTGGCGATAATGCCGCTCAGGCGGTCGGTGCCGATGTGGGCGTGGGCGTCGAGCATGATGTCGGGGTCGGCGCCGCAGGCCACAAAGGTGCGCAGCACCTCGCCCACGTCGCCACGCTTGGTGGAGCGGGTGTAGAGCTTGCCGTCGCTGTAGGTGCCCGCGCCGCCCTCACCGAAGCACCAGTTGCTGTCGGCGTCCACTTGCTTCTCGCGCGCGATGCGTGCTATGTCGTATTTGCGCTCCTCCACCGGCTTGCCGCGTTCCACAATGACCGGCTTCAGCCCCCTTTGCAGACACCGCAGCGCCGCAAAGAGCCCCGCCGGCCCGGCACCCACAACAAGCACCCTCCGCGCACCACTGGAAACACTAGAAAGACTAGATAGACTAGAAAGACTAGCTAGACTCCCCTCCCCCACCTCCACCGTGCAGTGGTAGACGACATTCCTCCGCCGGCAGTCGAGCGTGCGGCGCGTGATGCGGAGGGGCTCGCCGGGTGCGGCGCCGGCACGGCGCCGCACCACGTCTAACTGGTGGTATTCTTCGGGCGTGAGGTCTATTTGGACTGCTTTCATACTCCACTACAACGTCGTCATCGCTATTTTATTTTGCAGCCGCGCACAATATGCGGTCATGCCCCTGCGTTAATCTGCCCGTTATGGAGTTTGAACTGAAATCGGATTTCGCCCCCATGGGCGACCAGCCGGAGGCCACACGCCAGCTGGTCGAGGGCGTGCGCAGCGGCCAGCGCGCACAGGTGCTGCAGGGCGTCACCGGCAGCGGCAAGACCTTCACCGTGGCCAACGTCATCCAGCAACTCCAGCGGCCCACCCTCGTCCTCAGCCACAACAAGACCCTCGCCGCTCAGCTCTACGGCGAGTTCCGACAGTTCTTCCCCAACAACGCGGTGGAATACTTCGTCTCCTACTACGACTACTACCAGCCCGAAGCCTACATCCCCTCCACCAACACCTATATCGAGAAAGACCTCGCCATCAACGACGAGCTCGACCGCCTGCGCCTGCGTGCCAGCAGCGCACTGCTCAGCGGGCGGCGCGACGTGATAGTGGTCTCCTCCGTCAGCTGCATCTACGGCATCGGCAACCCCGAGGAGTTCAAGCGCGGCACCGTCACCATCCGCGTGGGCGACCGCATCGGACGCGACGAACTGCTCATGCGCCTGCTCGAAGGACAATACGTGCGCAACGAAATCGAATTCCAAAACGGCCGCTTCCGCGTCAAGGGCGACACCGTCGACGTCTACCCCTCCTTCGCCGACTTCTGCTACCGCATCTCCTTCTGGGACAACGAGGTAGAGACCCTCGAGAGCTTCGACCCCATCTCCGGACAGCGTCTAGAACGCTTCGACGAGGTGGTCATCTACCCCGCCTCCAACTTCCTCACCTCCAAGGAGACCATGGCCCCCGCACTGTTGCAGATTCAACACGACATGTTTGAGCGGCGCGACTACCTCCTCTCTATCGACAAGCCCCTGGAAGCCAAACGCCTCGAAGAGCGCGTCAACTACGACATCGAGATGATCCAGGAACTGGGCTACTGCAGCGGCATCGAGAACTACAGCCGCTACTTCGACGGCCGCGCACCGGGCAGCCGCCCCTTCTGCCTGATCGACTATTTCCCCGACGACTTCCTCCTCGTGGTCGACGAAAGCCATGTTACCATACCCCAAATCGGCGCCATGTACGGCGGCGACCGCAGCCGCAAGACCAGCCTCGTCGAGTACGGCTTCCGACTGCCCTCGGCGCTCGACAACCGCCCGCTCACCTACGAAGAATTCTACCAGCTGACCAATCAGACCATCTACATCTCCGCCACGCCGGCCGACTACGAGCTGCGCGAGGCCGAGGGCGTGGTGGTCGAGCAGGTCATCCGCCCCACCGGCCTGCTCGACCCCGTGGTCGAGGTGCGGCCGGCCGTCAGCCAGGTCGACGACCTGCTGGACGAGATAGAAAACACCGTCGACAAGGGCGAGCGCGTCCTCGTTACCACCCTCACCAAGCGCATGGCCGAGGAACTCACCTCCTACCTCACCAACCTCGGCATCAAGAGCAAGTACATCCACTCCGATGTGGACACCCTGGAGCGCGTGGAGATTATGCGCGACCTGCGCATGGGCGTGTTCGACGTCCTGGTGGGCGTCAACCTGCTGCGCGAGGGGTTGGACCTGCCCGAGGTGAGCCTCGTGGCCATCCTCGATGCCGACAAAGAGGGCTTCCTCCGCTCCGACCGCGCACTGATTCAGACCATAGGCCGCGCCGCGCGCAACGTGCACAGCAAGGCCATCCTCTACGGCGACAACATCACAGGCTCCATGCAGCGCGCCATCGACATCACCAACCGCCACCGCGAGAAGCAGATACGCTACAATATGGAACACGGCATCGTGCCGCGCCAGATAGTCAAGTCCACCGAGGCCATCCTTGGCACCACCAGCGTCATCGAGCGTGCCGCCGAGGAGAAAGTGGAAAGCGGAAAGTGGAAAGCGGAAAGTGGAGACAGCCCCATGCCCGTCGCCGCCGAACCCCAGGCCGAATACGGCTCGAAAAGCCACTCCTCACTCCTCACTCCTCACTCCTCCCCTCCCTCCGACCTATTAAAGCTCACCAAGGATCAGCTCCGCAAGGAAATCCGCGACCGCCAGCGCAAGATGCAGACCGCCGCCAAAGAGCTCGACTTCATGGCCGCCGCCCGCTTCCGCGACGAAATCAAAGAGATGCAGTCCCTCCTCGAGACCGCCCGCTAGACACGCAATCCGCCACTAGGACTACCCCGTCAGGGGTTCCCGCCCCCCTCTCTCAAAAAAACACTTTCAAATCAACTGGACGCACATCGGATGAATGTGCCGATGCAGGTACACAGACTGATTATGTGTCACGGATGTATATATTGGAGCCTACGTTGTCCAGAGAACAGCTGGTGGTAGGAGTAGTATTCTATTTTCCCCTTTTTTCCGATAGTGAGGAGACAGGGAAACTCTTTTATTTTTTTTCTGTGGATGAGACTCTTTTTTTTATCGGATGGATTCTCGTATACGATAGGAATGGTGTCGCCAAATTTCTCGTGTAAATAATTTGCGTCCTGGCGCATGTGGAGCATGGTTGATTTCGGAATGATTATTAGTGGACGAAGAGTGCTGTCTCGCTGGCATGCTTGACTGATGTATTGCCATAGTTCATCTACGCAGTCGTGACAGTTGATTGTGTTGTAGTACATGGCCAGATACTTTGTGTCAGGCTCGGGGAACCATCGTTCACCTGACACTGAAAAGAACAGATAATCGACAGTGCCGATTATCGAGAGAAAGAGGCAACTATAAAGGAGTTTGTTTATCATTGCGCAAAATCGTGGGTTATTATTGCAATCTGCATGTGTGTATCGTGGTGGAGCAGCCAATGTTCTTGCCACTCATGGTAGTCCTTTCTGGAAATCCCCAAAGGCGAGATGGGTACGGCATTGGTTTTGATGCTGAGAATTTTGTCATTAAACACCACGACGGATGCCCCCGACAGCCAGTCAATTTGCAAATGGTTTCTTCTCACTGGTTCGGTATATGGAACTTCGTAGTAGGCCCAGTCTTCCACATCTGTATATTTTCGTCTCCATGTTCCCTCTTGTTTGTTCCACCAGTCCAGTGTCGCCTTCGTCAGCGATTGCCCTGTTTTGCGTGGAACTCTCACAATGGCGACATTGCCTTCATCAATGAGATAGGCATACTCTATCCTGTCGTGAGCAAATATCAGTGGCCTGATTTCCTCAATAAGGTCAGCTCCTGACAGCTTCTTCTTAGAGATGCTGTTAATTCTTTTGGATGGTATACCTTTGAACTTTAATTCTTCTTCTTTCACCACACCCTCTTTTTCAAGCTGGCTGTCATAAATTGTGAAAGAATATTCGTTGCGATTGGCCCACAGAACTTTACCCTCTTTTGCATCCATTTTCTTGAATGGTTTGATCGGAGCCATCAGCACGGTGTTATAGTCCGGTATGATGGTGCGCTGAACTTTGAAAGTTGGGATATCAAATGTAAACAGATGAACTGACGATTTACCTTCATTGTACGAGGGATAGCAATGCGAGAAGACTAACAGATGTTCATTCAGCAGATACATTTCATCAAAGGGTTGCTCTATCGTTGTCTCTTTTCCCACTTCCAGCTTCAAACCGTCTGCATAGCGGCATTGTAACAACCGGTCGGCAAAGGCGACAAACACATGCTGCGCATCGAAAGCAATACATCGCAGACCTTTGTAGCGACGCTCTTGCAGATGCCGTCCAATACCAGGAACATTCAGCATTAGCCTTTTGCAAGTCAATGAGTCCACATCCACCAGAAACAGGCTGACGGTGTCGACGTGTCGCTTGGCCTCATAGCACGTGAAAAGTACTTTTCTGCCATGCCGGGCATAAACAACATCGGTGTACGTATTGGAAATTTCTCGCGTGAGACTGATGATAGTGTCGACCCGAATATGGTCTGACATCCTGTCCTGCGCGTTCAATTGTGATGGAAAAAGGAGCACTGCCTGCAACAGCAGGGTGCTCCTGGCGATCAATCTGTCAAGCTTCATACAGAACGACTAATTTAAGTTGGCATCACTAGTGATGTCGAAAAGGCTAATGGTGATGTCGGCGTCCCCATTTGAATCGCCATTTCTCCATACAGCGTGGAAGAGCAGTGTTAGGCGACTCCCTTTCTCGTCAGTGACCAATACAGTCTTGCTCATCGAACCATTTGGCTGAAATGAAGATTTATCTTGCAAAGCAATGCATATACCTTCAATCAGTTCTGCCTCAACAGAAGAAATGCACTCTGAAGAAATACTGTGTCCATCAATCAGAGTCATGCTCTTCGGAAGTGTCTTTTTGCATTTATTATACCCCTCACCTGAGCAGTCGACAACCCATCGATGCACCTCTGTTACTTCATTGGTTTCCGGATTTGTTGAAAACGTAATAACGTATTGGGTCTCGACCGTTTGATAACGCATGGGGCCAATCAGACCAAATAATGCAGGGCGACCTCCCGATACATGAACCTCGGTAACGTGAATTGGACGATTGTCTGCGTGTACAACGTTGGGCACAAACTGAAACATGCCAATGAAAATTGCTAATAATATTGAAGTCTTTTTCATTTTTATAAATATTAACCTGCTCGGACACACCCTTTTATCTTGCATGCAACTCGCGGTCAGGCGGCTTGTCCGATTTTTTCCCTTCCGCGGTGCAATAAACCGGCACCCTCTGCGTTCTCACTACGCATAGGTTACCTATGCCTCGGGTGCCCCCTGGCAGGGAAGAGTGGTTTTTCCCTATTATTTTTAACTCACTCTCCCTGCCCCAAGCACCTTTCTTTTTCCTCGTCCCTGACCGCACGGCACTACTCTTGCGGCGGGACTCCGTCAGATGATGTTCATCATAGCGTTCTGTCGTTTTCAGGCTTCGGCGGTTGTCAATATCAACCGCTAGCGGCAGGCGGAAGCCTTCTAGTCCTGCCATTCAAGGGGAATTGTCTTGGGTGATTTCCGAGTGCAAAAATACAAATAAAATTTGAATGACAAAGAAAAATCTTTATTTTTTTTTACAAAATAATTTATATGACATTGTTTTTCAATGCCATAAATCTGTCGTTTTTTCTCGGAAACCCCTAGTGGGACATCCGTATCGCCCCCCGTCAAGGGGTTTCGTTTAATAGCCTGTCTCGCCACCGCCCCCATCGTCCCGACAATACCCCGTCAGGGGTTCCCGTTTAATAGTCTGCCCAAACCTATCTGCCTCTTCGAATGCCCCTTCGGGGCTTTCGACCACATCAACCACATCGGCCGCATCGCCATCCTCCAAAACATCCACCGCCACATATTGCGACACGCTCGCCCTCCCCTCGCCGTCCACCACAAAGCCCCACATCTTGATATTCAATTCATTCCACCCCTCCGGCAGCTGCATCTCGAGGTGTCCCCGCCGCCGCTCGGCAGGGTGGGAGAGGAGCCCCTCGCGCGTATCCGCATTGTATACGTACACATACACCCTGTCGCCCCCCTTCGCCCTTGTCATCCCGCTATTCCTCTCGAAATCAACGTGCAGCACATTGTTCTCATCCACACTCGCCGTAGTGAACCTCACCGGCGCCGCATTCCCCTCCGCAATGCGAATGCGTTCATAATCAATCCCTGTACGGACGCGGCGTGCCGCGTCCGCAGTCGACCCACAAGACGCCATTTCCGCCGCCGCCCGC
>CACWPQ010000031.1:20139-31929 GCA_902762805.1 uncultured Bacteroidota bacterium | reverse complement strand
CATCGGGGTCAACCAACTTCACAGGGTTCCATAAACAATAGTTGTAGGGGGAGATGCTCGGGTACTTGTCCGCCAGTGGGTCAACCGACAGCCAGCCGGTGAGGAGTTCACTCCAGTAGTACCTAGCTCCATAGTAATGGAAGCCTGATTCATAGTCCTTCTCTTTGCCGTTGAAAGTGTAGTGTCCGATGCGCGGGTCAAAGTCGTTTCTTACTTCCACCCAGTCTTCGCCGTAAGGGAGGTAGTTGAGGGTTTGGGTCACCTGGCTGGATTCGTCGGTGATATAGGCGGCACTGCCGAGGTGGTCGTTGTGGTAGAAGAACAGCCTCTCATCTCCCCTGTAATCCTGGAGCATCATGCGGAGGTCGTACCTGTCGGCCAACACCGGGGTGGCTCCAAAGCAGTTGGTGAAACTTTCCATGACACCGTCATGCTGGTACTGGGACAGCTTTGCGTAGCTGTGTTCAATCTCGTTCACACGCGCGTCTATCTCCCCCGACGGAACTCGATCGGCGAACCCACCGCCCAGCTTGCTGCAGATGCGGCGGCCTTCCTCGAAGTAGTGCTTGGTGTAGCCACTTTGTGTAAGGGTGATGAGGGGCGAAGCATAGAGGGTCGGGTAGACCAGCGGTGGACTGTCGAACAACGAGGCGTTCTGCTGGATGTTCAGTCGCGGGGACCTTAGCTTGAAGTTGCGGGTGCCGTCGGCGGTGTAGTTATACCAAGCAGCCACTCCGCCCTCTTCGCCACGCTCCATAAAGGCTTGAAGACGGTTGTCCTCCGTCCAGCAGAGACGGCGGTCGCCGTTTGTCGTGTGGGCGTACGAGCGGAGAAGATTGCCGTTTTTATCCCAATCAATGGAATAACGCCCACCCCGGGCATCCTGAATATGCGTTACGGCGTAGGGGTTGCCAGGATGGGAATAGAAATACTCGTTCTCGTAACACACCGAGTGCAAACGCATAGCTGTGTTGTGGCGTTCGCTGTCGACCAGCTTCGCCAGCAACCTACCCGCAGGACTGTATACATATTTGGCCTTGTAGGCATATGGCTGGGCTGTCAATTGTTCTCGCACTATGTGGCCATCGGAGTCAATAAGACGGTTGGCGGCATCATACCTGTAGGTCTGCACCCGAAAGTTGCGACCACCGTCCTGGATTGTCAGGATATTGCCCACGTGGTCGTAAGTGTAGCGGTTGTCCTGCAAAACCTCGCCCGTAGCAATGGAACTGTCGCGCATGTGCATCAACCGGCGGGTGGCGGGATGGTAGGCGTAGGTCGTCCTGATATTGTCGCCATACTCCACGGATGTACGCTGTCCGAAATGGTCATACTGTATTGCATTGATGTAGGCGTTTTCGCCCATTATGTTGTGGAGTTGGCCACCGAAGTCGTAGCTGTATTCCACCTTTTCGCGGTCGGGGTATACGATGCTCTGCACACGTCCCCAGCTGTCGTACTTCCAGTGAGTTTCCAGCGTGAGGGTGTTCGGGCTGTGGGGTTGGACATAGGTGTGGCGGTTGAAGATGAGGTTGCCCATGCGGTCGTATTCGAATTCCTGCACGCCGGAGGCGTCCTGCTGTCGGACGAGTCGTCCGGCCTGGTTGCCTGTGCCTGGGGCGCCGTACCTGTACCATACGTCGTTCCAAGGGCGGTGGGAGTAGTGGATATGGACGGGGCGGTTGTAGTGGTAGGAGTATTCCATCCACTGGCCGTCGTTCTGTGTCATGCGGAGTATGTTGCCTGCGGCGTCGTAGTCCCAGCGTGTGGTGCCGGCGGAGGGGTGGATGCGTGCGGTGCGGCGTCCGGCGAGGTCGTAGAGGTGTACGGTCCGGTTGCCCTCCGGGTCGGTGGATTTCGTAAGCTGACCGACGGCGTCGTAGTGGAAATGCGTGGTATGACCGAGCGGGTCCGTCAGTTGGATGTTGAGCTGCCGATGGTCGGTGAAGAGAAGCGAGGTGTTGTTGTTTTGGTCGGTGGCGGCGGTGAGGAGTCGGTTGATGCCTGTGGCGTCGGGCGCGATGGAATAGGCGTTGGAGTCGCGAGTGCCGTCGGGGTAGGTCGTCCGGACGGGGCGGTCTAGCCAGTCGTATTCGAAGTGGGTTGAGCATGCGGTTGCGGGTCGGGTGTTCAAGCAGATGTCCGTCTGCGACAGGGGTTCGCTTAAGGGGTGGTTCTCACTGATTTTCCTTCCGAAAGCGTCGAACCGGATGCGTCCGCTGACGGCGCGACGTTCGATGCCGTACTCCGAGATGTCTTTCTTGACCTGGATGATGCGGCCGAGGCCGTCGCTGAACGTCACGGTGTTGATGTCGTTGTCGGGGTGTGCGGGGTCGAAGTTGCGGGTTCGTGCCCAGAAGGAGTAGGCCCTGATGGTGTCGGTGGTAAACAGGTAGCAGCTGGTGTTGTTGTAGTCGGAGGGGTTGTGTCTGGCCTCGTACCAATAGTCATATTTGACGGTATAGGGGCGGTTGGACTCGAGTTCGTTGGGGCCTGTCAGGGATTTGGTGCGACCGTGAGCGTCCAGGGTATAGCGCATGCGTTGTCCGGAGATGTCGGTGGTCTGTGTTGGTTTCTGCCAGCGGAGGGAGTAGGCGGCTGAGCTGGTGTGGCCTTCGGCGTTCTGGACCTTGACGGGCAGGGTGTGGGTGGCTGGGTCGTAGGCATAGGCAATCCAATAGGGGGAGCCGTCGATGCCTGTTGCCGGGGTAAAGACGGTGTCGGTGTTTCCGTAGGGGTCGTAGGAGTATCTGAAGACGGAGCGGTCGGAGCCGTTGTCGATAGAGAGGTGCGCCAGGGCGCCGCAGGCGTTGTAGGAGGCTTCGCGGAGGCGGTAGCCCGGGATGAGGAGCCTGGAGACGTTGGCCACGATGTGGCGAGGGGTGTCGAGGGCGTAGTCGAGGCGGACGGAGTAGTTGTCGGAGGGGTCGTCGAGGTCGCCGAGATCGTCGACACGGATGACGTTGCCGTAGGGTCCGTAGGTGTACTGTCGCATGGTTTTGACGAAGGAGGCGGTGCCTTCGCTGCAATGGGTTGTTTCCTCCGCCAGCGCGGGCCATCCGTCGCCCTGGCACCAGGCGGGAGCGTCGTCCCCGAGGTAGTGTCCGTCCAGAAGGTCGGCATCGCGGTAGCGGTATTGTGTTTCAATATACCTGCTTCCGTCGGAGTTGGAGCGCCGCTCGCTGGCTTTGAGCCGTGCGAGGTAATAGCCCTTGTTGTGGAACGTCTGGACGGAACGCCGGTATTCGTCTGTATTGTAGGAGAAGCGGTCTATGTCGGTATATTCTTTTGTGGTTACGGAGCTGTAGCCGTAGTCGTCCCTTTCGTATGAGTCGAAAAAGCGACGTTCATAGACGAAACGCTTGTACATAGCATGTCGTCCTCCTTCAAAACCGTCGTTTACGACGAGGCTAGACATGTTCCAATGTCGCCGAGGGGATTCGACCGAGGCCACGTCGAGGAGGTAGTCGATATCGTATCGAGCATGGGCGAAGTTCGAGACAGACTTGAGGAGGTTGGTTTTACCCACCTTTGAGTAGCGGACCCAGATTTTGCCCTCGTTGTCCTTATAGACGTAGTCGACGTAGCCGTCGTTGTCCATGTCAATGAATTCGGCATTGGTGGTGGAGAAGGAGGCCGTGGCGCCGCCGCTGGCGCTGCCGGTTATCTTCATGGACAAGAAGAACGGCAGAGGGATGACCACGCCATCGGTATAGGTTGCGTTGAGGCTGAAGGAGGAGGATGAGCTGGCATCCATGCCAGCAGAGGAGAAATGGCGAGCGTGACCCTCGCCCGTGGAGATGAAGATGTCGCCGTGGAATACCCAGTCCGGCAGGCCGTCGCCGTTGACATCCATCAGGGCTGCTTCGGTGGAGTTTTCGGACCTGTTGATGCTGACGCCGCCCGAGACGCTGGTGTTGGCGACATTGAAACCCATGCCGTCGGAGCGGGAGATGCTTTTGGACTTGCGTACAAAGAGCGTGGGGGCTGAGCGGAAACCGGTGAAGCCATAGCCCCTGTTGTAGCGCACTCGTCCATCGGCATACACCAGGTCCGGCAGGCCGTCGGCGTTAATATCGGTGAGGGTATGGCATGTGCGGTCTTCGCCGGTTGTGACGCCAGTAGACAGGGAGGGCAGTTGGGACTGACCCGTTACGGTGTTGCTGACCCGAGCGTTTTTGGGGTTATTGCCCAGTTCGCGGATCATGCCGGAGAAGGTGCCGTTGAAAGCCACGCCCGAAGACGAGGATGCTGTGCTGTTGATTCCTCCGTCGAGGGCATACCCCTTGACGAGACCGCTCAGGCCGCCCTGCGGCTTGCTGAACTGGATTTGGGCTTCGGAGACGATGTCCGGGTAGCGGTCGCCATTGAGATCCATATAGTCGCCCAGCACGCGTGAGGAGCCATTGGAGACGGAGACTGTTTTCACTGTTTTTCCTTTGCCCGAGCTCAAGGAGAGTTTGTTGACCGCCTTGAAAGCGGTGCCCGGGCGGACGGTGGGGATCGGACTTTGGGTCATGTCCGGGAGGGTGTCGGCCAGGGCGGTGTCATCGCCGGGCTCCATGTTGTCGAGGCTGGCCAGGGTGCGGCTCACGGAGACGGCGTTGGCGAAGGAGGTCCAACGGGAGCGGGCGGCGTCGGGCTGCATTTCGAAGAAAGAGGCAGAGAGGGGGTTGCGGAACGCGCCACCGAAGGCCAGCTCCGGAGTGCTGTTTCCCGGCAGGTCGGTGTCGGAGAAGTTGTCGATGTCGCTCTCTTGGGGTATCGGCAAATCCTCTGGGCTGGAGCAGTCGCTGTATTCGTCGGCCAGCGTTTCGGGCACGGCCAGCTCGGGTTTGATGTAGGCAGAGGTACTATCGTCGGACTTATAGCCGAACTGCCCCCAGCCACGGTAGAGAGTGCCGTGGTGTTTCTGGTTGTCGGGGGCGTGCTTTGTGTACATACCTGCATCGTATTCTTGATTACCCAAACGGACTTTTACCCTATTTATTGCGTCAGCGACTGCCGGATTGTCGACATAGATGTCGAGGCTGTAGTGCCTGTCGCTGGAGAAAGAGAATCCCGAGGGGGTGAATGAGGCCGTTCCGGCAGAGAGATTGAGTTCTTGGCCGAAATAATTGCCACCGCCGGTGTCCTTGATGGTCACGAAGATTTTGCCCGACAGCGGAGCGAGGTCACTTTGGACCTCCAGCCTGATGTTCGGGGAGCCCTCCTGGTGGCTTATGACAGCGGATGGGAACGCCAGATAGTCGTAATATTTGCGGTGCACGACAGGGGAGAAAGAGTAGAGCCCCCTGGCGGCACGGGCGTTCAACGAGTCGTCGGTGCTCCACGTGAGGGTGATAGTGGCAATGGCTTCGATGTCAGACCAGTTCAGCTGCCCACCGTCCACGGGCTCCAGTTGCAGGAACAGCGCCATGTCGCTGGGGATGGAAGATGCATTCCATGAGGCCGAGAAAACAGAGTCTGTTCCTCTGGGAAACACTGTCGTCTGCAGGTTTTCGGTATATCCAAGGGTATCGATACACATCAGGCTGAGTTTCATGTCCTGGGTCAGTCCACCGCGCGCCTTTATGTGGCACAAGACCGAATAGCTGTTTGTACAAACTGCGCCGTTGTCGGGACCCACGCCGGCGGTCTGGTTGCCGGTCAGCATAAAGTCGTCGCCATAGTCAAAAGCGTAGAGGGGATTCCGATTGGCATCGTGGCGGTCGAAGTCCGGGGCGACGCCGTTGCGGTGGACGGCATGGGTGTATTGGATATGTGGGTTCCAGGAGACCACGTCGTAGAGTCGCTTGTCCGCCGCGTTAAGCCGGAAATAGATGATTTCACCTGCGGTGACGTCGATGGAGGCGGACAGTGGCTTGGGGCGGCCCGGGGAGATGGTGGCGGAATCGAGGAGGAGGGTGTCGGATGCCTTTTGGAGGGATGCCCAGACGCCGTCGGTGGCGCGCGTCATGGCACGGAAATCGTCCAGGGAATCGGTTAGGCTGGCCACACCCGAGATGAGGACCGTGCCGGAGAAGGGAGCCTTCCACATGCGGACGAGGTCGATGTTGGGTTCATAGCGGCGTGGGTAGCGGTAGGTTTTGTTCAACGTAACCGTATAGCAGGAGTCGTAGGAGGGGACGAGCCTGTAGCGACGGACCCTCCGGGCGGTGACATTCATCCCGTTGCCTTCCGGGAAACAGATCACTTCAGCGTCGCCGAGAGGGAGGGGCGCGATGGTGTCCCGGTTCTTCTCACACAGCGCGTATTTGGGGTCGAAATCGTAGATGGTGTCCCAGTAGGTGTCCAGCGTATCCCAGAGCTGGATGCATACGATGCTGTCGACGGAGTAGTCGCCGTCGTCGAAAATCCGGGTTTCGACCTGGCCGGAGAAGCTGACAGCCTCGGCGCCGCAGGAGCCACCGACAAAGACCGTATCGTTGTCGGTGACATCCGAAAAAAGGAAGTTGCCCCGGTTGATGAAGACGCGGCCGTCGTCGACGATGTCGACCAAGCCGTCGGCGTTGACGTCGGAGAGGTAGGTGTAGGTGGTGGTGCGGCTGTCGCTCCAGTTGGCGCCGGCGCCGAGTCCACCTATGACGGAGGCCTCCACACCCCAGTTATGAGTGCGGGAGGAGGAATATTGGAATCCCTTGGGGCCTCTGATTGGGACGGGGTTGCCGAAGGCGTTTTCTCCCGGGAGTTGAGGGCGACACATGAGACCGGAGACGGATCTATACAGTTTGTCCGGGTAACCGTCGCCATTGATGTCGACGATGGAGACAAGGCCCTCGGAGTGGTCCTTGCTGAAGGAATAGTGACCTCCGGCGGACAGTGTCTTGAGCCATTTTATTCCGTCAAACCCGACAGAAGCAGCACCTCCGACATTATATCCCACGGAGACGGAGCCTCCCATGTTTTCAGGTTCTACGGGGATGGAAAAATGATTGCTTAAGGCGCTGACGAGGGAACTCAAAACGGAGGTGTTGTCCGCCCCGCCGACCGAGTTGAACTTGACCGGCGGATCGAACCACCGGCCACTGGAGTCGAACTCATAGTACTCGAACTCATGAACCAAGGGGATAAACACGCTGTCGGAGGAGATGGATGTCACACCACACCGGTCATAGGGTGACAGGCCGCCCCGGGAGCGGTTGAAGGGGCGGTCGGCGGAGCCGTATCGCTGCTGGCGAGCTGCATCGTCATACCCTTCCACAATATTGCACAGGAGGGTTTTGCCGAAATCACCTTGTCGGTAGGCAAAACTGTATTCACGGATGAGGCTGTCGAGATAGCGTACCTCAATGCGGTCCACAACATAGTAGTCCGTCTCTTCCAGGCCGTAGCGGAACGAGAAAGAGGGGTCGCGCTTGTCGGCATAATGGAAGATGACATTGTAGCGTCCTTCGACCGAGGTGGTTTCGTTCCCCGTATACACTATTTTCGAGAGGCAAACCTGTTTGCCTGCCGGGCCATCGGCAGAGGGGGATGAGAAAGTGGAGTAAGAATAGGAAACGGAGTTGCCGTAGGTGTCGACTGACTTTTCGAGCATCCATTTGGCGATGTTGCGGTTGTGGTCGCGGAGGGTGGCGTGGCTGGAGCTACCGTAGAGATGGCGGGTGCCGTCCTTGTCGGTGACCAGCCAGTGGTAGTTGTGCGGGGCGGTGCCGATGCGTTCGATCTTGCGGAAAGCCCCTTCGACGCGTGGGTAGAAGCGGAGCGTGTCGGAAGAGAAGCGCGGCTCGAAGGGCCGATGGTAGACCGGTTTGTTGAGGCGGAAATTATTGTTTTCGTCGAGATAGGAGGAGACCAGAGAGGTGCCGTCGAGGAGGTAGCCCTCGGACTCGAAGAGAAGGTCGTAGAGAGGCACTCCCCAGCGGGTTTCGACGGAGATTTCGCTGACGGGGAGGTTCCAACCGAGTCCGAGGATGCCGCTGCCGCCGGCGCTGTTGTAGTTGACGGACAGCTGGGGCTGCATGCCGCGTCGACCGGCGGGGATGGCGAGGGGATAGGAGAGGTTGGCGGTGCCGAGGTTGTTGGGTTCGGGCGGTGCGATGAGGGTGATGCCTTCCAAGGGGTCGGCGGCCTTGAGGTCCTTGATGGAGGTGGGAGTGTAGGCCATGGCGTCGCTGTTCTCCGGCACCTTGAGCACGCCGTTGATATAGTCGGTGAAGTGGTTGGTGCGCGAGTAGACGATCTGGTTGTGCGGGTCGACGCTGTCGCGCTCGACCTGCTGCCAGAGGCCGGACTGCTCGTTGAAGAAGAAGGTGTAGATGTCGTCGGCGGAGTAGCCATAGGGGAGCGCAGTGCTGTCGTAGCGCATGGCGATGGTGATGTCGCGCTCGAAGCGCTGTCCGTCGGGCAGCATGCGGTAGACGGCGCCGGCGGCGGTGAGGTTGTGCATGTGGTCGGGGATGTCGCCGGACTGTGCTTCGGATATGGCGAGGATGGAGATCTCCACGTCGCGGCTTACGGCGCCGCTGTCGATGAAGAGGGCGACATCGCCGGCGGCGATGGTTGCGGGACGATTTTTCGCCACACGACTGCTACCCACCATTTTGCCTGCGGGTTTTGCAAAAGGGCTTTCGTCCAAATGGGCGACGAGGCTATCGGTGACGTCGGCGGCGATTTCGGGACGGGAGTCCACCGAGGCACCTGCAAGAGGACGATCGGTCGCGCCGGAGCATCCGGCCAACATGAAGACAGCAAGCAGGGAGGTTGCTATATGGTATATATATCGTTTCATGAATATTTATTTTGAGGTTGTGGTTTTACTTGACTACGACCAGTTTTATTGTCTGCCGGCGACCGTTGCTGGAGACGGTGACATAATAGACGCCGTCGGCTGGGAGGTGGCCATCATAGGTGTAGTGCGAGAGCGGCTCGGCGGAGGAGTGCTGCTCGACGACACGACCGACGGCATCGACGACGCGGATGTCGACGATGTCGTCGTCGGGCTGGGAGAGGCGGAGGGTGTAGCGTCCGGAGGTGGGGTTGGGGGAAATTGAGAATTGAGAATTGGGAATTGAAAATTGAGAATTGAAAATTGAAAGGTCATCGTTTTCGGTGTATTCTTCATCGTTAGTGATGCTTTTGGCACCTTTGGTGTTCAATGGGATGGCGGAGGGGTTGATGAGGAGGGTGAGGAAGAGGTCCTGGCCGTGGTCGATATCCAAGGAGAAAGCCATTGCAGAGTCAGGGGCCAGGATTGATGTCGAGCCGTCGGCGGTGGCGAGCATGAGGCGGAGTGCGTCGGCGGGAAGTGGCAGAGCGACGGAGAGGCGGACGGAGAGGGCGTCCATATCACCCCCCGTTCCTGCGGACAGTTCCCCTTGTGAAGGGGAGCCGGCGATGTGGGCGCGGAGTTTCCAGCGGCGGGCAAGGACAGCATAGGGGACTGTGTCGACGAAGAAGGGATGGGTGTCCAGGTGGAGGGCACCGGTGTCGCGACCGAGGAGGATGTGATGGCAGTCGGAGAGTGGAGAGGCGGCATGGAGGGACAGGATGTCGTTGCGGATAGAGCTGCGAGGCTGGAGCAGGGAGAGGCTGTCGTCGCGTGCGATGCCGCAGACGCCGGCGCTGAAGAGGCTGTCGTCGGCGAGGGGGTTCCAGAGGGTGTCGGAGAGGCTGTTGAGATAAGGGCCGTGGAGGAGTGCGCCGAAGCGGATGGCGAGGGCAGACTCGAAGCGGCGCTTGAACTGGTGGTCGAGAGAGCCGGGGAAGTAGAAGAGGGCGCAGAGGTTTTTGTTGCCGAAGGTGTTGCCCTCACGGCCGAGGAAGAGGGTGTCGCGGCCGCAGTAGCTGCTGTCGAGAGGGGGATATTGGTACTGCATGGAGTGGACGATGACGCCAAGCTCGTTGGAGCGACGGTAGGTGATGGAGAAGTCGTCGTAGCTGACGCGCTGCGAGTTGAGCCAGAGTGCGCGGTTGGAACCGCTGCCGACCTGCCAGAGGCCGACGATGGAGTCGGAGTCGGTCTCGTAGACGGTGAAGACGGTGGCGGTGGCGTCGGAGCGGAGGCTGTCGGCGACGAGGGTCAGGGCAGTGTCGGCGAGGCAGAGGGAGGGGTTGAAATTGGTGAGGCGCGCCAGGGCGGAGGGCACGCTGTCGGAGGGGAGGAAAGTCAATTTGGGCACCTTGGCGACCTGTCCCATTGCACAACTGCATACCATGCAAAAGAAGGCTGCGTAGAATCTACTGTTATGTTTCATAATTTTATAGGGATTATATGTTTTTTTGTCTTCCATAGGGGGGGGGTGCGTCCTCCGCATCTGCAATTAGTGTCAGATTATCAAGTTGTTGACTTTATTATTTTGTACTGATTCGATGATGTTTTCCAGCGGCAAAGATATGAATACTGTTCCACACCGGCACTATACTTTTGTATAGAAATTGCACGATGGCTGCATTTTTATACAAAAGTATAGTTTTTTTTGTAATTTTGCAAAAAAAATTCACGAAGCGAGATTGCATTATGATTAGGATCCCCCACCCCCTGGCCCAGCTTACCGAGGATGACTATCTGTCGGTAGAGTCTGCCATAACGGCTACCGATGTTTTTTCGCGGATGGTTACGCCGTGCGTCTATGTGATCGACATGGTCAAGGACAATTTCCTCTATGTGTCGGAATGTATGCTGAGGCATTTCAGGTGCAAGCGGGAAGAGATTGTCCCTTTGGGCGGGCGGATGTTTGAGAAGTACGTTGACAGCGAGGAAGATGCCAGACTATTGAGGAAATTTGACCATGCGATTCGAGCGGCTTATCGGGAGGGGTGCCATACTGATTTATCCAACGAGGTATTGTCGATCGACCTCCATATGCGCTTGGGGGACAAAAAGCTGATGGTGCATCAGAAGGTGCGGGTGCTCGCGAGCGACTGCGACAACCGCCCGTGGTTGTTGCTTGGCATGATGTCGCGTTCGGCGGTGCGCGACGGAGGGCACATCATCGCCGGCAACGCGAAGTCGCACACCCGACGCCGATTTGTAGACGACGAGGAGGCGGGACATTGGGAAGAGATGGCGTACGACCGCCTCTCGGACGTTGAGATGGAGATGCTCTCGTTCACTTCGCGAGGGTATTCAATTGAGGAGATTGCGAGAATAATGTGTCGCTCGATTCCCACGGTGAAGCTGTATCGCAAGCAGGTGTTTGACCGTTTGGGGGCGGACAATGCGGCTCAAGCCATAGCCCTCGCCGACTCACTCTGCCTCATATAGCCACCTGTTTTTCGGGGCAGTGGATTTTGTGTTTTGTGAGATTTTTTTATCTTAATAAATTATGTTAATTTAACAGAATATTTGTGTTTTAAGTTTTTTTAACACTTCTGTATTATGCTTGTTTTCTGATGCTTGTGGAGTCCGGGGTGAAATTTCAGGAATTTTTTTAGGCATCTTCCCAATTTTAGGCCTTATATTATATATATACGACGCGTCGATGACGGTCTCTTCGGGAAAGGCTCCGTATACTGTTTGAATACTGTTTGAATACTCTAATGTATACTGTTTGTATACTCTAACGTATACTGAATGTATACTGCAAGGTATACTCTGCCTATACTGTGCCGCCGCTGTGGCAATACCCTGGGGATACCGTCGGGAAAAAACAACAACAAAACATCAAACAACAAAACATCAAAAAAACAAGAAGACAAGAAAAACAACAAAGACAACAGCAGACAACAAAACATCAAAAAAACAAGAAGACAAGAAAAACAACAAAGACAACAGCAAACAACAAAACATCAAAAAAAACAAGAAGACAAGAAAAACAACAAAGACAACAGCAGACAACAAAACAT
>CACWPQ010000031.1:0-20078 GCA_902762805.1 uncultured Bacteroidota bacterium | reverse complement strand
ATCAAAAAAACAAGAAGACAAGAAAAACAACAAAGACAACAGCAGACAACAAAACATCAAAAAACTAGAAAGACAAGAAAAACAACAAAGACAACAGCAGACAACAAAACATCAATCAACAAATTAATCAACCAACAAAAAAACAGAACAATTATGGCAAAGACAAACGGAAATGTATTGGGCGACCAGAGCGGCAAGATAGGCAAGGTGGTCGGCCGCGTGGTGGATGGTATCCAGATGTATTCGGCTTACAGCAAGGGCGGGAAGAACCCGCGGACGCCGAAGCAGGTGGCGCACCGGACGCGGTTTGCGCTGGCGGTGGCGATGGGGAAGGCGCTGAAGGGTGCGCTGAAGGTGGGGCTGCGGAACGAGGCGTCGCGGCGGAGGCTGCAGTCGGAGTTCACCGTGTTTGTGCACGAGAGCATGAAGCATATCAGCTACGATGCCGAGCGTGGAGTGGCGGAGGCTGACTACGGAAACATCATGGTGGCCGACGGGTGGGTGCCGCCGGTGGTGTTCGGAAGTCCGACGGTGGCGGAGCCGCTGAGGGTGACGGTGCCATACAGCAGCCAGGAGCAGGCTGGGGCATACGACGGGGATGGGGTCTATGTGGTGGTGTATGCGCCTGAGGCCGGGCAGAGTGTGATGGGCATGGGGAGGCGGGCCGACACGTCGGTCGGTGTCAGCGTGCCGCCGGCGTGGGCCGGAGCGACAGTGCAGGTGTGGGGGTTCGTGCGGACGGAGGTGGAGGCCCCCACGCCGGTGGAGGCCTACGGCTTGCTGCTGAAACCCTGGGAGTGCTCGAGGTCGGTGTATCTGGGAGGATTGAGAATTGAGAATTGAGAATTGAAAATTGAAAATTGAAAATTGAAAATTCAAATTTCAAAATTCAAATTTCAAATTTCAAAATCGGGGGTGATTCCTAGGCCATGTTGTGGAAGACGTTGACGACGTCGTCGTCGTTCTCGAGGCGTTCGAGGAGGCCGCCCACGTCTTCCTGCTGGTCTGGGGTGAGTTCGCGGAGGGTGAGGGGTATGCGTTCGAATTTGAAGGATTTGATTTCGAGTCCTTTGTCTTCGAGGAAGTGGGAGATGGGGCCGTAGTTTTTGAAGTCGGCGGAGATGACGATTTCGTCTTCGTCGCGGAAGACCTCGTCGATGTCGCAGTCGATGAGTTCGAGTTCGAGTTCATCCATGTCGATGGAGTCGTTCCAGGCGACGGTGAAGGTGCACTTGCGTTCGAAGAGGAAGTCGTTCATGCCCATGGTGCCGAGTTCGCCTTTGCCGCGGACGAAGGCGGCGCGGATGTTGGCGACGGTGCGGGTGGGGTTGTCGGTGGCGGTCTCGACGACGACGGCCACGCCGTGGGGGCCTTTGCCGTCGTAGACGACCTCTTTGTAGTCGGAGGTGTCTTTGGAGGTGGCGCGCTTGATGGCGCGTTCGACGTTTTCTTTTGGCATGGACTCACTCTTGGCGGTCTGCATGAGCAGTCGGAGGCGGAGGTTGGCGGAGGGGTCGGGGCCGCCGGCCTTGACGGCGATCTCGATTTCTTTGCCGATGCGGGTGAAGGTGCGGGCCATGTTGCCCCAGCGTTTCAGTTTGCGTGCTTTACGGTATTCAAATGCGCGTCCCATGATGAATTGAAAATTGAAAATTGGGAATTGAGAATTGAAAATTGAAAATTGAGAATTGAAAATTGAAAATTGAGAATTGAAAATTGAGAATTGAAAATTGAAAATTGAGAATTGGGGTTAAATATTGGGATTTTCTTTCTTTTTTTGTTTGTTTTTTTCTGTCTTGATTATGGCAGTCAACAATGCTATGAGTTCTTTTACATCATGGTCCAAGGAATCGAATTCACGGTCGTTCAGAAATCCACCGTAGTGGAGCAGGTCAATCCAGTATTGGGTTTCGTCTGCCTCTTTCAATGCGATGGAGAGTTTGCTCACAAAATCGGCAGAACTCTGGGCGTTTTTACTTTCGCGGACGTTCGCACCAATGCTTGTCCCACTCTTGAGCAACTGCCGACTCATCACGAACTCCTTGTTGTCCCTTTCGTAGGCGAGATACTTGAACAGGTTGATGCACCGGTAGGCAAAGGCCAGACTTTTCTGGTGCAGCACATTTTCCTTATTTTTTGGTGCATCAGCCATTTTAATTATCAATTTTCGATTTCAAGTATTCTGTGCAGGCTTCGAAGGTTTCGAAGGTGTGGTCTTCGGGGACGAGGTCGGGGATGACGTCCATTTTGCGGAGCATGTAGAGGGGTTGGGGCTGGATGATGGTCATGAGGACCTGCGCGCCGCGGGACTGGATGTCCTTGATGGCTTCCTCCATGGCGTAGAGTCCGCTTTGGTCCATGAAGGAGACGAGGCGCATGCGGATGATGACCACCTTGGCGTCTTCGGGGACGGTCTGCATGACTTCCTTGAACTTGGTGATGGTGCCGAAGAAGATGGGTCCGTTGAGGCGCTGGATGTAGATGCGGTGGGCCACGGTGTCGGGCATGCCCTGCTCGTCGGGCCAGGGGCTTTCCTTGTCGAAGCCTGTCATTTCCTGGCTGCTGTAGCCGCCCTCGACGAGGTCGGAGGCGCGCTTCATGAAGAGGACGCAGGCGGTGACCATGCCGATGCCGACGGCGGTGAGGAGGTCGACGAAGACGGTGAGGAGGAAGACGACGATAAGGACGAAGGCGTCGGCGCGAGGGATTTTGAGCAGGTCGCGGAAGCCTTTGAAGTCGATGATGCCCCAGCCGACGGTGATGAGGATGCCGGCGAGGACGGAGAGAGGGACGTACCTGACCAGGGAGCCGAGGCCGAGGAGGATGGCGAGGAGGAGGAGGGCGTGGGTCATGCCTGAGAGCTGGGTGCGACCGCCGGACTTGACGTTGACGACGGTGCGCATGGTGGCGCCGGCGCCGGCGATGCCGCAGAAGAGGCCCGCGACGGCGTTGCCTATGCCCTGCCCTATCAGTTCGCGGTTGCTGTCGTGCTTGGTTTTGGTGATATTGTCGGCCACGACGGAGGTGAGGAGGGTGTCGATGGAGCCGAGTCCGGCGAGGGTGAGGCCCGGGACGATGGCGCCGAGGAGGAGGCTGCCCCAGTCGAGGCCAGCCAGCGAGACGCCCTCTTTGGCGAAGAAAGGCATGGGGAGGCCGGCGGGGATGCGGCCGATGGTGAGGCTCTCGGGCACGGAGAGGAAGAGGGAGACGAGGGTCATGACGACGAGGGCGACGAGGGTGGCGGGGACCTTGGTGGTGAGCTTGGGGAAGAGCCAGATGATGAGGACGGTTCCGAGGCCGAGGAGGAGGGAGGTGGTGGAGATGCCTGCGGCGATGCGCTGGGGCAGCTGGGTCACCATGTCGACCACGAGCACGGGCGACTTGAGGCCCACGAGCGGATAGAGCTGCTGGAGGATGATGATGACGCCGATGCCGCTCATGAAGCCGCTGAGGACGGGATAGGGGATGTAGCGGACGTATTTGCCGATTTTGATGACGCCGAAGAGGACCTGGAAGAGGCCGCAGAAGATGCCCGCCAGGGACATGCCGATGAGGACGGCGGAGAAGCTCTGCTGGGAGGCCCAGATGCCGGAGATGAGTGCGGCGGTGATGACGGTCATGGGGCCGGTGGGGCCTGAGATTTGGCTGTGGGTGCCGCCGAAGAGGGCTGCGAAGAAGCCCAGGAGGGTGGCGCCGACGAGGCCGGCGTAGGCACCCATGGAGGAGGCTTCGGGCGAGTCGACGCCGCCGAAGGCCTGAATGCCGAAGGCCAGCGCCAGGGGCAGCGCGACGATGCCGGCGGTGATGCCGCCGAAGATGTCGCCTTTGAGGTTGGAGGTGGTTATTTTCATTTTAAGGGGTTTTTAGGTTAGGGGTTGGAGGTTAGAGTTTATAGTTTAAGGTTTATAGTTTAAGGTTTATAGTTTAAGGTTTATAGTTTAAAGGTTAAAGGTTATAGGTTAGAGTAATGAGTTTTTGGTTCTTTATTCTTGATTCTTGGATTTTCTTGATTCTTGGATTTTCTTTGGGTTATTTATTCCAGAGGTAGTAGCTGGCGCTGACGGAGAGGATGGCTACGCCGGCGCCACCGAGGACGTCGCTGAACCAGTGGCGGCTGTTGTACATGCGCATGATGCCTACCAAGGCGGCCACGCCATAGCCGGCGTAGGTGATCCACGGGTAGCGCTTGCCGTATTCGCGGCGCAGGATTTCGGCCCCGAGGAAGGCCAGGTAGGTGTGGCCGCTGGGGAAGCTGGAGTAGCCGCGGCCGTCGGGACGCTGCACATGGTAGAAGAGTTTGGCGGACTCGATGGCCGCCATGCCAATCAGGGCGCTGGTGCCGGTGAGGAGGGTCATCTGGCCGAAGTTGTGCTCGCTCTCGAGACCAGCGAGGTTGAGCGCAAAGGCGGCCAAGGCGGGGGCGAACTGGAGGTAGTCGTCGAAATGGAGCTTGGTGACGTCGGCGAGGCCGAGGTGATTGTAGATGCTGACTTCGCGGTCGTGGAATTCGGGGCGGATGGAGATGAGCGCGCCGGTGGAGAAGAGGGCTGCGCCCACGAGCGGCGCGGTCTTGGGGCGGAGGTGCGCGCGTCCGACGGTGTCCCACTGGGCCTGGGCCGTCAGCGAGAGGAGCAAGAGGAATATGGTGAGGGTCTTTTTCATAGGCTTAATTTACCATCTTTGAGGATTGGCACCACGGGGCAGGTGTCGATTTGGAAGGCGAAGGGGATGTCGTCGGCGGCACCCAGCGCCTGCAGGCGGCGGACATGGGAGGCGAGGCGGCAGTAGTCGTAGGGGTTGCCCGCAGCCAAGCGCCAGAGGGTGAGGGCCATGTGGGCGGCATCGCCGCAGGGGTCGGCGCCGAGGCGCTCGATGAGTGCGCCGGCGAAGAGGGTGTCTTCGAGGCAGAAGTCGTTCTTCCAGCCGCTGCAGAGGACCACGACGTCCATGTTTTCGGCACGCAGCCGGTCGGCGAGGGCCGAGAGGTTGGCGAAGGCGCCGACGAGGGCGAGGTCGGCATCGGCGGCGCGGAGCATGGAGACGGTGCCGTTGGTGGTGCTGTAGGCGAGACGTATGCCGTGCATGTCGTGGCGGAGGTACTCGGTGGGCGAATTGCCGTACTCGGCACCTTGCACCTTGCTGCCGTTGCGCTCGGCGGCGAGGGCGTAGCCCAGTTTTTTGTATTGCGGCAGGGCTTCGAGGCTGTCGAGCGGCACGACACACTCGCACCCGGCGTGGAAAGCGGCGCAGACGGCGGTGGTGGCGCGGAGGATGTCGACGGCCACAGTGGTGTGGTGTGCGTCGATGGTGCGGAAGGGATAGAGTGCGGGGGAGAGCGATACTTCGAGTTTCATCATTGTTCGCTTTTCTTCATCTCGACGCTGCCGTCGGGGTGAATCTTGAGGGTGAAGTGTTCGGGGTGGGACTGTATGTAGCGCTCGGCGCGGTGCTGACGTGCACGGCTGCCGGCTGGGAGATCCTTGAGGACGTATTGGTTGACGATTTCCACCAGGCGGCAACGCTGGGCGGTCTCGAGGTCGCAGCCATAGCGCTCGGCGAAGGCCTTGTCTTCGACCAGCGGGAGGGGGTTGCCCTTGAAGTCGGTGGGGAGGGTTTTGGTGGCTTTGACCACGACGTGGAGCAGTTCGCTGTTGGAGTGGGTGGAGCGGAGGACGTATTCCACCTCGGTGGACCAGCTGTTGGGAGTCTGGTTCCAGCCCTGGAGGGTGATGAAGAGGATGGCGTCGATGCCGAGGTCGGAGTGGTAGTCGTTGATGCTTTCGTTGCGGAGCTGCTTGCCGGTGCGGGTTTCGGAGGCGGCGATCTGGGCCGAGGCGAGGGGGCCGGGGACATAATAGCCGTTGTTGACGAGGGGGTCGGTGGCGGTGAGGAAGAGCTGGTGGGCGGCGATGTTGAGCGAGCGGTTAAAGAGCGAGTCCTCGGTGGCGCGCACGGCGCGGCGGAGGCTCATGTCGGAGAGCGGCGCCACATAGATGGCGGCGGGGCGTTCGCGATAGATTTCGCTGTATTGCGCCAGTTTCTTCTCGCCTTTGCAGGCGGACAGCGTCAGGGCGAGCAGCAGGGCATATATGAGGGTGCGGGTCTTCATGCTATTGCTTTTTCTTCTTTTCTTTACGCTGGCGTTCGCGCTCTTTCTGGGCTTCCTTGCGGGCCTGTTCGCGGGCCTGTTCCTTTTCTTTCTTGGCCTTTTCGCGGTCGAGCTGGGCCTGGCGGCGGGCGTCAATCTTGGCTTGCTTGGCGGCGGCTATGGAGTCGAGCTGGGCTTGTTTGCGCAGGGCCTCCCGGGCCTGCTGCTCTTCGAGGAGTTGGCGTTTCTGATTGGCGGTGAGGCGGATGGGGATTTCGACGGAGTCGACGGGTGTCTGCATCTGCAGAAAGAGGGTATCGGTGCTGTCGATGACGGCGGGCACGGAGGGCAGGGGCAGGAGTGCGGTGAGCGAGTCGTAGGCCCAGCCGGCGAGCTGGGCGAGGTGGGCGGTGTCGCGGGCGGTGGCCGCGGTGTCGAGCAGGAGGTCGGGCATGAGTCGCTGCTTGATGCGGTAGACCAAGGAGCGGCTCTCGGGGAAGGCCTTTATCTCGGCGTTGAGCATGCGGCAGGCGGCACTCTTGTGGCCCATGAGGGCGAGGGCGACGCCGTAGTCGGCGTACTGGCCGGGGTGGAGGGTGTCGGCCTTGACGGCGTCGTTGATGGCCTGGGCCTGGGCCGAGGCGAGGGCATGGAGGCTGCCATGGGTGCGATAGGTCTGGTAGGCAAGCATTTCGGCTCGCGGCAGGCCGTGGTACGTACCCGAACAGGCCGACAGCAGGAGTGTGGCCAGCAGTATGAATGTCCCTTTGCTTACGTTGGTCATATCATATTCATTATAAAAGAAATAGCGAAGCCTGTAAGCCGGGTTCTGTCGTGTCCTATCATTAATCTGGGGCCGCCGTCGCCGACGGTCTCTATCAACCTACCCCCCGATAGTGCAGGCGAGCCGGCCTGCTGCCGTGAGGCGTATCGGTATACATGGTCTTTCAGCCCATGAGGCTTGCCATCGCGCCTGTCGCCAGGACGCGTCGTGGGCTCTTACCCCGCGTTTTCACCCTTGCCGTTGCGAGGTTATAGGTTAAAGGTTATAGGTTATAGAATGAGCCTATAGCCTTTTCCACTCGCAAGGCGGTATGTTTTCTGTGGCGCTTTCTATGACCTCTCGGTTACCCTCGAGGCCTCTTCCCGTTAGGAAGCATGGTGGCTCGAGCTGCCCGGACTTTCCTCTCGGCGGTGGAGCCGAGCGATAGGATAGCTGCCGCTATTTCGGCTGCAAAGGTACGACTTTTTTTTGATATGGCGAAAAATATGATGCAGAGTGCTGAAAAATGGGCTATCGGAGCACGGTGACGGTGCCTTTTTTCTGCACCGGACGGTCGTGGCTGTCGCGGAATTGGGCTACCCAAACGTAGGTGCCTTGGGGCAGGCGGGTGCCGCTGTGGGTGGCGTCCCAGCGGTAGGCGGGGTCGTTGCTGTAGGCCACCTGGCGGCCGTTGCGGTTGAAGATGTAGAGTTTGAAGCCCGTGACCTCGTCGGAGAAGCGGAGGGAGAAGGTGCGGTTCTCCTCCTGGTCGCCGTCGGGGATGATGACGTTGGGGGCCCAGACGTTGACGTCGGTGGTTTCGACCTCGCTCTTGGGGGCGGGCGTGGGGAGTGAGGAGTGAGGAGTGAGGAGTGAGGAGTGGGAGGGGTCGGGGGATGCGTCGGCGGCGGGCACGGAGGGGATGGAGGGCACCTCGGCCATGGCGGGCGAGCTGGCGGGCAGGGCCGGGGCGACGACGGGCAGCGGCTGCTGCGAGGGCAGGCGCTCGATGTCGGGCTGGGGGGAGGGAGCGCGGAGTGAGGAGTGAGGAGTGAGGAGTGAGGAGTGGGGGGCGGAGAGTGGGGAGTGGGAGGGTGCGGCGGTGGTGGCGGTGGTGGCGGCGGTGGCGGCGGCAGCGGGTTGCGGATGCACGGGGTCGGCCACGGCGGCCGAAGGCTGGGATGCGGGGGCTGCAGGGGCGATCACGGGCCGTGCATCGGGCTGAAGGGCAGCCATCTGCGGGCCGGCGACAGTGGCATCGGGACGGCCGACGACGAGGAGCGCGGCCACGCCGGCCACGAGGGCCACGGCGGCCACCACCCCTGCGCGGCGCAGCAGACGGCGGCGGCGCAGGCGGCGCTGGATGGTGTCGAAGAGGCCCGGGTCGGGCTGGGCGGTGTATTGTTTGAGGTTCATCGGTATACTGTGTTTATTTCGTTTCGTTTAAAATGTCGCGCAGGCGGGCTTTGGCGCGCGAGAGGAGGGCGCGGAGGTTGACTTCGGAGCAGCGGAGGGTGGCGGCCACTTCGTCGTAGGGGCGGTCTTCGACTTCGATGAGGTTGAAGACGAGCCGCTGCTGAGGGGGCAGTTGCTGGAGTGCGAGGACGATTTCCTGGTCGGCGAAGGGGTCGAGGGGGAGGGAGACGGGTGGAGGGACGTTGTCGTCGAGCGAGGCCGTGGGGCGCTGCTGTTTGCAGTGGTTGATGCAGCGGTTGACCATGACCTGGTAGACCCATGCGCCGAGGCTCTCGGGCTTGCGCAGGCGGGAGATGTTTTCAAAGACCTTGATGAAGCCGTCCTGCATGAGGTCCTGGGCGGTGTGGCGGTCGCGCGTGTAGCGCATGCAGACGCCCAGGGCCATGGGGGCCAGGGCATCGTAGAGTGCGCGTTGCGAGCGAGGGTCGCCGCGGCGGCATCCTTCCACTATCTGTGTGAGGTCAGGCTCCATTTGCAGGATAGACAAGAGAGGGGTTGGAATGTTGTCGTTTTAACATTATTTAACATCCAGCCCCGCGATGACGAGGTGGTTGCCTTCGACGCGGAAGTGGACTTCGAGGTGGGCGAAGAGCATGTGGTAGGTGCGGGAGGGGTCGTCGTGGTAGTGCGGGCGGGGGTCCTGGGCGAGGGCTTGGCGGAGGGCGAGGGCGAGGGAGGGGTCGAGGGCGTCGAGGCGGTGGTCGGGGTCGTCGACGAGGAGGAGGGCCTCGGGGGCTGCGGGTGCGAAGCCGCTGCGGGCGTCGGGGTGGGCGTCGGTGTAGGGGAGGTAGGGCTTGATGTCGAGGATGGGGGTTCCGGAGACGAGGTCGGCGCCGGCGACGAGGAGGGTGGGTCCGAGGTCGGGGAGGGTTTCGACGCGGAGGAGGCGAACGGAGGAGAGGCCGATGGGGTTGGGGCGGTAGGGGCTTCGGGTGGCGAAGACCCCTACCCTGCTGTTGCCGCCGAGGCGCGGCGGGCGGACGGTGGGCGAATAGGGGACGTGGGCGTTGCGGTCGAAGAGCCAGAGGAGCCAGAGGTAGTCGAAGCCTTCGATGCCGCGGAGGGCTTCGGGCTGGCGGTAGTCGGGGGAGAAGACGATGCGCGCCTGGCCGTCGACGAGACCCGACTGGCGGGGGGTGCCGAACTTGTCGCGGTAGGGGGTCTCGATATGTGCGATGGGGCGCATTGATTTAAGTTAAATTTAACAGTATTCGGGTGGGGTTCTCTAGGGGAATGGTAGGGGTTTTCTAGGGGAATAGATAGGCCTTTTCCCATTATTACCCATGGATGGGTAATAATGGTTACTTTCTATTTTTGGCGCTTGTTCCAGAACTGCATGAAGTCGCGGTAGTTTTCGACGAGGAGGTTGGGGGTGTCGAGGCCGTAGGGGCAGTGGTCGACGCAGTGGTTGCAGTGGAGGCAGGAGTCGATTTTCTGCATTTTGTGGAGCCACTCCTCGGTGAGGTAGACGCTGTGGGGGGCGCGGCGGAGGAAGAGGGACATGCGGTTGCAGTCCTGGATTTGTATGCCTGCGGGGCAGGGCTGGCAGTAGGCGCATCCGCGGCAGAAGTTGCCGGCGAGTTCGGCGCGGTCGCGGTCGATGACGGCCTGGAGGTCGGGGGTGAGGGCGGGGGGATTGTTCTGGTAGGAGAGCCACTCGTCGAGCTCGCTTTCGCGCTGGATGCCCCAGATGGGGGCCACGTGGTCGTACTGTGCGAGGAAGGCGTAGGCGGCGGCGGAGTGGGTGATGAGGCCGCCGGCGAGGCCTTTCATGGCGATGAAGCCCATGCCGGCCTGGCGGGTGCGCTCGACGATGTCGAGCTCCTCGCGGGTGGCGAGGTAGGAGAAGGGGTACTGGAGGGTTTCGTAGAGGCCGCTCTCGATGGCTTCGATGGCGACGCGCTGGCGGTGGTTGGTGATGCCGATGTGGCGCACCTTGCCCTGGCGCTGCGCCTCGAGCATGGCTTCGTAGAGGCCGGTGCCGTCGCCGGGGCGTGGGCAGAAGGGGAGGTTGTGGAACTGGTAGAGGTCGACATAGTCGGTGCGCAGCAGGCGGAGGCTGGTCTCAAGGTGGGCCCAGAAGGCGTCGGGGGTGGTGGCGCCGGTCTTGGTGCTGATGACGACGTCGGCGCGGCGCCCCTCGAGGGCGAGGCCGAGTTTGTGCTCGCTGTCGGTGTAGAAGCGGGCGGTGTCGAAGTAGTACATGCCGCCGTCGAGGGCGCGGCGGATGAGGCGGACGGCGTCCTGCTCGGGGATGCGCTGTATGGGCAAGGCTCCGAAGCCGTTGCGGGGGACGACGAGGCCGGTGCGGCCGAGGGTGATGGTTTGCATTTTATCTTGTGTATATCATTGTATGAAAGAGGATTAAAGCGTCCCACACGGGGAATGGGGAGTTGCAAAGATACGAATAGATTTCGGGATGGCAAACGGAGTTATCATAATTTAACTTTATTTAGGAGTGTAGCGGTAGGGTAATTGTTCGGCCATGTCCGCGAAAGTCCGTGCGGGCGGAGGATCGGGGGGGCAGCTATTTTAGGCGGCCCATCGGTGCCAGTCCGTTGAGGAAGGCGGTGTCGATTTCGCGGGTTTTGTGCGGGTTTTTGCAGCGGTTGCTTTTGATGGAGGGTTGGTAGAGGGTGCCGTCGGCGCGGAGGAAGACGCCGCAGAGGGTCTGCCATTTGGCGCGCTGCCCTTCGACGCAGTAGATGAGGCCTTGGCGCCAGAGGTTTTCGATGAGGTAGTTGAGCATGTCGCTGCTGGCGAGCCAACGGACCCAGGGCTGGGGGGAGCTGCGCTCGTGGTCGTTCAGCATCAGGCCGAGGCCGCGGCGGAGTGCGTCCTGCTGGGAGGTGTCGTTGGCGATGATGCCGCGTCGTGCGAGTGCGGCGATGCCTCCGCGGAGCTGGTCGGCGAGGACTCCCCTACCCTCGCCGAGCCAGACGAAATGTCGCGGCGCCAGTGGCGACAAGGGCATTGGCAAGGCCGTTGGATTTGACGCAGAATTAACGCCGGTTGTCGCCAGCAGGCGCCGCTGGCGGTCGAGGAGTTCGTGCAGGGCTTCGGCACGGTCAAGGCAGAGGGCTGCCCAGCGCGGGTCGGGCAGCTGGTGCAGGAAGTCGATCCACATGCCTAGCTGGCGCTCGAGCGGCACGCCCTGCTCGGTCATGACGCGCTGCAATAGGTCGGCCTCTGCGGGACAGCGCTTCCCGCAGCACTCCACCATAGGTGCGTAAGAGGCTGTGTTATAGACCTCTGCGGTGGTAAACGTTTGGTATGAACTATTGGCTATGACGCTGCAAAATTAACATTTTTTCCGATATGGCCAAAATTATTTAATAAACATTTTACGCTCAATTAACGGCAATTCGTCGCCAGCCAACGCCAAAGCGGCTGAAAACGCACGCTTGCCGGACGCGAAATCATAGCCGGCAAAAGGGGGCGTCGAGCCGCTGCAACGGGGCTACCTTTGCAATCGAATTCCCGGGAAGGAAATCGATTGTAAAACCAAAAACAAGAAAGGAAACGACATGAAAAAGGAAGAACTGGAGGACCTGCTGCATGTGCTGGGTCTGGACTACGAGGCGGAGCCGTCGCTCATCTACCTCTTTTACGTGACGCCCGACGGGCGTGTGAACAACTACAGCATCAGTGTGCGGCAGGGCGGGAGCATGAACGACCGTGAGCTGGAGCAGTTGATGCGTCGCGAGCATCCCGGGACACGGGACGGCGAGCTGGTCTACGTGGACCGTCCCAACGCGCCGATGTGCCCGTGGCTGGATATTGTCGAGGTGTGCAACATGCTGCACATCACGCGCAAAACCCTTCGCAGCTGGACACTGAAGGGGTTGTTCCACCCCTCGTACACGGGCGGACGCGTGTACTACAACCTGAACGAGATCAACCGCGTGCTGGCCGAGAACATGATACAGGAAAACGGGCGGCTGGACACAAGCCACCTCGCCGACTGGGGATGGGAAAATGAGGGAAATGATGAGTAAACAGGGGAAAAGAGCGATACAATTTGAAAGTATCCACGGATGGAGCCTTATATTGCAATTGTCGTCGCGACCGACACGCCGGCCACCGCCCGACGGGGCAACGGCCAAACAACGTCAAATCAAACCAACATCATCAACAAACAAAAAAAGAAAGGAACAAAAAAATGGGTAAAATCAGTCAAGGAATCCTCGATGGATTCAAAGGTAAAGTGGGCACCGTGGTGGGCTTCTTCTGGAAGGGCAAGCCGGTGATGCGAGGCTACAAGCGCTTCATCCGCGACCGCCACAGCGACGCCCAGCTCATCGTCCGCCTGCGTTTCGCCACCCTCAACGAGCTTTCGGTGGCCTTCAAAGCGGCTGCCGACCTGGGCTACAAGCGGCGCGCGAAGAGCCACGGCAACACGGAGCTGAACAACTTCGTGCAGCTGAACTGGAACGCCGTGACGGCCGACAGCACCGCCGAGGTGACGGTCGACTACAGCGCGCTGCTGCTCTCCGCAGGCAGCCTGCCGGGCGTCCACTTCGACCGCGCGAGCTTCGAGAACCCGCAGACCGTGGAGGTACCCTTCCTCCCCAACAGCGCCGCCGGCGGCGCCAGCGAGGACGACACCGTCTACCTCTTCGCCTACAACCCCACCCTCGGCAGCGGCCAGCTGAGCCGCGGCGACCTCCGCTCCAACAACAAAGCCACCCTGACCCTCCCCCCCGCCTGGAGCGGCGAGACGGCCCACCTCTGGGGCTTCGTGGTCAACCAGCAGGGCGTCCCCAGCTACAGCGCCTACCTCGGCGAGGGCACCATCGGCTGACGTTCCTGAGGGCCGATGGCAAATCCCTGAACGAAGCGGGCCACACTCCCGGGAGTGTGGCCCGCTTCATTTTGTTTTAGGAATGACCACTAGATCAGCAGGCTTCCCAGCTGGAAGACGAGCATCGAGACGAGCCAGGCGAGGCCGATGGTGTAGGCCATGGTGAAGAGTGCCCAGCGCCAGCGGCCACTTTCGTGTCGGATGGCGACGACGGTGGAGAGGCAGGGCATGTAGAGCAGGATGAAGAGCAGCATGGAGAAGGCTGAGAGGGGCGTCATGTTGTCGCGGATGAGGGTGGCGATGCGCATCTCGTTCTCCTCGGCCTCGAAGTCCTCGAGGGCGGTGGCCTCGTCGGCGCTGGTGGCGTAGACCACCGTCATGGTGGAGGCCACGACCTCCTTGGCGAAGACACCGGAGAGGAGGGCGACGGACTGGCGCCAGTCGAAGCCGCAGGGGCGCAGGGCGGGCTCGATGGTCTTGCCGATGCGGGCCATGTAGCTGTGCTCGGCCTGGTACTTGGCATCGTCGTGGTGGGGGAAGTAGCTGAGGGCCCAGACGATGATGCTGGCGCCGAGGATGATGGTGGCCATCTTCTTGAGGTATTCCTTGCCTTTCTCCCAGGTGTGGCGCAGCACGGCCTTGGCCGTGGGCATGCGGTAGGGCGGCAGCTCCATGACGAAGGGCAACGACTCGCCCTTGACGAAGTAGCGGCTGAAGAGCTTGGCCATGAGCACACTCATCACCATGCCCAGCAGGTAGAGACCCATGATGACGTAGGCGGCATGGGTGGAGAAGAAAGCCGAGCAGAGGATGACGTAGACGGGGATGCGCGCAGAGCAGCTCATCATGGGGATGACGAGCATGGTGAGCAGGCGGCTCTTGCGGTCCTCGATGGTGCGGGTGGCCATGATGGCGGGCACGTTGCATCCGAAGCCCATGATCATGGGGATGAAGCTCTTGCCGTGGAGCCCCATGCGGTGCATGAGCTTGTCCATGATGAAGGCGGCGCGGGCCATGTAGCCGCTGTCTTCCATGAAGGATATAAAGAGATATAGTATCAATATATTGGGCAGGAAGACCAGCACGGAGCCGACGCCGGTGATGATGCCGTCGACCACGAGGCTGCGCCAGGCGCCTTCGGGCATGAGGTCGCCCACGCGCTCGCCGAGCCAGCCGAAGAGGGCGTCGATCCAGTCCATGGGGTAGGCGCCGAGGGTGAAGGTGCACCAGAAGGTGAAGAAAAGGAAGAGGAGGAAGATGGGGTAGCCGAGCCAGCGGTGGGTCATGACGGCGTCGAGGCGGTCGGTGAGGTGGTGAAGGGTGCTCTTCTCGTTCTTGACATAGCATTCGGCCAGGGCGCCGCGCACGAAGGCATATTTGGCGTCGGTGATGGCGGACTCGATGTCCTGGTGCCCGGGTTCCACATCCACCTTGTGCCCCTTGTCGGCCTCGCCGTCGACCAAGCGGCGGCCGCTGTCGGACATGTATTCATCGGCAATCTGGTTGCGCATCGTGAGCACGCTGCCGTCGGGGTCGCGCTCGGCGGCATACTGCTCCAGCTGGCGGTCGTTCTCGAGGAGCTTGATGGCGAGGAAGCGGGTGGAGAGGTCGTCGGAGAAGCCGTGCTCGTAGAGGTGGGTGCGCAGGCGCTGGATGTAACGCTCGAGGTAGCGGCCGTGGTTGACGTGGATGTGGCGGTAGCCGGTGCCGTTCTCGAAGACCTCGATAATCTTGTCGAAGAGCGACCCGATGCCCTTGCCGGTGCGGCCGGTGGTGGGCACGATGGGCATGCCGAGGAGGGTGGAGAGCTGGCCGATGTCGAGGCGGTCGCCGCTGCGCTGCAGCTCGTCGTACATGTTGAGGGCCATCACCATGGTGATGTCCATGTCGATGAGCTGGGTGGTGAGGTAGAGGTTGCGCTCGAGGTTGCTGCCGTCGACGACGTTGAGGATGATGTCGGGGTTCTTGTCGAGGATGTGGCGGCGGACGTAGAGTTCCTCGGGCGAGTAGGCGGAGAGGGAGTAGGTGCCGGGGAGGTCGGTGAGGTTGAAGGTGTAGCCGCCGTACTGGAAGGTGCCCACCTTCTCGTCGACGGTGACGCCGCTGTAGTTGCCCACCCGCTCGTGGGCGTGGGCGGCGACGTTGAAGATGCTGGTCTTGCCGCAGTTGGGGTTGCCGACGAGGGCCACGTTGATGGTCTTGCTGCGCTCGCTGACGATGTGCTGCAGCTTGGTCTCCTCGGCCTCGAGGGCGCGGTAGTCGGCATGGTTCACGATTTCGCGCTCGGCCTCTTCGGGGGTGACGATTTCCACCTTCATGGCGTCGCTGCGACGGAGCGAGACCTCGAAGTTGAGTATTCTGTATTTAATAGGGTCGTTCAGCGGGGCGTTGAGCACCGAGGTAACCTCGACGCCTTTGATGAAACCCATCTCTATGATGCGCTTGCGGAAGGCGCCGTGGCCCGCCACGCGGGTTACGACTCCAGTTTCACCAGTCTGTAAATCAGATAGTAGCATACGTGCAATGTTTGATTTTCGATATGCAAAGATACGAAAAAACCGCCACACGGGCGGTCACCAATTCTGGTGATATAGGGGTTAGAGCAGTCGGCGCAGGGCGGCGACAAAGGCGCGGATGTCCTCCTCGGTGGTGTCGAAACTGCACATCCAGCGCACCACGTCATTGGCCTCGTCCCAGTCGTAGAAGAAATATTCTTTTTGCAGTCGGTGCCACACGTCGGCGGGCAGCTGGGCGAAGACACTGTTCACCTGCACGGGGTACATCACACGCACCGTGGGGATGCCTTGCAGTTCGGCGTGCAGCAGCTGCGCCATACGGTTGCTGTGCTCGGCGTTGCGGCGCCAGAGGCCGGTGGTGAGATAGGCCTCAAACTGGGCTGCCGTGAAGCGCATCTTGCTGCTGAGCTGGGTCATCTGCTTGCGGCGGTACTTCATGTCGTCTGCTTGTGGATTCGCTCCACTTCGGTCGCGTTCCCACAAACAGGGGTTGAGCAGCACCACGCTCTCGCCCATGAGCATGCCGTTTTTGGTCCCGCCGAAGGAGAGGCAGTCGACGCCAAGGTCAGTGGTCATCTGCCTGAAGGTGCATCCGAGGGCCACAGCGGCATTGGCCAGGCGGGCGCCATCGATGTGGAGGTACATGTTGTATTCGTGCGCCAGGTCGGACAGCGCCTTGATTTCCTGCAGGGTGTAGAGGGTGCCGAGTTCGGAGGGCTGGCTGATGCTGATGGCGCGGGGCTGGGAGTGGTGCTCGAAGCCGAAGCCGTGGAGGCGGGTCTTGACCAGCTCGGGCGTGAGTTTGCCGTCAGGCGTGTCGACCGTCAGCATGCGGCAGCCCACCACACGCTGCGGGGCGCCGCACTCGTCGACGTTGATATGCGCTGTCTCGGCACAGACCACCGCCTCGTGCGAGCGGCACATGGCGTCGATATTCAGCACATTGGCACCGGTGCCGTTGAAGACAAAGTAGACCCTGGCCTGCTCGCCGAAATGCTCGCGAAAGAGAGCCTCGGCGCGGGCACACCACTCGTCGTCGCCATAGGCCAACGCGTGGTCCACGTTGGCATCGGCTATGGCTTGCAATATCTCGGGGCTGATGCCCGAATGGTTGTCGCTTCCGAATCCCCGTTTCATCACTTGTCCATGGTATAGAGGAACTCCTCGTTATTCTTCGAATTGGCCATCACGCGCTTGAGGAACTCCATGGCCTCCTGCGGGTTGAGGTCGGTGAGGTGGTTGCGGAGCACGAGGGTGCGAGCAAGCACGTCGGGCTTGACCAGCAGGTCGTCGCGACGGGTGCTGGAGGCGCTGAGGTCGATGGCGGGGTAGATGCGCTTGTTGCTGAGTTTGCGGTCCAGCTGGAGCTCCATGTTGCCCGTGCCCTTGAATTCCTCGAAGATGACGTCGTCCATCTTGGATCCGGTCTCGGTGAGGGCGGTGGCGATGATGGTGAGCGAGCCACCGTTCTCGATGTTGCGGGCTGCGCCGAAGAAGCGCTTGGGTTTTTGGAGGGCATTGGCTTCGACGCCGCCGGAGAGCACCTTGCCGCTGGCGGGCTGTACAGTATTGTACGCGCGCGCGAGGCGGGTGATGGAGTCGAGCACTATCATCACGTCGTGGCCACACTCGGTGAGGCGCTTGGCTTTCTCGAGCACGATGTTGGCGATGCGGACGTGGCGGTCGGCGGGTTCGTCGAAGGTGGAGGCGATGACTTCGGCCTTGACCGAGCGCTGCATGTCGGTCACCTCCTCGGGGCGCTCGTCGATGAGAAGCACCATAAGGTAGACCTCGGGGTGGTTGTAGGCGATGGCGTTGGCCACCTCTTTGAGCAGGGTGGTCTTGCCGGTCTTGGGCTGGGCCACGATGAGGCCGCGCTGCCCCTTGCCGATGGGGGTGAAGAGGTCTATAATGCGGGTGGAGAGGGTCTCCTGAGGATGGCCGGTGAGTTTGAATTTCTCGTTGGGGAAGAGGGGGGTCATGCTCTCGAAGGGGATGCGGTCGCGCACCTGGTCGGGCGTGAGGCCGTTGATTTCGAGTATTTTGACCATGGGGAAGAACTTGTCGCCCTCGCGCGGCGGACGGACGCGGCCACGGATGGTGTCGCCGGTCTTGAGGCCATATTGGCGTATCTGCTGGGGCGAGACATAGATGTCGTCGGGGCTGGAGAGGTAGTTGTAGTCGCTCGAACGGAGGAAGCCGTAGCCGTCCGGAACCATCTCGAGCACGCCCTCGGCGTCGATGACGCCCTCGTTGTCGAAGGGGTACTCTTTGTGCTCGGGCTGCTGCTTGTGCTGCTCCTGATTATGGTTTTGCTTCTTGTGTTGCTCCTGTTTCGGTTGCTCTGGCTGGGGGGTGTGCTGATCCTGTTTCGGTTGCTCCTGTTGAGGTTTGGCCGGCTCAGCCTGCGGCTGCTCGGCAGCCTGTTCGGTCTTGGCTTCAGCATTTTGGGCCTGCTGCTTCTTGGAGGGGCGGCCACGCTTCCTTTTCACAGGTGCCTCGGCGGCAGGCGTCTCTTCGACCTTTGCCTCCGGGGCGGCCGGCTGGGCGGGCTCCGCCATCGGCTCCGTGCGTTCGGGCGTGCGGAACAGAGGGCGCCCCATGGGCGAGAGCACCTCGGGCACCTCGGGCACGGTGGGCATCTCGAGCGACGAGAGCTCGAAGTTGAGCCCCGAGAGGTCCTCGGCTTCGGCCAGCTTGGCTACGGTCTCAGCCTTGCGGTCGGCGGGCTCGGGTTTGCGCTTGACGCTTCTGTGGAGTTCGGGATTTTTCAGTGTCGACTCGGCCAAGAGCTTCGGTTTCAGCCGCTGACGCTTGCGCTGCTGCACATCGATTTCGTCGAGCGGGGTCGTTTCTCCATTTTGCGGATTGGAAGCCTGGTGGTCGAGGATTTTGTATACGAGGTCTTGCGCATCGAGGCGCTTGGCTTTGGCAATGCCCATCTTCTCTGCGATGTCGATGAGTTCGATGTGGGCCTTGGCAGTCAGTTCAGATTTGCTGTACATATTATATCTCTATGTTCCTGTCGGGTTGGGATTGGAAACTTGATAAACGATAAAGTTGCTGATTATCAAAATCTCACAGACAATCACACTCACTATTCACTCTGTTTTTGACGATGCAAAAGTAGCACTTTTTTTTCACGTGGCGAAAAAAAAGTGCTTTTTTTTTCATCTTTTTTCCACCACATGGAAAATTCTTCGTACTTTTGCAGCCGGATAATAGAACGAATTATTAATATAAACAATTAAGTTACAACTATGAACATTCCTGCAAACCTGAAGTACACCCAGGATGACGAATGGGTGCGCATTGAAGGCGAATTTGCCTTTGTCGGCATCACCGACTATGCCCAGCACGAGCTTGGCGACATCGTTTTTGTGGACGTCACCACCGAGGGCGAGACCATCGCCGCCGGCGAGGCCTTCGGCTCGGTCGAGGCTGTGAAGACCGTGGCCGACCTGCTGATGCCCGTCAACGCCGAGGTGGTCGAGTTCAACACCGCCCTCGAGGATGCCTCCGCCATCAATGCCGACCCCTACGGCAATGGCTGGATCATCAAAATCAAGCCCGAGAACATGGCCGACATCGACGCCCTGATGGACGCCGCTGCCTACAAGGCCAAGATCGGTGCCTAAGCAGCACCCGGCTACAACAACAAGCGGCGCTCCCCAACGGGGAGCGCCGCTTTGCTTTATACTAGATACAACCAGCAAAAAACAGGCATCGAACCTCTCTTGTCCGATGCCCTTTGCACTGACGAATGTTTAACCAAAAGAAATCACAGTGCAATGTGTTCCATACAGATACGCTTCCAGCGCCTGTCAACAGCAAATCAGGCACCCCTCTGCAGAAGCACCTACTCCCAACTGACTTGGGGCTTTTTCACTTTCGGCAGTTTGTTTCCATGAAACACAAAAGATGCTTTTACCCCAAATGAAGGCACGCCATAGACATGTTTAATCGTGTTCATATAGCCTGCACTGATAAGAAAGTCCGTGTGGGATGATAATGGAAACATGAAACCCGGCAATATATGGAGTGCCGTGCTTTCTTCTCCGATGACATAGCCAGCATAAAGGTCCAAAAAAGACATGCTTTGCCATTGCTTAACGGGAGTGTAGGCCGCAACGTTGTCCCTATCTCAACTGCGTCCAAGTAACTCAACCCGGAAACCCAAGTCGCATTACTGCCAGAGCCTTGCCGCGATTGGGTCAATATCATGAAGTGCGACACCCCGACATTCACCCCCCATAGAAATTCTTACTGAATCGATAACCAACACCCAGGTTTAAACTGGCTTCCTCCTTTCGATCGGTGCCTAAGGTAGAAGCCGTAGACTCAACTATCAAGTGCAACACTGTTATGCAAAGATAGTAAGAATTTTTGTTTTGGAGAGGAAAAGTTCAAAAGTTTTCTTGGACGGAGGTT
>CACWPQ010000030.1 GCA_902762805.1 uncultured Bacteroidota bacterium | reverse complement strand
ACCGCTTCGGCATCATCAACATGAACGCCCGCCTCTACGACCCCGTCCTGGGCCGATTCTTCTCCCCCGACCCGCAGGTGCAGAGCCCCTTCTCCACCCGCACCCACCACCGCTACCTACAGTCACTCGACGGACGCCAATACGACGACGCCGAGACTATAGTCCTCCTTGAGAAATGTCCGGAGCTGCAAAGATGACGCGCCACCGTATACCCTTATACGCCGCCTTCCTGCTGCTCTACCTGGCAGGTGACCTTCTTGGCAACCTGCTATGGGCGCTAACGCATTATGTTTTCGGCTTTCACTGCCTGCCATACCCAGGCCAGGTGCCGGAGCGCATCCTCGCTTCGGCCCTGGCGGGCATGCTGCTCGCGGTGGCTCCAGCCTGGCTATGGCACCGTTGGCACAGCCGATGGGTAGCCATGCTGCCAGCCATACCCCTACTGGCCTTCAACCTATGGCTGCACCTCTTTCCCGGCCCCCTGGGCGAAGGACAGGAACTTCTGTCAGCCCTTTGGGAAAGCTCCATGATACCCGTGGCCGAGGCAGGTAAAGTGTTGATGGCACTATTCGACGGCCTCCAACACCTCCCCTTCGTCTGCATCGTCGTCCTGCCGCCGCTCTACTACGCCCTCCTCGTCCTGCTGGCCACGACCTTCGCACGGCGCAAATAATTTTTTTTTACCAACGGTGTTATATTTCCGCCCCTTCTGCGTCTAACATAGCAGAACACCAACAACCGACGCACCATGGAACACGACGACGAACAGGACGAATTCCTCCGGCAACTGCAACGCAACGACCGGCTGATCTACAAGGTTTGCATGGCCTTCACCGACCGCCAGCCCGACAATGTGCGCGACCTCTACCAGGACATCGTCTGCAACCTCTGGGAGGGACGCCGCCAATGGCACGGACACTGCTCGGAGAGCACCTGGCACTACCGCGTGGCACTAAACACCGCCATCTCGCAATGGCGGCGACGGCGACGGCATCCCACGATAGTGGAGCTGACCCCCGAGATAGCCGAGCGACTGGCCGAAGAGCAGGGCGACACGCTGGTCGCCGAACTCTACCGACGCATCGATCGCCTCGGCAACGCCGACAAAGCCGTCACCCTCCTCTACCTCGACGGCCTCTCGCAGGCCGAGATGGCCGACATCCTGGGAATCAACGAAGCTGCCGTCGGCATGCGTGTCATGCGCATCAAAAAGAAATTGCAAACCATCAAAAAAGAAGACCTATGAACAACGAGACCCAACCCGAACTCACCGTTGAACAGATGCAGCAGCTCTGGCAGCAGTGCAACAAGCGCCTGACGCGTATGGCCACCCTGCAGGAGGCCACCGTGCGCCGTGCCCTCGAGCGCTCCCTCTCCTCCACCCACCGCAGCATGCTGCGCGACAAACAGGCGCAGCTCCTCGTCGGCATTGTCGTACCCCTCTTCTTCGCAACACAATACCGCCTCTACCTCGACGACTGGCGCTACCTGCTTCCCTACCTTGTCTTCTTCCTCCTCTGGGCATGGCTCCTCGTGGCCGAGTACCGGCTCTACCGCCTTGTACGCGCCCTCGACCCTTTGCAGCATACCCCCATGGAGGTCGCGCAGGCCTCCGAGCGCCTCCTGCGGGCCGAGAAGGTCAACATGATTGGCTCCATCTGCTCCATCCCGCTGCTGATTGTCGACTTCGCACCGGTATGTGCACGCTTGCGCGGACTGGACATCTACGCCTACACCGCCGACCATCCCCTGTTCCAGACACTGTTCTTCCTCGGCACGGCTGCCCTCAGCGCCGCACTGGCCGTGTGGTACTACCGCCGCTACCGCCACCTACTCCATCGGCTGAAACAGGACCTCAGCCAGTACGACGACTTGCAATAAAAGCAATCCCCGCCGGTGTTCCGGCGGGGATTGCTTTTTCGGTATTGAAGTGCCTTATCACTTCACCAGCTTGAAGGTGTCGCTGGCGATGACGAATTCCTCGTCGGTGGTGCAGACCACGGTGGCGACCTTCGAGTCGGGGGTGGAGAGGATGATATCCTCGCCCATCACGTTGTCGTTCTTCGAGAAGTCGATTTTGATGCCGAGGCACTCGAGGCCTTCAAGGATGGGACGGCGCATGAACCAGGCGTTCTCGCCGATGCCGCCGGTGAAGAGGAGCAGGTCGCAGCCGCCCATTTCGGCCATGTAGCCGCCGATGTAGCGTTTGACGCGGAGGGCGAACATGTCGAAGGCGTAGGTGGCGCGCTCGTCGCCGGCGTCGCGGCCGGCGCGGATGTCGCGCATGTCCTGCTTGTCGCCGCTGATGCCGAGGAGGCCGCTCTGCTTGTAGAGCATCTTGGTGAGGTCCTTGGAGGTGAAGCCCTGGTCGAGGAGGTAGAGGATGACGCCGGGGTCGACGTCGCCGCAGCGCGAGCCCATGACGAGGCCCTCGAGGGCGGTGAGGCCCATGGTGGTGTCGAAGCTGCGGCCGTGGTCGATGGCGGCGATGGAGGCGCCGGAGCCGAGGTGGCAGGAGATGATTTTGAGGTCGTTCCAGTCGCGGCCGATCATCTTGGCGGCCTTCTCGGCGACGAACTTGTGGCTGGTGCCGTGGAAGCCGTAGCGGCGGATGCCGTATTTCTCATACATCTCGTAGGGCAGGCCGTAGAGGAAGCTCTTGGGGGGCAGGGTGGAGTGGAAGGCGGTGTCGAAGACGGCGGTCTGGGGCACGCCGGGGAGCACTTCGCGCATGGCGTAGATGCCGGCCAGGTTGCCGGGGGTGTGCAGCGGGGCCAGGTGCTCGAGGCTCTTGATTTGCTCGATGACCTTGTCGTCCACCAGGACGCTCTCCTTGAACAGCTCGCCGCCGTGGGCCACGCGGTTGCCGACGGCACCGATTTCCTTCAGGTCGCTGATGACGCCGATTTCCTTGTCGGTCAGCGCCTTGAGCACAATCTTGATGCCCTCGGTGTGGTTGGGGATGGGCAGCTGCTCGTAGTGCTTCTGGCCGTTCCACTTGTGGGTGAACTCGCCCATTTCCAGACCGATACGCTCCAGGAGGCCTTTGGCCATCACCTGGGCGTTGTTGGCCATGTCGACCAGCTGATACTTGATGGAAGAACTTCCGCAGTTTAAAACTAATACTTTCATATTTGATGTAACTATTTAATTTATATTAAGTTTAATCAATTTGCAGCATTTGTCTACGGGGTCAAAGATACGAAAAAAAAACTATTTACAAAATATTTTAACATTCGGGGATGATTTCGGCTGCTCCTGCGACGAGGTATTCGCGCCCGTCGTCGAGGCAGCGGCAGAGCCAGCGGGTGCGTCGTTTGTGCAGGGCTTCGAAGAGGCGGTCGGGCTGGGACTTCAGGCGGAAGCGTATGCCGGGCTGCTGCTGGTCGAGCGTGGGTGAGGGCACGCGGTGCGGGTCGAGGTTGCGCAGGGCGGCCTCTATCTTCCGCCCGAGGGTGTGGTTGAGGGGGACGCGGCGGGCGTAGCGCGCGATGAGGGGCTGCAGGTCGGGCGGGAACCACTCGAGGTGGTCGGCCAGCAGGCGGGCGTATTCCGCCTGCCACTCGTGGCCGTGGGGCGCGGCGTCGGGGGCGAAGAGGCGTGTGTTGAGGTGCGCCGCCTCGTGGAGGAACACCCAGAAGAAGAGGTGCTTGGGCAGGTTGCCGCCAACCGAAATCTCATGCTGCGGATGGCCGGCATAGGGCGCGCGGTAGTCGCCGAGCTTGGTGCGCCGCTCGCGGGCGATGCGGAGGTGGACGCTGTGGAGGTTGAGGTAGAGGTAGACCCACTCGACCGCCTCCTGCGGGAGGTAGCGGCCGAGGATGGCATGGTGGCGGTCGGCGGCAGAGGCGTCCACGCTAGCAGCCGCAGTCGGTGTTACGCTTGTGCTTGTACATCTGCGGGCTGCTGCTGCACGAGGCGCAGACCAGGCACCCGGCCACCAGCAGGAGGACCAGGGTGCGTAGGAGGGTGGTGCGTGAGGTTTTCATGGAGGGGGTAACGCGCCGGCGGGCGGTTTATTGTGTGGAGAGGGGTGAAAAAATAGCGGAGGCGCCCCGTCGGGGCGCCTCCGCGGAAGTGTCTTGCGAGCAACCAGCGCTTACTGGGCGAGGACTTCCTGGACGGCCTCGTCGGCGGCGTCGGCCAGCTCTTCGCCGAGGTCGGCGGTGGCGTCGGCGGTCTCGTCAATAGCCTCGGTGGCGGCAGCCTCGACGGTCTCGGCGGCGTTCTCCACGGCTTCTTCAGCGGGCTTGTTGTTGTTGCAGGCAACCAGACCGAACATGCCGGCCACGGCCATAGCGAAAAATACTTTCTTCATCTTGTTTAATTTTTTGTTTAAATGGTTTATTTTCATTCATTTATGTTAATGTATCCTCGCGGACACAAGGTGCAAAGGTACGACACTTTTCGCATACGCGTTCACACTAAAGTTATAAAATTTCTTAAAACACAAGCTAAAGCACATAAAATCAACACTATGACTTATTTCGCACACGAGCGGGCGGGGAGAGGGGCGGTAGGGGGATGGTAGGGGTTCTCTAGGGTAATAGTAGGGTGGTTTCGCATTATTACCCATGGATGGGAAAATAGGGATACTTTTGGCATGGTGAAGAAAAAAATTTTGCCATGTCGAAAAAAGGTTGTACTTTTGCATTTTGAATTTAATCGACTAAAACACCACACGAAATGACCATTTCGATATTCGCACTCATCATCGGAGCCATATTTGTCAACAATGTTGTGCTGGCTCAATTCCTCGGAATTTGCCCCTTCCTGGGCGTGTCGAAAGACGTGAAAAGTTCGCTCGGCATGGGCGGCGCCGTGCTTTTTGTGATGCTGCTGGCCACCATGGTGACTTACCTCATCATGCAGTATGTGCTCATCCCGCTCGACCTGGGCTACCTGCAGACCATCGCCTATATCCTTGTCATCGCCGCCCTGGTGCAGATGGTCGAGATTGTGCTGAAGAAAATCGCCCCTCCGCTCTATCAGGCTCTGGGCGTTTTCCTGCCGCTGATCACCACCAACTGCGCCGTGCTCGGTGTGGCCATCCTGGTGATGCAGAAGAACATGGACTTCCTGCAGAGCGTGATCTACTCGGCCTCCACCGCCGTGGGCTTCACGCTGGCGCTGGTCATTTTTGCCGGCATCCGCGAGCAGCTCGACCTCACCGGCACTCCGCGCGGCATGAAGGGTGTCCCCATCGCCCTCGTCGCCGCCGGCATCCTGGCCATGGCCTTCATGGGCTTCTCCAACCTGGTGCCGCTGCCGTAGAGGCAGTCCTGAATTTTGAATTCTGAAATTCAAATTCCAATAATATCAAAACCATGGAAAACCAATACCTTGAAAACAACGAGCGCACCTACAACGACATGCGGCGTCCGAACGACCTGCTGGTGTGGTCTATCTTGAGCACCATTTTTTGCTGCCTGGTGACGGGCATTGTGGCCATCGTCTACAGTTCGAAGGTCAACAACCTGTGGGACTCCGGCGAGCACGCTGAAGCCATCGAGGCGGCCCGCAAGGCCAAGATATGGAACATCGTGGGCCTCGTTATCGGGCTCGTGTGTCTTGTCATGTGGATTGTCTACTTCGTTGTTGTCCTGAGTGTCATCAGTGCCAACGGCGGCTGGGAGAACTTTGCCGACATGATGAGCCAGATGGAGCAGCAGTACGACTTCTGATGACCCGCACGAAGAAATGGCTAGCCGCGGCGGCGATTGTTGCAATCGCCGCCGCGGCGGTCGCTATATATTATTATATTGACCCCGCGCGCGTGGGGTGGATGCCGCGGTGCCCGTTCCGGTGGCTGACGGGGTGGCAGTGCCCGGCCTGCGGCAACCAGCGCGCCCTGCACGCCTTGCTCCACGGCCAATGGGCTACTGCCTGGGGCTACAACCCCTTCCTCATCGTCTCGCTGCCCTACCTGATTGCGCTGGTGGCGGCACGCCTCCTCCGCAGCCGCCGGCCGCGCTTCTACGCCGCCGTGGCGCACCCGCGCGTGGTGATGACCTACGTGGTGCTCATCTGCCTTTGGTGGGTGATGCGCAACCTAATCTGACCCCAAATCCATACATTAGCACCATACCTCCACCCAATTTCAGTCTACGGCAGGCAACAAAAAACAGATGCAAACAGCTCTAGATATCAACTATTTGTAAAATTATTTGCAAAATTATTTGGTCATATCGAAAAATGTGTGTAATTTTGCAACCTGAAATAAGGTCGTTTGGCCGAGGGGCTAGGCACAGGTCTGCAAAACCTGCTACTCCGGTTCAAATCCGGAAGCGACCTCCAAAAACAAGAGGGTGTCTCATGATGAATGGGACACCCTCTCTCTTCTTTTTTTGTATACGCTAGGAGCGCCCGGGTTTGGAACCTGCGAGGGCGTAGAAGAGGATGTAGGCGAAGCCAGCGACGACGACCCAGTAGGAGGGCTGGTAGCCTGCGACGCCAAAGATGTCGACCACGGCGTTCATGAGCAGGGGTAGTATGCCGCCGCCGCAGACGAGTGCCATGAAGAGGCCGGAGGCGCGCTCGGTGTAGCGTCCGAGGCCTTCGACGGCGAGGTTGAAGATGCCGCCCCACATGACGGAGGTGCAGAGGCCGACGCAGACGAGGAGTGCGGCGCTGAGCGGCACGGGGTTGAGGCCGAAGCCGTGTGCGCCGTTGAAGCCCGGGAAGGAGACCATGATGGAAGAGGGGACGAGGATGGCGGCGAGCACGAGGGCGACGGCGAGGCCTGCGGCGACGGCGAGCATGAGGCGGGCCGAGACGCGGCTGCCGATGAGGCCTCCGACGAGGCGTCCGACAAGCATCAGGAGCCAGTAGAAGGCGGTGACGGAGCCTGCGACGGCTTCGGCGCTGACGCCTTCGGCGAAAAAGTTGGCTTCGGGGTTCTGGAGCCACTTGTTGAGCACGTTGGGGGTGCCGACTTCGACGCCGACGTAGATGAAGATGGCGATGGCGCCGAGGATGAAGTGGCGGTAGGAGAGGAGTCCGCGCAGGGGTAGCGCTTCGGTGTGGGTGCCGCTGGACTCGGGTTCGGGGATGCGGGTGAGGAGGATGACTACGAAGGCGAGGGCGAAGATGGCGAGGGCGGTGTACATGAGGGGGAAGGTGTCGCTGATTTTGGCGTCGACGATGCTTGGGATGAGGAGGCCGGTGAGGACGATGACGGCGGTGCCGGAGAGGGAGTTGAAGGTGCCGCCGAACTGTATGAGCTGGTTGCCGCGGTTGCCGCCACCTCCGAGGCGGTTGAGCATGGGGTTGACCACGGTGTTGAGGAGGCACATGGAGAAGCCTGCGATGAGTGCGCCGACGAGGTAGAGGGCGAAGCTGCCGACCAGGCCGGAGACGAGCTGGATGCCCACGCCGAGGAAGCCGACGGAGACGGCGATGAGGGAGGTGGTCTTGTAGCCGCGCCGCTGCAGGAGGTTGCCGGCGGGGATGCCCATGAGGGCGTAGGCGATGAAGTTGGCGAAGACGCCGAGGGTGCCCTGCCAGTTGGGGATGGTGAACTGGTTTTTGAGGATGTCGCCCATGGGCGAGGCGAGGTTGGTGACGAAGGAGATCATGCCGAAGAGCAGGATCATCACGACGATGGGGATGGTGTAGGATTGTTTCTTTTCCATGGTATGTGTGTGCTATTTGGTTGCAACGATGCGGCGGGCGGGATGGCCGTCGGCTTTGACGAGGTAGAGTCCCGCGGATGGGAGCCGGAACGAGAGGTCGGCGGCGCTGGAGGAGGCCAGCTGGCGGCCCTGAAGGTCGTAGACGGCGATGTGGTGCCGCTGCGGGTTCTGGACATGGAGGGTGAGGCTGGAGGTGCTGCAGAGGAGCCCGTCGTCGGGCGCCGGGGCGATGCCGGCGGAGGCACCGAGGATGCCCTGGATGGACCAGGTGTAGTAGCCGATGGTGAGGGTGTCGACAAGCTCCCAGCGGTCGCCGTTTTTCACCCACGAGCCGTCGTCGACGCCGGTGTAGGGAGTGATGCCCTGGGCGTAGATGACGCTGTCGGTGGCCAGGGTGATCCAGGTGACCTGTGAGGGGTCGAGGTCGACGGGAGAGGCCAACTCCATTGTGCGCCAGCCGTGGGGTTCGAGGGGGAAGACGTCCTCGTAGAGGGGTACGTCGGGCTGTTCGCCTTGGTAGATGCGGAGGACGTAGTTGCCGGCGGTGTAGACGAAGGTGCGGACCTGCGTGAGAGCGCGGCCGACGTCGAAGCGTCCGGCAGGGATGCGAATGCCCCACTCGCAGTGTGCCATGGTGTGGACGGTGTCGAAGTTGGGGGTGAAGTGGTGGCAGTAGCCGAGGGTGTCGCGGCTGATGGGGACGAAGTGGGCGGTGTCGGCATAGTCGGTGGTGGGGTAGAAGAAGATGGGGTTGGCGGTGTTGCCGCTGGCCCAGTGGGAGAAGCGGAAGCCCGGGGCGGGGTGGGCGCGGAGGAGGACGCGGTCGCGGTCGACGGGGTAGGTGCCGCTGCCGCTGACGGAGCCGCGAGCGGGGTCGGCACTGACGAGGGCGACGGTGGAGGTGGACTCGTTGGGGGTGATGGGGTACATGCCAATGATAGCCTCATTCATTTCGTTGTAGCGCTGGTAGCCCGACTGACCTTCGCGACCCATGGTGAGGTGGCTCAGGGTGTAGTAGCCGTTGTAGGTGCCGCCCCATCCCCAGTTGACGTGGTAGAGGCCATCTTCGTTGTAGCCGTCGACGATGAAGGCGTGGCCACCGGTGCCGCTGCCGGTGTAGATCAGCGGGCGTCCGGCGTTGAGCTCATTGCTGATGAGGTCGTCCCACTCCTCGTCGGAGAAGGCCTGCTTGAAGGCGGTGTACATGCCGGGGTTGTAGGAGAAGTATTTTTTCAAGCCCAACTCGGCAGACTCGCGTTGCAGCATGCCGCCGGAGTGGGCGTAGGCGCCGCTGGCGCCGGGGCCATAGCTCATATCCATCGAGACGCCCACGTGGAAGCAGAGTTTGGCGACGGCGTCGACCTGGGCCTGGCTGCTGCTGCCCAGCAGGCGGTCGGGCATGAGGTCCCAGTGATAGACGGCGGTGTCGTAGTTGACCTCGATGAGGCCGTAGCGTTCGGAGGTGTAGCTGTGGCTGCCACGTCCCTGGGCGGGGTGGCCCCAGTAGCGCATCACCTGCGCGGTGGCGGTGGCGGTGCAACCGGTGACAGCCTGGCGGCCGCTGGCGCTAGCGGGGCACATGTTGTTGTAGAGTGGCGACTGGTTCCAGAGCGAGGTGATAAGCGGCTCGACCGGGGTGTCGCGTCGCTGTTTGGGAGTCCCTGCCAGGAGGCTGCGCCAGGCATCGGTCACCTCTGGTGCAGCATCAATACCAAGCGTAACAGCCGCGGCAATATCGCGGTCATAGCCTTTGATCCAGCTGGCCACATGCTCAGGCACATCCATAATGGAGAAGGCCTCGGTGCGAGAATAGGCCAGCAGGGGGAAGGCGCAGTCGTCGGCGCTGAGGAGGACGAAGCCTGTGCCGTCCGAGCCGGTGAAGAGGCGGCTGTGGGAGAGCCATGCGGGGGTGGCGTCGACGAGGTCGATGCGGTTCAGCACGCGGCTGGCGGCCAGGCGCAAGGTGCTGTCGGCGACGGGTTTGGCATAAGTGGTGGCACAAAGGGTGGCCATCACGGACAAGATTATGGATTTCCTCATAAAATTCATGTATGTTATCTTGTTGCAACAATTCGGCGGGCAGGGAACCCGGGTACATGGAGAATATAGATGCCGGCGGCAGGGAGGGTTACCCGCAGCGCATCGGTATCGGCGGCAGCAAGGCGGCGACCGGTGATGTCATGGAGCAGCACAGGATGCCGCTGGGGGTTATCAATCTCGAGGTCAAGGCCGCGGAGGGCATAGGTGAGTCCGTCGGTAACAATGTCATCGATGCCACTCGCCTCCTCGAAATGGGCGGAGATGACGAGGTCGGATTCGATGACAAAGGAGTAAGGGTTGTCGGTCGAGCCGTCACTCCAGCTGACGAATTGGCAGTTGCGTTCGGAGGGGATGGCCTCGATGGTAGCGGTGTCGCCAGGGTAGTAGAGTCCGCCGCCCGTGGCGTAACCACAGTAGCCATTGACAACACGGAGGGTGAGGCTAACTTTTTCAGCCTCGGTGAATATGACGCGGAGGAGCCAGGAGCCGAGGGTTGCATCGGAGTGCCAGTCCGTGCCATCAAAGAGCCACGAACCATCGGGATTTCCGCAGTAGGTGGAGAGATGGGTGGGGGTGCAGATGCCTGAGGAGGAGAGGGTTATCCACAGGGGGGCGGTGTCGTATACCGGAATCGAATAGTCGAAGGCGATGGTCTGCCAGCCGGCAGTGTCGAAGGTGTAATATTCTGAGTAGACAACATGGTCCGGCTGGTGTCCGGTGTAGACGGTGAGGCGGTAGTCGCCTGAATCGCCAGCATAGAACTGTACCTCATGCAGTTGGCGATGTTGCGGGATAAGTTCGGCAGGCAGACGTATGCCCCATGTGGTGCTGCCGCACGAGGCGACGTCATAGGGTGTGGGGGCGGAGTCGGTGTGATAGGCCACGGTGTCGGCCGGCATCTGGGAAGCAGCTCCGAGGGCCAGTAGCCATAGGGCGGCAAGGATAGATATGTGTTTCATTTGCTGTGGGTTGCTATATGTTATAACACGGATGTCAAGATGCAAAGATACAAAAAAGATTCTAACCCGCAAAATAAAATTTTCATCCATGAGGCGGTAGGGGAATGGCAGGGCATTGGAAGGGTATGGAAGCTTATGTGAGGTCAGGGGGGAGAGGAAGCAGCCATTGGCTTACAAATAGCGACGTTTTTTTTCGTGCTATCGGAAAAAAGTTGTATCTTTGCATTTGCTTCTGACTGGCGCGTGGTCTGCCAACGGTCTGGCGGTCAGAGGGTTAATAACAATCAAGTTGAACTGTGCGGTGGCAGAACGCACGCTAGAAGGCGCGGAGCCTACTCTCCGCAAAGAAAAAAAGAATGGATTACAAGAATGTAAAACCGCTGGAAGATTTTGACTGGAACGCCATCGACGAGAAGGCTGGCAAAATCGCCGAACAGACTGGCAACGAGAAGAATGACGCTTACGACAAGTCGTTCAATTCGTTCACTGAGCAGGAAGTGATTGAAGGCACTATCGTGGCGATTACCGACCGCGAAGTGGTGGTGAACGTCGGCGCCAAGAGCGACGGTGTCATCCCCGTCAGCGAGGTGCGCTACAACCCCGACCTGAAGGCCGGCGACAAGATCGAGGTCTACGTCGACAGCCAGGAGGACGCCAACGGCCAGCTGCAGCTCAGCCACCGCAAGGCCCGCATCCTCAAGAGCTGGGAGCGCGTCAACCAGGCTTACGAGAGCCAGGAAATCATCACCGGTTACGTCAAGAGCCGCACCAAGGGCGGCCTGATTGTCACGGTGTTCGAGAACATCGAGGCTTTCCTCCCCGGCAGCCAGATCGATGTCAAGCCCATCCGCGACTACGACGTGTACGTCGACAAGCAGATGGAGTTCAAGGTGGTCAAAATCAACCACGAATACAAGAACGTCGTTGTCAGCCACAAGGCGCTCATCGAGGACGAGATCGAGGCCCAGAAGGCCGAGATTATCAGCCACCTCGAGAAGGGTCAGGTGCTGGAAGGCATCGTGAAGAACATCACCTCCTACGGTGTCTTCGTCGACCTCGGCGGCGTGGATGGCCTCATCCACATCACCGACCTCAGCTGGGGCCGCATCAGCCACCCCGAAGAGATTGTCCAGCTCGACCAGAAAATCAACGTCGTCATCCTCGACTTCGACGAGGCCAAGCGCCGCATCGCCCTCGGTCTCAAGCAGCTCACCCCCCACCCCTGGGATGCCCTGGATGCCAACCTCAAGGAAGGCGACCACATCAAGGGTAAGGTGGTTGTCCTGGCCGACTACGGTGCCTTCGTCGAGGTCATGCCCGGCGTCGAGGGCCTGATCCACGTCAGCGAGATGAGCTGGAGCCAGCACCTGCGCTCCGCCCAGGACTTCCTGAAGGTGGGCGACGAGGTGGAGGCCGTCATCCTCAACCTCGACCGCGAAAACCGCAAGATGAGCCTCGGCATCCGCCAGCTCATGCCCGACCCCTGGCTCAGCATCGCCGAGAAGTACCCCGTCGGCAGCAAGCATACCGCCACGGTGCGCAACTTCACCAACTTCGGCATCTTTGTCGAGCTTGAGGAAGGCGTGGACGGCCTGATCCACATCAGCGACCTCAGCTGGAGCAAGAAAATCAAACACCCCGCCGAGTTCACCAAGATTGGCGAGAAGATCGAGGTCATCGTGCTCGAGGTCGACGCCGAGAACCGTCGCCTCAGCCTCGGCCACAAGCAGCTCGAGGAGAACCCCTGGGACGTCTACGAGAGCCTCTTCTCCGTCGGCAGCGTCCACCAGGGCAAGATTGTCAACATGAACGACAAGGGCGCCACCGTGATGCTGCCCTACGACGTCGAGGCCTTTGCCCCGATGCGCCACCTCGACAAGGAAGAGGGCGGCAAAGCCCGCCAGGGCGAGACCCTCGACTTCAAGGTGATTGAATTCGGCAAGGACTCGAAGAAAATCATCGTCTCGCACACCCGCACCTTCCAGGAAGGCACCGACGCCGTGCGCGAAGGCGACGAGAAGAAGGGTGGCCGCAGCAACACCGCCAAGTCGGTGAAGCAGATCAACGAGAGCCTTGAGAAGACCACTCTCGGCGACCTCGATATCCTGCAGAAGCTCAAAGAGGAGAACAGCTAATCACCCCTTAGCCGGATTCTCGCAAGCTATATCCCGCAGGGCGCATCACTGTAGCGATGCGCCCTGCTGCTTTTTCCACTAACCACCCTATCCAACACAGCACACAATTGGTGGGCATCCTCTCCACAAAAGAAAAAAAATATTTTGCCAGTTTCAGAAAAAGTTGTATCTTTGCAGCACGAAAATAATTAAAGGAATATAAACAATCGTCTGACAACTAACGGGTTGGACGGCAAAAAGACAAGAAATGAAAAAAGGAATTCATCCCGAAAACTACCGCCTCGTGGTGTTCAAAGACATGTCCAACGACCACATGATCCTCACCAAGAGCTGTGCCAACACGAAAGAGACCGTCACCTACACCGACGGCAAGGAGTATCCCGTTGTGAAGCTCGAAATCTCGAACACTTCGCACCCGTTCTTCACCGGCAAGCTCAAGCTGGTTGACACCGCCGGCCGCGTCGACAAGTTCATGTCGAAGTACAAGAAATACGCCAAGAAGGACGCGTAAAAGGTTATAGGTTATGGGTTATAGAGGCTGACGCGCCTGGAACCAAGTCGACCCATACCGAAGCCTAGACAAATGAGAAAAAAGTAATTTGTTTTAGATTTTTAGATCTAGAAACCCCGCTCGGAGGAGTGGGGTTTTCTACTTTTTATATTGTATATCAATGCAAAAGAGTTTAAAAAAAAAGGAAAACATATTATTTAAAAAAAAACGTGTATCTTTGCACCCGAAAACAACGTTGATGAATCAAAGTACAATACGGATAGTCATTAAAGTAATACAAGAAAAAATATGAAAAAGAGCTTAATCATCCTGCTGATCGGTGCGTGTATGGCCAGCTGTACGCACACCTACAAACAGACGTACAATGTTCCTCCCTCGAAGTATATCGGACTGGAGCAAATCGGGGACCTATGTCTGCCTGACACCACCCACAAAAAGGCCTTGGTGTTCTGCAGTCCGTACTGCCACGGAAGCGAGCTACGGTTCAAAGAGGTCTACAACCCGGTACTGGACACGCTCGACACCAACCTGTGGCGCTTCTACTTCATCATTGTTCCGGTTGGCAGCGAAGACACGCTGGACTACAACAAACTGATGCAAGATTGCTCCCAATTGGGAGTGGACACCAACCGCGCGTATATCTGGAGGCAACAAGGCTACCGAGAGGACTACAACCTAGTATTCAGCCTCTTTCACTCAACGCACCCCTTGGAAAACACCATCGGCGGCGTTCCACACGCCATCCTGCTGGATGAGAAAAACTACATTGCCAACCTAAGGGAGTGCGACTTTGACAAAAGGGACAGCTGCTGGTACGTGCCCCGGGAGTTCGGCCATTTTGACGGCGAAATCCCGGACGATTTTCAGACCGAGGACACCGCCCAGTTTATGCTGGTTCGCACTACTGTGGGAACTCCACCCATCAAAGTGGTGGAGGTAGAGTAACTAAATTAGGGAGGCACTTGTCGTGCCTCCCTTGCTGTCGGTGTTGTCGTTGAACGGAGGGGCTACTCGCCGGCGAGCAGTGCCTCGATGGCGTCGGAGACCTTCTGCATGGGCTCGGTGGGCTCGAAGCGGGCCACTACCCTACCCTCGCGGTCGACGAGGAATTTGGAGAAGTTCCACTTGATGTCGTCGTTTTGGTCGTAGGCGGGGTCTTGCGCGCGGAACATCTTGTCGAGCACGGCGCCGGCGGGGTCGGTGGTGTCGAAGCCCTGGAAGGGGGCCTGTGATTTGAGCCAGGTGAAGAGGGCGGAGGCGGAGTCGCCGTTGACGTCGACCTTGGCCATCTGGGGGAAGGTGATGTCGTAGTTGCCTGTGCAGAAGGCGTGGATTTCCTCGTTGGTGCCGGGAGCCTGTGCGCCGAACTGGTTGCAGGGGAAGTCGAGCACTTCGAAACCGCTGGCATTGAAGCGGCTGTAGAGGGCCTCGAGCTCGGTGTACTGCGGAGTGAAGCCGCACTGGGTGGCGGTGTTGACGACGAGGAGCACGTCGCCGGCGTAGTCGCTGAGGCTGACGGTGTTGCCGTCGCGGTCGAGGACGGAGAACTGGTAGATGCCGTCGGTGACGGGCGCCTCGGCCACGGGGGCTTCGGCGGCTTTCTGCTTGCAGGCGCCGAGCGTCAGGAGAGCCGCGGCGGCCAGGACAAAGAATCGTGTGTGTTTCATGCTTTAATTGTTAAAAGTTAAAATCGGCTGCAAAAGTACACATTATTTTTAATATGTCGGATTTTTTTTGTAACTTTGCACCGCGAAACAGGGAGAAGAAATGACCGCATCGGGATATATACCGCCGTTTACCGTCACCGCCGAAATATTGCGGCTGGTGGGCGATATTTCAGAACTTGTGGGGCGCTTGGACGTGTCCGTCAACGAGGCACGCATGCCGCACCTACGCAAGGAGAACCGTATCAAAACAATACAGTCGTCGCTGGCCATCGAGAACAACAGTATGAGCATCGAGCAGGTGACCGCCATCCTGGAAGGGAAACGCGTACTGGGACCGCCGAACGAGATCACGGAGGTCAAAAACGCCCTTGATGCCTACAACCTGATGCTTGAGTTGAACCCCTACAAGGCCAAAGACCTGCTGCGCGCCCACGGTGCGATGATGGCCGGGCTGGTGAATGAAAGCGGCCGCTTCCGCAGCGGCGGTGTGGGAGTGGCCGACGGGAAGCATGTAGTACACATCGCGCCGCCGGCCATGCGGGTGCCACAGCTGATAGCGGAACTCATCGACTGGGCGAAGCAAACCGACACACACCCGCTGGTCAGCAGCTGCGTGTTCCACTATGAATTCGAGTTCATCCACCCCTTTGCCGACGGCAATGGGCGCATGGGACGGATGTGGCAGACGCTGTTGCTGATGCAGTGGCGCCCACTGTTCGCGTGGGTGCCGGTGGAGACCATCGTCAAAGAGCATCAGCAGGAGTATTATCGCGTCATCGCCCTCTGTGACAGCAAGGGCAACAGCACGGTGTTCATCGAGTTCATGCTCCGTTGCCTGCTGGAGGCACTGCAAGAAATGGGAGAAAGTAACCAGAAAAGTAACCAAAAAAGTAACCAGAAAATACTCACGATCATAGAGCAAGACCCCACCATCTCGATGCGCGAAATGCAGGAAAAGACGGGGTTGTCGGAGAGCGGCGTGAAGAAAATAGTGCGTCAGCTCCGCGAAGCGGGCCTCCTCGTGCGCGAGGGGGGCGCCAAAGGCGGGCGGTGGAAGGTAGTGAAAATCCTTTAAAACAATATAAGATTATGAAAACAAAGCATTTGACATGGGGCATCGTGGCCCTGGCGATTGGGCAGCTCTTCGCGGCCTGCTCGAAAGACTACGAGAAGGAAATCGTGGGCGAATGGCAGAGGACGGCCCTCTACTGGACCTATTCCGGCAGCCCCAACGCATCGAGCAACTACAGCGGCGGCGGTCCGATGGCGGAACTGTACGGGACTGACCAACAAGAGATATTCTTCTACGAGGACAAGACCGGCATGATTGCCAAGGAGTGGGTGCGGCACGACGGAAGCGGCATCGAACACGACACGATGCGCTTCACCTATACCGTCGACGACGATGGCGGCGGCACCATCACACCCGTTGCCGAGGGGCAGAAGGCCACATGGACGACCACCTACAGCATACAAGACCTCGGGGACGGGAAGATGACCATATACGAGAAGCAAGTCGCTGAAAACCACCAAGACCTCAACGGCGACACCACACCCTACACCCGGGTGCACGAGAGATTCCACCACTGCAAAAAGAAATAAAAACACGACATACACACATGAACAGAAAGTACATTGCACTTGCCCTGGCCGCGATGATCACCTGCGGCGCCGCGGCACAGAAGAAACAGCAGTCCAACCCGACAACCGGCGGCATCACGACCGAGATGCTGGCCAAGATGAAGCAGGGCTTCGGCGGCAACGCCAGCGACAAGGCGCTGCGCAACATCATGGTGAACCAGAGCCCCAAGAAGCTGGCCATGAACTACGAGAACGCGACCAAGTTCGACGCCAACTTCAGCCACCGCGTGGTGAGCAAGGCGGTGACGGACCAGAAGAGCAGCGGGCGCTGCTGGATGTTCACCGGCATGAACGTGCTGCGCAACCAGGCCATCCGCAAGTACAAGCTGCCGGCCGACTTCCAGTTCTCGCAGGCCTACCTCTTCTTCTACGACCAGCTGGAGAAGAGCAACCTCTTCCTGCAGGCGATGATCGACACCTACCGCAAGCCGATGACCGACCAGGAGGTGGAATGGCTCTTCAAGAACCCGCTGAGCGACGGCGGCCAGTTCACCGGCGTGGCCAACCTGATCGACAAGTACGGCCTGGTGCCCGCCGAGGCGATGCCGGAGACCTACAACACGAACAACACCTCCAGTATCAGCAGCCTCATCTCGCTCAAGCTGCGCGAGTACGGCCTCGAGCTGCGCGAGAAAGCGGCCCAGAAGGGGATGACCGCCGCCAAGCTGGAGCAGCGCAAGACCGAGATGCTGGCCACCGTCTACCGCATGCTGGCCCTCACCATGGGCGAGCCGCCGCAGCGCTTCACCTGGCAGCAGAAGGACGCCGGCGGCAAGGTGGTGGAGGTGGCCGAGTACACCCCCATGGAGTTCTACAAGAAGTTCGCACAGACCGACTTCTCGAAATACTACATGGTGATGAACGACCCCACACGCGAATACTACAAGGTGTATGAGATACAGTACGACCGGCACGTCTACGACGGCCAGAACTGGCGCTACCTCAACCTGCCGATGGAGGACATCGCGCCGATGTGCATCGCCTCGATCAAGGACAGCACGATGATGTATTTCAGCTGCGACGTGGGCAAGTTCCTCGACAGCGAGAAGGGGCTGATGGACATGAACAACTACGACTATGAGAGCCTCCTCGGCACCACCTTCGGCATGGACAAGAAGCAGCGCGTGAGCACCTTCGCCAGCGGCTCGAGCCACGCCATGACGCTCTGCGCCGTGGACCTGGACAAGGAGGGCAAGCCCATCAAGTGGATGGTGGAGAACAGCTGGGGCATCGGCAGCGGCTGGCAGGGCAACCTGATTATGACCAACGAGTGGTTCAACGAGTATATGTTCCGCGTGGTGCTGGAGGAGAAGTACATCCCGGCCCGCATCCTGGAGATGATGAACCAGAAGCCCGTCATGCTGCCGGCCTGGGACCCGATGTTCGCGCCGGAAGAGTAGTAATCTTTCTAGGGGAATGGTAGGGACTCTCTAGGGGAATACTAAGGCCTTTTCGCATTATTACCCCTATTTTCCCAAGTATCCCCCCCTCTCTCCCTGCGACGGGAGAGAGGGGGGGGAGTGTGTTGTGGTGCGAACGCTTACTGCTTACTGGATGGCTTTGCCGCTGTGCCAGGCTTTGCCGACGGAGTCGCCGAGGGTGAAGTAGTTGAGGCTGGAGGCGTCCCAGGCGACGGGGTTGAGCTTGCGGATGTCGATCTTGCCGTCGGTGAGGACGCTGGGGTCGGCCGAGGCGTTGACGATTTCGCCGATGACGAAGGAGCTGCCGTCCTCGCTCTCGCTCATCTCCACGACGCGGCACTCCATGGTGACGGGATACTCGTTGATGATGGGGGCGTTGACATTGGGGCTCTTGGTGGCGGTGAAGCCGGCGCGGGCCACCTTGTCGCGCACGTCGTAGCCGCTGACGATGCCGAAGTAGTCGCTCTGGACGATGGTGCGGGCGTCGGCGTAGCTGAGGGTGAAGGCGCGGTGGAGGCGCAGGTTGTCGGTGGTGCGATGTTTGGAGAGCATGAAGCATACGCGGTTGCTCTCGCACTGTCCGCCCCAGGCGGCCATCATGACGTTGGGGGTGCCGTCGGCGTCGTAGGTGCCGATCATGAGGGCGGGCTGGGGGGTGACGTAGAGTTTGGCGCCCATGTTGGTGCGCCCTTCGACAGGTTTGAGTTCCATAGGCTGGTTGTTGTTAGAGGGTTTGACTTCGGTGTTGCTGTCTTGTTTGTTACCGCAGGCTGCGACGAGGAGCGCGGCGGCGGCGAGGGTGAGGAGGGTTTGTTTCATTGATGTATTGTTTGTTTCATTTTACCGTTATAACGTATTTCTGCATCAAACATTGTGCCACGGGACACGGGCGTGGAAAAAAATTTGGCCGCGTCGGAAAAAGTGCGTATCTTTGCACCCGATTTCATAAGGAAATCAACGAAGCGTTTACGCTTGTTCTGTGTATGGGAACGTAGGAAACTTCCATAGAAATGCAGAATATGTGTAATGGCTTTCGCGTTTTAGCGTGGGCTTATTGCATCTTCTCATTTCAAGGTAATTCCTACGACCTCCATACAAGAATGGTGTAACAGCACCACGCTTTCGTTTTGTATTAATTGCTCGACGTGGTGCGGGAGAGTAAAAAAGTTGCGCCCGACACGTATTAGAGCATCTATTTATGAAAAGAGTATTTTATATGATGTCAATGGTTGCAATACTATTTTCTTCTTGTACGCAGTACAATGAGAAAAAGGCAGAAAAGCAACGAGTGCATGATAGCATAGTTCAAGCCTATCGAGCCGAACAAGATAGTATTAAACACGCGCAAGATAGCATCAAACATGTCCAAGATAGCATAAAGGAAGCCATGAGAATTTATGACTTGAAACATAGCGTAAAGATTACAAGTGCATGGTTAGACAGACCTAATAGCGCATGTGGAGTTGACGCAAACGTATACTATAAGAACTTGTCAAGTAAAACTATCAAGTATCTTGTTTGGGTAGGTTATCCAATAAACGCAGTTGGAGATAGAGTAGGATGCGAAATTAGAGGGTATAAGGATTTTAGAGGAAAAGATACAGGTCCGGTTAAACCCGGACATGGTGGTGGCGGGTGCTGGGGATGTGCGTGGTACAATTGCACTGCACGTAAATTAGAAATCACGGGAATCGAAATTACATATATGGATGGTACACATTTCGATATCCAAAGTTGGGAGATTCCGTATGTTTGGAAATAAAGAATAATTCATGTTGGCTTGCGGAGGTATGAAACGAAAATGAAACGGGGCTGTCGCAGGTGATTTTATTCTCCGATTATTTGTAGGGAGAATATTGTAATTGTGCAATATTCTCCCTTTATTTATACGGAGAATATTGTTGTGATGCGAGGTTCTCCCTTTATTTATAGGGAGAATATTTCTGAAAGAAAACTGCTTGTCGGGTTATTTGTCCTCGTAGTGGCCGTAGGCGGTGAGGACAAGGACGACGACTTCGGTGTCGTGGATTTCGTATATGAGGCGGTGCTTCTGCGTGATGCGACGGCTCCACTGGCCTGCGCGGTCGCCCGACAACGGTTCGGGATGGCCGGTGCCGGTGCGGGGATGGTCGCGGAGCTCAGCAATGAGCTTCAGCGCCTTCTGATATGCTTTGGGCTCGGATTTGTACAATTGCTGTAAGCCACGCTCTGCGCTTACGAGGTAGTGTATCTGATACTTCATAGACTACGAATATATCTATCCAAGTCTTCTATGCTGTCAAACGTATGGTACTTCCCCTCGTCGTATTCACGGCGCGCCTCATCCACGCGGGCAAAGAATTCCTCTTTGGTCATCAGCGTGGGGTCGTCGGCTTTCTCTTTGGCCAGGCGCTTGGCATAGCGCGTGAGGCGACGCATGAAATAGTCGCTATCAGCGATGGCTCCGATGCTCTGCCAAAGTTCGGTATTCATGGCGTTTTGTTGTGCTGCGGTCATCATGTTTTTGTCCTCCTTTTTTTGTCACAACGCGATATCATAAAATAAATTGTGTGAATGTGCCATATTATTAGCACCGTAGACTCAACTATCAAGTGCAACACTGTTATGCAAAGATAGTAAGAATTTTTGTTTTGGAGAGGAAAAGTTCAAAAGTTTTCTTGGACGGAGGTTG
>CACWPQ010000029.1 GCA_902762805.1 uncultured Bacteroidota bacterium | reverse complement strand
TTCATATGCAACACAAAAGTAGTCACTTTACCTGAGAGTACCAAATTTTTGGTGCTCTTTTTTTCTATTCAGTGTTGCACTTGTAACTGGAATTTAGGCCGCCGCCCGAGGGCAAAGGCATCGCCGACGGCTTCAAGTCCTACGTCGTCAGCTTCATCCTGCAGGACAAGGACAAGACCCTAAACGACAAACAGGTTAAATCTTCGATTTGTTTTTCCGCTGCAAGCAAAAAAGCCCCGGCAGGACGACTGTCGGGGGCTGATATAAGGGATTTTTTCTTTGTCAGAAAATGTCTGAATGTGTGCCAGTGTCGAGCATCAGCAGGGTGAGCTGTGTGTCGTTCTGCTCCCATACCAACAGCCAGTCGGGCTGGATGTGGCATTCCCATGTGTTGTTGCCTGGAAAGTTCTTCAGCTTATGCGGTTTGTATTGTCGTGGCAGATTGCCGTTTTCAGACAGAAGGTTGACAACATCAAGCAGACGCTGCATGGGATAGTTGCGGCGTTTGCATAGGGCGAATGCTCGGTCGAACTTCTTGGTGGTTTGGACTATGTATTTCATTGAGCCATCAGTGTGTCGAACATTTGCTGTGGGCTCTCCCACGTGGTTACTCTCCCCGCGGCCTTGTCCTCGAGCGCCTGCTCTATGCCGCTTTTGCGCGCAGGTGCCTCGGTGACATGGAAGATGTCCAGCGAGCGCAGCATCTCCACGATGCTGCGGGCCGTCTTGTTGCGTCCGTCGTATTGCAATGTCAGTGTTGCCATAATCCTTGTTTTTTCCGTGTAACGTCGTTTGTATTCATTTATTGTGCATGTTGACGCAATAATTAATCCGAATCGGCGTTAAGCGTGCAATGCAAGGCCTGGAGCAATACGATGTCAAGCTGTTGCTGGCGCTCGTCAAGAGCGTCAGCGGGCGCATTGATTTCTTCAAGCTCTTGGTGGAGAAGCAGCCGGAGCTGGCGGCCTTCAGCAACGCCATCCGCGGCGACGACGACGCCATGGTGTGGCTCTTCAAGCACAACTTCGCCTGGCTGGCCATCCTCAGCAACGCCTGCGACGGCGACGAGCGCGCCATCGACTGGGTCCGCAACGGCCTTTCGCCCGTCAACCTGCGTTTCGCCCTGGCCTGCCGCCACGATGTGGACTCGCTCAAGTGGCTCTATCGCCGCAAGCTCGGCGTGCTGCTGCTGCTCACGCGCGAGGTGGAGCGCTTCCTCAAATACCAGGAGAAAGAGTACACCTGGCCCTATGTGATGCACTTCGGCGGCCACTACCGCGCCAAAATGGAATTGGAAGAATGGAAAAACAACAATACTGACAATGATAAAGAAAGACAACAAGACCAACCGGGAGAACAAGGAAGAGAAGAAGCCTAGAGTGGCTAGGGAATCTAAAAATACTAGAAATTCTAGAGATTCTAGAGATTCTAGGGATACTAGAAATTCTAGAGGTTCTAGAGATTCTAGAAATTTTAGAGATTCCAGGCCCGCTAGAGGCGCTCGCCCCGCAGGCCCGCAAAAGCCCAAGGAGAAGCATCCCGAAGGTGCCATGCGCCTCAACAAGTACATCGCCCATGCCGGCATCTGCTCGCGCCGCGAGGCCGACGAGCTCATCGCCGCCGGCAGCGTGAAGGTCAACGGCCGCGTCGTCACCGAGATGGGCTACCAGGTCCTCCCCGGCGACCAGGTCTCCTATGGCGGCGAGACCCTCCGCAGCGAGCGCCCGCGCTACTTCCTCCTCAACAAGCCCAAAGGCTTCATCACCACCACCGACGACCCGCAGGAGCGCCGCACCGTCATGATGCTCATGGACGGCTGCTGCGCCGAGCGCATCTACCCCGTGGGCCGCCTCGACCGCGCCACCACCGGCCTCCTCCTCTTCACCAACGACGGCGAGCTCGCCAAGCGCCTCACGCACCCCAGCACGCAGGTCTACAAAATCTACCAGGTGGAACTCAACAAGCCCGTCACCAAGGAGGACATGAAGCGCCTCCTCGAGGGCATCGAATTGGAAGACGGTCCCATGCACGTCGACGACATACAGTATGCCGAGGTGGGTGGCAAGGTCGACAAGCGTGTCGTCGGCGTCCAGCTCCACAGCGGCCGCAACCGCATCGTCCGCCGCCTCTTCGAAGCCCTCGGCTACGAGGTCCACAAGCTCGACCGCACCGTCTTCGCCGGCCTCACCAAGAAAGACCTCCCCCGCGGCCGCTGGCGCGAACTCACCGAGAAAGAAGTTGGCTTCCTGAAGATGATATGAAGATTAAGCGGATACTGCTGATTGCATTGGTATCGTTGCTCCTGTTTGGAGTGACGGTTACTGTCGTAGCCAATGTTCGGGTGAACCGTTCCTCGGGAGGACGTTGTTACAGTACCACCGACGATATACCATATCGCCGAGTGGCCTTGTTGCTTGGCACCTCGAGACTTGGCCGCAAAGGCAACCCTAACCCCTATTTCTACAACCGTATCACCGCCTGTGCCGAGCTGTACCGTGCCGGCAAGGTGGGCAAGGTGCTGGTGAGCGGCGACAACAGCCGCAAGGGCTACAACGAGCCGGAAGACATGCGGCAGGCGCTGGTTGAGGCTGGCATCCCCGACAGCTGCATCGTACTTGACTTCGCTGGCTTCCGCACATACGACTCCATGGTGCGCGCCAAGCGGGTCTTCGGGTTGGACAGCCTCACCGTCATATCGCAGCAGTGGCACAACAAGCGTGCACTCTACATCGCCAACCGTATCGGTCTCGACGCCGTGGCCTACAATGCTGCCGACATCGATTTCCGTGCTATCAAACTGAGGTTGACAGTCCGCGAATGGCTGGCACGCACCAAGATGGTCTTCGATATGCTCTTCATGCCTGACCCACATTTCCTCGGAGAGCAGATAGCGATATGACCCACCATTTCACAGCCACCATCATTCAGAACGGCGACATGGTCGACGTAATCATTACACCTACATTATGCTGAACTTCCACACCCTCACCCTCGCCGACCGCGAGGCCTACCAGGCCGTCAGCCTACGCAGCGGCCGCCGCAACTGCAACTTCACCTTCGCCAACCTCATCGGCTGGCAGTTCTGGTTCCAGACCGAAGTCTGCATCCTTCCCGACGCGGTGGTGCTGCGATTCCACCTCGACGGTGCCCCGGCCTACATGCTCTGCATGGCCGGCACACCCTCCTGCGAGCTGTTGCAGGCACTCTGCGAGGACAGCGGCCACCGCCTCACCCTCCTCGGCCTCGAGGACGATGCCGCCCTACAGCTCCAGCAGAACGCCTGCCGCGAAGGCATCGACATCAGCGTCGAGCCCCGCCGCAACCAGTACGACTACATCTACCTCCGCGCCGACCTCGCCGACCTCGCCGGCGGCAAACTCAAGGCCAAGCGCAACCACGTCAACCACTTCCGCGCCGAGCACCCCGACTTCGAGTACCGCCCCCTCGCGCCCGACATGTTCGACCACTGCCGCCGCCTCGAAGCCCTCTGGCGCGAGGAGAGGGGAGAGGTCAATCCCGAATATGGCGACACCATCGCCGCCGAGCAGCGCGTGGTGGAGAACGTCTTCGCCCATTGGGACGACCTCGGCATGCTCGGCGGAAGCATCTGGCTCGGCGGCAGCATGGTAGCCTTCACCTACGGCGCCCCGGTCACCCACGACACCTTCGACGTATGTGTCGAGAAGGCCGACCGCCACATCGACGGCCTCTTCTCCATCATCAACCAGCAGTTCGCCGCCCACCTCCCCGAGCAGTATATATATATGAATAGGGAGGAGGACATGGGCCTCGAGGGTTTGCGCAAGGCCAAACTGTCCTACCACCCGGAGATACTTTTGTCGTATAATGCAGTAAAAATTAACACGTAGGGACACAGCGTGCTGTGTCCGCAGTAGGCAGTCGGCGGACACAGCACGCTGTGTCCCTACAGATGAATATGAACTACACCCTCCATAGAATGACCCCGGCGGATGCGCCGCTCACCGTCGACTGGCTCACCCGCCAGTACGGCTTCGACCGCGCCGAGGTGGATGACTGGGTGGCCAACCTCCACTTCAACTGGCCCCTGAGCGTCAAAGCCGTATCCAATGAGGAGTTAGGAATTAGGAATGAGGAATCGGTTGTCGGCCTGCTCAACATGTCCGACTACCGCATCGAGGAGGAAACCCCGCTCATTGCCCGCGAGAAGCCCGACCTCCTCGCCGCGCTCAACGCACAGCGCTACACCGCCGTCTTCTCCTTCATCGTGGCTCCGGAATATCGTGGCACGCGCCTGAATTACGACATGATTATGAGCATCATGCCCGAGCTCCGCGCCAACTACGACTTCCTCTTCGTCCCAGTCCTCCACCGCCTCAAGACCCACCGCTACTGGCAACGCTGGGGCGCCACGGAGTTCTACCGCGACGCCGACTGCGTCTACTACCAGCTGCCGCTGCGCTGAGAAAGCCTTCCTACCGCGCTACCGCCACTTTCCGTGCCGGACGGTGGCCTATCCTGACGAGGTACACCCCCGTTGGCAGCGCATGATTGGCCACGTTGCGGCCAGCAAGGTCGTAGACCGCCACCGCTTCGCCCTCGGCGCCAAGCACTTCGATGCGCCCGTCGCGGACGCAGACACGGATGGCGGCGTCCGCGTCGTCGTCGATTCCATCGCAGTCCTCAACGTATTTGCTCTCGAACCGGCTCCAGTAGCCGTCGGCCAGCCAGACGTCGAGGCTGCCGCAGGGTACGATGATGCTGTCCACGGTCGTTCCGTAGAGGCTCCCCTCTTCGGTGGTGGCGGGCGGAAGGGTGTTTCTGAATTGCAGTTTTCCAATGGGATGGTCATCAAAAGCGCCATGCTCGATGGTGTCGACGGGCGCGTAGAAGACCACGCGGTCCATTTTGCGCCCCCGCCAGAAGGCTCCGTTTCGGATGATGCGCAACGACGGCGGCAGGTGCAGGCCTGTGATGGCGCAGTTGCCAAAGGCGTAGGAATCAATGGTTTCTACGTCGCAACCCCAATCGATGTCCGCCAGCGAGGTGCAGTACATAAAGGCCTCGTGAGGGATGGTGCGCAGGCCATCGGGGATGCTGATTGTGGTCAGGCGCGAGCAGAGTTCGAAGCAGCCCCGCCCCATGGTGTCGAGGCTATCGGGCATGCCAACCCGTGTGAGTGCCGTGCAGTAGTCAAACGCGTAGGCCCCGATGCGCTCCATGCGGCTGGGCAGATCGATGCTGCGCAAGGAGCTGTAGGCGAATGCGTTGCTGCCGATGGTGGTAGCCCCCTCGGGCACGCGGACGTATCGGACGATGGTGTTGAACCCAAAGCCGCTCACCACGCGCACCGTGCCGGGCAGAAACACCGAGTCTGTGCTTTTGTGGGCCGACACCAGGGTGTCGCCGCCGGCGGTGTAGATCAGCGTCCCGTCCATGTAGTAGTGAGCGTTGCCGGCTTCGAGGGTGAGGTCGGTGAGCGCCGTGCAGCCGGCGAAGAGGTTGTCGCCAAGATAGGTCGCCGTCGCGGGTATCACTATGTTGTTCAGTCGGATGGCCCCCATAAATGCCCAATAGTCGATGCTGGCCAGTCCGTCGGGGAGGACGACGCCGGTGACTCTCTTGCAGTCGAAGAAAGCGCAGGGGGCTATGTGGCGCGTGGCCTGCGGCAGGGCGATGGCGCCGCTTTTGCCGCGCGGGCATTGCACGAGGGTGGCGGTGTCCTTGCTGTAGAGGATGCCGTCCACGGCCCCGTAGTTGGGGTTGCCCTCGTCCACCTCGATGGAGGCCAGTCCGTTGGCCGCCAGCGCCCACACGTCGATGTGTGTCACCGTGGCGGGAATGTGGATGGTGGCCAGGCCCGTGGCGTCGCGGAAGCACCCCTGCCGTATCTCGGTGACCGACGACGGGATGGTGAGGCCCGAGAGCGCGGCACGGTAAAACGCCATCTCGCCCAGCGCCACGACATCGTAGCTCTCGCCGAGGTATGTCACCGTGGACGGGATGTCAAAGGTGCCGCTGTAGGTGGTACAAGTTTCGTTTACAGTCACTTCCACCGTGTGTTCGGCGGCGGAGAGAATGTTGTAGCCCAAGCCGTCAGCGATGAAATACTGCGCCGAGGCCACGCCTGGGAGACACAGCAGGAGCATGCCTCCGATGATGATTTTCATGTCATTGTGTTTCATTGTGTTGGGGTATTGGTGGTTTGACAAAAGGGGGGCTTCTGCAATATAATACCCCAAAACCATGCCAAATCTGACATGGGGTGCAATTTTTTTATTCCCCGATCAGAAACACCGTGTTACGCTTGTGCAGGTTCACGCGCGTCCGCTCCTTCTGCCACTGCTTCACACTCATCGTGCGCACATACTGCGTCTCCAGCGTCAGGTCGCACGCCACACACACCGACGTATCCGCCTGCAGCACACCGCACATCGCCTCCAGCAGCTGGTTGTTGCGGTACGGCGCCTCGATGAACAGCTGCGTCTGCCCCTCGCGCCTCGCGCGCTCCTCCAGCTTGCGTATCGCGCTGGCCCTCTGGTTCTTCTCCACCGGCAGGTAGCCGTTGAAAGCGAACCGCTGGCCGTTCAGCCCGCTCGCCATCAGCGCCAGCATCAGCGACGACGGCCCCACCAGCGGCACCACCTCGATGCCCCTCCGCTGCGCCACCCGCACAATCATCGCCCCCGGGTCCGCCACACACGGCAGCCCGGCCTCGCTCAGCAGCCCCACATTCTCGCCGCGCCCGGCGGCATCCAGGTAGCCGCCGATCTCGCCGTGCGTCGTGTGCTCGTTAAGCAGGTGGAATTCAGTCTCGTCGATAGGGTAGGGGTACCCGGCCTTCTTCAGGAAGCGCCGCGCCGACCGCAACTCCTCCACGATAAACGTCCTGCACGTCGCCAGCCACTCACGGTTCCCCTCCGGCAGCGACACCTCCATCCCCTCCGCCCCGATAGGCACCGGAAACAGTATCAACTTTCCTTTTTCCATTTTTCTTTTCAATTATATTGTTTTTTGTATTGCTCATGTTTTCAGGCTCTTCCGTCATCGGTGCCAGCGAAGTGCCTAGGTAGGCGGTCGCCGAGGCCGTGCCGTCGGCGGCGAGCGTAAAGCCGTAGAAATGAACCTCTTGCCCAGCCCACTCGTCGGGCAGCACAAACGCCAGGCGCTTCGCCTTGCGCGTCGCCGTGGCGCTCAGGATTCCCGCGCCCAGCGCGGGCAGGTACGCGTAGACATAGACACTGTCCTCCATCTTCGCACGCGACGAACTCCTATTCGGCTCATAATCAACCTCCACGCGCACACCACCCTCCACCTTCAGCCCCGTGAACTCCACGCACGGCAGGCTGCCCTTGCTGAATTGCAGCGCCGCGTAGTCCACCTCCACCGCACCGCCTGCATGCCTGAAATGCTTGCAGTTGTAGCGGATGAAATAGTTGCACTCCGTCAGCACCTCCTCCCGCGCCACCTGCCTCAGTCCCAGGCGCATAGGCTCCAGATTGCGCGAGGCGAACTGGATCATCGCCTTGAACACGCTCCGCTGCTGCAGCTGCGCCTCCGTCTTGGCGTCGTTTATCGTTGGCTGATAGGCTCTTACGCACCATTTTCCCATGCGGTAGTAGCCCACCACGTTGCCTATGCGGCCGCTGTAGCCGCCCAGAATTCCTTGATCGATTTTTGCCATAATTACAGGTATTTGTTTTCCCCTCATAACGCACCATCCCAGGATTTATTATGCAAGTAATAAGAAAATAAAAACCATGGAAAAAGAAGAGCCATACAATCCTCTTATTGTCAGGCTATTGTACCCGTGGGATTTTGGCACGTTTTTTGCGGTCTTGGGCAATAAACAAACCTTTTTTCAGTTACACACCATGTACAAAATCCGCATCGATATGAAACGAATTCTTTTGGCCTCGCTGGCCATTGCCTCGCTCGCCCTCCAGTCGTGCCACGCCCAGCACACCGACGCCCCCCAGGCCGCCCCCTCCGAACTCACCGTGAACCAGGCCACGGCGGCTCCCTCTCGCCTGACGCTCACCGACTTCACCGATGTCGCCGCCGCCACCATCGACGGCGTGGTCCACATCAAGACCGAGATGACCCAGATCACACCACTCTACCAGTCCTTCTTCGGCTTCATCATCCCGCAAGGCACTCGCCGCCAGGTCTATAACGCCTATGGCTCCGGCGTCATCGTCACCTCCGACGGCTACATCCTCACCAACAACCACGTCGTCCAGGATGCCGAGCGCATCTTCGTCACCCTCAACGACCGCCGCGAGCTGTCTGCCACGCTCGTCGGCAACGACCCCGCCACCGACCTCGCCGTGATTAAAGTGGAAGGTGAAGGCTTGACCTATATCCCCTTCGGCAACAGCGACAAAGCCCGCATCGGCGAGCCCGTCCTGGCCATTGGCAACCCCTTCAACCTCACCTCCACCGTTACCAGCGGCATCATCAGCGCCAAGGCGCGCAATATGAACATTATAGAGAACCCGCGCGGGCAAGAGACGCCGCTCGAGTCGTTCATCCAGACCGACGCCGCCGTCAACAGCGGCAACTCCGGCGGCGCGCTGGTCAATGCCCACGGCGAGCTCATCGGCGTGGTTACCGCCATTGCCTCGGGCAACGGCTACTATACCGGCTACAGCTTCGCAATCCCCTCTAACCTGGCGGTTAAGGTGGCTGCCGACCTGCAGCACTATGGCTACGTGCAGCGCGGCTACCTGGGCCTGCATGTAACCGAGGTCGACGCCAAGGTGGCCCGCCAGTCGGGTGCGCGTGCCGTCAAGGGTCTCTACGTGGTCAAGGTAACCCACGACTGCGCCGCCGACCGCGCCGGCATCCGCCAGGGCGACATCATCCTCCGCATCGCAGGCGTCGAGGTCAACACCTTCGCCGAAATGATGGAAGAACTCGGCCGCTTCAACCCCGGCGACCGCGTAGAGGTTGATTATGAGCGCAATGGCCACACCAACACCGTCGAAGTCACCCTCCTCAACTCCCAAGGCAACACCCAGATCATCCGCCGTTGACGCTCGACGATAAATATCTGGAAATGACCCAGAAGCCGGTCAAGCTTCTGGTCTGCAAGATGGCAATCCCCACGATTATTGCCATGGTAACTACCGCGCTCTACAATATTGTGGACGCGGCTTTCATCGGGCGTCTGAGTACCGAAGGCACCGCCGGCATCGGCATCGCCTTCGCCTATATGACTTTCATCCAGGCACTTGGCTTCTTCTTCGGCCACGGCAGCGGCAACTTCATCTCCCGCGCCCTCGGCGCCAAGGACCGCTCCTCGGCCTCGGTCGTGGCCACCGTCGGCTTCGTCACACCCTTCCTCCTCGGCGCACTCGCCGCGCTCCTCTGCCTGCCCAACCTCAGCGCACTCAGCCGCCTCCTTGGCGCACCCCCCGAGGTGGTGCCCTATGCCAATGACTATCTGCGTTTTATCGTCATCGCTACCCCCTTCATGATGTCCGCCCTGACGCTCAACAACCAGCTCCGCCTGCAGGGCAACGCCAACTTCGGCATGGTAGGCATCGTCAGCGGTGCACTCCTCAACATCGCCCTCGACCCCCTCTTCATCTTCACCCTCGACATGGGCGTCTCTGGTGCCTCGCTTGCCACCGCCGTCAGCCAGCTCTTCTCTTGGGTGCTGCTTCTTGCAGGAACGTTTAAACCTGAAAGCGTGCATATTAAACTACGCGACTTCAAGCCTTCGTTCAAGGTCTATTACGAGATACTCCGCGGCGGGCTCCCCTCCCTTTTCCGCCAGGTGTTCAACTGTGCCGCCGCCGTCATCCTCAACTACAGCGCCGCCCACTATGCCGCGCCCGGCCACGAGGCCGCCGCCGTGGCCGCCTTCGCCGTCGTCACACGCATTATGATGTTCGCTTTCAGCGTCGTACTCGGTTTCTGCCAAGGCTTCCAGCCCGTCTGCGGATTCAACTACGGCGCCGGCCTCTACCACCGCGTCCGCGAGTCGTGGCTCTTCGCCACATGGGTAGGCACCGCCTTCCTCCTGGTCATCTCGCTCCTAGGCTTTCTCTTTGCACCACAGATAGTTGCACTCTTCCGCGCCGAGGACCCCGAGCTCGTCGCCCTCGGCGCCGCCACCCTCCGCTGGCAGTGCGCCGCCTTCCCACTCGTCGGACTCTTCACCGCCACCGGAATGCTCTTCCAGAACATCCGCATGACGGGCCCAGCCACCCTCTTAAGTATTTGTCGAAATGGGCTCTTCTTTCTCCCTGCTATTCTGCTACTTCCGCTTGCGCTCGGCATGCAGGGCGTGCAGATGGCACAGGCCGTCGCCGACCTCCTCACCTTCCTCCTCGCCGTCCCCTACGCCCTCTGGATCAACCGCCGCCTGCTGCGCGGCATGAAATAAATTTTGCCACCTCGGATTTATTTCGTACCTTTGCAGCCGAAATCAACACATTCCACTCAATACCACACCGTTATGACAATCGAAGAATTACGCACCGAGGCCAATTGCCTCTACTGTGAGGAGGCCACCCCCGAAGCCATCACCCAAGCCCGCGAACTCTGCCTCAAAGCCGCTGAATACAAGGATGTTGTCAGCGCCGTCTTGCTCGCTGGCATCGTCTGCGACACCTGCGACTACGACGAAGCCAAGCGCTGGTGGAGCCAGGCCTTCGACTGGTACAAGGCCAACCCCACCGACGAGGCCACCGACGTCGTCGCCTCCGCCCACGCCCGCTATGCCGACATGCTGTTCTTCAACTACGAGGAGCTCGACCCCGTGCCGGCCTCCTACCGCCACTCGGCCTTCGACCACTACTCCGAGGCCATCGCAATGGGCTGCACCGATTGCCGCGCCCCCCTCGGCCTCCTCCTCTATGAAGGCAACTGGAAGCCCAACAGCGAGCCCGACATCTACGCCGCCCTCAAAATCTGGAAAGAAGGTATGGACGATGGCAACCACGAGTGCGCATTCCACTACTGCACCCATTTCGTGCGCACCGGCAAGTCCGACCAATCCATCGTCGACACCCTCGAAGCCCTCGTCCGCGACGACCTCGACCCCTACGCCGACGCCTGCGCGCTGCTCTACCAACACTACTCCCGCACCGGCGACGACGACCTGGCCGCCGACTGGCTCGAGTGCGGACTCGACATGTACAGCGACATGTGCGAAAATATTGTAAACGAGGAGCGTGGGGAGGCCTAATCCTACGCCTCCTCGTCCCGCCACAATTACAATTTGACCATTTTATTTAAATGCCTGACCCTCCGTCGGGCATTTTTTTTGTCCCCCGCCCATTGCCAAACTATGTATTAAGTTGAGAAAAAGGGGAACGCTTTTATCCACTTGTTATCAGGCTGTTGTGTAGGGGCCGTTTTCGCCCGTTTTGCCCTTTTTTCAGCCTCGGAATATTATCTTGCCATATCGGGATTTTTTCGTATTTTTGCATTCGCGTACATTATATATATAATACACATGGAAGAGAACGAAAAAGATATAATTCAGGAAGTTACAAACAAAGACTACGAATTCGGCTTCACCACCGACATCGCCACTGAGACCATCCGCAAGGGCCTCGACGAGGACATCGTCCGCCTCATATCCCAAAAGAAAGGCGAGCCGGAATGGCTCCTCGACTTCCGCCTACAGGCCTTCCGCCGCTGGCAGACGATGAAGGAGCCCGACTGGGCCCACCTCGAGTACGAGACCCCCAACTACCAGGACATCATCTATTTTGCCGCCCCCAAGCCGCAGCAGAAAAAGAGCATGGACGAGGTGGACCCCGAGCTGTTGGCCACCTTCGACAAGCTGGGCATCCCGCTGCGTGAGCGCGAGGCCCTGGCCGGTGTGGCCTACGATGCCATCATGGACTCGGTCTCCGTCAAGACCACTTCGCAGAAAGCCCTCGAGGAGAAAGGCATCATCTTCATGCCCATCAGCGAGGCGGTGCAGAAACACCCCGACCTGGTGCGACAGTACCTAGGCTCGGTGGTGCCCGCCGCCGACAACTTCTTCGCCGCCCTCAACTCGGCCGTCTTCTCCGACGGCTCCTTCTGCTACATCCCCAAAGGGGTGCGCTGCCCGATGGAGCTCTCCAGCTATTTCCGCATCAACGCCAAGGGCACCGGCCAGTTCGAGCGCACGCTCATCGTGGCCGACGAGGGCAGCTACGTCTCCTACATGGAGGGTTGCACCGCGCCCCAGCGCGACGAGAACCAGCTGCACGCCGCCATCGTCGAAATCATTGTCATGAAAGACGCCGAGGTGAAGTACAGCACCGTGCAGAACTGGTACCCGGGCGACAAAGAGGGCAGGGGAGGCATCTACAACTTTGTCACCAAGCGCGGCATCTGCAAAGGGTCGCGCTCGAAGCTGAGTTGGACACAGGTGGAGACCGGTTCGGCGGTAACGTGGAAGTACCCCAGCTGCATCCTGCAGGGCGACGACTCGACGGCCGAGTTCTACTCCGTGGCCGTTACCAACAACTACCAGCAGGCCGACACCGGCACCAAGATGATTCACGTGGGCAAGAACACCCACAGCACCATCATGTCCAAGGGCATCAGTGCCGGCAAGAGCCACAACTCGTACCGCGGCCTGGTGCAGATAGGCCGTGGTGCCGAGAATGCGCGCAACTTCTCGCAGTGCGACTCGCTGCTGCTCGGCGACCAGTGCGGCGCCCACACCTGGCCCTACATCAAGGCCGACAACCGCAGCGCCATCCTCGAACACGAGGCCACCACCAGCAAAATCTCCGAGGACCAGCTATTCTACTGCCAGCAGCGCGGCATCTCGCCCGAGAGCGCCGTGGGCCTTATCGTCAACGGCTACGCCAAAGACGTCCTCAAAAAACTCCCCATGGAGTTCGCCGTCGAGGCGCAGAAACTACTGAGTATTAGCCTAGAAGGAAGCGTGGGATGAGCGGAGCCCCGTAGGGGCGACAAGACCATAGCCGTGGGTGCAACCCACGGACGACGTAAAACAACACAATTTGAGCCCCCGTAGGGGCGACAGAATATGAAAAAACTGACCCCGGATGAGATGCACCGCCTCTCTGTGGACGAGTTCCGCTCCAGCGAGAAACTCCCCCTCACCGTGGTGCTCGACAATGTGCGCTCGCTGAACAACATAGGCTCCGTCTTCCGCACCGCCGACGCCTTCCGCGTGGAGCACATCGCCCTCTGCGGCATCACCGCCACGCCGCCCCACCGCGAGATCCACAAGACCGCCCTCGGCGCCGAGGACAGCGTCGCCTGGAGCCACCACGACGACACCGCGGCCTGCGTCCGCGACCTCAAGAACCGCGGCTACACGGTCTACGCCGTCGAGATAGCCCACGACAGCATCAAGCTTGGTACGCAGGCTTCCAGCCTGCGGTCGCGCTCTCCGATGGCCATCGTGCTGGGCAACGAGATTGACGGCGTGCAGGAAGAGGTCATGGCACTCTGCGACGGCGCCCTCGAGATACCGCAGGAGGGCACCAAGCACTCCCTCAACGTCAGCTGCGCCGCCGCCATCGTCATCTGGGAGTGCTACAAGATGCTCCGCCTGATCCCCACAATCACCTCACACTTGTCTTAACTCCTTAACTCCTAATATATTTATGACAAAAGAAGAACGCACAGAAAAAGCCCGCGCCCTGCACCGCCAGGGATGCAACTGCTGCCAGTCGGTCGTGCTGGCCTGGGCCGACAAGCTCCCGATTGATGCCGATGCCGCCATGAATGTGGCCGCTCCCTTCGGTCGCGGCCTCGCCGGCACCCGCGAAGTCTGCGGCTGCGTCAGCGGCATGGCCATGGTCTGTGGCCTCACAGGCCGCGCTGCCGACACCCGCACCCTGATCGAGCAGTTCCGCCAAAGCAACGGCGACATCGTCTGCGCCCGCCTCCTAACCTCCGGCAAAAAGCCCTGCCCCGACCTCGTAGCCGAAGCTGCCGGACTTTTAACCGACATAATATGAAATATGAGCAAACGCAAGATAATCAATGATCCGGTGTATGACGGGTTCTTGTCGATAGAGGATCCGGTGATACTGGCTGTAATAGAGCATCCGTGGTTCCAGCGGCAGCGGCGCATCAAGCAGTTGGGGCTGACCTATCTGGTCTATCCCGGGGCTATGCACACGCGCTTCAGCCATATGCTGGGGGCGCTGAACCTGATGGGGAGGGCGCTGGAGGTGTTGCGGCAAAAGGGGGTGAAGATTACGGACGACGAGTGCCGCGGGGCCAAGCTGGCCATCCTGTTGCACGACATCGGGCACGGGCCGTTCTCGCACACCTCGGAGCGTGTGCTGGTGGATGTGCACCACGAGACGCTGACGCTGATGATGATGCAGCGTATCAACGGGGAGATGGGTGGGGCGCTGGACACGGCAATCGACATCTTCGCCAACCGCTACCCGAAGCACTTCCTGCACCAGCTGGTGAGCAGCCAGCTCGATATGGACCGCCTCGACTACCTGGGGCGCGACTCTTTTTTCACCGGTGTGAGCGAGGGCATCGTGGGCACCGACCGCATCATCTCGATGCTCAACGTGCACGACGACGAGCTGGTGGTGGACGAGAAGGGCATCTACAGTGTGGAGAAGTTTATCATCAGCCGGCGGTTGATGTACTGGCAGGTGTATATGCACAAGGCGGTCATCGCCGCCGACCAGCTGCTGCTGAACGCCATCCGTCGCGCCCGCGAGCTTGACCCCTCGGTGTTCCACCTCGACCCTGCGGCGGCCGACTTCCTGGACCGCTTTGCCGAGCTGGACGACGACGATGTGATGGTGGCTGTGAAACGGTGGCAGCACGACGGCGACGAGGTGCTGCGCACGCTGGCCACGAACCTGATCAACCGCCACCTGCCGGCCATACGGGTGGAGAACGAAGAGAGCAAGGTGGAGAGCCTGGCCGAGGCCTGTGTGGCAGCGCTTCCCGCATGCCACGCTCCGCATGCCGCTTATCTGGTAGGCACCGGGGTGCTCCGCAACAGAAGCTATGACTTTTCCGACCACGAAATCAAGGTGCTGTACAAGGACGGCCGCTGTGTGCCCATCAGCGAGGCCAGCGACCAACTGGACCGCCGCTTCCTGGAGAAGCAGGTGACGAAGTATTTCTGCTACCATCCGAAATGAGATGCGCGCCGGAGGCAATATAATTTATTACATAAATTATATTCAACCGTCTGGTTTCCAGTGTCGAATAGGTCTGTGGTTTCCCTAGGGCATGTCTATACCAAGTCTATGGGTGCGGCTGAATTCCAGGGGTTTGCAAGGGGAGTGCTAGGGGAGTGCGGAATGAACAGAGGGGTGTGGCGGCGCCACAGGACGGGCAGAAACAATAATGTTCGCGCATGAGCGAAATATAATAAGGGGATACAATATTTTGCGGACCGTGGCGTTATGGATGGAAAAACAGGGAAGAGATGAAAGTACACTTCATAGCCATCGGCGGTTCGGCGATGCATAACCTGGCCATCGCGCTCTGCCAGAAAGGGATTGCGGTCACGGGCTCGGACGACGAGATTTTCGACCCGGCGAAGAGCCGGCTGGAGAAGTACGGCCTGCTGCCGGAGCGGTTCGGGTGGTACCCGGAGAGAATCACGAAGGAGCTCGATGCCGTGGTGCTGGGCATGCATGCCCGTGAGGACAATCCCGAGCTGCTGCGCGCGCAGGAGCTGGGAATCAAGATTTACAGCTACCCGGAGTACCTCTATGAGCAGTCGAAGGACAAGATGCGCATCGTGGTCGGTGGCAGCCACGGCAAGACGACGACCACGGCGATGATACTGCATGTGCTGGCGCACTGCGGCATCGAGGCGGACTATATGGTGGGGGCTCAGCTGAAGGGTTTCGACGTTATGGTGCGCCTCACGCACACGGCCAAGGTGATGGTGATCGAGGGCGACGAGTACCTGACTTCGCCCATCGACCGCAGGCCGAAGTTCCACCTCTACCACCCCAACGTGGGCATCATCACAGGCATCGAGTGGGACCATATCAATGTGTTTCCGACGTTTGACATCTACCGCGAGCAGTTCGCGAAGTTTATAGAGCTGATAGAAACCGACGGCACGCTGATATACTGCGACGAGGACAAGGAGGTGCACCGCGTGGTTCAAAATTCGAATTTCGAAATTCGAAATTTGAAATTGCTGCCGTATGTGTGCCCGGAGCACAGGGTGGTGGATGGTGTGACCGAAATCGGTCACACCAGGCTGCGCATCTTCGGCCACCACAACCTACTCAACCTCACCGCTGCCCGTCTGGCCTGCCGGCAGGTCGGCATCGCCTTGCGCGATGCCAACCTCCTTCCCAAGGGGATGGTGGGGGTCACGGACGAGCAATTCGACGAGGCCATCGCCACGTTCGAGGGCGCCTCGAAGCGGCTGGAGCTGGTGAAGAAGAGCGACACCTGCGCGGTGTACAAGGACTTCGCCCACGCTCCCTCGAAGCTCCGCGCCACCATCCACGCCATGCGGGAGCAGTACCCCGAGAGGCGGCTGGTGGCCTGCATGGAGCTGCACACCTTCAGCTCGCTGACGGCGGAGTTCCTGCAGCAGTATGCCCACTCGATGGACGAGGCCGACGTGCGTTGCGTCTACTTCAGCCAGCATGCCCTGCAACTGAAGAAGCTGCCGCCGCTGGACCCCGACGAGGTGCGCCGCGCCTTCGGCGGCGATGTGGAGGTCTTCACCGACAGCGCCGCGATGGTGGCCAAGTTGAAGGCGATGGAGTGGCAGCACGCGCGACCTTGTGGAGCGAACCTGCTGATGATGAGCAGCGGCAATTTCGACGGCATAGACATTGCCGCCTTGGCCGACTGTTTGATCTGATTTTTGCATGGAAATTATTGCCATAAACGATTGCCGTCAACACAGAAGAGACATGCGGTTCTCTTTTAGCGTTATTCGTGCAGTTGTATGTGCCTCTGTTCCTATAATTTATCTCTACCTTTTATGTACAATTAGGTTGTTGCCGCCAGGGGTGTTTTGTCTTTTTGTCATAGCGGGTTGTTTCTTCTTCTACCTATCGCTTTGGGCTATTGATATTTGTATGCGATGGAGACGCGCGGTCGAAACGATTTCAGTTCAAGGGAAAAACTTGGTTATTGAATGTCAGGGTGGTATTTTTAGGAGAAAGAAAATAATTCCGTTGTCGACCATTCGACGTGTAGGCATTCCCCGATGGTTCTATGTATATGACGTTCCTGAGACTCTCCGAGTTTACTACTCCGGCTGGCGTTTTTATGTCTTCGGCCTTTGTGTGGAAAATCCTGATGCTCTTGCAAAGAAAATAATGAATCTGTTGTAATTCGATTCTGGAGCGAAGAGTTCCAATGCCCACACGGAAAAATAAATTTCCGCATGTCGCGAAAAAGATGTATTTTTGCAGCCAAAAATATTAAGCTATGACACAATTCAAGATAGGAGACAAAGTGAAGTTCCTCAACGCCGTGGGCGGGGGGATAGTGAAGAAAATACAAGGCACCACCATCTTCGTCGAGGACGAGACGGGTTTCGACATGCCGATGCAGCCCTCGGAGCTCATCCGCATGGCCGACCAGGAGGGCAAGGCCAAGGCTTTCAACGACGAGAGCATCGGCGCACGCGACCGCAGCGGAGCGAACGGCCATCAAAAGGGCCGTCGCCAGACACCCATCCCCGAACCCGTCGACAGTGGCTTGTCGTTCCCCACCATCGACGAGCTCGAGGCCGAAGTGCGCCGCCTCAAAGGCCAGAACGCCAACCTGCAGGACCAGGTGAAGCAACTCAAGGCCCAGGTGCTGACGTTGCAACGCACCATCGCGCGGATATCGTAAATTTTAAAAAGATACGTACAATGAAAAAGATGATCAAACCGACGATTGCACTGGTTATGGGTGCGATGCTGACCATGGCCTTCCAATGCGGCAAGAGCGAGGACCCCGAGCCGCTGAACACCAACTACAATGCCCGCCACTCCGAGTGTCTGTCCCACACCGACAAGGGCACAAAGGGCATCTACAGTCCCGACTCGGCGAGCGTGGCATACGATGCCGCCAGCCAGCGGCTGCATGTGACGCACCACAACCTGATGGTCAACTGCGGCACCGCCGGGATGGACGGCGGCATCACCGTCAGCGCCATCCGCAACGGGCAGACCATCGACATCTACGAGCGCGAGGACGAAGGCAACCCGCAAGCCGACTGCATGTGCGACGTGGACAACGAATTCGACCTCCACGGCATCGAACGCGGAACCTACACACTCGTCTTCCACAGCTGCTACCCAGAACCGATGTCGTTCACACTCACGTTCTGAGGAATTATAAGCGCAAGATATTATGACAAAACAGACCGGCATAACACTCTTTGAGAACACGAAAGTCCGTATCGTTTGGGATGACGAGCAGGAGAAGTATTACTTTTCGGTGGCTGACATCGTGCAGATACTGACAGATACGGTGAATCCCCGCGACTATATCAAGAAGATGCTCCGTCGTGACCCCGAACTGAAATCCAAGTGGGGGACAATTTGTCCCCCTGTTGAAATGATTGCACCTGACGGCAAGCGTCGCAAGACCCAGGCGGCTGACATTGAGGGCATCTTCCGCATCATCCAGTCCATCCCGTCGAAGAAGGCCGAGCCTGTGAAGCGGTGGCTGGCCGAGGTGGGAGCCCAGCGCGTGGACCAGATGATAGACCCCGAGCTGACCTTCCAGATGGCCGTCGACGACTACCGTCGCCAGGGCTACAGCGACCGCTGGATCAACGAGCGCATGCGCAGCATCGAGATGCGCAAGGAGCTGACCGACGAGTGGCACCGCTCCGGCATTCACGAGCCCAAGGACTTCGCCATCCTCACCAACGTCCTCACCAAGGCGTGGAGCGGCATGACCACCGGCGAGTACAAGCGCTACAAAGGCCTCACCAAGCAGAACCTGCGCGACAATATGACCAACATTGAACTGGCGCTCAACACCCTCGCCGAGGTGGCCACCACCGAGTACTCGCGCCAGTCGAACCCGCAGACGATGGCCGAGAGCCAGCGCATAGCGCAGGAGGGCGGCGACGTGGCCCGCGACGCCCGCCGCACCATGGAGAAGCGCCTCGGCCGCAGCGTCGTCTCGCCGAAGAAAGCCGCCGACTACTTGGCTTCCACCGAAGAGTCCAAGGCCCTGCCCGACGCCGACAAGCCGAAGAGCCGTAAGAAGAAATAACAAAGACGCACGAGGATGATACTTAATCAGGAAGTGTGCTCCGCATATATGCGCGGTGAAATTGCATGAATGAAACAATGAATTGTACGTATACTTTATGAGCAGACAGATACATATAGGCCATCTGACCCTGGGCGGCGGCGCCCCCGTCCGCGTGCAGAGCATGACCAATACCGACACCCTCGACACCCGCGCCACCGTGGAGCAGGCGCTCCGCATGGTCGAGGCGGGCTGCGAGCTGGTGCGCATCACGGCGCCCGACGTGCGTGCCGCCGAGAACCTCGGCCGCATCAAAGAAGAACTCCTCCGTCGCGGCTGCGAGGTGCCCCTGGTGGCTGACATACACTTCAACCCCAAGGCCGCCGAGGTGGCCGCCACGCTGGTGGAGAAGGTGCGCGTCAACCCCGGCAACTATACGGACCGGAACAATGGGAAGTGGTCAGTGGTCAGTGGCCAGTGGTCAGCGGAGATGGAAAAAGAGTACCAAGCGGAAATCGATAGGATAGGGGAGCGCATGGCCTCCCTCATCGACATCTGCAAGCGCCACCACACCGCCATGCGCATCGGCACCAACCATGGCTCGCTCTCCGAGCGCATCATGTCCCGCTACGGCAACACCCCCGAAGGCATGGCACAGTCCGCTCTCGAATTCGCACAGGTATGCCGCGCGCAGGACTACCACGACCTCGTCTTCTCCATGAAAGCCAGCAACGTCAAGGTCATGGTGGACAGCACGCGCCTCTTCGTCCAGAAAATGCACGCCCTCGGCATGGACTACCCCATCCACCTCGGCGTCACCGAAGCCGGCGACGGCATGCAGGGCCGCCTCAAATCCGCCGCCGGCATCGGCGCACTCCTCCTCGACGGCATCGGCGACACCATCCGCGTCTCCCTCACCGAAGACCCCGAAGCCGAAATGCCCGTCGCCTACGACATCCTCCAGGCCGTCGGCGCCCGCATCACCCAGACCGAATACATCGCCTGCCCCTCCTGCGGCCGCACACTCTACGACATCCAGACCGCCCTCCGCGAAATCAAAGCCAAAACCCGCCACCTCGTCGGCGTCAAAATCGGCGTCATGGGCTGCATCGTCAACGGCCCAGGCGAAATGGCCGACGCCGACTACGGCTACGTCGGCTCCGGCCCCGGCAAAATCACCCTCTACAAAGGCAAAGAGGTCGTCAAGCGCGACATCCCGCAGGAACACGCCGTCGACGAACTGGTGAAACTCATCGACAGCCTCACCCCCGACCCCTCTCCTCTCAAGAGAGGGGAGTGAATAGTAAGAAAATCCCTAATCCCTAATCCCTAATCCCTAATAAAAAATGAAGTGGACCTACCTCATGTACCTGCCGGCTGTCGTCTCCGCCCTCTGGGCGCTCCTCATCCTGGCCACCAAGAAGCGCCCCACACGCGCACAGATACTCCTCGCCGCCGCCATGCTCCTCGTGGCCTTCGCCGAAGTGCTCGCCACCGTCATCTTCCGCGGACGCACCTACAGCCTCTTCATCTACCAGTACATCTTCCAGCTCGTCGCCATCCTCGCCGGACCCATCTACTACATCGCCGTCTGCGCACTCACCGAACCCCGCGGCTCCTCCCTCCGCCAGCGCCACAGCCTCCTCCTCCCCCTCCTCTTCATCATCGCACTCACCGTCGCCGTCTCCATCCTCGGCCCGCGCCGCTACGAGCACCTCTGCCTCATCTTCCGTTTCGACAGCCTCTTCCCCCTCGAAGGCGACACCATCTGGAACCTCGTCGCCATCCTCTCCTATCCCGTCTTCTGGACCCTCACCGCCGCCATCGACCTCCTCCTCTTCTTCCTCGCATCGCGCAAGATACGCGTCTTCCAATCCCGTTTTAACAGCTACTACGCCGACACCCTCGGTGCCCCCCGCCTCAACAGCCGTCCCATCCACCTCCTCGCTTGGTTTTTCCTCCCCCTCGCCGCCGCCTCCATCGCCCTCGCCGCCCTGCGACCCCCC
>CACWPQ010000028.1 GCA_902762805.1 uncultured Bacteroidota bacterium | reverse complement strand
TCAACCTCCGTCCAAGAAAACTTTTGAACTTTTCCTCTCCAAAACAAAAATTCTTACTATCTTTGCATAACAGTGTTGCACTTGATAGTTGAGTCTACGCGGGAAAAATATTCGGCGCCGCACACAATAAATATGCGGCGCGCGCGTTCCATTATGGAAACTGAAAAAAAATGGCACCATGAGAAAAGCACTACTACTGCTGCTGCTGGCTGTGGCCGGCGGCGCCTTGCATGCCCAGACGGCCGACACGACCCCTGTGGCTGCCGGCAATGAAATCTATACCGTGGTGGAACGCTCGCCCGAGTTTCCCGGCGGCTACGAGGGGCTGATCCAGTACCTGGCAGCCAACATCCAATATCCCGAACAGGCCAAGGCCGAGGGGGTGGAGGGGACGGTGAGTGTGACCTTCGTCATCGAGCCCGACGGCACGACGTCGCACCGGCGCGTGCTGCGCAGCCCGCACGAGGCGCTGTCGCAGGAGGCGCTGAGGGTAATCCGCGAGATGCCGCGCTGGAAGGCCGGTCGCGTGCGCGGCGAGAAAGTGCGCGTGCAGTACACGCTTCCAATCAACTTTGAACTGAACTAGCCGTGAAAATCATCATCCTGGGCACTGCCTATCCCTACCGCGGCGGCCTCTCGGCGTTCAACGAGCGGCTGGCGCGCCAGTATATGGCCGAGGGTCACGAGGTGGAGATTGTCACCTTCACCCTCCAGTACCCCAACTTCCTCTTCCCGGGCAAGACGCAGTACAGCGACGAGCCGGCGCCCGCGGACCTGCGCATCCGGCGGATGCTAAACGCGGTGAACCCGTTCACGTGGTTCAAAACGGGGCGCTATATCCGCCGCCAGCGGCCCGACCTGGTGGTCACCAAGTTCTGGCTGCCCTTCATGGCGCCGGCGCTCGGCACGGCGAACCGCGTGGCCAAGCGCAAGGGGACGCGCCGCATTGCCATCCTGGACAACCTGGTGCCGCACGAGAAGCGTCCGGGCGACAGCATATTCGCGCGCTACTTTGTGAAGTCCATCGACGGCATGGTAGCCATGAGCCGCTCGGTGCTGGCCGATGCCGACCTCTTCGACCCCAAGCGACGCAAGGCCCGCACCTTCTGCCCCCACCCGCTCTACGACCACTACGGCGAGACCCTCACGCGCCAGGAGGCCCTCGGGCAACTCGGCCTGCGCGAGGGGCAGCGCTATGTGCTCTTCTTCGGCTTCATACGCGACTACAAGGGGCTCGACCTCCTGCTGCAAGCCATGGCCGACGAGCGCATGGAGCCGCTGGGGGTGAAGCTTATCGTCGCGGGCGAGTTCTACGGCGACCCCAAGCCTTACCACGACCTCATCGCGCGGCTGGACCTCAGTTCGCGCGTGGCGATGCACACCGATTTCATCCCCGACCATGAGGTGAACCGCTACTTCTGCGCTGCCGACCTGGTGGCGCAGCCCTACAAGACGGCCACGCAGAGCGGCGTCACGCAGATTGCCTTCCACTTCGAGCGGCCGATGCTGGTGACCAACGTCGGCGGCCTGCCCGAGATAGTGCCCGACGGCAAGGTGGGGTTCGTCGTCGAGCCCCAGGCGCAGGCGATAGCCGACGCCATCGTGCGCTACTTCAGCGAAGACTGGCAGCAGCGCCTGACCGAGGGCGTGCGCCAGGAGAAGCAGAAATACCTATGGACCAACATGACCCAAGCCATCAACAACCTCCAACAGACATGACCATCCGAAGCAAAGCCCCCCTGCGACTGGGCCTGGCCGGCGGCGGCACCGACGTGTCGCCCTACAGCGACCTCTACGGCGGCGCCATCCTCAACGCCACCATCAGCCTCTACGCCTATACCACCATCGAGCCCACCGACGACGGGCGCGTGGAATTCCTAGCCCCAGACCGCGGTCTGCGCGAAGTGTACGAGAACGCGTCCGAGGTGGACACCGATGGCTATTTCATCCTCCACAAAGGGGTCTACAACCGCATCGTGCGCCAGTTCACCCACCGACCGCTCTCGCTGCGCATCGCCTCGTTTGTCGACGCGCCGGCGGGCAGCGGCCTCGGCACCTCGTCGACCCTCGTGGTCTCCATCCTCGGTGCCTACGTGGAGTGGCTCAAGCTGCCCCTGGGCGAATACGACATCGCGCGGCTGGCCTACGAGATCGAGCGCGAAGACCTCGGCCTGGCCGGCGGCAAACAGGACCAGTACGCCGCCACCTTCGGCGGGTTCAACTACATGGAATTCCTCGGCGACAACGTGATAGTGAACCCGCTGCGCGTGCGCCAGCGCTACATCGACGAGCTGAACCACAACCTGCTGCTCTACTACACCGACACCTCGCACGTCAGCGCCGACATCATCCGCGAGCAGCAGCAGAACGTCAAGGCCAAGAAGACGTCGAGCATCGAGAGCATGCACCGCCTCAAGGAGCAGGCGCAGCAGATGAAGGAGGCGCTCCTGAAGGGCAACGTGGACGGCATCGGCACCATCCTCAACTTCGGGTGGGAGCACAAAAAGCAGATGGCGCAGAGCATCAGCAATCCCCGCATCGACGCCATCTACGAGGCTGCCATCGCGGCCGGCGCGTCGGGCGGCAAGATCAGCGGCGCCGGCGGCGGCGGCTTCATGTTCTTCTACTGCCCGGGGCTCTCGCGCTTCGCGGTCCGCGAGGCGCTCGGCCAGTTCGGCGGCGAGACCAAACGCTACGACTTCACCACCGAGGGGCTGCGGACATGGACGCTGTGACTGGGTGGAAGACAAGAAAGAAATCAAGTAAATTGTCTTAATACAATGAACCGCATACAAGAGTCTATCGAACAAAGCATTGCTGTCAAGCAGCAGATATTGACCGACGCTGCGCTGATGCAGCGGGTAGCCGAGGCAGCCAGCCTCATCGAGCAGAGCCTCCACCAAGGCGGCAAGATCCACTTCTGCGGCAACGGCGGCAGCGCGGCCGACGCGCAACACCTGGCCGCCGAGCTCAGCGGACGCTTCTACTTCGACCGTCCGCCGCTGAACGCCGAAGCCCTCCACTGCAACACCTCCTATCTCACCGCCGTGGGCAACGACTACGGCTACGACCACGTCTTCAGCCGCCTGCTGCGCGGCACCGGCCGCCGCGGCGACGTGCTGGTCGGCATCAGCACCAGCGGCAACAGCCGCAATATCCTCGAGGCCTACCGCGTGGCACAGGAGATGGGCATCCACATCGTCTCCCTCACCGGCCAGACCGGCGGCAAGATGCGCGATTGCGGAGGCCTGCTGCTCAACGTGCCCAGCACCGACACCCCCCGCATCCAGGAGAGCCACATCATGCTCGGCCACATCATCTGCGAGCTCGTGGAAACGGCGATGTTTGGGGGAATGAGGAATGAGGAGGTAAGAAGTAAGGAGTAAGGAGAATGAAAGAAGTTAAAATAGTGAGGCCCGAGGCCATCATTTTGGCTGGCGGTTTCGGCACACGGCTGCAGAGCGTGGTGAGCGACGTGCCCAAGCCCATGGCTCCCGTGGCGGGCAGACCGTTCCTCTGCTACCTGCTCGAGAGCCTCCTGCGCCAAGGCTACACCCGCGCCGTGCTCGCCACCGGCTACCTGCACGAGAAGGTTGAGGCCTGCTTCGGCAGCGACTACCGAGGCCTGGCCCTCGCCTACGCCCGCGAGACCAGCCCCCTCGGCACCGGCGGCGCCATCGTCAACGCCCTCCAACACTGCCAGGCCGACAGCGTCACCGTGCTCAACGGCGACACCCTCTTGCTGGCCGACCTCGCCGAACTGCGGCAGCTGGCGCTGCAAAAAGCCACCCCGCTGGCCGTGGTGCTGCGCGCCGTGGACGACGCCGGACGCTACGGCGCCGTCGACACCGACGCCGACGGCCGCATCACCTCCTTCCACGAGAAAGACCCCGCACACGGCCCCGGCCTCATCAACGGCGGCATCTACCAGCTGCACCGCAGCCTGCTGGCCGACCGCGCCGTGGGCGAACCCTTCTCCTTCGAGCGCGAGGTGCTGCAAGGACGCTTCCGCGAGGAGGCCTTCTACGGCTACCGCACCGACGGCTATTTCATCGATATCGGCGTGCCCGACGACTACCGGCGCGCCCAAACCGAACTGCCACTGCTATGAACGCACTCTTCTTGGACCGCGACGGCGTGCTCAACGTGCTGCGCCAAGGCGACTATGTGAAACACCCCGACGAGCTGGAGCTGCTGCCCGGGGTGGCCGAGGCGCTGCGGATGCTGCGGCCGCACTACGACCATATCTTCGTCGCCACCAACCAGCAAGGCATCGGCAAGGGGCTGATGACCGAGGATGACCTGGCGGCTGTGCACAGCAAGCTGCAGGCGGAGACGGGCCACCTCATCGACCGCATCTACCACTGCCCCGACCTCGAAGCCGCCCGCAGCCCCTACCGCAAACCCAACATCGGCATGGCCCTGCGCGCCCGCCGGGAGCACCCCGGCCTGCGGCTCAAAAGCTGCACCATGGTGGGCGACTCGATGACCGACATGCTCTTCGGGCGCCGCTGCGGCATGCGGACGGTGCTGATCGGGAGCAACAGCGACGTGGCCACCACCCGCCCCCGCCTGGTGGACTGCCACTACCCCACCCTGCTCGATTTCGCACGGCAGGCGGTAGGGGAACGGTAGGGGTTCTGTAGGGTAATAGATAGGCCTTTTCCCATTATTACCCAAAGGGGAGGGGGCAATTGCGGACGGGTTATTCTTTTTCACCTTAATTCCCAAAATATTTCCCACCATGTGGCAAAAAAAACGTACCTTTGCACACCGATACTATATAATATATAATGGCTAACTCAAACATAGACAGACTGATAGTGGTGGGAGACCGCGTGCTGATCGACCCGTCGACGCCGGCGCGGAAGACCAAGGGCGGCCTGCTGCTGCCGGCGGGCTACCAGGAGAAGGAGGAGGTGCAGAGCGGCTACATCCTGAAGGTGGGCCCCGGCTACCCCATCCCGAGCGGCGACGACCACGAGGAGTGGAACCCGACCGAGCGCGAGGCGCGCTACATACCGCTGCAGGTGCGCCCGGGCGACCTGGCGCTGTTCCTGCTCAAGAACGCTGTGGAAATCAAGTACAACGGCGAGAAATACTTCATCGTGCCGCAGGGCGGCATCCTGATGGTGGAGCGGGAGGAGTTTTGAAACTGTGATATACTGAGAAAAATGAGTGGAAGCGAAATCATAGCTATAGTTAATGGCATTATTAACGGGGACCAGCGTTTCGGTTTTCTCAATGGCAATTCTATCGATGTACTGAGAAACCTGCCGAGCGAGTCCGTTAATTGCATAATCACATCCCCCCCTTATTGGGCACAAAGAGAGTACGACATTGATGTAGAAGACAAGGAAATGGAAATTGGCCGGGAAAGCGATCACGAGAGATATGTCCAGTCATTGCGGGATGTGTTTAGAGAAGCCAAGCGAGTGCTCAAGAAGGACGGTTCTTTATGGTTGAACATCGGAGACAAATATCATAACAAGGCATTGATGGGTATGCCATGGAGGGTTGCCCTGTCATTGATGGATGACGGTTGGATACTACGCAATGATATCATTTGGGACAAGATGAAAGGGACACAGAGCTGCCGCGACAGATTTCGTGATGTATATGAGCATTTCTTCCATTTCGTCAGAAGTCCAAAGTATTATTACGATGCCGATAGCATACGCGTCATTTCTCCAAGGAAGCCTAAAAAAATCAATGGGGAAATAGTATCGGCGACCGGCGTGAGCGGAAAACGATATAAGAGGCTGATAGAAGAAAGTACCGAGCTCACAGAGGCCGAAAAGACCGCGGCGTCGAAAGCCCTCGAGGATACACTTGCCCAACTGATGAATGGTGAAATCGTTGATTTCAGAATGACCTTGAGGGGAACTCAGCGTACATATCACAGCGACAATTCCAAAGTCAGCGGACGGGCCAAAGAACTGGAGAACAAGGGGTTCTTCATCATGAAAATGAGTAGCAAGGGATTCTTGCCCTCCGACATTTGGAGAATCACCCCTGAGGATACGTGGCGCAAAGACGAACATTATGCGGTATTTCCCGAGGAGCTGTTACAAAATCCGATATTAGCGACATGCCCACGTGACGGAATTGTATTAGACACATTTTCCGGTACAGGAAGCACCATCGCTGCAGCGCTGAAGCTTGGTCGCAAGGGTATCGGTATTGATTTAAGTAACAGATACATCGATATTGCAAAACAGAGAGTGTCAAACACGTCATATACACTGCCTTTGATATGAAAAAGCCTGTTGTCAAAAAGTTTCCAACAGAAATGTTTGGCTGTCCTTATGTAGGACAAGAGAATGCACTCAAACTCGCATTGCGGCAACAATACTGCAAATACATTCACGGGACTTGTGTCAAACCCCGCAAAAGCGAGCCCGATGTGAAAGTCGGGATATGCAGTGTCGGATACAAAGGCGAATTTCTAAAGGAATTCACACCTGTCATCCTTTGCCCCCAACGACTAAAAGAAGACACCCTTTTCGAAACTATTCGAGAGAAATATTTGGGTGCGTGGAAAAATGTAGAATGGATTCCAGAGGTGAACATCGGTGTCGGAGGGAGTGTCGATTATGTGGCTGTAACAAGAGATCACAAGGGTCGAATACTGGATTTTCTCTGTGTGGAACTACAGGCTGCCGGCACTACGGGATCCCCGTATCAGGCAATATTGGACTACAAAAAGCACGAAAGGTTCTTACAAGACAGTTATCGTTATGGAATCAACTGGGCAAACGAGTTTTCCAAAACAATGATGCAACAAGCCTACAAGAAAGGTAAAATAGTAGGACACTGGCACCGTAAAATCGTCTTTGCCGTACAGGATGTCGCGATGGATTTTATCCGTAGTTCGTCAAACACAAGCCGACTGACAAAAAGCGACGCTTCCCTACCCGTCGATTTCTGCACTTTCAAATTGGGATGGAGCGGAACGCATAGTGCATGGAAAATGCATTTTGACGACATAGTGAGTACTGACATAGAAGGAATAAACCTTATCCTAGGTGGGTCTGACGTGGATCTTTACCCAACAGAAGAGGATTTCATCTTGAACATTGTCAAAAAAGGAATTTCGGATGGCATTTTTGACAGTGAGACATATAAGAAACTGTATTTCAATTGATCCTCCCATACAGCAGAGGGCAAGAATATTTTTATCATAAATAACAATCAACAAAGAATGCAACATATGACAAGCAACGAGATACGCAAAGCATTCCTGGATTATTTCGAGAACAAGGGGCATCACATCGTGCCGAGCGCGCCGATGGTGGTCAAGGGCGACCCCACGCTGATGTTCACCAACGCCGGCATGAACCAGTTCAAGGACATCTTCCTCGGCAACGCGCCGGTGCAGCACCCGAGGGTGGCCGACTCGCAGAAGTGCCTGCGCGTCAGCGGAAAACACAACGACCTGGAGGAGGTGGGCCACGACACGTACCACCACACCATGTTCGAGATGCTGGGCAACTGGAGCTTCGGCGACTACTTCAAGAAAGAGGCCATCGCCTACGGCTGGGAGTTCCTGACCGAGGTGATGAAGATAAACAAGGACTGGCTCTACGTAACCGTCTTCGGCGGCGACGAGAAGGAGGGGCTCGGCATGGACACGGAGGCCTACGACTTCTGGCGCGCCCACATCAGCGAGGACCGCATCCTGAAGGGGTCGAAAAAGGACAACTTCTGGGAGATGGGCGACCAAGGCCCCTGCGGCCCCTGCTCGGAAATCCACGTCGACATACGCTCGGCCGAGGAGAAGGCCCGCGTGGCGGGCAAAGACCTCGTAAACAGGGACAACCCGCAGGTGATCGAGATATGGAACCTGGTGTTCATGCAGTACAACCGCAAGGCCGACGGCAGCCTGGAGCCGCTGGCGGCCAAGCACATAGACACCGGCATGGGCTTCGAGCGCCTCTGCATGGTGATGCAGGGCAAGCAGAGCAACTACGACACGGATGTCTTCCAGCCTCTGATACAGGAACTTGCGTCGAGATGCGGCAAGCGCTACGGCGAGGACGGGCAGGCCGATGTGGCGATGCGCGTCTGCGCCGACCACCTGCGCGCCGTCAGTTTCAGCATCGCCGACGGGCAGCTGCCGAGCAACGCCAAGGCGGGCTACGTCATCCGCCGCATCCTGCGCCGCGCCGTGCGCTACGGCTACACCTTCCTGGGCTTCAACGAGCCGTTCATCAACACGCTGGTGCCGACGCTGGTGGGCCAGATGGGGCACCAATTCCCCGAACTGGAGAAACAGAAAGAGCTGATACAGCGCATCATACAGGAAGAGGAGCAGGCGTTCCTTCGTACCTTGGCCGGCGGCATCAAGCGTTTCGAGGAATATGCATCCAAATGCACCACCAAGGTGGTGGACGGCGCCTTCGCCTTTGAGCTGTTCGACACCTACGGCTTCCCTATCGACCTCACGCAACTGCTTGCCAGCGAGAAGAGTATGACGGTCGACATGGAGGGCTTCGAGCGCGGCATGCAGGAGCAGAAAGAACGCTCGCGCGGCGCCGCCAAGGTGGAGAGCGACGACTGGGTGGAGGTGGCAAGCGGAGAGCAGGAGTTTGTGGGCTACGATATGCTGGAATGCGACGTGAAGATTACCCGCTACCGCCATGTAAAGACCAAGGACAGAGAGTTTTACCAGCTGGTGTTCGACCGCACGCCTTTCTACGGCGAGAGCGGCGGCCAGGCGGGCGACCGGGGCGAATTGAAAATTGAGAATTCAAAATTGAAAATTCTTAATACCAAGAAAGAGAATGGGTTGACGGTGCACATCGTGGAGCAGCTGCCCGATGATTTGACGGGTACGTTCCGCGCCGCCGTCGATGCCGAGGCGCGCCAGGCCACGGCCTGCAACCACACGGCGACACACCTGATGCACTACGCTCTGCGCCAGGTGCTTGGCGAGCATGTGGAGCAGAAGGGCTCGAGCGTGGACGCCGAGCGCCTGCGCTTCGACTTCAGCCACTTCGCCAAGCTCACGCCCGAGGAAATCCGCGAGGTGGAACGCCGCGTAAATAATATGGTGCGCGCGTGCGTACCGCTCGAGGAGCACCGCCGGATGCCCATCGCCGAAGCGCAGAAGATGGGTGCCATGGCGCTGTTCGGCGAGAAATACGGCGACCATGTGCGCGTGGTAAAGTACGGCCCCAGTGTGGAATTCTGCGGCGGCACGCACCTTCAAAACACGGGTCAGATCGGCCTGTTCCGCATCGTGAACGAGGGGGCCATCGCCGCCGGCATGCGCCGCATCGAGGCCGTGACGGCCCAGGCGGCCGAGCAACTGGCCTACAGCCAGCAGGACCTGCTCGACCAGCTGCGCGAGATGTTCAAGGGCACCAAAGACCTCGGCGCCTCCATCGCCAAGCTGCAGGACGAGAATGCCAAGCTGAAGGCGGAAAGCGGGAAGCTGAAAGACGAGATTGCCGCCGGCATCGTCAAGTCGCTGGCTGCCAGGCTCGAAGCCTCCCCCACCCTTGTGCAGCGCATGGACTGCGACGTGAACACGCTGAAGGATGCCGTCATGGCCCTGCGCGCCGAGCGGCCGGAGATGGCTGTGGTGCTGGGCAGCGTGACGGACGGCAAGCCCGCCCTGCTTATCGTGCTGGGACAGAGCCGTGTGGACGACGGCCTCAACGCCGGGCAGATGGTGCGCACGCTGGGCAAAGAAATCCAGGGCGGCGGCGGCGGCCAGCCCCACTTCGCCACCGCCGGCGGCAAGAACCCCGACGGGCTGGACAAGGCGCTCGCCGTGGCCAAAGAACTGCTGGGATGAAAGGGTGGCTGGCGATGCTCCTGCTGCTGCCAACGAATACTACTTATAGAATAGAATGACCGACCGACTCACCTTCGACCTCCAAGCCACTTGCGGCGACGCCCGAGCGGGCGTTGTCCACACCGACCACGGCGACATCCAGACCCCCATCTTCATGCCCGTGGGCACCGCCGGAACAGTTAAAGCAGTGCATCAACACGAGCTGGTCAACGATATTGAGGCACAGATAATTCTGGGCAATACCTACCATCTCTACCTGCGCCCGGGATGCGACATCCTGCGGCAGGCCGGCGGGCTGCACAAATTCAACGGCTGGCAGCGGCCGATACTGACCGACAGCGGCGGATTTCAGGTTTTCTCGCTGGCCGCCAACCGCAAGCTAAAGGAAGAGGGTTGCACCTTCCGCAGCCATGTGGACGGCAGCAAGCACCTCTTCACGCCTGAAAACGTGATGGATATACAGCGTGCCATCGGTGCCGACATCATGATGGCCTTCGACGAGTGCGCCCCCGGCGACAGCGACCACCGCTACGCCGAGAAGGCCATGGGGCTGACCCACCGCTGGCTGGACCGCTGCATCGAGCGCTTCCGCACCACCGAGCCCCTCTACGGCCACCACCAGGCATTGTTCCCCATCGTGCAAGGCTGTCAGTATGAGGACCTTCGGCGGCAGAGTGCCGAATATATCGCCAGCAAGGATCCCGAAGGGTGCGCCATCGGCGGGCTGGCCGTGGGCGAGCCTACCGAGGTGATGTACAGGATGATAGAGGTGGTCAATGCCATCCTGCCCACGGACCGCCCGCGCTACTTGATGGGCGTCGGCACGCCGCAGAACCTGCTGGAGGCCATCGAGCGGGGCGTGGACATGTTCGACTGCGTCATGCCCACCCGCAACGGCCGCAACGGCATGCTCTTCACCGCCGAGGGCACCATCAACATCAAAAACAAGAAGTGGGAGAACGACTTCACCCCCATCTACCTGGACTACACCCTGGCCTACCTGCACCACCTTATTAAAGCCGAGGAAATACTTGGTTTACAGATATGTTCAATCATCAACTTGAAGTTCTACTTGTGGTTGGTAAGCGAAGCACGAAAACACATATTGACAGGCGATTACGGCACATGGAAAGCCTCAATGGTTGAAAAAATGGGACGTCGACTATGAAAGAATTCCTCATTTCGGTAGCCATCACGTTTTTGATGGCCCTCGGCATTGCTGTGGTTGGTGGCATGGCAGTCAACCAGCTGCCGCTAGACAATGTTTACACCTTCAAACTCAAGTACATGGAAGAAAACTGCGAGGAGATAAAAACCCTCGTGATGGGACACTCGCAGTTCGAATGGGGTCTGAACCCGCACGCGCTGGGCGACAGCACCTTCATGCTGGCCATGAGCGGACGGGTCAGCTACTACGACGAAGCACTCCTGAGACGCTACCTGCCCCGAATGCACAAGCTCGAAACCGTCATCATGCCCCTGCACTACTCGTTTGACGGATTCGACGGCTTTTACGAAAACGACAAAGACCGCGCGGCGTTCATCTACCACTACTACCGAGACATGGGCATCCCCTACCCCAAACATTTCTACCACTACATCCCCTACCATTACAAGATGCTGAAAAACGACGGTGTGCCACGCGACAGCATGGACAAGCTGGGATACAGGAAGTTGACGCGCAAGTTCGCGGGCGCCGACACGTGGTGGGCCTGCAACCAAGGGGCCCAGGGGGCCTACCGCGCGTCGCTGACCGGGATAGCGCGGATGTGCCAAGAAAAAGGCGTAAGGCTGATTGTTGTAACACCGCCCAGCGCCCAAGCCTTCTTGAACATGACCACGGAAAGCAAAATCCAGAAGCTGCACGACATGATGGACTCGGTGGCACGGGAATACCCTGTCGAATACCGCAACTACCTTGTGGACAGCGCATTCCGGGACAACAATCTGTATTACGACGCCACCCACTTGAATCTCACTGGTGCCACCCTTTTTGCAGAGAGGCTGGTGCGGGACTTTGGGTTATAAACCAGGCGTGCTGTTGATTTCTTGTTGAAAAATAGATTCACAGGCGCACACATACACGCATAGATTTTCCTTATCTTTGTAACTCAAAATCGAAGTGCAAAGATGTTTGATTTCTCCTCATTTCTCACTGATATTTACGCCATTGCACTTACCGCGGTGCTGACGTTGTCATTTATATTTCTCTGCATTTACTATGGGCTGTTCCATTTTCGGGTAGGCCGATGGCATGAGAAGAAGAAGGATGTTGAGAGCAGCGGGTCATTAAACAAGGAGTCGTTGCCCGGGGTGTCGGTAGTGCTGACGGCCCACAACGATGCTGCCTGGCTCAAGGAAAATCTGGTTTACTTGCTGGAACAGGACTACCCCAACTTCGAGGTGGTAGTGGTTGACTACCTGAGTCAGGACGACACACCCTATGTACTGAAACTGCTCAAGGATTACTACCCCCACCTCAAGGTAGTTCCATTCAAGGAGGACGTGAACCTCTTTCAGGGCAAGAAATATCCGCTTTCGATCGGCATCAAGAGCGCCAAAAACGATGTACTCATGCTGGCCGACCCCGACTGCATTCCGCAGGACACACAGTGGCTGCGCGGCATGGTGCGTGGCTACACAAAGAAGAACACGCAGATTGTGCTAGGCTTCTGTGGACTGAAGCGCAACAAGACGCTACTTGGAGCTCTTCAACAGTACGACAACCTGGCCTATAGCACTCATTACCTGGGCAGTGCATTGCTCGGACACCCTTATACCGGCTCGGGACGCAACCTTAGCTACCGCCGCCAGTTTTTCTTCCACCAAGGAGGATTTATTCGCCACTATAGCGTTGCGTCTGGCTCGGACGACCTTTTTATTTACCACAATGCAACAAAACAGAACACAGCAGTGGCGTTAGAGGCCGACGCGATTGTCAGCACGGAGTGCAAACGAACCTTCGCGCAGTGGCACCAACAGCGAATGGACCGCGTGGCCACACGATCGTGGCACTCGTTGGGCAGCCGTCTGACAGAACAAATCCTACCACTCTCGAACATAGCATTCTACGCCGCAGGCATTTTCCTCTTGTTGCACGGCGGACTGCCTTGGGGCATGGTACTCATCGCCGCAGTGCTCAAATGGGCATGGCAAATCGTGGCCATGGCCCAGCCTGCCAAGCGTTTCGATGCAGGCATGGTCTACCTGGCGGCGCCGATAATGGAGATTTATTTTATTGTTGCAAATACTTTTTTGATACTTACGCCGTTACCTAGTAACAGAAAATTCAAGAAATAGTGGAAACTGCAGCAGTATCAGACCGGCGACAGATTGACTATCAGTTAGTTTGCGATGCACGCGACCATGGCAATGGGCGTGCCTACGCACGGTTGATGGCCTCATATCGCGAGCCACTCTATCTGCTCCTGCTTCGCATGACACGCAACACCACCACCGCCGATGACCTTACGGTGGAAACCTTCAGCAAAGCCTTTCTCCAACTGCATCGCTATGCGCCAACGGGCTCGTTCTCGTCGTGGCTGTTTTCCATCGGGGTCAACACCTTTATCGACTATCAGCGCAAGCGGAAAGCACCAACGATGTCGCTGAGTGATTTGTCGCACAACAGTGCTGGCGAATTCATTGAATATCAAATACCTTCATCGCAGCCCAACCCCGAAGAAAACATGATACGCACGCAGCGCGACGAGCGTGTGCGTGAGATAGTGGCCGAACTCAAAGAACCCTACCGCCGTGTGATTGAGATGCGCTACTTTGACGAGCTTTCCTACGAAGAGATAGCAAAACGCTTGGGCTTGCCACTCGGCACAGTCAAGGTACGTCTCTCGCGAGCCAAAGAACTCCTAGCCGCCACCGCACTGCGAAAAAACATCCAACTTTGACCTTAAAAATATTCCTAATAATCAAATGATTACATTTACCAACCTGTCTGAAAGCGATCATTCGCATTTCGCACAAAAACTGTTCGAAGAGGCGTTCCCCGAGCAGGAACGCCCCCCCTTCAGTAGTCTCCGGCAGCGTGATGCCGGCAAATTCCATTTCCTCGTGGCCGAGAACGGCGACGAACCGGTGGGCATCCTCACCTACTGGACCTTCGATGACCTTATCTACATTGAGCACTTCGCCATCGCCGAAGAGCTTCGCAACCAAGGAATCGGCAAAGCCACATTCCTCTATTTCCTCTCGCAGCAGACCGAGCAGGTAGTGCTCGAGGTCGAGACGCCCCACAGCGAAGAATCCGAACACCGCATTGAATTCTATGCCTCAATGGGCCTCTTCCGCAACCCTCAACCCTACACGCAACCCGCCTATCGTAATGGTGGACAGGAGGTTGATATGATTATCATGTCCAAATATGAATTGGACGATGACGAATTCGACGAAATTCGTACTCTACTTTACCGGGAAGTATATGGCAAAATTGAAAAATGAAGATAGTAAATTAAAAAAAAACATTTCACAAAACGCTGAATTACAACCACAAATAGAATAATCGGCAAAAAACTCGAAAAAAAATTTGGTCAGAACGAAAAAAGTTAGTACTTTTGCACCCGAATTCGAGAGGCTCCGTAGCTCAACTGAATAGAGCATCTGACTACGGATCAGAAGGTTCCAGGTTTGAATCCTGGCGGAGTCACCACCAAGAGAAGACACAAGTCTTCTCTTTTTTTCACACCTTTCCCCCGCAGTTCCCAATCTACTGATTTCCTGTACAAACCAATCTCCAGGTTAAAGAACAGGCGAAGAACAGACGAAGAACAAACGAAGAACAACCCTAGAGAACCCTTAGAATTCCCCTTGAAGTCCCCTTGAAGTCTGCATGCATCATCCTGACCAAATTTGATAAAAAAGCGGGCCCGCTGCCGAATGGCAGCGGGCCCGCGGGCAAAGATTAGAGTTCGTTCTTACTCCGCCCAGACGGCCTGCAGATTGCGGTCGCCGTAGGCGTCGTCGATCTTGCTGATGGTGGGCCAGTACTTCTCCACATGGGGCAGCGGGAAGGCGGCCTTCTGGCGGCTGTAGGGCAGCGTCCACTCGTCAGCGCAGACCACCTGCATCGTATGCGGGGCGTTGCAGATAGGGTTGCACTTCTCGTCGCTGCGGCCCGTCATGATGTCCTCAATCTCGGCGCGGATGGCAATCATGGCCTCGCAGAAGCGGTCGAGTTCGGCAAGGGGCTCGCTCTCGGTGGGCTCCACCATGAGGGTGTTGTGCACCGGGAAAGCCACGGTGGGGGCGTGGAAGCCGTAGTCCATCAGGCGCTTGGCCACGTCGCCGACGCTCACCTTGAGGCTGAACTGGCTGAAATCGACAATCATCTCGTGGCCGCACATGCCGTTCTTGCCGGTGTAGAGAATCTTGTAGTGCTTCTCAAGGCGGGCGCGGAGGTAGTTGGCGTTGAGGATGGCGTGCTTGGTGGCCTCGGCCAGGCCGTCGCCGCCGAGCATCAGCAGGTAGCCGTAGGTGATGGGCAGGAGGTAGGCGCTGCCGTAGGGTGCGGCGGCCATGGTGTTGCCCTTGGCGCCGCCGACGGAGACGACGGGATGCGAGGGCAGGAAGTCGACCAGCTTCTGGCTGACGCAGATGGGGCCTACGCCGGGGCCGCCGCCGCCGTGGGGCATGGCGAAGGTCTTGTGGAGGTTGAGATGGCACACGTCGGCACCCATCAGGCCGGGGCTGGTGAGGCCCACCTGGGCGTTCATGTTGGCGCCGTCCATGTAGACCAGCGCGCCGGCGTCGTGGATGATCTTGATGATGTCGAGGATGCCCTCTTCGAAGGCGCCGTGGGTCGACGGATAGGTGATCATCAGGCAGGAGAGCGTGTCGCGGTACTGCTCAGCCTTGGCGCGGAGGTCGTCGATGTCCACATCGCCGCGCTCGTTGCACTTGACCACGACCACCACCATGCCGGCCTTGGCGGCCGAGGCGGGGTTGGTGCCGTGGGCCGAGGCGGGGATGAGGCAGACGTTGCGCTGGGCTTGACCATTGGCAATGTGATAGTTGCGGATGACGGTCAGGCCGCTGTACTCGCCCGAGGCGCCGGAGTTGGGCTGCAGCGAGCAACCGGCGAAACCGGTGATGACAGAGAGGCGGCGCTCCATGTCGTGAATCATCTCGGTGTAACCCTCGGCCTGGTCGGCGGGCACGAAGGGATGCATGCCGGCGAACTGGCTCCAGCTGAGGGGCATCATCTCGGCGGCGGCGTTGAGCTTCATGGTGCAGGAGCCGAGCGGAATCATGGCGCGGTTGAGCGAGAGGTCCTTCTCCTCGAGGCGCTTGATGTAGCGCATCATCGAGGTCTCGTCGTGGTACTGGTTGAAGACCTTCTGGGTGAGGTACTGCGTGCCGCGCTTGAGCTCGGCGGGCATGGCGTCGAGGGCCTTCTGGCAGCAGCCACCGCCGCACTCCATGGGCTGGGCAGCCTTGCCGGCGGCCTCGGCCAGGACGGCGATGATGGCCTCGAGGTCGGCGCGCGAGGTGGTCTCGTCGAGCGAAATGCCGATGCACTCGGGGCAGATATAGCGGAAGTTAATCTGATGAGCTTCAGCCACCTGGCGCACCTTCTCGGTCGGCACCGGGCACTGCAGGGCCAGGGTGTCGAAGAAGGCGCGGTTGTGCTGCTTGTAGCCGTACTGCTCCAGCTCGCCGGCCAGCTTGTGGGCCATGCCGTGGATGTTGGCGGCGATGCGGCAGATGCCTTCGGGGCCGTGCCAGACGGCGTAGAAGCCGCTCATGTTGGCCACCAGTGCCGAGGCGGTGCAGATATTCGAAGTGGCTTTGTCGCGCTTGATGTGCTGCTCGCGCATGCCGAGGGCCATGCGGAGGGCGGGGTTGCCCTTGGCGTCGACGCTCCAGCCGATGATGCGGCCAGGGAAGGCGCGCTTGAAGGCGTCGGTGAAGGCGAAGAAGCCGGCGGCGGGACCGCCGAAGCCCATCGGGATACCGAAGCGCTGGGCCGAGCCGAAAGCGCAGTCGGCACCCATCTCGCCCGGGGTCTTCATCAGGGCCAGGGCCATGAGGTCGGTGGCCATGCCGACGAAGATGCCCTTCGCGTGGCAGGCGGCAATGAAGGCGCTCCAATCCTGCGCCTCGCCGAACTGGTTGGGGTACTGCACGAAGGCGGCGAAGTAGGAGGCGTCGAGCTCGGTCTGGGCGGCCTTGCCGGTGACGATCTCGATGCCGCGCGGGGCGGCGTTGGTCTGCATCACGGCCAGGGTCTGGGGCAGGATGCCCTCGTCGACAAACACCTTGCAGACGCCATTCTTGACGGCTTCGCGCGAGCGGCTGTTGAAGAACATAATCATGGCCTCGCCGGCGGCGCTGGCCTCGTCGAGGAGGCTGGCGTTGCTCAGGGGCAGGCCCGTCATGTCGGCCACCATGGTCTGATAGTTCATCAAGGCCTCGAGGCGACCCTGCGAAATCTCAGTCTGGTAGGGGGTGTAGCTGGTGTACCAGCCCGGGTTCTCAAAGACATTGCGCATGATGACGGCGGGGGTGATGGTGCCGTAGTAGCCCATGCCGATATAGGTTTTGAAGAGACGGTTCTTCTTGGCCAGCGAGCGGCAGTGGTTGAGGAACTCGTACTCGTTGATGCCCTGCTCGAGCGGCAGGGGCTTGGGGGCGCGGATGGCGGCGGGGACGGTCTTTTCGATGAGTTCGTCCATCGAGCCGACGCCGATGGTCTGCAGCATCTTCTGCACATCGGCCTCACGCGAGACGCCGTTGTGGCGAGGGGTAAAATTGTTGGTTATCATTGTGGGGTGTTATTTTTTGATGATGATGTCGTTGCTGAAAGCGTTGTAGAAGCAGCGGGCGCGGAGCACACGGTTCTCGGTCTGGATGCGGACGTAGTAGGTGCCGGTGCGGTAGCGTCTGAGGTCGATGTTGCCGCGGCGGCCCTTGCCGGTGTAGAGGCATTCACCCAGCTGGTCGTAGAGGGCCACCGAGGTGACCTTCTCGCGGCGCGGGAAGCTCCACTTGATCTGCTTCTCGGGCGAGTCGACGGTGATTTCGGGTATCGAGTTCACCGAGCGGACGGCGTCGAAGAAGTCGACCGTGTCGCGGATGATGCGGGTGCCCTGGCGGTAGACGGTGTCGGTGATGTAGACGGTGTCCTTCTGCACAATGGTCATGGCGCGGCGCATGTTGGCGCGGACGGTGAGGTTGTCTTTGGCCTCGAAGGTGCGGGGGTTGTCGCGGTTGCCGTCGCTCCAGCCCTCGAAGGCGTAGCCTTCGGCGCAGAGGGCCATGAGATTCACACGGTCGCCATAGTTGTAGCTGCCGCCGCCTACGACGCTGCCGGTCACGGGGTCGTGCACGGTGGCGGTGATGTTGATTGAGCAGCTGCCGTGGGTGCTGAACGGGGCGTAGGCGCGCCAGTCAGCATTGTCGGTATACATCTTTTTGCTGACGCAAGGCACTTTGAACGGTATGCCTTTGCGCACCTCGGAGAAAGAGGTCGAGTTGACCTGCGGCGGGGTGGTCGCCTTCAGCACCACGCTCTTCAGACCAATACAGTGGTAGAAAGCGCGTCCGCCAATCTGGCGCACACTGCTGCCAAGGGTGAGCGACGAAAGCCTGTGGCACTGGTGGAAGGCACACTCCTCGATGGTGGTCACATTGTCGGGGATGACCATGCGGCCGGGCAGCGTGCTGCAGTAGGCGAAGGCATAGGCGCCGATGCTCTCGAGCGACGAGGGCAACTGTACCGAATCGGTCAGTGCATCCATACCGCAGAAGGCATAGTCGGGGATGTTCTTCACACCCTCGAATATCTTCACCGAACGCAGGTTGCGGCAGTTGCCGAAAGCCGTCATGCTCATCGAGCCACCCATCGTAACGCAGTTTATGGCGCGGAAGAGCACCTCGTTGATACCCGTGCAGCCGTAGAAGGCCGAATTGCCGATGGACTCGATATTCTCGCCTATCACGATGCTGCCGTTGATACCGGTGCAGCCATAGAAGGCGTACGGCTCGATGGTGCGCACGGTGGAGGGGATGGTGACGGCGCGGATCTCGGTGCAACCCGAGAAGGCACGCTCGCCGATGGCGACCACCTCATAGCTGACACCATTGTACTCCACCACCGAGGGCAGCGAGAGCACACCCGTGGGGCGGTTGTAGCCCAGATAGTGGTCGTTGCCACTGGCCACCGGGGGCACCACCTTGGCCTGCCGCTTGGCGGCGTTGACGATGTCGAAGTACAGCATATCGCCGTAGTTCAGACGGACAGAGAAATCGAAGGCCCAGGCCGGCATCGACACCAGCACTGTCAGGGCCATGAGAACGGCGACTTTCAAATTCTTTTTCATCACCTTGGAAATTAAAGATTAAAGTTTCGGACCGGCAGCCACCAAGGCCTTGCCGGCATCGTTGTGGGTGAACTTGACGAAATTCTTCACGAAGCGGTCGGCCAGGTCGCGGGCTTTCTCGTCCCACTGGGCGGCGTCGGCATAGGTGTCGCGCGGGTCGAGGATCTTGGGGTCGACGCCGGGCAGCGCGGTGGGCACCTCGAAGTCGAAGTAGGGAACCTTCTTCGTCTCGGCCTTGAGGATGGAGCCGTCGAGGATGGCATCGATTATCCCGCGCGTATCTTTAATAGATATACGCTTTCCGGTGCCGTTCCAGCCGGTGTTGACCAGATAGGCCTTGGCTCCGCTCTGCTCCATGCGCTTCACCAGCTCCTCGGCATACTTGGTGGGGTGCAGCTCGAGGAAGGCCTGGCCGAAGCAGGCGCTGAAGGTGGGTGTGGGCTCGGTGATGCCGCGCTCGGTGCCGGCCAGCTTGGCGGTGAAACCGCTGAGGAAGTAGTATTTGCACTGCTCCGGGGTGAGGATGCTCACCGGAGGCAGCACGCCGAAGGCATCGGCCGAGAGGAAGATGACGTTCTCGGCGGCCGGGGCGGCGCTGACGGGGCGGACAATCTTCTCGATGTGGTCGATGGGGTAGCTCACGCGTGTGTTCTCGGTGACGCTCTTGTCGGCGAAGTCAATCTTGCCGCCAGCGTCCACGGTGACGTTCTCCAACAGGGCGTTGCGGCGGATGGCGTTGTAGATGTCGGGCTCGCTCTCCTTGTCGAGGTTGATGACCTTGGCGTAGCAGCCGCCCTCGAAGTTGAAGACGCCGTCGTCGTCCCAGCCGTGCTCGTCGTCGCCGATGAGGAGGCGCTTGGGGTCGGTGCTGAGGGTGGTCTTGCCGGTGCCGCTCAGGCCGAAGAAGATGGCGGTATGCTTGCCCTGCATATCGGTGTTGGCCGAGCAGTGCATGGAAGCGATACCCTTCAGGGGCAGGTAGTAGTTCATCATGCTGAACATGCCCTTCTTCATCTCGCCGCCATACCAGGTGTTGAGGATGACCTGCTCGCGGCTGGTAACGTTGAAGGCCACGCAGGTCTCGCTGTTGAGGCCCAGCTCCTTGTAGTTCTCCACCTTGGCCTTCGAGGCATTGTAGATGATGAAGTCGGGGGTGAAGTCCTTCAACTCCTCGGCTGAGGGGCGGATGAACATGTTGGTCACAAAATGGGCCTGCCAGGCCACCTCCATGATGAAGCGGACGGCGATGCGGGTGTCCTTGTTGGCACCGCAGAAAGCGTCGACCACGAAGAGCTCCTTGTTGCAGAGCTCGCGTCGGGCCAGGTCGCGCATCTGCTGCCACACCTCCTCGCTCATCGGGTGGTTGTCGTTCTTGTAGTCGTCTGAGGTCCACCAAACGGTGTCTTTCGACTGGTCGTCCATGACGATGTATTTGTCTTTGGGCGAGCGGCCGGTGTAGATGCCGGTCATCACGTTGACGGCGCCCAGCTCGGTCAGCTGGCCCTTGTCGTAGCCCGTCAATGAGGGGTCCATCTCGAATTTGAAGAGTTCCTCAAACGAGGGGTTGTAGTGGATGTCTTTGGCACCGGTGATGCCGAGTTGCTCGAGGGCTTGTTTGATATTTTCGTTCATGATGTTGTATGTTTTAATCTTATAAGTGGTTCGGACAGGGAAGTCCCCTCCCCTGCCCGAAGTGGTGTCCGCTTATTTTTTCTCGCGGGCTTCCTTGATGGCGGCCTGGGCGGCAGCCAGACGTGCCACCGGCACGCGGAACGGGCTGCAGCTGACATAGTTGAGGCCGGTCTTGTAGAAGAACTCGGCAGCCGTCGGGTCGCCGCCGTGCTCGCCGCAGACGCCGCATTTGAGCTCCTTGCGGGTGGCGCGGCCTCGCTGCACTCCCATCTGCACCAGCTCGCCCACGCATTCGCGGTCGAACGAGTTGAACGGGTCGGCGGGGATAATCTTCTCGTCTACATACTTGCTGACGATGGCGTTCACGTCGTCGCGACTGAAGCCGAAGGTCATCTGCGTGAGGTCGTTGGTGCCGAAGCTGAAGAACTCGGCCACCTCGGCAATCTGACCGGCCACCAGGGCGGCGCGCGGAATTTCAATCATGGTGCCGAACTTGTATTCGAACTGCATGCCGTACTTCTCCTCGACCTCTTTCTTCACGCGGTCGGCCACAGCCTTCTGGTGGCGCAGCTCGGCGGCGTTGATGGTCAGCGGCACCATAATCTCGAGCATGGGGTTGAAGCCCTCTTTCTTGAGCTCGACCGTGGCGCTGAACAGGGCGCGGAACTGGGTCTCGGTGATTTCGGGATAGATGATGCCCAGGCGCACGCCGCGCAGACCCATCATGGGGTTCACCTCGTGCATGCTCTCGATGCGGGCGCGCAGCTTCTCGAACTCGATGCCGCGGGCTTTGGCCACCTCGCGCTGCTTGTCCTCGGTCTGGGGGACAAACTCGTGCAGCGGGGGATCCATCAGGCGGAAGGTCAGCGGCTTGCCGTCCATCACCTTCAGCGTGCCTTTGGCGCTCTCTTTGATGTAGGGCTCCAGCTCGGCCAGGGCGGCCACGCGTGCCTCCAGAGTCTCGGCCAGGATCATGTTGCGCAGCTTCTCCAGCGGCACCTCGCTGTTCTCGCCGTAGAACATATGCTCGATGCGGAACAGGCCGATGCCTTCGGCACCGAAGTCGATGGCCTTCTGGGCGTCGGCGGGGGTGTCGGCATTGGTGCGGACGCCCATCTTGCGGTGTTTGTCCACAATCTTCATGAACTCCTGGAACAGCGGGTTCTCGGTGGCGTCGATCATCTTCACCTCTTCGTTGTAGACGTAGCCCTTGGTGCCGTTGAGCGAGAGGAGGTCGCCCTCGCGGTACTCGCGGCCGTCGATGGTGACGGTGCCGGTCTCGGCGGTGACCACGGTCTTCTTGCCGTATTCGTCCACCTTGACCGAGTGCTGCTCGAGGCTGATCTTCAGCGCATCGCAACCCACGATGCAGCATTTGCCCCAGCCGCGGGCCACCAGGGCGGCGTGGCTGGTCATACCGCCGCGGGCGGTCAGGATGCCGTCGGCGGCACGCATGCCCTCCACGTCCTCGGGGTTGGTCTCCTCGCGGACCAGGATATTCTTGATGCCCTGGGCCTGGTATTCCTTGGCTTTCTCGCTGGTCAGGGCGATGACGCCCACGGCACCGCCGGGGCCGGCGGGCAGACCCTTGGCGATGACGGTGTGCTTCTTCTCGTCCGATGCGTCGAGGATGGGGTGCAGCAGCTCGTCGAGCTGGGCGGGCGATATGCGCATCACCACCTCGCTCTCGTCGATGAGGCCTTCCTTCAGCATGTCCATGGCCATGGTCAGGGCGGCCACACCGGTGCGCTTGCCCACGCGGCACTGCAGCATGTACAGCTTGCCCTCCTGGATGGTGAACTCGATGTCGAGCATGTCGCGGAAGTTCTTCTCGAGGGTCTCGCGGATGTCGCAGAGCTCTTTATAGGTCTCGGGCATCAGCTCCTGCATCGAGTGCAGGTGGCGGTTCTGCTCGTTCTTCGTGTCGTCGTTGAGGGGGTTGGGGGTGCGGATACCGGCCACCACATCCTCACCCTGTGCGTTGACAAGCCACTCGCCGTAGAACTGGTTGTCGCCCGTGGCGGGGTTGCGGGTGAAAGCCACGCCGGTGGCCGAGCTGTCGCCCATGTTGCCGAACACCATGGCCTGCACGTTGACGGCCGTGCCCCAGTCGTCGGGGATGCCCTCGATGCGGCGGTAGCTGACGGCCTTCTTGCCGTTCCAGCTCTTGAAGACAGCCTTGATGCCGCCCTCCATCTGGGCGCGGGCGTCGTCCGGAAACTCGGTGCCCAGCACCTCCTTCACGCGCACCTTGAAGGCCTCGGCCAGCTGCTGGAGGTCCTCGGCCGTCAGGTCGGTGTCGCTCTTGCAGCCCTTCTTCTCCTTGTATTCGTCCAGCATGTCGTCCAGCTGCTTGCGGATGCCCTTGCCGTCGGCGGGCTCGATGCCCTCGCTCTTCTCCATCACCACGTCGGCATACATCATAATCAGGCGGCGGTAGCTGTCGTACACAAAACGGGGATTGCCCGTCTTCTTCAGCATGCCGGGGATGGTCTTGCTGCTCAGACCGATGTTGAGCACCGTGTCCATCATGCCGGGCATCGACGAGCGGGCGCCCGAGCGGCAGCTCACCAGCAGCGGATTCTCCGCATCGTCATACTTCATGCCCATCAGCTTCTCCACATTCTCCATGGCTTTCCACACCTCGTCCATCAGGCCCGTGGGCAGGGCGCAGTTGTTATCGTAGTAGGCGGTGCAGCACTCCGTCGTGATCGTCATGCCGGCAGGCACCGGCAGCCCCAGGTGGCACATCTCGGCCAGGTTCGCGCCCTTGCCGCCCAAAAGGTTCTTCATGTCGGCTTTTCCCTCGGCAGTCTTGCCGCCGAATGTGTAAACGTACTTTGTCATAAAAGATTAAATGGTTTATTATTAATTATTTATATTAATTTTCCCTAAATTTGAGACTGCAAAGATACGAATATTTATTGACATACGCGCATAAATTTACGTTATGTTTTCCACATTTTTATCAACATCCCCATCCCGCCCCCTCCACAAACCACCTCTGCCCAAAGTGTTAAAACATGTTAAACAACAGCCCCCTTTAACAACCATTAACACAAATGTTAAATTTACCTCCCATTGCCGAACAATTACCCTACCATTCCCCTACCAAACCCCTGCCAACCCAGTCCAGAAGCCAGTTTCGAGAGATTGCATTCACAACACATTGTATATCAATCCACTGCAAACCCCCATTTCCTCCACTTTTGATATTTTAACAGATTTTAACCAAAATGGAACCGTTCTGTCAAAATTCCTAACAAAAGTTAAATTAACACTTTTTGTGATTGCAACAGCGCCTGCATCCCACCCTCGCCCTGTCGCCCTACCGCTTCGCGTAGTGCGGATGGTAGGCGCTGATGGTATTGCGGAGCGTTTCGCGGCTCAGGTGCGTGTATATCTCTGTCGTCGACAGCGAGGCGTGCCCCAGCATCTCCTGCACCGCACGCAGGTCGGCCCCGTTCTCCACCAGCTCCGTCGCAAAACTGTGGCGCAGCGAGTGCGGACTTATCTTCTTTTTGATGCCCGCATCGGCCACCGCCTGCTTCAGGAACATGAACACATACTGGCGGCTCAACCTCGTACCCAACCGATTGATAAACACATACTTCTCCTCGCCCGCCCGCAGCGGCTGGTGCACCCGCACATTGTGCACATAGCTCAGCATCAGCTCCAGCGCCCGCGGGTTGATCGGCACCCACCGCTCCTTCTCCCCCTTGCCAATCACCTGCAGCATCTGCTCGTCCGCATACACGTTTGAAAGCTTGAGGTTTACCAACTCCGACACCCGCAGTCCGCACCCGTACAGCACCTCCACTATCACGTTGTTCCTGTACTGGTCCGGCAGACTTAAATCAAAAGTTGATTGAATTTTCGTAATATCCTCGTCCGTAAGCACATCCGGCAAGTGGCTCGGGCGCATCGGAAGGTCCAGCAGCTCGGCCGGATTGGCCTTCAGCACATCCTCCACCACCAGCATCTTGTAGAACATACGCCAGCCGGCAATCATGCGGCGCTGCGACGTCGGGGCTATCCCCAACTCGTTCAGCTCCTTGAGCATCTCGCGCAGCTCCTCGATGCCCACCTCCTCCGGCGCCACGCCGCGCTCGCTCATATACCGCGCCAGGTGGTCGTAATCCTGCAGGTACGACGCCACACTGTTGCCCGCCAGCCCACGCTCCAACTGCACATAGGCCTGCAGTTCGCGGCGCCACCGGCGCCATTCGCGCCCGGCTACACTGTTGGTTTCGTTGCCTTTAGACATTTTCTGCACGGATTTTCACACTGCAAAATTACACATTTCCACCCGCTCTGCCAAAAATAATTTGTCCGTATCGAAAAAGTTCGTACTTTTGTAGTTCAAACTTTTTATTAATAAACCACACAAAACATTAAAAAACAAAATATTATGGCAAAAGTAGCTATTAACGGTTTCGGCCGAATTGGAAGAATGAGCTTCCGTGCAATGCTTGACCACCCCGAACTGGAAATCGTGGCTGTCAACGACCTCACCGACGCCAACACCCTGGCCTACCTCTTCAAATACGACTCCGTCCACGACAACTTCGAGGGCGATGTGCACGCCGAGGGCGACTGCATCGTTGTCAACGGCAAGAAGGTCAAAATCTATGCCGAGCGCGACCCCCAGAACCTCCCTTGGAAAGACCTCGGCATCGACATCGTCGTCGAGTCCACCGGCCTCTTCAAAAAGCGTGAGCAGCTCATGAAGCACATCAACGCCGGTGCCAAGAAGGTCATCCTCACCGTCCCCGCCGGCAAGGCCGACGATGTCGACGCCACCGTCGTCATGGGTGTCAACGACAACGTGCTGACCAAGGACACCGTCCTCGTCTCCAACGCCAGCTGCACCACCAACTGCCTCGCCCCCGTCGCCAAGGTCCTCAACGACAAGTTCGGCGTCAAGCGCGGCCTGATGAACACCGTCCACAGCTACACCAACGACCAGAAGATCCTCGACCAGCCCCACAGCGACCTCCGCCGTGCCCGCGCTGCCGCCGTCAGCATCATCCCCACCTCCTCCGGCGCCGCCAAGGCCGTCGGCCTGGTCATCCCCGAGCTGATGGGCAAGCTTGACGGCTTCGCCATGCGCGTCCCCACCCCCGACGGCTCCGTCGTCGACCTCACCGCCGAGCTCAACTGCACCGTCACCAAGGAGCAGATCAACGCCGCCATCAAGGAAGCCGCCGAAGGCCCCATGAAAGGCATCCTCCAGTATGTCGAAGAGCCCATCGTCAGCATCGACATCATCGACAACACCCACAGCAGCATCTTCGACGCTCTCCTCACCCAGGTCATGGACGGCAACTTCGTCAAGATTGTCTCCTGGTACGACAACGAGAAGGGCTACAGCACCCGCGTGGGCGACCTCGCTGCCAAACTTGCAACGCTTCTCTAAAAAACAGATATGCTGTTAGAAAATAAGACTGCAATCGTGACCGGTGCCACCCGTGGCATCGGTCGCGCTATTGCTATACGATTCGCGCGCGAGGGCTGCAACGTGGCCTTCTGCGGGCGCCAACGCAACGAGGCCATGCTCGCTGTGGAAAAGGAACTGAACGACATCTACTCAGAACTCCGTATTCCGAACTCCAACCTCAAAGCCAAAGGCTATGCCTACAACGTGGCCGACTACGCCTCTGCCCAGGCATTTGCCAAAGAGGTGCTCGCCGACTTTGGCCGTGTCGACATCCTCGTCAACAACGCCGGCATCACCGACGATGCCGCCGTCAAACGCCTCACCGAGGAGCAGTTCCGCCGCGTGCTGGACGTCAACCTCGGCTCCGTCTTCTGCATGACCAAGGCCATCCAGCCCGCCATGTGGAAACAAGGCTACGGCTCCATCGTCAACATCGGCTCCGTGGTCGGCATCGCCGGCAACTACAACCAGGCCAACTACGCCGCCTCCAAGGCCGCCATCATCGGTTTCTCCAAAAGCTGCGCCAAGGAGTTCGCCGCCCGCAACATACGCGTCAACGTCGTCGCCCCCGGCTTCGTCGAGACCGAGATGACCGCCGAGGTGCCCAAGGAACTGATGGACACCTGGTGCAGCCGCATCCCCATGCGCCGCCCCGGCACCGCCGACGAGGTGGCCCAGGCGTGCACCTTCCTCGCCTCCGACATGTGTCCCTACATCACCTCCGTCGTCCTGCCCATCTGCGGCGGCATGGAAGACGCATGAGAATTGAAAATTGAAAATTGAAAATTGAAAATTAAAATTCACGTTGCCCATCAAGGCTTTGTTCTCATCCTCGCAGCCTGCGGCGGCATAGAAGACGCCTAAAAACCCTGTAATCGTATGAAACCAAAACAATTGTCCCCTCACTCCCTGATTTTAATCCTCCTTCTCCTCGCCTCCTGCGGCGGCCCGCAGCAGCAGGCCCCGGCCACCGACACCGTCACCGACGACTACGGCCGCTCCGTCGTCGTCCCCTCCTCCCCTACCCGCGTGGTCTCCCTCTCCCCCGCCGTCACCGAAATCATGTACGCCCTCGGCGCCGGCGACCTCCTCGTCGGCCGCACCGACTTCTGCACCTATCCCCCCGAGGCCTCCTCCCTACCCACCATCGGCGGCATCTCCAACCTCAACATCGAGAGCATCCTGGCCCTCCGCCCCGACCTCGTCATCAGCGGCTCCATGGTGGGCAAAAAGGCCACCGACCAGATGGACCAGATGGGCACCCCCATGGTCTGCGTGATTGAAAAACCCCGCTTCGACGCCCTCTACGACAACATCCGCGCCATCGGCCGCCTCGTCGGCAAAGAGCGCGAGG
>CACWPQ010000027.1 GCA_902762805.1 uncultured Bacteroidota bacterium | reverse complement strand
ACTCAACCGCGAAGAGTCCATCCTCACACCCGACAACTGGCTCGGCGCCGTCTACCAGGAAATCATCCAAGTCTCCACCTCCGACCGCACCTGGTACACCCTCCTCGGATGGAACGGCGTCGACAACCTCACCGAACGCAAAATCATCGAGCCCGTCACCATCCGCGGCGGCAAGGTGCAGTTCGGCGGCCCGCTCTTCCGCCGCGAACGCAACCTCCGCCGCATCGTCCTCGAATACGCCAACCACGCCACCGTACACCTCGCCTACGAAACACAATACATAGAAGAAATCGAGCGCGTGCGCGAAAAAGTCAAAGGAACCAACCGCCACCGCACCGTCGAAAAAAAACACACCCACAAAGAGCAACTCCTCATCTTCGACCAAGTCGAACCCCAGACCCCCGGCATGGAAGGCCTCTTCCACTACTACATGCCCTCAGGCGTCGAACTCGCCTATGCCTTCGTCGACGGCAAATGGGAACTCCGCAAAGGCGCCCAAGGCCGCCTCGCCGACAAACGCCTCAACAAAGAATTCGAACCCCTCCCAAAACAACAACCCGCCTATAAGTTCTAGCCATCCCCATGTCCCTCTCTTCCATCCACTCCCCGGCCGACCTCAAACAGCTACCCCTCAGCCAGCTCCAACCCCTGGCCGACGAGTTGCGCACCTACATCATCAACACCCTCTCCACACACCCCGGCCACCTCGCCTCCTCGCTCGGCACCGTCGAACTCACCGTCGCACTCCACTACCTCTTCAACACCCCCGACGACCGCCTCGTCTGGGACGTCGGCCACCAGGCCTACGCCCACAAAATACTCACCGGCCGCTACGCCCAGTTCCCCACCATCCGCACCTTCGGCGGCCTCAGCGGCTTCCCCAAAATGTCCGAAAGCCCCTACGACGCCTTCGGCACCGGCCACTCCTCCACCTCCATCTCCGCCGCACTCGGCATGGCCGTCGCCTCACGCCTCCAGGGCAACACCTCCCGCCGCCACATCGCCGTCATCGGCGACGGCTCACTCACCGGCGGACAGGCCTTCGAAGCACTCAACAACGTCGGCCTCTCCCGCGCCAACATCCTCGTCATCCTCAACGACAACGGCATCTCCATCGACCGCGCCGTCGGCGGCCTCAACCAAAGCCTCACTCGCATCACCTCCTCCCGTCGCTACAACCGCCTCAAAGAGCAGGTCTGGCAGCGCCTCGAAACCACCGACGACGGCCTCCGCCAACGCTCACGCTCTTTCTTCCAGCGCCTCACCCACGCCGCCAAAACCATCGCCCTCGGCAACACCAACCTCTTCGAAGCCCTCGGCATACGCTACTTCGGCCCCGTCGACGGACACGACATCCCCGCCCTCGTCGACATCCTCCAGCGCCTCCAGCAACTCGGCGGCCCCATGCTCCTCCACGTCGTAACACGAAAGGGTAGGGGACTCCCCATGGCCGAACGCAACCCCATCGCCTACCACGCCCCGGGACAGTTCGACGCACTCACCGGCGAACAAATCTCGCACGCCGAACCCGGCAAACCCCTCCGCTACCAAGACATCTTCGGCCACACCATCGTCGAACTCGCCGAGCGCAACCCAGCCATCGTCGGCATCACACCAGCCATGCTCACCGGCTCCTCGCTCAACATCATGCAGCAAACCATGCCCGACCGCGTCTTCGACGTCGGCATCGCCGAGCAGCACGCCGTCACCTTCGCCGCCGGCCTCGCCGCACAAGGCATGATCCCCTTCTGCAACATCTACTCCTCCTTCGCCCAGCGCGCTTTTGACCAGGTCATCCACGACGTCGCACTCCAGGACCTCCCCGTCGTCCTCTGCCTCGACCGCGCAGGCCTCGTCGGCGACGACGGCCCCACTCACCACGGCGCCTTCGACCTCGCCTACCTCCGCCCCATACCCGGCATCACCATCTGCGCCCCAAGCAACGACCACGAACTCCGCCGCATGATGTACACCGCCCAGCTCCCCGGCCACGGCCCCGTCGTCATCCGCTACCCCCGCGGCGCCAGCGTCCACCCCGACTGGCAGTGCCCACTCGAAGAAATCCCGATAGGGAAGGGGCGGCAACTGCGGCAGGGGAGCGACGTGGCCATCCTGGCTCTCGGACACCCCGCCAACGATGCCCTGGCCGCTGCCGACGAGCTGCAGGCCACCGGCCTTTCCGCCGCCGTCTACGACATGCGCTTCCTCAAGCCGCTCGACACGCAGCTGCTCGACAGCATCGCCACTGCCGGCTACCGCCGTATCATCACCGTCGAGGACGGTGTCCGCCTAGGCGGATTCGGCGAGGCCGTGGCGGAATACTTTGTGGAGAAACATCCGGCGGTGGTGGACAAAATCCGCATCCTGGCCATCCCCGACGAGTTTATCACGCACGGCTCCGTACCGCAGCTCAAACACGACTGCCGCATCGACCGCCAAGCAATACTCGATGCCGCCAGAATTTAAATCTCACTGTATCATTTTTCCAATGTAACCTATATGGGCTCATAGAGGGTCAGAGCCTTTGTATTACCCTAGAGATCCCCTAGAGTTCCCCTACAGAATACCTGCCGTTTTCTTCCCGAAATGGCCCAAACAGGGAATAGAACATTTCATGTTACAGAAATATCCTACTTAACATAACTCCGATATTGATAATTTACGGAGCTGATACTTTGGCCGTTACGCTAAGTCCACGAGAATTCGTTATTTGGAACCATTCTGCACCGTCGTGCTGTTTACGCAAAACTGAGAGTGTGTCGCCGGGAGCCGTTTCGTGGTTGTAGTTTAGTTCCAGGCTGTATGGGCTGTCCAGATTGTAACAGGTCTGCATCAAGCTGTCGAATACAAGCTTTACATATTCCGAGTTGTTCACGTGGCCCACGTGGTCAATCATCGAATAGTTCGCCGTGGTGTCCATACGGCCGTCGGGCTGGCTCATGTCGGGTAGCCGCAGGCGGTCCAGCGTGTTGCGGGTTGTGGCGGCACAGCTTTCGTAGTCGTATCCATCCAGTGTGTCGTTGAGGCGCACCGGCTTGTGGGTGGCGAAGTCAATCAGCGGCCAGTAGGTCGTCCCCACCAGCAGCGTCTCGCCCGCCTCGCTCTCCATGCGGTAGTCGCGGAATGCGAAGAGGCCGTCGTTGCCGCGCGACCACGTACTTAACATAACCTTCTCGAATGCCTTCGCGCGTCTATATATTATATAGTACGCGCGCGAGATAATCCATATCCTGTTTTGCTCGCGCATGGCTTCGTAGCCGATGCCTGTGGCCTTGCTGTGCAGTTCCGACACCTCCTGGCAGAGGCGGATGGCCGCCCAGGTGTGCAGCCGGTCGTCGCGGTCGCACAGGTAGTCGGGCACCTCGAGGGTTTGCGAATAGACCTTCATCTTACATGCGCTCCGGCACCTCGATGCCGAGTATATCCATGGTGTTTTTCAGTGCGTTGGCCACAAACTGGCACAGCGCGATGCGCATCTGCTTCACCTCGGCGTTCTCCTCTTTGAGGATGGGGGTGTCCTGGTAGAAGCTGTTGAATGCCTTGGCCAGGTCGTAGGCGTAGTTGGCCACCATGGCGGGGCTGTAGGCCGCCGCGGCCTGCTGCAGTGTGGCCGGCAGGGCATGCAGGATTTTGACCACTCCCCTCTCCTTCTCGTTCATCGCCACATTCCAATTGTCCACCTTCCACTCGCCGGCCTTGCGCACGATGGAGCGGATGCGGGCGTGTGTGTACTGGATGAAGGGGCCTGTGTTGCCGTTGAAGTCGATGCTTTCGGCGGGGTTGAAGAGCATGTTCTTGGTGGGATCCACCTTGAGGATGAAGTATTTGAGTGCGCCGAGGGCCAGGATGTGGTACAGGTGCTGCTGCTCCTCGGGCGTCAGTTCGTCGTTCTTTCCGCGCTCGCGGCTCATCTCCTCGGCGGTCTTCTCCATCTCGTCGATGAGGTCGTCGGCATCGACCACAGTGCCCTCGCGGCTCTTCATCTTGCCGCTGGGCAGCTCCACCATGCCGTAGCTCAGGTGGTACACCTTGTCGGCCCATTCGAAGCCCAGCTTGCCGAGGATGAGTTTCAGCACTTTGAAGTGGTAATCCTGCTCGTTTCCAACCACATAGATGAGGCGTTCGGCGCCGAAGTCCTTGTGGCGCAGCAGTGCCGTGCCGAGGTCCTGGGTCATGTAGACCGAGGTGCCGTCGCGACGCAGGAGCAGCTTCTGGTCGAGGCCGTCGGCCGTGAGGTCGCACCACACCGAGCCGTCCTCCTTGCGGAACAGCACGCCCATATCCAATCCCTTCTGCACCAATTCCTTGCCGAGCAGGTAAGTGTTTGATTCATAGTATATCTTGTCGAAGCCTACGCCCAAACGCGCGTAGGTCTCGTCGAAGCCTTTGTAGACCCAGCCGTTCATCTTCTCCCACAGCGCACGCACCTCGGCGTCGCCCTCTTCCCAGCGCTTGAGCATGGCCTGTGCCTCCTGCATGATGGGGGCCTCCTTCTTGGCCTGCTCCTCCTCTACCCCACTCTCCATCAGCTGTTTGACCTCTTCCTTGTAGTGCTTGTCGAATTCCACATAGTACTTGCCCACCAGGTGGTCGCCCTTCATGCCGCTGCTTTCGGGTGTCTCGCCGCCGCCGTAGCGCTGCCAGGCCAGCATGCTCTTGCAGATGTGGATGCCGCGGTCGTTCACCAGGTTCACCTTCTTCACGTTGGCGCCCGTGGCCTCCAGCAGGCGGCTCACCGACCATCCGAGGAGGTTGTTGCGGATATGACCCAAGTGTAAGGGTTTGTTGGTGTTAGGACTGCTGTATTCAACCACCACAGGAATGTCGTCCTTGCCGGCATCCACCAGCCCGAAGCGGCTCTCCCCTGCCCTTTCGCCGACGAAGCGCAGCCAGTAGGCATCGGCTATCTCGAAGTTGAGGAACCCCTTCACCACGTTGTATCCACTCACCTCGGCGAGGTTCTTCTTGACCTCCTCGCCAATCTCGCTGCCCACGGCCTCGGGGCTTTTGCGGGCCTGCTTCACGTAGGGGAACACCACCAGCGTGTAGTCGCCGGCGAATTCCTTGCGGGTGTCCTGCAGCTGGATGCTTCCAGCCTCCTGTTCGATGCCGTAGAGCGACTTCAGCGCAGCCGCAACAGCCTGTGTAAGAGCGTCAGTAATATCCATATAGTATATATTATTGTATTCCAAATTAAAATGCAAAGATACGATTTATTTTCCTCATTCGGCAGTTTTTTTTCACCCATGTCGTTTTTTTTGCGTAATTTTGCAAGCCAAACCTATTGAACCCTTGAAATAATGGAAGACCTGTTTTTGGAAGTAGTTGACGCCGAGCATCTTGACGGATACAAGCTGTTGGTAGCGTTCAACAATGGCGAGCGGCGTACATTCGATTTTGCCCCGCTTATAGCCCGCTACCCCATGTTCGCCCCCTTGGAAGACATTGACTTGTTCAAGAACTTCTCTGTTTCCGACACGGTGGAGTGGAATGGCGGAGCCATTGACATTGCCCCCGAATACCTCTATGAACATGGTGCGAAACCCTATCCGCAAGGCGAGGAATTTTCTGCATCGATGGCAGCCGAGCCACCTGCACCATACGGCAATCCCGCATAACATTCCTACTCCTTATTCCCTGGAACACAGCATTCCCCGAGCGCGGAAAAAGCCTTCGGGGAAATTTATTTTCCCCATTTGAGAAAAAGTTCGTATTTTTGCACCCGCAAACCGCCGAGACTTGGTTTGCCGAGAAAGTTGCATTTTTCGCCTTATTCCTGCTGCGTGAACTTGGACACTTCACATTGGAATATAAATGGATAAGGACAGATGGATGCTTTCACTGGTTTGTATTCATAATGTATATGATACATCCGAAGTGGGGCAAGTCTTAAACCTTTATTTTATATTCCAGGGAGTCCAAGCCCTCACGCAGAAATAGGGTCCAAATGGATGGCTCCACTTTCTTTGTTTGTTTTCACTTCCGTCCCCGTGCCGGGATGGCAACCTTAACAGCGATGCGCCGATGCTCTATAACCGGCACAAACAAAATGAAAAAAACTCTACTTTTTGCCACCGCCTTGGCCGCCACCCTCGCTGCCAACGCGCAAAACCCAATTGTACCTGTGCAGACAGGATTTCGCTGGATAGACGATTACATTCCAAAGGCATTTGCCGATGCGCCATATATTACTGTTGTTGGCGACTATGATGAGAATTACGGCCCCACATCATATACCATATACAACAGCAATCTGCAACAGGTTATGTCTATCTCGCCAAACAACCTCGTAAGAATGTATGTATTTAATTTTGATGAGGATTTTATATACGAAACAGACGTCCGGATTACCTTCACCCAGACCCTGTTCAACAACGACAACCACTTTGAATATATTTCCCGTGTAAAAGACGGGGACGGCTATGTTGTTCGTTTCGACATCATCGCCGACAACGGGAATGTCATCGGCTCCTTTGGCAACTACAATGGTATGCAAATGACTAGCAGCTATATCTATCTTATGTTGATTGGCGGGAACTATTATCTCAACGTGAATCTGGAAAGGTATGATTCTGAATATATTACTGAATGGTACCGCATCGATCGCCAGACGCAGCGCATCGATAGGGTCGAGGGGCTGCCCTTCAACGTCTTCCCCTCTGTTGCCGACCGCGACAGCTACATCACCGTCCAGTTCGAGGATGGCGCCACTGCCACCGAGCTCCAAGTGGTGGACGCACAGGGGCGCACCCTCCAGCGCATCCCCGTAGCCCAAGGCCAGCAGGAAGTGAAAGTCAGCGCACGCAACCTCCAGTCCGGCATCAACTTCATCGGCGACCGCCGCCACGGCTCCGCCAAAATCATCGTCCGCTAGGCCATAGCGCACATCCCTCCCGTCGGGGGCACGAACCTTTCGTGTCCCCGATTTTTTTTATTCCCCGACCACCTCCGAAGAGAGTAAGAAGATGAGAAAAAGGGGAGAAAAAGGGGAGCGTAAGAAAGTCCTGACAATCAGCCTATTGAAAATTGACATTTTGGGGGCGTTTTTTGACTTTTTTTTCAAAAATTTCAGCCTCGTTGCCAGGGGGAATTTCGACCGTCGGCGTGTCGAAAATATTTCGTATCTTTGCAGTCCGAAATGAAGGAGACCGAGGTATACTATGTCGACGTGCTGCTGCCGCTGCATCTCCCTGGCACTTACACCTATAGGGTGCCGCAGGAGTACAACGGGACGGTCGCCGTGGGCATGCGCGTGGTGGTGCAATTCGGGCAGAAAAGCGCCAAGATGTACTCCGCCATCGTGCGCCGCATCCACCAGGTGCAGCCTCCATACAAGTGCAAATACATCCTCGCCCTCCTCGATGTCGCTCCCATCGTAACCCCGCGCCAGCTGGAGCACTGGGAGTGGCTGGCACGCTACTATATGTGCACCCCGGGCGATGTGATGGCCGTGGCCCTCCCCTCCGGCCTCAAGCTGGCCAGCGAGTCGGCCCTCACCATCCATCCCGACTTCAGCGGCGAGCTCTCCGAACTCTCCAAACACGAACTGCAAATCGTCCAGCTCCTGTCCGACCACCCCGTGATGCGTGTCGTCGACATCAGCCGTGCCATCGGCGTCCAAAAGATCATGCCCATCATCCGCGGCATGATTGAGCGGCAGGTGGTGATGATGGACGAAGAGCTGCGCGAGCGCTTCACCCCTCGCAAGACCGCCTACCTGCGCCTGGCCGATGAATATCTGGATGAAAATGCTCAAAAAGAGCTATTTGAAACACTTGAGCAAAAGCGTCGCTTTAAGCAGGTGGAGCTGCTGATGCAGTACCTCCAACGGTCGCATTTCGGCCGCGAAGCCGTGCCCAAGCGCGACCTGCCGCAGGGCTCCCCGCTGCAGACCCTCATCAAAAACGGCGTCCTCGTGGTCGAGGAACGCCTCGAAAGCCGCCTCGAAAACTACGACGCCGGCCAGTTGCTCTCGCCCGACAGCATCCGGCTCAACGCCGAACAGCAGGCCGCCTACGACCTCCTCGCCACTACCGACCGCCCCGTCTCGCTCCTGCATGGTGTTACATCATCAGGTAAAACAGAGGTGTATATCAAACTGATACACAAAATCATACAAGAGGGTCAACAGGCACTCTTCCTGCTGCCCGAGATAGCGCTCACAGCGCAACTCATCAACCGCCTGCGACGCTACTTCGGCGACAAGGTGGGCGTCTATCATTCGCGCTTCAGCGTCAGCCAGCGCACCGAGGTGTGGCAGCGCACCATGGCCACCGGCCCCGGCCGCTACCAGGTGCTCCTCGGCGCCCGCAGCGCCACCTTCCTCCCCTTCTCCGACCTCGGCCTGGTCATCGTCGACGAGGAACACGACCCCTCCTATAAGCAGTACGACCCCGCCCCGCGCTACCACGCCCGCGACTCGGCCATCGTGCTGGCGCAGATGTGGGGCGCGCAGGTGGTGCTCGGCAGCGCAACCCCCTCGGTGGAAAGCTATTACAACGCCCAAACTGGCAAGTATGCCCTCGCCGTCATGCGCCAGCGCTACGGCGGCTTCAGCCTGCCGAAGGTCGAGGTGGTCGACATGAAGGCCGAGCAGCGCGCCGGCCGCCTGCGGGGCCACTTCTCCCCTGCCCTGCTCGACGCCGTCGGCGGCGCCTTGAAAGCCGGCCAGCAGGCCATCCTCTTCCAGAACCGCCGCGGCTTCTCCCTCCGCATCGAGTGCGACGACTGCCACCACATACCCCAGTGTATCCACTGCGACGTGTCGCTCGTCTACCACAAAGCCACCAACTCGCTCCGCTGCCACTACTGCGGCTACTCCATCCCCGTGCCTGCCGAATGCCCCGCCTGCCACTCCACCCACCTGAAAATGACCGGCATAGGCACCGAGCGCATCGAGGAAGACCTCCAAATCATGTTCCCCGATGCCCGCGTGGCGCGCATGGATTTGGACAGCACACTGCAAAAGAACCAGTATCTGGAACTGCTCTCCGACTTCGAGCATCGCCGCATCGACATCCTCGTCGGCACCCAGATGGTCACCAAAGGACTTGACTTCGAGCATGTAAGCGTGGTGGGAATTGTCAATGCCGACAATATCATCAACTACCCCTCCTTCCGCTCCTTCGAGCGCGCCTTCCAGCAGATGACCCAGGTCAGTGGGCGCGCCGGCCGCCACGGCGACGGCGGGAAGGTGATCATCCAGACCTACAACCCACACCACCAGGTGATTGGCAACGTGGTGGATGCCGACTATCAGGCTCTCTACGACGAGCAGATCCAGGAGCGGCGCGTCTTCCGCTATCCGCCCTACCACCGCCTGATCGAAATCACCCTCAAGCACCGCGAGTCCGATGTGCTCGACCGCGCCGCCGACTGGATGGCCGCCCAGCTGCGCGCCACCTTCGCCGGCCGCGTCATGGGCCCCGAGTATCCCCTCGTGAGCCGTGTCCGCGCCCTGTACCTCAAGGTGTTGACCCTCCGTTTCGAGCGAACCGAACCCATTGCCGACGCCAAGCGCGTCATCCTCCAAATCGGCGACGACCTCGCCAAGCAGGAAGGCCTCTCCGCCGTCTCCATCCACTACGACGTCGACCCCTACTAGCAAAATATTTTTTCCCCATGTGGAAAAAAGTTCGTATTTTTGCAAAATCAAATTCATCAACGACAATATGGAAGCCACCACTACATTCAACGACATGCAGGTACACATGCTGCAAATGTTCTCTGTGAACCGCAGTAAGCGCGGACTTACGGAGTTGTATCAGGTTCTATACGAACACTATGCCAAACGCATGAACGACCGTCTGAACGAGCTGTGGGACAACGGAGTGCTGGACCAGCAACGTCTTGACGAAATCAATTCCATGGATTTGCACCGCCTCTCATGAGAATTGTTCTCGACACCAACTGTCATATCCAAGTAATCCCTCCCAAAAGTCCCTACCACCATGTTTGGACCTCTTTTGATTTGTCGACTGTGCCATCGCTGCCGGTGCCAGGCTTCTTGTTTCCAACGACCGCCACTACTACGTGCTGAAACAGATAACCTACCCCAAAGTCGAAGTGCTCACCTTGCCGGAGTTCTCACAACTCACCCATAACTGCTGATATTATAGAATTCTGAACCACCTAATGCATAGATGCCATTTATTCTGCACAAGATATTATTTCCTGTTTTATAGCATTTTACAAAATAAATTTGGTCATATCGCGAAAATGTAGTATTTTTGCACTCCGTTTTTGAGAAAGAAAAACAGAGATTTGGGCAAGTCTTATACGACCAGCTCCCATTGAATCCCCCAGGGTAGGAATACAGCAAGGGTGTTTGGTTGTAGCGGTGCGATATAATCAGCTTGCCCTTTTTTATTGCCTGTCTATGACCAACCAAGAGCAGATAAAAGACCTCATCGCGCGCAAGGACGCGCTGCGCAAGTTCCTCGACATCGACGCCGCCAACGCCTGGGTGGCCGAGGAAGAGAAGAAGACCGAAGCCCCCGACTTCTGGAACGACCCCAAGGAGGCGCAGAAGGTCGTCAAGGGCATCAACGCCCGGAAGAGCTGGGTGACAGCATACAATGACGTCGACGCCGCCTGCGGCGACCTCGAGGTGATGGGCGAATTCTTCGACGCCGGCGACGCCACCGAGGAGGAACTCCTCGCCCAAATCGCCCTCACGCAGAAGAAGGTGGAGGAGCTGGAATTCAAGAACATGCTGCGCTCCGACAGCGACCGCCTCGATGCCGTGCTCTCCATCAACGCCGGCGCCGGCGGCGTGGAGGCACAGGACTGGGCCGAGATGCTCATGCGCATGTACATACGCTATGCTGAAACGCATGGCTACAAGGTGGTTATCTCCAACTCGCTCGACGGCGAAGGCGCCGGCATCAAGAGCTGCACGCTGCAGATCGAAGGCGACTTCGCCTACGGCTACCTCAAGTCCGAAACCGGCGTCCACCGCCTGGTCCGCGTCAGCCCCTTCAACGCCCAAGGCAAGCGCATGACCAGCTTTACAAGTGTCAGTGTCACACCGCTTGTAGACGATTCGATTGAAGTGGTGGTTGACATGTCGCGCCTCTCGTGGGACACCTTCCGCAGCGGCGGCGCCGGCGGACAGAACGTGAACAAGGTGGAAAGCGGCGTGCGCCTGCGCTACCAATACAAGGACCCCTACACGGGCGTCGAGGAGGAAATTCTCATCGAGAACACCGAGACGCGCGACCAGCCCAAGAACAAAGAGAACGCCCTGCGCCTGCTGCGCTCGCAGCTCTACGACCGCGAACTGAAGCATCGCATGGAGGAGAAAGACAAAATCAAAGCCTCGCAGAAGAAAATCGAATGGGGCTCGCAGATAAGGAGTTACGTCATGGACGACCGCCGCGTCAAGGACCACCGCACCGGCTGCCAGACCTCCGACGTGGGCGGCGTGCTCGACGGCAAACTCGACGACTTCATCAAGGCCTACCTCATGGAGTTCGGCGGCCAATAAACACTCCTTCATCGGAAAAATATCCCTCGATGGGTAATAATGGGTAATAATGGGTAATGGCCTATGTATTCCCCTAGAGAGTCCCTACCGTTCCCCTATCGCCCCCCTGCCGTCGGAGAGCAATATTTTTTAGGAATTAATATAATAATCGGCGGAAAGTTTGTATATTTGCAGTCGGATTGCAAGCCAAAAAAGCGTGCAATTCGCTGAAATACATGGTGATTGACTATAAATACACTGCCGAAATCGGCGCCCGTTGGGATACCGACGCCCTGCGTGCCCTCTTCGCGGGGGCGCGGAGCGTCGTCATGGTGGCCCACATGAACGCCGACGGCGACGCCGTGGGCTCGCTCACCGGCTTCCACTCCCTCCTCGCTTCCCACACCACCGCCCGCCTCGCCATGCTCCTGCCCGACGGATGCCCCGACGACTACCGCTGGCTGCCGCATACCGACCTCATCCTCAGCGGCCAAGACCACCCCGACGAGTGCCGCCAGGCCATCGCCGCGGCCGACCTCACCGTCTGCCTCGACCTGGCCGACCTCGGCCGCACCGGCCGCCTGGCCGACCTCCTGCGCAACGCCGCCTGCACCCGCCTCCTCATCGACCACCACGAGCACTCGCCCCTCAAAATTCAAAATTCAGAATTCAATCTAGAAGTCGTCGACCCCGACATATCCTCGGCCTGCGAACTGGTCTACTGGCTCGGCCGCGACCTCTGGGGCCTGGACGCCTTCGGCCCCGACGCCGCCACCAGCCTCTACACCGGCCTCTGCACCGACACCGGCACCTTCGCCTACTCCAACCGCCACGCCAGCCTCTACCTCGCCGCCGCCCACCTCTCGCAGTGCGGCATCGACCCCATGGACCTTAACCGCCGCATCCGCAACACCTTCACCCCCGAACGCCTCCGCTTCTTCGGCCACGCCATGAGCCACCTGCTGGAAATCCACCCCGAGCAGAGCATCGCGCTGATGACCATCCGCGAGCGCGACATGCAGGCCTACGGCGTCGCCAGCCCCGACCTCACGGGCCTGGTCAACGAAGTGATGCGCCTCCGCGACACCGACTGCGCCATCCTCCTGCGCGAGGAGGGCGACAAGGTGCGCCTCTCCCTCCGCTCGAAGACCCGCTATGATGTGAACCGCATGGCCCGCGACCTCTTCGACGGCGGCGGCCACGAGCGCGCCGCCGGCGCCACAAGCCGCCTCTCCCTGGCCGACACCCTCGCCAAAGTCAAGCGCCACCTCGGCCTCCTCTCCGCCATCCTCTGCTTGTTCCTCGCAGCCTCCTGCCGCGACGTGCCCATGCTCGACCTCCAACCCGCCGCCGACAACAGCCTCAAAGAGAACCTCATCGACGCCAACCGCACCATCGCCCGCAGCGAGGAGACCCAAATCGACGCCTACGTGTCGCGCCGCGGCTGGCAGATGCAGCGCCTCGCCACCGGCCCGCGCGTGATGGTGGTGCAACCGGGCTCAGGGCCGAAGGTGGAATACGAAGACACCGTCGGCATCACCTACAGCGTCGAAGCCCTTGGCGGCCAGCGCGTCTATAGCAACGTGACCGACACGGTGGTCGTGGGCCGCCTGCAGCCCACCCGCGGCATCGACGCCGCACTGCGCACCCTCCGCCGCGGCGACCGCGCCCGCATCATCCTCCCCTCCGAGCAGGCCTACGGCGTCCTCGGCGACGGCCACCGCATCACCACCCGCATGGTGCTCATCTATGACCTGACAGTAAATCAATAAAATAAACAAATAACAAACACAAAATGAAAAGACAAGTAAAAATGGCCACCCTCCTGGTGGCGGGAATGACACTCCTCTCGGCCTGCAACAGCGGCGGCATGGCGGGCTTCAAGACCACCGACAGCGGCCTCCACTACCGCTTCGACAAGCAGAACTCCGCCGGACAGCAGGTGCAGGAAGGCGACGTGCTGGTGGGCGAAATGACCTTCAAGCTCGACACCACCACCCTCTTCACCAACGTCGGCAAAGCCGACCGCATCATGCAGGCCGTGCCCAACACCCCCGGCAACCTGCACGAAGGCCTCCTCATGATGCACGTCGGCGACCAGGCCACCTTCGCCATCGAGGCCGACACCCTGGCCAAATACCTCCAGCCCGAGCAGATGCCCCCCACCTATCAGCGCGGCACCGGCATGAAATTCTACTACGAAATCAACCTCCAGGACATCGTCACCAAAGAGGAACTCGACGAGGAACGCGAAGCCTTCATGGCCGAAGCCCAGCAGCGCCAGGAGAATGAACCCCAGATGATTGCCGACTACGTCAGCGAGAACGGCATCACCGCCAAGCCCAACGCCGACGGCCTCTACGTCATCGTCAAGAAGCGCGGCAACGGCGCCAAGGTGGCTGCCGGCAAGGAAGTGGCCGTCAACTACACCGGCCGCCTGCTCGACGGCACCATGTTCGACTCCAGCGTCGAAAGCGACGCCAAGGAAGGCGACATCTACAACCCCAACCGCCCCTACGAGCCGCTGGTCTACACCCAGGGCCGTGGCATGCTCATCCCCGGCTGGGAGCAAGGTGTCGAGGGTCAGCCCGCCGGCAGCCAGCTGCAGCTCATCATCCCCTCCGCCCTCGGCTACGGCCCCCGCGGCTCCGGCCAGCAGATACCCCCCTACTCGCCCCTGGTGTTCGACCTCGAAATCGTCAGCGTCAAATAAAGTAGTCCTCTCACTCCCTTTCACTCCCCAATACATTGTAATGATGAAAAACATAGTCATTTTTGGAGCCCCCGGCGCCGGCAAAGGCACCCAGAGCGACTATATCGTTGAGCGCTACAACCTCAACCACATCTCCACCGGCGACCTCCTGCGCAAAGAGATTGCCGACCAGACCCCGCTGGGCATCCGCATCAAAAGCCTCATGGACGACGGCCAGCTGGTGAGCGACGACATCGTCATCGAGATGATGGACCGCGCCATCGCCGCCGACACCCGCGGCATACTCTTCGACGGCTTCCCCCGCACCGTGGCCCAGGCCCAGGCCCTCGACACCCTGCTGGCCAAGCACGGCCGCGAGGTCACCTGCATGATCGACCTCGAAGTGCCGCGCGAAGAGCTGATGCACCGCCTCCTCGAGCGCGCCAAAATCCAAGGCCGCTCCGACGACAACGAGGTCACCATCTCCCACCGCCTCGAGGAATACCGCACCAAGACCCTCCCTGTCGCCGAGCACTACGCCGCCCAAGGCAAGAAAATCGTCATCGACGGCCTCGGCACCGTCGACACCATCGCCGCCCGCATCCGCCAGGCCCTCGGCTGACGCTCCGCCCTTTTCCGAAAAAGCATCCAAGCCTCCGCCGTTCGTTCATGGCGGAGGCTTCTGCATTTATTTACAGCATCACACAATAATTTTCCTCTCCATGCGTTATTGACACCGATGAAAATTGTCCTCGACACCAACAGTCTTATTCCTGTACTTGTGCCAGGTTCTCTCGGACACAACATCTGGCAGGCTTTCCACATGGACATCACAAAACTGAAATAAAAGACAACAACAAATGACAACACTATCCAACGAACAACATAGCGCGCAGATGGAGGACATGGCCTCGTTCGACGAACAAATGCCCTCGGTAGGTATTTTTTGGTACGACCTCTCAGATCACACCCTCTTCGGGGTGCGCAAGAAGGAACTGACCCCACGCGAGGTGGAGGAGGCTGCTGAAAAGGGCAAACCCTTCATCAACTACCCACACCTCCACCGCCAAGTGTGGGCAAAGGAATATTTTCGCGCTCAAGCCAAACATTCAGAAACCAAATTCAAGGGCGACTACACGCAGATTCCCCGTGGGCGAGTGGCTTGGACCATCGACAAGTTCATCGTCCTCGTCGGCCACTGGGCTGAACCCATTCAGGACGAGCTCACCGAACTGATTGAAAAAGAGTTCGCCCTACCCTATTTCGAATTCGTCTACGACGAACATTGGGACCTCGGCCACGGCTGGTCCGGCGATATGCCGGGTTCCAGATAAGACACAAACATACGCCCATCACCATCCATCGCGGAATTGACCAGCTAGGCGGGTGCATCACGAAATACACGAAAGCATGGTTGCAGGAACCTGCCAACTACTGTGGCCACAAACCCACAAAAGGTGGCCGCAGGATGGTCAATGGCCTTGACAGAGCCTCGTTAAAAGAGCAGCTCCGTCAAGCAATGTTAAACAATGAATTGTTAAAAAATTGGTGGAATAAAAAATGTTTAGTAATTTTGCAGTATAAAAAAAAATATAATATGGAAAGATACACACAAGTAAAAGATGGTTTACTTAACAGTAATCATCCTATCTACAAAATTTTATCATCAAACAATGCTCCAGTTTGGTGGTCAAATATCAAAAAAGATAGTTCTCTTTATATCGAAATAAGAAAGCAAAACTATCTAGATGTTTATTACAGAGGTGGGTGTGTCGCTAGGATAAAATATACACGAGGAAACGAGTTTGAGATTGTTTCCCATCCAAAATATCTTGGAAGATTTGACAAATTAAATCCGAGTTGGTATAAGAGAAGAATCAAAGATGGCAATGTTGTGTATGAAGCAATTTATCAAGACAGTACAGCTTGGCTCAGTTCATTGGAAAAACTGGATCAATTGAAAGACAATGTTGCCAGTGTTTATTCGGGAGGGAACGAAGGCGAGTCGACCTCTGAAAAATATATACAAGGAGAACTAATCATAAAATATAGAAACAAGTATCTTGACTCGGAATTTGCATATAGAATGTTTGATGGTCAAAGACACACAATCCGTATTGACCTTATTAAAATCGAGAATGGAAAATTTGTTTTCGAGGAATTAAAAAGAATAAAAGATGGACGACTTTTAACAAAAGATGGAGAACCAAAAATATTAACCCAAATGGGTAATTATGAAGGATTTCTTAAACAAAATCAAGAAGCGCTTACTCAATACTATCGAATTTTATATAAAACCAAGAAACAGCTTGGACTGCCAGTTCCTCCAATTAACAATATAGATTCGGTTTGTGTAGAATCCAAACCCACACTACTAATCTTTAATAATTACGAAACAGATGGAGTAAGAAGAAATAACAGAATTTCTTCCATGGAAGATATTTTAAAAAAAACCAACGTTAGCTATAAACTTATCTCCCAAATATGACCATCACCATCCATCGCGGAATCAACCAGATAGGCGGGTGCATCACGGAGATTGCATCCGCCTCCGGCACAAAGATTATCATCGACCTCGGCCACAATCTGCCCGAAGGTGACAATCGAGACAACGACCCATTGGAGAAGGCCGAGAATATCGACCCAATCCTCAACGGTGTGGATGCCGTATTCTACACCCATTCGCACGGCGACCATGTGGGATTCGAGGCTTATGTGGCGAAGAAAGGTATTCTGCAATACATTGGCAGTCTTTCAAAACGGTTGCTTCTGCTCCAACGCGGCAGCATACTATACCGCCATTCCACACCCGAATTGCAAGCCAGCAAAAAGGCCATAGAGAACTTTATCACTTACGAAGCCGCCAAACCCATCAAAATCAAGGATATCACCGTTACACCCTACTATGTCAGCCATTCCGCACCTGACGCCTATATGTTCCTGATTGAATGCGATGGGCACCACGTGCTTCATACCGGCGACTTCCGCGACCACGGCTATCGGGGCAAAGGACTGGAGCCCACAATCAAGAAATATATCGCACCCCGTAATATCGATGTTCTTGTGACCGAAGGAACCATGTTGGGTCGCGACGATGGGCGTATGATATCTGAAGAACAACTCTGCGAGCAGGCTGTAGAATTGATGCGGAAATACAAGTACGTCTTCTTTATGTGCACCACTCAAGATGCCGACCGAATATCTTCCATCAACCACGCCACTGACATCATAAAAGGGCGTCGAATGCTGGTGGACGGATACCAATACAAGGTGCTCCAGGCCTTTGAGGACAAATTGGGACAAGGACGATTTTTCCGCTACCAGTACAACCGCAAACACTATTTTCGCAAGGATTGGAACTATGTGCTGGACAAGGATTGCAAGCGTGGTTTCACCATGCTCGTCAGGGACAACCGAAACATGAAGAAGGCCCTCGCAGAAATGATGCCCTTGCTGGACACCCACCAATGCGGCCTGGTGTACTCCCAATTCAAAGGATATATCACAAAAGGACATCCCGCATTCCAACAAGACACATACGATTTCATCCACTCTTACGACTGGCACTTCGAATACCTGCACACCTCCGGCCACGCCTCGCGGCAGACGCTGGAGACGGTATGCGCCCTTGTCAATCCACGTTTGGCAATTATTCCCATCCACCGCGAGGCGCAAAACGACTTCAGAGAGCTCAACCTGTCAGAACCCTTGAAAGCGCGTGTCACCACCCAAAGCACGATAGTCAAAGACGTGAAAATCATCATCAAATGAAGATTCTTCACATCTCTGACACACACAACAAGCACCACGAAATCAGCACAATGCCGGAGGCCGATGTGCTGGTGCACACTGGCGACCTCAGCGAGTATGGCACCGAAGAAGAAGTGCTTTCCGCATTGGAATGGCTGATTTCTTTGCCATACAGGCACAAAGTCCTCGTTGCTGGAAACCATGACCTTTGCCTATACGATGCCGAAAACATCGAAGGCCTGCCTGACAATGTCCATTTCCTTCACAATGGAGGCGTGGTAATCAACGACGTGTTTTTCTATGGCATCACATTCACCAATCCCTATGTAGAATACGAACGACCTATCGATGTCCTTCTCTCGCACGAGCCGCCCCTGGGCATCCTCGACTATGAGGACGGTCGACACTGGGGCACCTCCCAAACGCTGAGCATTGTTAACGCTACACATCCCAAACTGCACCTGTTTGGTCATGTACACGACAGTTATGGATCCATGCAATGGCGAACGACAACTTTTTCCAACGCCTCATTGATGAATCATAACAATCTGTTGCAAAACTCTCCTCGTTTAATAGCACTGAACATCGAAGCATCATAGGAGATCCCTAGCCCCACCCTGTACCCAGGCAGAATTTAAGTAAAGGATGATTAAAAGGGGAGTAAATGGGGAGTAAAATCTATAAACATACAATTTGATTTTTCCATGTCGGAAACTTGTCGTATCTTTCACTTCGTGTTAGATACTTCATTTCGGATATGTCAAAAAAAATATTTTGCCATATCGCTCAACTTTCGTATTTTTGCATTTTGAAAATAGGACAAGCAATGACCTCTAACTTTGTAGACTACGTCAAGATACTGGTGCGGAGCGGCAAGGGCGGCGCGGGAAGTGCGCACCTGCTGCGGGTGAAATACAACGCCAAGGCGGGTCCCGACGGCGGCGACGGCGGCCGCGGCGGCCACGTCATCCTGCGGGGTACTACGCAGCGGTGGACCCTGCTGCACCTGAAGTACACCAAGCACGTCTTCGCCGAGAACGGGCAGAACGGCGGCGACAACCTGCGCACCGGCCGCATGGGAGCCGACCAGGTGCTCGAGGTGCCGCTGGGCTGCGTATGCCGCGACGCCGAGACCGGCGAGCAGCTGGGCGAGGTGACCGAGGAGGGCCAGGAGCTCATCATCGCCCGCGGCGGCCGCGGCGGCCTGGGCAACGACCACTTCAAGAGCGCCACCAACCAGACGCCCCGCTACGCCCAGCCCGGCGAGCCCGCCGAGGAGCGATGGGTAATCATCGAGCTAAAAGTGCTGGCCGACGTGGGCCTGGTGGGCTTCCCCAACGCCGGCAAGAGCACCCTGTTGAGCGTCGTCAGCGCCGCCCGGCCCGAGATTGCCAACTACCCCTTCACCACCCTGGTGCCCAACCTGGGCATTGTGAAGTACCGCGACGACCGCTCGTTCTGCATCGCCGACATCCCCGGCATCATCGAGGGCGCCGCCGAGGGCAAAGGCTTGGGGCTGAGGTTCCTGCGCCATATCGAGCGCAATTCCATCCTCCTCTTCATGGTCAGCTGCGAGCAGCTGGAGATTGCCAAGGAGTACCACATCCTGGTCGAGGAGCTGCGCAAGTACAACCCCGAGCTGCTGGACAAGCAGCGCATCCTGGCCGTCACCAAGTGCGACATGATCGATTCCGACATGGAGAAACAGCTCCGCCGCCACCTGCCCAAAGGTGTCGACGCAGTCTTCATCAGCGCCGTCAGCGGTCAGAATATAGACAAGCTCAAAGATTTGATTTATAGCAAACTGACTGCTGATGATTGAAGCACTGAATGAACTCGATACCCAGTGGTTCTACTGGGTCAACCAGCACCACAATGTGCCGCTCGACTGGACGATGTGGACTCTGAGCCAGCACTGGTCGTGGGCCATCGTCATCGCGCTGGCCGCCGGCCTGCTCACCTTCCGCCTTGAGCCGCGCCGCTGGTGGCTCGTGACCCTCGGCGTGGTGCTCTGTTTCCTGGCGGCCGACCAAGGGTCGGTCCACCTCTTCAAGGACACCGTGGCACGCCTCCGCCCCTGCCACGCGCTGGAGGGGGTGCGCATGTTCCGCACCGGCTGCGGCGGCCAGTACGGCTTCGTGTCGTCGCACGCCGCCAACGCCTTCGCCATCGCCACCTTCTTCATCCTCCGCTACCGCAACATCCGCTGGGCATCCATCCTGCTCATCCTCTGGGCGTTGGGCACCAGCTACAGCCGCGCCTACCTCGGCAAGCACTACCCCGGCGACCTCATCTGCGGCGCCCTGTTCGGCGTGGTGGTCGGAATACTAATCACATTGATTGTCAACGCAGTAGAAAAAAAGTTGCAAAAAAACGAAACAAAATGACGAAACATTCGTTATATATGACGTGCTTGCTTATTTCTATCACCGATAGAAGTAGAAAATGTGTTATTGGAGCGCCTGTCCTTGCGAGGTCGGGCGCTTGTTTATATATAGTTTGACCCATGACAATACTCGACATTCTGCTGGCCATCCCCCTGGCATGGCTCGTTTTCAAAGGGTGGAAGCGCGGCCTTGTCCGCGAAGCGGCCACCCTGGCCGGCGTCATAGCCGGCATCTGGGCCTCGGTCCACCTCTCGCAGTGGGTGGCCGAACTGATTGGCCTCGAAGGCGAAAGCGCCATCCTCATCGCCTTCTTCATCACCTTTGTCGGCGCCATGGTGCTGGCCTACCTCCTCGGCCGCAGCATCGAAGGCCTGATGAAAGCCGCCAAGCTGAGCCTCTTCAACCACATCGCCGGCGCCCTGCTGGGCATGTGCAAGGCGCTCTGCATTCTGGCCGTCATACTGAACGGCATCGTGCTGATAGATAAGGGCGAAGCCCTCATCACGCCGGAGACCAAGGAGCGCTCCATCCTCTACCACCCTGTCTACGCCACCGGCAACCGCCTGACCGAGTCGCTCAAGGAGTTCATCTCCACCCATGCCGACGACGCCCGCCAGATGCTCACCTCCGACCCCCAATCGTCCACTCCCCAAAAGTCAAAAAAATAATTCAATATTCAAAATTCATAATTCAAAATTGATGATTCTAGCCCCCATGCAGGGCCTGACCGAGGCCATGTTCCGCCGCGTCTACGAGCGCTGTTTCCCGGGTGCCATCGCGCTGGCCGTCAGCCCCTTCCTCTCGCTCACCCACAACATCTCCTCCGCCCGCTCGGGCATCAGCCGCGAGATAGTGGAGGACGTGCTGCCGGAGAACAACGAGGGCTCCATGCCGGTCATCCCGCAGATCCTCGGCCGCGAGCCGGAGGAGTTCGTCGCCCTCTGCGGCGCGCTGCGCGAGATGGGCTACGGCGAGGTGAACTGGAACATGGGCTGCCCGGTGCGCAAGGTGGTGGGCAAGCGCCGCGGCAGCGGCCTCCTGCCCCACCCCGACCTGGTGCGCCAGGTGCTGGACCGCGTCGTCCCCGCCATCGGCATGCGCCTGAGTGTCAAGGTGCGGCTGGGCCTGAAAGCCACCGACGAACTCTTCGCCCTCATCCCCGTGCTCAACGACTACCCCCTGGCCTCGGTCACCATCCATCCGCGCCTGGGCCGCCAGCAGTACACCGGCCAGGTGGACCTCGACACCTTCGCCCGCGCCCTGCCGCTCATCCGCCACCCCGTCGTCTACAACGGCGACATCACCACCGCCCACTTCGCCCGCAGCATCCGCGAGCGCTTCCCGCAGGTGGCCGACCTGATGCTGGGCCGCGGCGTGCTCTACAACCCCCTCCTGCCGCTCGACATCCTGCAGCCCGACCGCGACCGCACCGACGACCCCGCCCGCGTGCGCCACTTCATCCGCTCCCTCATCGCCGAAATCCGCACCGTATTTCCCACCGAGCAGGCACAAATCCGCAAGACGAAGGAATACTGGTGCCTGCTGTGGAAGTCGCTGCCCATCACCGAGTTGCAGGCGCGCCAGGTGCTTCGGCAGGAGAAACTAACAGATGTTGATAACTTGATTGCCACCCTGCTGCAATAAAATCGCATTTTCCGCGTAACCTATAATAATGAATACAAAAAGCACATTCCGCACCGCCCTTGTCGCCCTGGCCGCCGCCGGCTGCCTGATGGCCCTGGGCTGCCGCCAGAAGCAGGTGGAGCCCGAGATGAGCGACAGCGTCAAGCTCGAGGCCTACGACCTCGGCCTCGAGCGCGACCCCAACGACCACCGCCTGCTGGCCGCCCGCGCGCAGGTGCTCTTCAACATGGGGAAAGTCAAGGAAGCCGCCTACGACATCACCCGTGCCGTCGAACTCGACCCCGAAAACCTCGAATACCTGCTCTCCAAGAGCGACATCGTCTTCGCCAACGGCTCGATAGAAGAGGCCTACCGCACCCTCGAAAGCGCCGAGCGTCTGGCGCCGGACAACATCGACGTGCAGCTCAAGCTGGGCGAAATCACCTTCTACAGCCGCGACTACGACCGCTCGCTCCGCTACCTCTCCACCGTCACCGAGCGCGAGCCCAACAACCGCACCGCTCTCTTCATGAAGGGCTTCATCTACAAGGAGAAGGGCGACACCGCCAGCGCCGTCAACCTGCTGCGCCAGGTGACCGACAAGTTCCCCGACTACGCCCCCGCCTTCGAGGAGCTGGGCATCCTCTATGCCACCCGCCAGAACCCCCTGGCCGTCGAGTACCTCGGCACCGCCATCCAGCTCGAACCCAACAACACCAATGCCCTCTACGCCCTCGCCCTCTTCCACCAGGACGCCGGCAACTACGACGCCGCCGAGGCCCTCTACCGCCAGCTGCTGGACATCAACCCCAACAGCGCCGACGCGTGGCACAACCTGGGCTACATCGAGCTCACCTACTACTCCGACTATGCCCGCGCCATCGAATACTTCGACCGCGCCCTCGCCGTCGACCCCTCCCACCCCGAAGCCCTGGCCAACCGCCAGCTGGCCCTCGACGCACAAAAATAGCATATCAACCTATCAACGTATCAACATATAAACAATAATATTATGAGCACACTCAAAGGACGCAACCTCATCTCCATCACCGACTTCTCCAAGCAGGAGTACATCGAGGTGCTGGACATCGCCGAAGGATTCGAGCAGAATCCCAAACAGAAAATCCTCAGCGACAAAGTGGTGGCCACGCTCTTCTTCGAGCCCTCCACACGCACACGCCTCAGCTTCGAGAGCGCCGCCAACCAGCTCGGCGCACGCATCATCGGCTTCTCCGACCCGGGTGGCACCAGCGTCCAGAAAGGCGAGTCGCTCCACGACACCATCGTCATGGTGGCCTCCTACAGCGACCTCATCGTCATGCGCAACCCCAAGGAGGGTTCCGCCCGCTACGCCTCCGAAGTCTCCAACGTGCCCCTGATCAACGCCGGCGACGGCGCCAACCAGCACCCCACGCAGTGCATGCTCGACCTCTACAGCATCCGCAAGACCCAAGGCACCCTCGAGAACCTCAACATCGCCATGGTGGGCGACCTCAAATACGGCCGCACCGTCCACAGCCTCACACAGGCCATGTGCAACTTCGGCGCCACGTTCCACTTCGTCTCGCCCGAAGAGCTCAAAATGCCCAGCAGCGTCAAGATGAGCGTCAAAAACGCCGGCCTCAAGTACTACCAGTACACCGACCTGCGCGACGTCATCCCCACGGCCGACATCATATACATGACCCGCGTCCAGCGCGAGCGCTTCCCCGACCCCATGGAATACGAGCGCGTCAAAGACAGCTGCATCCTCACCGCCTCCATGCTCGAAGGCTGCAAGCCCAACATGCGCATCCTCCACCCCCTGCCCCGCGTCAACGAAATCACCACCGACGTCGACTCCACCCCCTACGCCTACTACTTCCAGCAGGCCCAGAACGGCGTCTACGTCCGCCAAGCCCTCATGGCCGCCATCCTCGGAGCAAAATAACGTTGATACGTTGATAGGTTGATAAAACAGTTCAACCCATCAACGCCTCAACATATCAACCTATCATCATATCAACATATCAACAATCACAATATGGAAACCAAGAAAGAAATGGTCGTCTCCGCCATCGAAAACGGCACCGTCATCGACCACATCCCCACCGGAAGCGTCTACCAGGTCATCCGCATCCTCGGCCTCGAACAATACGAAGACGAAGTCCTCATCGGCAACCACCTCCAGAGCGGCAAACTCGGCCGCAAAGGCATCGTCAAAATCAAAAACAAACACTTCACCAAGGACGAAATTAGCAAGATAGCCCTCGTCGCACCCTTCGCCTCCATCATCGACATCGAGAACTACAAAGTGGCCTCCAAGTTCACCGCCGAAATCCCCGACCATGTCGAGAACATCGTCCGCTGCGCCAACCCCAAGTGCATCACCAACGCCGAAGTCGTCCCCACGCGATTCGAAGTGGTCGACAAGGAGAACCTCAAGCTCCGCTGCCACTACTGCGAAAAATTCACCACCAAAGAGACGATGAAATTCGCCGAGTAAAACCATGCGCCGCTACCTGTTGCTCCTCGCCGCCCTGACGGCAGTTGTGGTCGTGGCATTCCTGCTGCTGCTGCCGCAACTGCCCCTCGGCTCCACGCTGCTGCTGGCTGGCTACTTCTGCCTCGTCACCGCACTCCAGCACTGGGCCGTCACACGCAGCATGCAGAAAGACGCCCGACGCTTCGTCCAGCTCTTCCTCGCCATCACCGTCGCCTCCCTCTTCCTCCACACAGCCTTCCTCGTCATCTACCTCCTCTCCTGCCCCGAACACGCACAGCGGTTCACCCTCGCCTTCGCCTTCACCTTCCCGGCCTACCTCCTCTTCGAAACCACCGCCCTCGTGCTCCACATCCGCCGCGAGAAACAAAACCGGCTGCCCGAACAAAAGTAACCCTATTTTCCCATTGATGGGTAATAATGTGTAAGGGCCGAACTATTACCCTAGAGAACCCCTACCATTCCCCTGGAGAACCCCGCCCGCCGGTGTTGAAAAAAATATTTTGCCACCACGGATATTTTTACTACCTTTGTACAATTAACGCCCGCGCGCGAGCGCATGTAAAAACTTGATTATTAACAAAAACAGATAGAAACAATGGAAATCACAGGACGACTAATTCAGATTTTGCCCGACGTCGAGGGCGAATCGCAGCGCGGCCACTGGATCCGCGGCGGCTTCGTCATCGAAACCGACGGCGAATACCCCCGCAAAGTAGCCTTCACCGCCTTCGGCGAAGAGCGCGTCGCCATGGCCAAAAACATCCCCATGGGCACCCCCGTGCAGGTAACCTTCAACCCCGAAAGCCGCGAATTCCAGGAACGCTGGTACACCGACCTCCGCGCCTCACGCATCCAGCCCTTCGTCCCCGGCCAGATGCCCCCAGCCGCCACCGGCTACGCCTGGGCCGGCGCACCCGCTCCCGCCGCCGCTGCCAACCCCGCACCAGCCGCCGCACCCGCTCAGCCCCAAGCCCCGGCCCCACAGTTCGCCGCCCCCCCCACCATGCAGTCCGACCCCGACGGCGACCTACCCTTCTGACAACCATGGACAAATCCGAGGTCAGAAAACACATGCGCGCCCTCAAAGCCGCCGTCAGCCCCGACGAAAAACTCCGCCGGAGCGACCTCATCATGCAACAAGTGGAACAACGACCCGAGTTCCGCCAGGCTCGGGTCGTCCTCCTCTACTGGTCCATGGCCGATGAAGTGCAGACCCACGCCTTCGTCGAACGCTGGCACAAACACAAAACACTCCTCCTCCCCTGCGTCGACGGCGACAACCTGCGCCTGCGCCAATACACAGGCCCCGACTGCCTCGTCCCCGGCCAGCAGTTCGGCATCGGCGAACCCACCGGGCCCGAATTCACAGCCCTCGACACCATCGACCTCATCATCGTCCCCGGCGTCGCCTTCGACCGACAGGGCAACCGCATGGGCCGCGGCCGCGGATTCTACGACCGCCTCCTCCGCTCCACACCCAGCGCACTCAAAATCGGCCTGGCCTTCGGCTTCCAACTCATGGACCAAATACCCGTGGAACCGCACGACATACGTATAAACCGCGTAATCAGCGACTAGCCATGCCAATGTTCCACACCCCCAAGCCGCGCCAGTTCCGCTACCAACCCCGCTTCTACGACCCCGAAAAAGAACGCTGGGAAGCCCTCAAACAGAAATATGCCGACGAGCGCGCCGCCGAAGAAGCCGCAGAAAACACCGGCGAACCGGCCCCCGACCTCGAATACTTCCAGCGCCGCCTGCGCGAAATCGACCGCCGCGAGCGCCACAGCCAGGGCGGCCTCACCTGGAAAGACATGTTCCGCAAACGCGAAATGCCCCAATTCAACTACCAGCCACGCTTCGCCACCACACCGAGCGAAGGCACCGGCGAGCACATACAGCAATTCAAGCAACGCTCCAAAAGCATCAAGCGCCGCTTCGACATCGCCGACAAAGACTACCTCAAACCCATGCCCGCCGGCCGCATCATGCTCTACGCACTGCTGGTCTGCGCACTGCTTTACTGGATACTCTTTTAATCATCACCCCCCATGCTCATCGAAGTACTCAAATCCAAAATCCACCGCGTCACCGTCACCGAGTCCAACCTCCACTACATCGGCTCCATCACCATCGACGAAGACCTCCTCGACGCCGCAGGCATCATCGAAAACGAAAAGGTGGAAATCTACAATATCTCCAACGGCGAGCGCTTCGCCACCTACGCCATCCCCGGCGAGCGCGGCTCGGGCGTCATCTGCCTCAACGGCGCCGCCGCCCACAAAGCCCCCACAGGCAGCCTCGTCATCATCGCCGCCTACGCACACATGACGCCCGACGAAGCCCGCCAGTGGCACCCCACCGTCATCTTCCCCCAGAACAACCGCCTGTGAACCAACCCCAAACATCCAGCCGTTTCTCCTGGAAAGACGTCCTCAAAATGGTCGTCTTCCTCGGCATTGGCGGCTTCTTCATCTACTGGTTCGTGCTCAAACTCGACGCCAGCCAGAAGGTCGCCATCTGGCAGGCCTTCCGCACAGCCGACTACCTATGGGTAGCCCTCGCCATGCTCTGCTGCCTGCTCAGCCACTTCGTCCGCGCCCTCCGCTGGCGACTCCTCTTCCACCCCCTGGGACTCAACCCCTCGCTCAACCACACCTTCGGCTCCGTCATCGTAGCCTACCTCGGCAACCTCGCCTTCCCCCGCGCCGGCGAAGTCATGCGCTGCGCCACCCTCCGCACCAGCGAACGCATCCCCATGGAGAAATCCCTCGGCACCGTCGTCACCGAACGCCTTATCGACACCCTCGCCTTCGGCCTCATCGTCCTCTTCGGCATGGTGGCCATGTTCGGCAAAGCCAAAGACTGGCTCTACGACACCCTCTCCCAAAAGTTCGACTCCCTGCCCAGCATGCCGCTCATCGCAGGGGTGTTTGTCGCGCTGTTGCTGATAGCATTTGTATTGTATAAGTTTCTGTGGAAGCGCCTGTTGCATATCGGCATAGTAAAAAAAGTGGACGATATGGTAAGCGGTATGGTCGACGGTGTGAAGAGCGTGCTCCACATGGGCCGCCGCAACACCGCCCTCTTCCTCCTCTACAGCGCCGCCATCTACCTGCTCTACATCCTCGGCGGCCTCATCATCTTCCACGCCTTCGCCGAGACTTCGTGGCTGGCCCTCCGCGCAGCCTTTGTCGTCTACCTCTTCGGATCGGTCGGCATGACCTTCTCCCAAGGCGGCATCGGCGTCTACCCCGTGCTGGTGCAGATGGCGCTCAACATCTATGGCATAAGCTACGAGGTCGGCACCGCCTGCGGATGGCTCCTCTGGGGCTCGCAGCAAGTGGTCGTCATCGCCGTCGGCGCCCTATATCTCATCTATTTCAGCCTTAAAAAACGCAAACAACATTAAACATTATATATTATGGATAAGACACGTTGCCTCATCATAGGCTCAGGCCCTGCGGGCTACACTGCGGGTATCTACACCGGCCGCGCCGACCTCAAACCCCTCCTCTATGAGGGCGAACAGCCTGGCGGACAGCTTACCATCACCACCGAAATCGAGAACTTCCCCGGCTATCCCGAGGGCATCGGCGGCACCGAAATGATGGAAGACCTCAAGAAGCAGGCCCGGCGTTTCGGCTGCACCGTACGCACTGGCTATATCAAAGAGATTGACCTCAGCAACCGCCCCTTCCACGCAGTGGACGACCACGGTGTGAAAATCGAAGCCGATACCGTCATTATCGCCACCGGTGCCAGCGCCAAGTGGATGGGGCTCGACAGCGAGAAGCAGTACTATGGTGCCGGCGTGTCGGCCTGTGCCACCTGCGACGGCTACTTCTACCGCAACCGTGTGGTAGCTGTGGTGGGCGGAGGCGACACCGCCTGTGAAGAGGCCAACTACCTCTCCACCCTCTGCTCGAAAGTGTATCTCGTGCATCGCCGCGACGAGTTGCGCGCCTCCAAGGCCATGCAGCGTCGCGTACTGGAGAACCCCAAGATCGAAATGTGCTGGAACAGCCGCATCAGCCAAATCCTAGGCACCGAGATGGACGGCGTGACCGGCATCGAACTGGAGGACACCAAGACCGGTGCCAAGCGCGAGCTGGAGCTGATGGGGGTCTTCGTTGCCATCGGACACCAACCCAACACCGCCTTCCTCGGAGGCCAAGTGGAGCTCGATGAGCAGGGCTACATCAAGGTGCAGAACCCCAGTAGCGCCACGAGCGTGGAGGGTGTCTTCGCCGCCGGCGACGTATGCGACCCCAACTACCGCCAGGCCATCGTGGCCGCCGGCAAGGGCTGCGTGGCTGCCATGGATGTGGAACGCTTCCTGCAGAACCACTAAAGCATGACCCTTGCAGCACAGAACAGAAGCAATGGCCGCCGCCTTCTTTGGGTGGCGGCATTGATGCTGTTTCCGGTGCTGCTACATGCCCAGGAGTATATACCTTCGCTGCCCTCACGAGGCATGCCGATACGCAACCGGGTCAACAGTGGACAGATAGGGGGCAATATCGGCACAACCACCGACAGCACCATGTCCAATGTGGACACCTCGGCCACCAAGGGACTGGTTTTTGTCAAGGAAGAGCCCGACTCGGTGCTGCGGAAGAAAGTGTTTTCCTTCTGGTACGAGCCTAAAAGCGTGAAGATTAGCGAGGTGTTCAACCCCACGCTGGATCCTACAGGCGCGCAGTACCATGACCCTATCGACGCTATGGACGGCGACTACCGACTCTCCACCGGCGTCATCGGCCACCCCCACATCAGCCTATTTCCCCGCTTCGCCACCGGCCTCGCCCCCACCCTGCAGGCCGACAAGCACGAGGGCTACGCCAAAACGCCGGACAACATCCGTCTGTATCAGACACTTACCCCTTACTCACTACTCTCCTACCACAGCTCGCTCAACAAGGACTACCGCCTGCGCCTGACGCATACGCAGAACATACTGCCCCCACGACAAACTACTTTTCGGCCGACTCAAGACTTCAGGCCACAGGGGGCTTCATCTTCCAACGCTACACGTTGGACGAGAACGGCGGATTGAGAGACGACAGCTACTTCACCTCGGGACAGCAGTCGAACCAAGGGGGACTGCCGATGCTCTACAGCAACGCTGGCTCTACGCACCTCAGGCACAATGCCTTCGCCAAGGTTAGCTACAACCTGGTGCGCCAGGTGGAGGGCTATCGCACGCGAGACTCGCTGGCGGTGCGCTACGACACGGTGGCGCCCGACTCGCTGCGCATGAGGCTGGACACCATCGTGCTGACCGACACACTAATGCCCTCGTCCATAAGGACTTTCAACCCGGGTGTGGTGGGATTGGAGGTCAACTACGGCCGCCGCAAGCGCGCCGCATACCTGCCCTCGATGAGCGACTCCACCCTATGGAGCCTGACGGAGGCGACAATCTTTTGGACCAACGATGCCTATCCCGACTACCGCTGGCGCAATCCACTGAAAATCACTGTCGGAATCACCCCACGACATCTGCGCAGCCACCTGCTGGGCGACACCCTCAGCGCCCTGTCGCTGCTGAACCCCTTTGTGAAGGCGGAGGTCAGTCTGGGACGCATGGAACTGGCAGCCGAGGCCGAGCTGGACAACACCATCCGCACCCTGCACAACACTGTGGACGAAAGCGACTGGCATGCGGCAGCCATGCTTAAAGCGAAACTTGACAGCAATGGTATAAATACACTGAATATCAGTGCATGTGTGCAGCACAGCGCACCCGAATTGATGATGCTGCACCGCGCCGCTGCACCGCTGACCCCGCAGGATGCGCAGCGATACGAAGTGCAATACCTGCGCCAAAGCGAGGGCGGCTGGCTGCCGCATGCAGACCTTACGCTGCGGGCCACGCACCTGAGCCACCACTACTGGTACGACACGGCGCTGACGGTGCACGAGGGCAGCGACCCCTTCTGGCTGCTGCAGGCCTCGCTAATGACGCGGATGCAGGCGGGAGTGATGCACCTCGACATGCAGCATCTGCTGCAATACAGCGGCGACGAAGAGCAGCTGGCGGTGCCATTGTGGGCGACAAAGAACTCGCTCTACGTGGACATGCACCTGTTCAACAGAGCGTTGCGCATGCAATTCGGCGTCGATGTGCGCTTCCACACACGCTTCTATGCCAGCATATACGATGTGGGGAGCGGCCTCTTCATGGAGCAAGACGAGCAGGAGGTGGGCGGATATCTGTGGGGCGATGTGTTCTTGAACCTGCAGGTGAAGCGCGCCACCATCAGCGTCAAAGCGGGTCACCTGAACGCCCTGTGGGAGCGCCAGCCGAGCTACCTGCTGCTGCCGCACTACCCCGGACAGGCCTTCGGCCTGTATTGGGGGTTGACATGGAGGTTCTTCGACTAGAGGCCTGCCGAAATCATAATTATGGTTAAATTAACTTTTGTTATGAAATTTCATCAGCAGCGCAACAAATTGTTAATTTTCCTTAAAACAGCAAAAAGTGGAAAACAGTGCCCATGTAATACCACTGGCACTCAATCAATTACAAACGCAATTTCTTGAAACCGGCCTCCTGCCTGGCTCCAGAGGGGTTTTCTAGGGGAATGGTAGGGTAATAGTTCGGCCATGAGAGGGGAATTTAACATTTGTGTTAATACATGTTAAAGGATGGGTGTGTTTAACATCTATTAACAGAACTTTTCACGGCATAATTTTCCGCACTTGGTGTGGAAAACTTTTTTTTGTGCAGAAACTGTGTGCATGTCAGAAAAATGTTGTATTTTTGCAATCGAAAATGGACAACACACTGCTCACCGCCAGCGCCGACATGAAGAAGGAATACTGCGCCAAGATTGTGCGCATCGGCGCGATGCACCCGATTGAGGGTGCGGACCGGTTGGTGCAGACCTTTGTGGACGGCAACAGTATTGTGGTGCCGAAGGGGATGTATGAGCAGGGGGAGGCTGTGGTGTACTGTGCCAACGAGTGCCAGATCAACCGCAACTTCCTGTCGGCCAACAATCTGTTTGGATTTACGGACCGCCGCCTGAACGGCAACCACGCGGAGGTGGAGGCCCTGCTGAACGAGGGGCGGGAGGAGGAGGCGAGGAGCCGGGTGGTTTTTTTCAACAAGCAGGGGCGCGTGAAGCTCATACGCCTGCGCGGGTGCCCCAGCTACGGCTGCATTTTCAAGAAGGAACTGCTGGCCAACTGGAATCCTAACCTGCGGAATATCAACTTGGAAGAATACCTGACGACGGACGAGAACGGCATCGAGCACCACTACCGCTTCGACACGGTGGACGGGCGCCTGTTTGTCCAGGCCTACATCCCCCGCACGGGGCAGCGCAAGCGGAAGGGCATCAGCAACAAGTTCAACCGCAGGTTGTTGCGTTTCGACCGCCTCATCCCCGGCCAGTTCGTCTACCACTACGAGACCGACACGCTGAACGGCAACATGTGGCGCTTCCGTCCCGAGACGGTGGTCACCATCAGCCTGAAGATGCACGGCACGTCGGTGTGCCTGGCCAATGTGCTGACCAAAGTACCTGTGAGAGTGAGCGTTGCGGGTCAGAAAATCAACCGTCGCTTGATGCGCCGCCAGGCCGCCATCGGCAAGCAGGCAGTGCGCTTCCCGTGGCAGCGGAAGGAGCAGGAGCGCGAGCTGGAACGCATTCAGCGCCAGGTGGTCCGCGCCTATAGGACGGACTACGGGCCGGTGTGGAGCAGCCGCGGGGTGATCAAGAACCGCTACATCAACCCGGGGGTGACGGAGGGCTTCTACGAGGTGGACATCTGGAGCCAGTATGGCGAGATGATGCAACCCTATATCAGCGAGGGGCTTACGGTGTATGGCGAGATTTGCGGCTACCTGACGGGGCTGGACCGCATGGTGATGAAAAACTACGACTACGGCTGCCGCCGCGGGGAGAATTTCCTGATGCCCTACCGCATCACGCACACTTCGCCCACGGGGCAGAAGACAGAATGGAGCGTGATGCAGGTGAAGGAGTGGACGGAGAACCTGCTGCGCCAACACCCTGATTTGCAAGGCCGTCTGCGTCCCATCGAGGTGCTCTACCACGGCACGCTGGGCGACCTCTACCCCACCCTGGACCGCAAGCGCTTCTGGCATGAGAGCGTGCTGGCGGCGCTGAAGACCGACACGGAGCACTTCGGCATGGAGCAGGAGGAGCCGCTGTGCCGGAACGCGGTGCCGCGCGAGGGCATCTGCATCCGCATTGCCGGCGACCACACGCCGCAGTGTTTCAAGCTGAAGACCACAGCGTTCTTCCACCGCGAGACTAAGCTCATCGACCAGGGCATTCTGGATTATGACAACGGATAAACTAAAAGTTGAAATGAAATATTATTTCCTACTGATACTGACAACGTTGCTGATGGCTGCCTGCGGGGGGCACCGGCACGATGACAAGATGATTTTCCGCTACAACGAGAGTGCCGGCATCGCGACGCTGGACCCCGCCTTCGCGAAGGACCAAAGCATCATCTGGGGCTGCCGCCAGCTGTACAACGGGCTGATCGAGCTGGACACCCTGCTGCAGGTGCAGCCCTCGATAGCCAAGCGGTGGGAGGTGAGCGCGGACGGGCTGCGCTACACGTTCACGCTGCGCGACGACGTGCGCTTCCACAACGGGCGGCGCGTGGTGGCGAGCGACTTCGAGTACAGCTTCGGCCGCGTGGTGGACCCCGAGGTGATGTCGCCCGGGGCGTGGATATTCCACGATGTGGAGAGTTTCAAAGCACTGAACGACACCACTTTCGAGATATGCCTCAAGCAGCCCTTCGCCCCGTTCCTGAGCCAGCTGGGGATGGTGTACTGCTCGGTGGTGCCGAAGGAGGAGGTGGAGAGGCACGGCAAGGACTTCCGCCGCAACCCCTGCGGCACGGGGCCGTTCAAGTTCCAGTACTGGAAGGAGGGGGTCAAGCTGGTGCTGCGCAAAAACACGGACTATTTCGAGCGGGGACTCCCCTACCTCGACGCGGTGGCGGTGACCTTCATCGTGGACCGGCACACGGCGTTCCTGGAGTTTGTCAAGGGGAACCTGGACTTTATGAACTCGCTGGATGCCAGCTACAAGGATGAAATATTGACCCTCGACGGGCAGCTGAAGGAGAAGTATGCCGGCCGCATCCGCATGCACTCGACGCCGTATCTGAACACCGAATACCTGGGCTTCCAGATGGAGGGCGAGGCCAGTCCGCTGAAAGACAGGCGAGTGCGCCAGGCCATCAGCTGCGGGTTCGACCGCAGGAAGATGATGCGCTACCTGCGCAACAACGTGGGCCAGCCGGGAGTGGGGGGCTTTGTGCCGCTGGGGCTGCCGGGGTTCGACACGCTGGGAGCCTACGGCTACGAGTACGACCCCGAGCGCGCCGCCGCCCTGCTGGCCGAGGCGGGCTACCCTGGCGGGCAGGGGCTGGGACGTCTGAAGCTCAGCACGACGGCCAACTACCTGGACCTCTGCAAGTACCTGCAGCAGCAGCTGGGCCTGCTGGGGATGGACATACAGGTGGATGTGAACCCGCCGGCGGCGCTGCGGAGCCAGATCGGCGAGGGGAAGAACGCGTGGTTCCGGGGCTCGTGGGTAGCCGACTATCCCGATGCCGAGAACTACCTCTCGCTCTTCTACAGCGGGAACAAGGCGCCGGCGGGGCCCAACTACACACGGTTCGACAACGCCGACTTCGACCGCCTCTACCTGCGCGCCCGCAGCTGCACCGACGAGCGGGAGCGCACGAGGCTCTACCGCACGATGGACAGCCTGGTGATGGCCGAGGCGCCGGTGATGGTGCTCTACTACGACCAGATACTGCACTTCACCCACCTCAGCGTCAGCGGCTTGCGCTCCAACGCCATGAACTGCCCCGACCTGCGTCATGTGAGGATAGCGCAGTAGGGGTTCTCCAGGGGAATGGTAGGGGTTCTCTAGGGTAATAGTTCGGCCCTTACACATTATTACCCATCGGTGGGTAATGATGTATACTTTTATTCATCTTTGTAGTCCAGCAGTTCCAACGAGCCGTCGGGGTGGAGGACGGCGTAGTTGCGGTTGTGGAGCCAGTCGCCGGTGTTGAGGTAGGTGCATCCGTGGCCGAGGTCGCGGGTGAGGGGTGTGTGGCGGTGGCCGAAGATGCAGTAGTCGAGGGGTATTTTATCGAGCACCTGCTTGCAGTGGATGACGATGCCCTCGCGGTCGTCGCCGAGGTAGCGCAGCATGTTGCGGCGTGCATGGCGGCGCTTGTTGGAGTCGCTCCAGCGGTGGGCGATGCCGAAGGTGAAGGCTGAGGGGAGCATCTTGAAGAGGCGCTGGCAGAAGCGGCTGCGGAAGAAGAGGCGGACGAAGTCGAACCAGCGGTCGGTGTGGCCGAGGCCGTCGCCGTGGCCGACGAGGCAGCGGCGCCCGTGGAGGGTTAGGAGTTTGGGTTCGGAGTGGGTGATGATGCCGAGTTCGGAGGAGAGGTAGTCGAAGACCCACATGTCGTGGTTGCCGATGAAGAAGTGGATTTCGATGCCGGAGTCGGAGAGCTCGGCGAGCTTGCCCAGCAGGCGCGTGTGGCCGCGAGGGACGAGGTGGCGGTAGGTGAACCAGAAGTCGAAGATGTCGCCCAGGAGGAAGAGGTGGGAGCAGGAGGCCTTGATGGAGTCGAGGAAGCGGCAGAGCTGTCGCTCGCGCTCGGCGCTGTCGGCCCCGCTCCCCAAATGGGCATCGGAAAGGAAGACTATCTGAGCCATTGGCGTGGGTTTTGGGAGGTGGTGCCTTTCCAGAGCTGGAAGGAGAATTCGGCGGTGCCGTCGTCGGCGGTGTAGACGGTGCCGAGGTTCTGGTTGGTGGCCACGTCGCGGCCCTCGCTGACGGTGACGGTGGCGAGGTTGGCGTAGACGGTCATGTATTCGCCGTGGCGGACGATGATGCCGCGGGTGCCGTTGGGGCAGGTGAAGACACGGCTGACGGTGCCGTTGAAGACGGCCTTGACGGGAGCGCCGGCCTTGCAGAGGAGGTCGATGCCGTTGTTCATGTTCTGGCCGCCGGAGGCGTGGGTGTACTTGCCGTACTCGCGCGATACCTTATTATAGTAGCAGGGCCAGGGGAGGCGCCCCTTGTTGGAGGCGAAGTCGGCGGTGAGGGCCACCTCGGCGCTGGAGGCGGTGGAGGTGGTGGATCCGCTGCTGCCGGTGGCGGTGGAGCCCTTCTTCTTGCGGGAAGCGGCCTTGGCGATCTCCTCGTTGATAATCTTCTGTATCTGTTGCTGCAGCTGGCGTTTCTGCTGCTCTTTCTTGGCTATCTGCTGCTGGAGGGATTTCTCCTGCTGCTTGGAGGCCTTCAGCGACTGCTGCTTCTCCTTCTGCTCGCGCGAGAGCTGGTCTTTCTGACGGCGCTGCTGGGCGAGGAGGTCGCTCTGCTCGCGCTGCTGGCGCTGGAGGTCGAGGCTGATGTCGCCCAGCTCCTGCTCTTTCTGCTGGATATGGGCGGCTTGGCGGCGGCGGTAGCGCGAGTAGTCGCGGTAGTATTTGGTGCGGAGGTAGGCGTAGTTGTAGCTCTTGGTGTCGAGCAGGAGGACCATCTTGTCGAGGTTGCCGCGCTCGTTGTAGAGGGCGCGGACCACGCGGCCGTACTCGAGCTTGAGGCTGTCGATCTGGGTGCGGATGAGGGAGATGCTGTCCTCGGTCTGCGTCATGCGCATGTTGAGGAGGTTGACCTGGCCGTTGATGTTGTTGATGAGCTTGGTGCGCTCGGAGATTTTCTTCTCGAGCAGGTTGAGCTGTTGCTGGCTGGAGCGGCTGTTCTTCTTGGCCTTGGCGAGGTCGGAGTTGAGTTTCTTGATTTCCTGCTCCACGCGGGCCTTGTCGCGCTCGAGCTGCTTCTTCGACTGGCCCGAAGCCAGGGTGGGAAGAAGCAGGAAGAAGAGGAGTGAGAGGAAGTGAAAGGGAGTGAAAGGGAGTGAGAGGACATTAGCGGCGGTTTGCACATTTGTCCTTTCACTTCCTTTCACTCCTTTTTCACTCCCTTTCACTCCCCGGAAGAACTTACCAATTAAGGATGCGTTTGAAGTCATACTGCTCGGGGTTGGCAAGATACTTCTTGGCGGCCTCGTAGTCGGCGGGGGTGATGTAGTCCATGATGTCGTTGACGTAGGACATGACCTTGTTGCTGTCGACGTTGACCAGGCGCGGGGGGATCTTGCCGGTCTCGGGATCCTGGAGGTCGCGGAGGTAGAGGGGCGAGGCGTTGCCCTGCTGGTCGACATAGACCATGCAGCCGGTGCAGCCCTCGTTGAAGAGCTTGTGGACGCCCATGCCCATGAGCGAGCAGTAGGTGAGGTCGAAGGCGATGGGGGTGTGGCAACGGATTTCGTAGCCGATCTCGACGGGGCGGGACTTCACCTTGAGGCCCAACTCTTTGACTTTACGCTCCAGGAGGTCGTTGAAGATGTGGGCTTTGGAGACCTTGCCGAGCTCGGGGTGGCCGTGCTCGTCGTAGGAGAAGTGGATGCCGGAGTTGCGGATCTCCTCGTCGGAGAGGCTATGGAAGACACCTTCGGAAATCATGGCGGCGCCGTAGTTGATGCCCATCAGCTTGCGCTTGACGATGCAGGAGACGACCATGTTGATGATTTTGTCGACGGTGATTTCGGTGCGGTTGAAGAATTCGGGGATGATGACCATGGGGTAGTGGCATGCGCCGGCGATGCCGAGGGCGAGGTGGCCTGCGGAGCGACCCATGGCGCTGACAACGAACCAGTTCTCGGAGGTGCGGGCGTCTTCCATGACGGCGGTGGCCAGGACGCAGCCCTGGGCCTTGGCGCTGTTGTAGCCGAAGGTGGGGCTGGAGTTGGGGAGCGGGAGGTCGTTGTCGATGGTCTTAGGGACGTGGATGTTGGCGATGGGATAGTGCTTGTCGGCCAGGAACTTGGCGATGCGGTTGGCGGTGGAGGCGGTGTCGTCGCCGCCGACGGTGACGAGGAGTTTGACCTCGTTGTCGGTGAAGAACTTCAGGTTGAAACGCTGCTCGAAGTCCTCGGGGGTGGGTTTGAAACGGCTCATTTTGAGGATGGAGCCACCCTTGTTGAAGATTTCGTCGGCAGTGAGGAAGTCGAGGTCCTGCATGCGGGGCTGGTCGGTGAAGAGGGCGCTGTAGCCGCCGTGGAGACCGATGACGCGGAAGCCGTCGCGGAGGAAGGTTTTGGCCACCGAGGCGACCACTGTATTCATTCCCGGGGCGGGGCCGCCGCCCGTGAGTATTGCTATGCTTTTCATGTGGGTTGTTGTATTAAAATGAGAGTGCAAAATTACGAATAAAAACCGAGGTGGAAAAATAAAAGTGGCGTTTCGAGTGATAAACACTGTGGCACAGCGAGTTGCAAACCATCGAAAAAGTTGCAGGATTTTTCGCAAAAAGTGCGGAAAAAGGGCCAAGATTGGGGAACGGGGGCGGATGGAGGGCAGATATAAACATGGATTCACCTTCTGCATACAATAAATCTGCAATGCGTGCGTTAGTGCCGTCATGAAATTCAACATGGAAACTGCGCCGCAGTACGAGCGGCATTACGACGAGAAGGGCTTCTGGAAGAAGCTGGCGAAAGTGGCGGCACAGGTGGGGTCGAAGGTGCTCTACCCTGCCCTGCAGCTCTACTATCTGTTGCAATCGAAAGATGTGCCGAAGAGTGCCAAGACGCTGATTATCGGTGCGCTGGGCTACTTGATATTGCCCACGGACCTGGTGCCGGACTTCATCCCGGCACTGGGCTTCACCGACGACCTGACGGCGCTGATGGTGGTGCTGCGCAACCTCTACAAGTACATCACGCCGGAGATCAGCGCCCGCGCGAAAGAGGAAGCCAACAAACTGCTGAAACAATGAGAAACTCGACTACTATAATAAACAATGGCAGACGCATTACTGACGGTTGAGAACCTGACGAAGAGTTTCGGCGAGAAGCTGCTGTTCGAGGATATCTCGTTCGGCATCAACGCCGGACAGAAGTCGGCGCTGATAGCCCGCAACGGCTACGGCAAGTCGACGCTGCTCAACATACTCATGACGGCCTACGGCGAGCCGGGCTACAACACGCTGCAGGACAGCGGCCGCGTGACTTTCAGCGGCGACGTGCGGCTGGCGTATTTGCCGCAGGGCGGAGTGGTCAGTGACCAGTGGCCGGTGGCCAGTGTCAGGGACTATGTGAACAACATACGGCGGCCGGAGACGGAGGAGGCGTGGGAGACGGAGCAGCGGATGGCGGAGATACTGAGCCGCATGGGTGTGGACCGCATGCTGGACCGCCCGCTGACCACCCTCAGCGGCGGCGAGCAGAAGAAGGTGGCCCTCTGCCGGCTACTGATGGACGACTGCAACCTGCTCGTCCTCGACGAGCCGACCAACCACCTGGACATTGAGATGATCGAGTGGCTTGAGGATTTCCTCTCGCGCCAGCGGCTGGCGCTGCTAATGGTTACGCACGACCGCTACTTCCTCGACAATGTGTGCGACAACATTTTCGAGCTGGACAACGCACGCCTCTATCACTACCGCGGCCGCTACGACTACTACCTCGAGAAGAAGGCCGAGCGCGAGGCCAACGAGCGGGCCGAGGTGGCCAAGGCGCGCAGCCTCTACCGCACCGAGCTGGAATGGATGCGCCGCATGCCGCAGGCCCGCGGCACCAAGGCGCAGGCCCGCATCGACGCCTTCTACGAGCTCGAAGCCAAGGCGCATACCCGCTTCGACGACAGCCGCCCGCAACTCACTGTGAAGACCGAAAGGATCGGGGGGAAGATACTGGAGCTGTACAACATAAGCTTCTTCCCGCAGCCCCCTCTACTAGAAGGCGAAGGGGGGGATAAATCCAACCACTCCCCTCTCCTATCAGGAGAGGGGTCGGGGGTGAGGCCACTCATTGACGACTACAGCTATGTCTTCAAGCGGGGGGAAAAGGTGGGCATCGTGGGTCCCAACGGCGTGGGCAAGAGCACGTTCCTCAACATCATCACCGAGCGGCTGAAGCCGACGAGCGGGCGCGTGGTGGTGGGGCAGACTATCCAGTTCGGCTACTACACCCAACGGGGCATGCAAGCACCGGAGGACCGCCGCGTGATCGACTTGGTGAAGGACATCGCCGAAGAGATTGAAATCGAGGGCGGCAAGAGCATGACGGCGCACCAGTTCCTCACCTACTTCGGCTTCGACAACACAACGCAGTTCAACTACTTCGGCAACCTCAGCGGCGGCGAGCGCCGCAGGCTCTACCTGCTGCAGGTTCTGATGGCCAACCCCAACTTCCTCATCCTCGACGAGCCCACCAACGACCTGGACCTCTACACGTTGCAGATACTGGAGCAGTTCCTGCAGGGATACAAGGGGTGCCTCATCATCGTCAGCCACGACCGCTCGTTTATGGACCACATCGTGGACCACCTGCTGGTGTTCGAGGGCGAGGGGAAGATACGCGACTACCACTCGAACTATACGCAGTACAGGCTTGAAAAAGAGGCGAAACGCAAGGCTGAAGCAGGAGTGAAAGGGAGCGAGAAGGGGGTGAAAGGAAATGAAAGGACTAATGTGGCGGACCCGCCGGCCGCCAAACGCAAGCTGACCTACAAGGAGCAGAAGGAATACGAGGCGCTGACGGAGGAGATCGAGCAGCTGACCGCCGAGCGCACGGGGCTGGAACGCAAGCTGAGCGACGGCAGCATGAGCGACGCGAAAGAAATCACCGAGGCGTCGCACCGTATCGGCGAAATCATCAATCTATTGGACGAGAAGGAATTGCGCTGGCTGGAGCTGGACGAGCTGACCTAGCGTCCCGTCATGCGGCGGAAGAAGAAGACCAACCCGACGGTCATCAGCGCCATGACGCCCACAATGACCCAGAAGGCGACGGTGCTGGTGATGAAGGGGAAATCGACGTTCATGCCGAAGAGGCTGGCCACCACCGTCAGGGGAAGCATGATGGTGGAGAAATAGGTCAGCACGCGCATGATGTCGTTGGTGCGGTTGGTCAGCAGGGAGTCGAACGTCTGCGAGAGGCCCTCGATCAACTCGCCGAAATCCTCGATCGAGTCGAACATCTTCTGGTACTGGTCCAGGATGTTACCCCAGTAGTCTTCCATATCGACCACCTCGGGGTCGACGAAGCCTTTGATGCCGCCGCTCTCGAACATGTGGAGCACGCGCAGCTGCGGGCGGAAGGTGGTGTTGAGGAGGATGATGTTGCGGCGCGTGATGGAGATTTGCTCGATGATGGAGCGCGCCTTTTTGTTGAAGATGTCGTAGTTGATGAGGTCCACCTCGGCGCCGACGCGCTGGACGAGGGTGTTGGTTTCGAGCATGAGGCGGTTGAGGATGTGGTAGAGGAGCTGGTCGCTGGTAGCGAGCATGGCCTGCGTCTCCTCGTCGCCCTCGGCGAGGTCCTCCTGAATGTCGTCGAAGAATTTCTTGACCACCCAATGGGCCTTGCCCACGGTGATGATGTAGTCGCGCCCCCAGAAGAGCTTCACCTCGCGGATGCGGATGGTCTTGTTGTCGCGGTCGAAATAGGGGAAATGGAGGATGAGGAAATAGTAGTCGTCGTACTCGTCGATTTTGGGCCGCTGGGTGGTGCCGCGGCAGTCCTCGATGTCAAGGGGGTGGAAATGATAGTCGTCTAGAAGCAGACGGTAGTCGTCCTCGGTGGGGTTGGTGATGTCGAGCCAACGGACCCCTTTATGCTGGATGGTTTCTATCATGACGGACCTCCTTTTTGATTGACAATGAGAATTCTACATTCGAGTAAGCGGTTTGGATTCAGTTTGCAAATATACACATTTTTTTTAAATCGGAAGAAAAAAAACAGAGGCCGCCCCAGCGGGGACGGCCTCGAGGCTATAGGGAATAGCGTTTCCTATTTCTTCAGCCAGCGGTCGAACCAGTCGATGAAGTTGCGGTGCCAGAGGACGCTGTTCTGCGGGCGGAGGACCCAGTGGGTCTCGTCGGGGAAGTAGAGGTAGCGGCTGGGGATGTGGAGCATCTGGGCGGCGTTGTAGGCGGCCATGCCCTGGGAGGCGACGATACGGAAGTCGAACTCGCTGTGGATGACGCAGATGGGGGCGTTCCACTTGTCGACGAAGAGGTGGGGCGAGTTGGAGTAGGACTTCTTGATCTGCGGGTTGTTCCAGTCCCAGTAGGGGCCGCCGATGTCCCAGTTGTCGAACCACATCTCCTCGGTTTCGAGGTATTGCTGCTCGAAGTTGAACATGCCGTTGTGGGCGAGGAGGGCTTTGAAGCGCATGCCGTCCTTGTAGCCAGGGACTTTCTGGTTGTGGCCGGCGAGCCAGTAGACGCTGTAGCCGCCGAAGCTGGCGCCACAGGCACCGATGCGCTCGCGGTCGATTTGCGGGAAGCGGTCGGCGAAGTGGTCGGTGGCGTAGATGTAGTCCTGCATGCAGAGTCCGCCGTAGTCGCCGCTGATCTGCTCGAGCCATTCCATACCGAAGCCGGGGACGCCGCGGCGGTTGGGGGCGATGACGAAGTAGCCGGCGCCGGACATGACCTCGAAGTTCCAGCGGGTGGACCAGAACTGGCTGACGGGGGTCTGCGGGCCGCCTTCGCAGAAGAGGAGGGCGGGATAGGTCTTGGTGGAGTCGTAGTCGTAGGGGTAGATGAGCCAGGTGAGCATGTCTTTTCCGTCGACGGTCTTCACCCAGTGCTCCTCGACCTTGCCCATGCGGACCTGGGAGAGGAGGTCGTCGTTGAAGGTGGAGATTTTGGTGCCCTCGGCCTTGTTGTCGGTGACGTTGTAGGTGTAGAGGGTGCCGGGGTACTGGATGGAGACCTGGTTGGCGACGATGCGGTCGGCGCCGGCCATGCGGATGGCGTTGACGTCGTGGTAGCCGTGGCTGATTTGGCGGATGGCCTTGGACTCGCGGTTGAAGGCGAAGATTTCGCTCATGCCGCGGTAGGAGACGGTGGCGTAGAGCTCGCTGTCGTCGGCAGCCCAGAGGATGCCGGAGACGCCGTAGTCGAAGTCGGCGGTGAGGTCGGTCTTGGTGCCGCTGGCGAGGTCGAGGACCATGAGGCGGGTCTTGTCGCTCTCGTAGCCGTCGCGCTCCATGCTTTCCCAGGCGAGCATCGAGCCGTCGTGGCTGAAGGCGGGGTTCTGGTCGTAGCCCATAATGCCCTCGGAGAGGTTGCGGGTGGTGCCGGCGACGATGTCGTAGAGGTAGATGTCGCTGTTGGTGGAGTGGGCGTAGTCGTAGCCGGTCTTTTTGCGGCAGGTGTAGGCCAGGAGCTTGCTGTCGGGGCTGAAGCAGAACTGCTCGGTGCCGCCCCAGGGGCGCATGGGGGCCTCGTAGGGCTCGCCGGCGAGGATGTCGACGGCCTTGTCCATGAGGGCTTTGCCCCCGCTGAGCGGGACGAGGTAGATGTGGGGGATGTCGTCGACCCACTGGTCCCAGTGGCGGTACATGAGGTCCTCGTTGATGCGGCCGGTGGTCTTGTCGAGGCCCTTGAAGAGGCGGTCGATGTGCTCGGGGCGCTGGACGGGGATGGTGCTGATGTAGGCCAGCGTCTTGCCGTCGGGCGAGAGCTCGATGCCTTCAAATCCGCGCTCGCACTCGGCGACAACGGTTTCGCCCTTGCCCTTGAGGCTCATGGAGAGCACCTGGTTGCCACGGCAGAACATGATGGTGCCATCGTCGACCCAAAGGGGCGAGAACTCGGAGGCGGCGGTGGTGGTGAGGCGGGTGGCCTCGCCGCCGGCGGTGGGCATCACATAGAGCTCGGCGTTGTTCTTGTTGGCCTCGAGGTTGGTGTAGCGGAGGGTGTAGAGCACCTGGCTGCCGTCGGGGCTGACGGCATACTCGCTCATCACGCCGAGGCTCCACATCACCTCGGGGGTGAAGCGGCCGTCGGCGACGGTGACTTGGGGCTTCTCGACGATGAGGTCGTCCGAAGAGGCCTTTTCCGACTGGCAGGCTGCCAACGCCATCGACGCGGCAGCTGCGAAGAGTAGTGTTTTCTTCATATATTTTCAGTGTTTAGTGATCAGTGGTCAGTGGTCAGTATATTAATGATACATGGGAGCGACCGTCTGGCGGAACTTGCCGGAGGAGCGGACGTCGACGTTGTAGAAGTTGAAGCCTTCGGCGCCGGGCTCGACGATGTCGATAAACTGGCAATTCTTGGGCAGCGACTCGAAGACGAGGGTGTAGACGAGCATGTCGTAGCCGCCGCGGTTGTGGGCGAAGGGGGTGTACTCGGGGTAGAGGGTGATGCCTTCGGGCTTGACGAGCTTCATGCGCTCGCCGGTGGCGCAGTCGCGGACGAAGACGTCGCCGTGGATGGTGAGGCCTTTGTCGTGGGTGGGGCGTCGGTTGGGCGTGCGGTCGACGAAGGAGAAGGTGATGCGGGTTTCGTCGCGCAGCACCTCGATGCGCTCCACACTAACATACTCGGCGAAGGGCGAGCGGCGCTCCACCTTGGGGAACTCGAGCGTGCGTGGCACTTGCGGTTTGACCTGCGAGTACTCCCAGGGGCTGTCGGGCTTGTCGACCTCCTGGTTGGGTTCGGGCGTGCGAACGCGCTGGAAGTCGGACTCGAGGGCATAGCAGCGCATGTTGGCATCGAAGAGGAAGGTGATGGCGGCCGAGGGCTGCCCTTCTTCCTTGGTGCGGCGGTTGCGGATGGTGTGCTGGCGGTAGAGCTTGGCGGCGCTGGTGCGGTTGAGGGTGACGGCGCTGTAGACGGCCTTGGAGCCGTTGCGTCCGTCGTTGTCGGTGTGGTCGGGGCGGCCGAACTCGCCGACGATGTCATAGTAGTTCTTGCCGAGGTAGATGGACTCAAGCTCGGGGTCGGCCGAGACGTAGCGATTGCCGCCGCAGGCGGCCAAGAGCAGGCAGCAGACGGCTGCCAGCAGGAGGCTGTGGGGTGTTCTATTCATCTTGTTGTACTAATTGACCTGCTTTGAAAATACCTTTGTAAGTGGTGCCGTCGGCGGTGGTGACCACACCGCGGCCCTCATAGACATCATTGAACCATTGGCCGGAATAGGTGGAGCCGTCGACGGCGTAGCGGATGGTGCCCTCGCCCTCGATGTGCCAGCGGTTGAACTGGCCCTCGTAGCGGTCGCCGCTGGGCCATGTCATGAGGCCTTCGCCGTGGCGCAGACCTTTGCCGTTGCGCTGGCCGGAGTAGACAGAGCCGTCAGCATAGGTGGTTGCCTCACGGAATTGGGCGGCGAGAGGGCCAGAGGCAAGAAGCACAAGGGCGGCGAGGAGTGTGAGGGTTCTGGTGGTTTTCATCTTTTATTCAGGGGTTTCGGTGTCGGAATTAGAGTGGTTGAGCTTGTGGATGAGGATGCCCAGCCGATAGAACTCGAATTGCTTGAGCGAGATGGCTTTGCCGCTGGCGAAATGCGACTCCATGGGAGTCTTGAAGAGTTTGAACAGGCGGTATGTGACACCCAGCATCTTCCATCGGCGCACCTTGTTGTAGGTCTTGAGCAGGGGTACGGAGTGGCAGAATCGCTGGTCCTCCCACATGAAGCCGTAGATGTCGGCGAGGGTTTCGACCCCTTCGATGGCTTTGTGGAGGTATTCGGCATTGGTTTCCAAGGCGGCATGGGTGATGGGGTTGTCGACGTGGAGGATGGGAACGCTGGCCATCTGCAGGCGGTAGGCGAAGAGGACGTCCTCGTAGCCGTAGGAGGTGATGCGGGGGTCGAACTTGATGCGCTCGAAGAGGGGACGGCGGATCATCATGTTGTTGACACGGAGCGTGCGGTAGGGGTCGGCGGTGCGCTGGTCGGCAGAGGCGGTCTCCTCGCTGGTGCCTACGAGGTAGCGGAGGTGGTACTGCTGGTCGTCGAGGCGGGGGTCGTAGGAGGTGCCGCCGCAGACGACGTCGGCCTTGGCATTCTGGTACTTGAGGATGTTTTTGATGTAGCTGTCCGGCACCTGGGCGTCGTTGTCGAGGAAGAGGAGCCAGTCGCCTTTGGCGTATTTAAGGAAGAGGTTGCGTATGCGAGAGCGTCCGATGTTCTTTTCGAGACGGAGGTAGGTGGCGATGTCGCAGATGCCCATGTTCTGGTTGAGGTAGTAGCCGGAGGAGTGGTCGTCGATGCAGACCACTTCGACCTGCTCCTGCGCGTTCTGCTGCTCGACCTGGTTGAAGAGACGGCGCACGAGGGGGTAGGCGTAGAAGTTGTAGATGGGTATGCAGATGGATATCATATCGTTACTTGTAGGTTGTCGTATGCAAGGAAGACACCTTCGGGCAGCGAGGGCTGGACGGCGGCGTGGGTGCCGAGTTCGTGGCTGATGTGAGTGAGATAGGCGCGCTCGGGGCGTAGCTGGGCGATGATGTCGAGGGCTTCGGGGAGGGAGTAGTGGGACCAGTGTTTCTCGTGGCGGAGGGCGTTGATGACGAGGAGTTTGAGGCCGAGGAGCTTGGCCAGCTCGGAGGGGGGCAGGTAGTTGGCGTCGGTGATGTAGGCCATCTCCCCTACTCTGTAGCCGAGGATGGGGAGGTCTTTGTGGAGGGCGTGGATGGGGAGAACCTCAAGTGAGGAATGAGGAATGAGGAATGAGGAGTTGACCACGTGGAGATCCACCTCGGGGAGGCCGGGGTATTGGTGTGGGGAGAAGATGTAGCGGTAGTCGTGCTGGAGAGTGTGGGCGGCCTGCTGGTTGAGGTAGACGGGGATGGAGCCGTGCTGGAAGTAGTTGAGCGGTCGGACGTCGTCGAGGCCTGCGACGTGGTCGCGGTGGGCGTGGGTGACGAGGATGGCGTCGATGCGTGTGGTGCCGGTGCGGAGCATCTGCTGGCGGAAGTCGGGGCCGATGTCGAAGAGGATGTTCAGGCCGTGGGCCGATAACAATGCCGAAGTGCGCAGCCGGCTGTCGCGGGGGTCAGCCGATGCGCACACTTCGCAATGGCACCCGATGATGGGGACGCCTTGCGACGTACCTGTGCCGAGGAACGTCAGTTTGAACACATCAGTCTATTCTTTGTGTGTGAGTTTGAAGCCTACGCCGTGGACGTTGACGATTTCGACGTTGGGGTCGAGTTTGAGGTATTTGCGGAGTTTGGTGATGTAGACGTCCATGGAGCGAGCGGCGAAGTAGGAGTCGTCCTTCCAAATCTTTTGGAGGGTGGTGTTGCGGTCGACGAGCTGGTTGTAGTTGACGGCGAAGATGCGGAGTAGGTCGCATTCTTTGGCGGTGAGGCGCTGGACGTCGTTGCCGATGGTGAGGGTCTGGTGGGCGTAGTCGAAGGTGAAGCTGCCGATTTTGAAGATGTTCTTGTCGGGGCGGTCTTCGTTGAAGGAGCGTCGCATGGTGGCGTTGAGGCGTGCGAGGAGCTCTTCCATGGAGAAGGGTTTGGTGATGTAGTCGTCGGCGCCGACTTCGAAGCCTTTGAGTTTGTCTTCTTCGAGGTTTTTGGCGGTGAGGAAGATGATGGGTATCTTCTTGTCGACCTTGCGTATTTCTTTAGCTACGGCGAAGCCGTCCTTTTGCGGCATCATGATGTCGAGGATGCAGGCGTCGACGTCTTCGTCGTCGAAGAGGGAGAGTGCTTCTTCGCCGTCTTTGGCCCAAGCCACGGTGTAGCCTTTCTGGGTGAGGTAGGCTTTGAGGATGGTGCCCAGGTTGGGGTCGTCCTCTGCCACGAGGAGTTTGATTCCCAGGTTCATAATTTTATAATGTGTTAATGTGTGTTTATATTTTTGTTGGGAGTGAGGGGGAGTGAAAGGGAGTGAAAGGACAATAGTGATTATTCTATAATCTATAATCTTTAACCTTTAATCTATTACCTTTAATCTATAACTTTGATGCTTTCGATGAGGTCGCCGGGGCGGATTTGGTCGATAATGGGCCAGTCTTGCTCGTCGACGCGGCCGAAGCAGGTGTGGTGTCCGTCGAGGTGGGCGGTGTTCTGGCGGCAGTGGCAGATGAAGAACTGGCTGCCGCCGGTGTCTTTGCCGGCGTGGGCCATGGAGAGGACGCCGCGGTCGTGGTGCTGGAGGGGTGCGGAGGTTTCGCATTTGATGGTCCAGCCGGGGCCGCCGGTGCCGACGCGTGGGTCGCCGGGGGTGCGGCTGTAGGGGCAGCCGCCCTGGACGACGAAGTCGGGGATGACGCGGTGGAAGCGCAGGCCGTCGTAGAAGCCGTCTTTGACCAGGCGGACGAAGTTGGCGACGGTGCCGGGGGTCTCTTTGTCGTAGAGGGTGGCGTGGAGGGTGCCGCGGGCGGTGTTGATTTCGACTCTCATATTATATATTAATAGGTTCTATTTGTTATTATGTACCCCATTAACTGGCATTCTTGTGTTTTATTGTGCAGAATGTTAATTTTTTTATGTTAATTTTGTGGCATTTTATATAAAATACTGATTTAAAAGCAGTTAATTTGTCATCTGTGGGGAGTGTGTTGAGAGGGGGACGGTAGGGGTTCTCTAGGGGTTCTCTAGGGTAATAGTTCGGCCTTTACACATTATTACCCATCGAGGGGAAAATAGGGGAAGATGTGGTCTCAGAGGAGGCCGGATTTGTGGATGGGGGTGTGCATGATTTTTTCGAAGGCGGCTTCGAGTGCGTCGGGGGTGTTGTAGCCGCACTGGTGTGCGATGCGTGAGAGGGCATGGGGGTCGTCGGGGTGTGAGACGTGGGAGAGGAGGGTGGCGGCGTGTTCGATGCGGAGGGTGTCGAGGTAGTCGGCGAAGGAGGTGCCGTGGAGGCGGTGGATGGCGTCGACGATTTGGTCCTGTGAGACGTGGAAGTGTGAGGCGAGGTAGAAGACGGAGAGGTCGGGGTTGGTGTAGGCGGAGTTTTCGATGTAGGCGGTGAGTTCGCGGCCGAGGGCGGCGAGGTCGCGGCGGAGGGTGGCGGGGGCGGTTCCGAGCTGGTGGCTGAGGGTTTCGGCGGTGTAGTTGATGCGATACATGGCGAAGCCGAGGATGAGGGTGGCGACGCCGATGACGGAGGATTGTGCGACGGTGACCCAGAGGGGGCGTGGGGTGTTGAGGGGGTAGAGGATGGTGAGGGCGACGAGGACGAGGGAGATGAGGAGGATGGTGGCGTAGAGGGAGCGGTGGCGGACGACGCGGTGGAGGTCGGCGGTGTAGTATTCGGAGAGGATGCGGCTGTAGCGTCGGAGGTGGACGATGGAGTAGAGTGCGAGGAAGAGTATTTCGACGGAGAGGATGGCGGAGAAGAGGTAGTAGTGGATGGCGACGATGACGTTGTAGCGCCAGGAGTTGGCGAAGAAGAGGTCGGCTTCGCCGAGGGTGCCGCGGTTGACCCAGAGGCGGTACATGTCGGCTCCGCCGATGAAGAAGGAGGCGAGCATGAGGGCGGCGGTGACGACGGCTGGGATGACGGCGGCGCGGGAGAGGCGGGTGGCGCCGTCGGGGCGGGTGAGGAGGGCGGTGGCGCTGACGGCGACGGGGGGTGTGAAGAGGGCGAAGGTCATGTAGAGGACGAGGAGGAGGTATTCGCCGCGGAGGAAGGAGTTGAAGAGGCAGGAGTAGAGGATGAAGGCGATGCCGAACATGAGCATGGCTGCGAGGAGGAGCCACTGTGCGCCGAGCATGCGGCGGCGGGTGAGGACGGTGGCGAGGGGCCAGAAGAGGATGGAGAGGCCGAGGACGAGGTATGTGAGGGCGGTGGGGGTCATTTTGAATTTTCAATTTTGAATTTTAAATTTTGAATTCTGATTTTTGAGTTTTGAATTTTCAATTTTCAATTTTCAATTTTTACCAGTCGGGCGAGGTAGGCGGCGTCGTGGTTGAGGGAGTAGGCGTAGCGTCCGAGGAGGAACTGGAGGATGGCGAGGAGGGTGGAGATGCCGATGAGGCAGAA
>CACWPQ010000026.1 GCA_902762805.1 uncultured Bacteroidota bacterium | reverse complement strand
TAAACCGCCGTCCGAGAGAAAAATTGAACTTCGATGCTCCGAAAAACGTTTTTTTTGTATATTTGCAATGACGTGTTGCATTCACATGTTGAACCTAAGCAGTGGATGACATTTTTATAATTTTGCGCGCAAATCAAAAAAAAGTTGTATCTTTGCCTTTTGCCAACCGAAAACAATAAACGATACAACATAATGGAAGACAATAGATTATTCAGCGAATTCCCGCCGGTTTCGACCGAGAAATGGGAGGAAGTGATCAACAAAGACCTCAAAGGAGCCGACTACGAGAAGAAGCTCGTGTGGCGCACGCTGGAAGGCTTCAAGGTGAAGCCCTACTACCGTGCCGAGGACCTGGAAGGCCTTGAATACCTGGAGAGTAACCCCGGCGAGAAGCCCTACACGCGCGGCAAGCAGACGGGCGGGAACTCGTGGGAGGTGCGCCAGGACATCCGCGTACCTAACCTGCAGGAAGCCAACCGCATAGCGCTGGACGCCGTGGAGCGCGGCGCCACGTCGCTGGGCCTCTGCGCACGGAACGTGAAGAGCGTCGACGACATGGCCACGCTGCTGGGGGGCATCTATATCAACGCCGTGAGCGTGAACTTCATGTGCTCGGAGGACTATCTGGGCCTGCTGAAACTCTATGTGGAATATGCCCGCAAGGAGGGCTACAAGACCGAGGAGCTCTGCGGCTCGTGCAGCTGGGACATGTTCCGCTACGCGCTGAAGCACGGCAAGTTCCACCGTGGCGAGGAGGGCGACCTGGAGATGGCCAAGGAGCTGGTGGAATACGCGCAGAAGGAGCTGCCGAAATTCCGCGTGCTGACGGTGGACGGCAGCGTTCTGAACGGTGCCGGCGCCAACAGCGTGCAGGAGCTGGGCTTCACCCTCGCGGCCGCCAACGAGCTGGTGAGCCGCCTGACGGACATGGGGGTGAAGACGGAGCATGCCGCCCGCAGCATCGGGGTGAACTTCGGCATCGGAAGCACCTACTTCATGGAGATGGCCAAGATCCGCGCCGCGCGCCTGCTGTGGAGCAAAATCGTGGAGCAGTACAAGCCCGAGTGCGACTGCGCCTACAAGCTCTTCATCGGCGCCACCACCAGCAGCTGGAACCAGTCGGTCTACGACCCCTACGTGAACATGCTGCGCTCAACGACCGAGGCCATGTCGGCCGCGGTGGCGGGAGCGGACTCGATATCGGTGCTGCCGTTCGACAACGCCTACAAGGAGGCCGACGAGTTCGGCTACCGCATAGCCCGCAACCAGCAGCTGCTGCTGAAAGAGGAGAGCTACCTGGAGAAGATCGTGGACCCGGCGGCCGGCAGCTACTATATTGAAAACCTGACCGACCAGCTGGCGCAAGGCGCCTGGGCCCACTTCATGAAGGTGGAGGAGCTGGGCGGCTACTGCAAGGCCCTGCGTGCCGGCTACGTGCAGGAGGAGGTGGAGAAGACCGCCCGCGAGCGCGACAACAACATAGCCACCCGCAAGACCACCATCCTGGGCACCAACCAGTATCCCAACCTGCTGGAGAAGATGAGCGAGAAGATGGAGAAGAAGGGCGGGTGCGGCTGCCAGTGCGAGACGGGCGACGAGGTGAAGACCCTGAAGGAATACCGCGGCGCCGAGCCTTTCGAAGCCCTGCGCATGCAGACCGAGCAGGCGGCACGCCGCCCGAAGGTGTTCCTGCTGACCTACGGCAACCTGGCCATGCGCAAGGCGCGCTCGGGCTTCGCCACCAACTTCTTCGGCGTGGCGGGCTACGAGATCATCGACAACCCCGGCTTCGCCACCGCCGACGAGGGCGCCAAGGCGGCCCTGGAGAGCGGTGCCGACGTGGTGGTGCTCTGCTCGAGCGACGACGAATACGCCGAGCTGACCGAGCCCGTATGCAAAGCGCTGAAGGGCAAGGTGAAGAGCCTCGTCTTGGCCGGCTTCCCCAAAGAGATGGTGGAGACCTACAAGGGCTACGGCATCGATGAGTTCATCCACGTGAAAACCAACGTGCTGGAGTGCCTGACTGCATTCCAGAAGAAACTGCTGTAAAACAATGGGAGTGAAGGGGAGTGAGAAGGAGTGAAGGGGAGTGAAAGGACGAATGCTCAGGCTTGACAGATACATTTTAGGGAAATACCTGACGACGTTCCTGATGGCGCTGGCGCTCATCATCATCATCGTCATCACGTTCGATGTATCCGAAAAGCTCGACAAGTTCCTCTCGCACAACGCCACGCTGTGGCAGATTGTGTCCATCTACTACTTCAACTTCATCCCCGGCTTCGTCAACCTCTACAGCCCGCTGTTCATCTTCATCGCGGTGATATTCTTCACCTCGAAGATGGCCGGCAACAGCGAGATTATCGCCATCCTGAGCTCGGGCATCCGCTACCAGCGCATGCTGCGGCCCTACATGTACGGGGCAGTCATTGTGGCCGTTGTGGTGTTCATCTTGGGCAACTTCGTCATCCCCATCTCGAACCGCCACCTGATTGATTTCGAGGAGCAATACGTCAAGTCGAAGGCCACCAACTACTACTCCAACCTGCACTTCCAGGCCGAGCGCGGGGTGCAGGTCTACGCCGAGAGTTACGACGTGAAGCAGATGCGGGCGTTCAAGTTCCGGCGCGAGGTGCTGGCCCCCGACGGGCGCCTGCTGCAACGCGAGACGGCCGATGCCATCACCTACGACACCGCCGCCGGCATGTGGAAATGCACGCAGTACACCCTGCGCACCATCGACAGCCTGCGCAACGAGACCCTCACGCGCGAGAGCATGGCCAGCAAAGACTTCCACCTGCTGCCCGAGGACCTCAACGTGCTCTCCACGCGCGTGGAGACCATGAACACGCCGCAACTCGTGCGCTACATCCAGCGCGAGGAGATGCGTGGCACCGGCACGGTAAAGGCCTCGAAAATAGAGATCTACCAGCGCCTGCTCAACCCGCTGGCCATCATCGTGATGACCTTCATCGGGGTGGCCATCGCCGCGCGCAAAGCGCGCGGCGGCATTGGCATGCACCTCGCCATGGGCATCGCCATCGCCTTCTCGTTCATCGTGTTCATGAAGGTCACCACCGTCTTCGCCACCAACGGCAACCTCTCGCCCTTCATGGCGGTGCTGCTGCCGCAGGTGGTCTACGGGCTGGCGGCCGTGTGGCTCATCTACAAAGCACCGAAATAACCGACAACTATGACAATCAAAGAGATAGAACAGCAAATCATCGACGAGTTCGCCAACTTCGACGAATGGCTCGACAAATACGCCTACCTCATCGAGCTGGGCAAGGAGTGTCCCGAAATCGAGGAGAAAGACAAGACCGAGCAGAACCTTATCAAGGGCTGCCAGTCGCGGGTGTGGCTCAGCTGCGAGGCGCGCGACGGACGCCTGTGGTTCCGCGCCGACAGCGACGCCGTCATCACCCGCGGCATCATCACCCTCCTCATCCGTGCCCTCGACGGACAGACCCCGCAGGACATCCTCGACGCCGACCTGGCCTTCATCGACGCCATCGGCCTCAAGGAGCACCTCTCCCCCACCCGCTCCAACGGCCTCACCTCGATGGTGAAACAGATGAAGATGTATGCGCTGGCGTATAAAATGAAAATGGAGTGAAAGGAAGTGAAAAGCCCCTTCACTCCCAAAGAAAAGAAAAACATGCAACCCACCCAAGAGACCATCAAAGACGCAGTCGTCAACTGCCTGCGCACAATCTACGACCCCGAAATCCCGGTCAACATCTACGACCTGGGGCTCATCTACAACATCGACGTCGACGCCGACCTCAACGTCAAAGTGCTGATGACCATGACGGCGCCGGACTGCCCCGAGGCGGAATACATGTTCCAGGAGGTGCGCCAGATGGTGAGCTATATCAGCGGTGTGAAGAGCGTCGACGTGGAGCTCACCTTCGACCCGCCATGGACCATGGACCGCATCCCCGACGAAGTGAAACTGGAACTGGGCTTTCTCTAAACCGCCATGCGCAACCCGTTCAAGAAGAAATCCGCCGCCGACCTGGCCGGCCAGTCGCTGGACCGGCTGATGTGGCGCCGTTTCCGCCGCAACCCGCTGTCGGTGATCAGCCTGGCGGTGATCGGCCTTTTCGCCTTGGTGGCGGTGCTGGGCTACCTCATCACCCCCGACCCCACCCCCTACTGCAACCAGCAGTACCTCGAGCTGGCCACCCTCAAACCCGGCTCCCGCGCGACATTCCTTTGCACCAAAACTGAAAACTCAAAATTCAAAATTCAAAATTCAACATTCTCTCGCATGCTCCGCGGCGAGCCCCTGCCCTACACCGCCACCCCCATAAAAAAATATGAACGCACGCGCGACAGTATCACCGCCACCCCCTACAACGGCGACCCGATTGTGGTGGCCGGGACAGAGGCCTTCGTCAAGGAGCGCCGCTTCTGGCTGGGCACCGACGCCTACGGGCGCGACGTGCTGTCGATGCTCATGATTGGCTCGCGCGTGAGTCTCTCGGTGGGCTTCATCGCCATCCTCATCGCCCTGCTGCTGGGCATCACCCTCGGCGCCCTGGCGGCCTACCGCGGCGGCTGGGTGGACAACGTCATCATGTGGCTCATCAACGTCGTGTGGTCCATCCCCACCGTGCTGCTGGTCATCGCCATCACCTTCGTGCTGGGCAAGGGCTTCTGGCAGATATTCGTGGCCGTGGGCCTGACGATGTGGGTCGACATAGCGCGTGTGGTGCGCGGCGAGGTGCTCTCGATCAAGGAGAAAGAATACGTCGAAGCCACACGGGCGCTGGGCTACAGCACCGCGCGCACCTTGGTGCGGCACGTGCTGCCCAACATCATGGGTGCCGTCGTGGTGGTGGCGGCCTCCAACTTCGCCAGCGCCATATTGCTCGAGGCGGGCCTCTCGTTCCTTGGCATCGGCGTGCAGCCCCCTATGCCGTCGTGGGGCATGATGGTGAAGGAGAACTACGGCTACCTGCTGCTCGACAGCGCCTACCTCGCCCTGCTGCCCGGCGCCTGCATCATGGTGGTGGTGCTGGCCTTCATGCTGCTGGCCAGTGGCCTGCGCGACGCCCTCGACGTGCGGCGCTGAGGTTCTTAAAAAAACATAAAAAAAAGGGGCAACGCATTTTTTTTCTTCCATGTCAAAAAAAGTTCGTACTTTTGCACCAAATTTTAGAACGAAAATATTAACCCAAAAACATTAAAAACAACATGAAGAACATTTTCAAACTGATGGGCATTGCCCTTTTGAGCTGCAGCCTGATGGTTGCTTGTGGTAAAGACGACCCCGAGGAGCCCACACCCAATCCTAACCCTAACCCCAACCCTAACCCTGGTCAGCAGAGCAGCATTACCGTCAGCTGGGACGGTGCCAACCAGGCCATTGGCTTCACCGATGCTTTCCAACTGTCTGCTGGAAATACTGTCTACATCCTCGAAGCTGCCAAAGGCCTCAACAATGACAATTACGAGTGGCCCCTGTTCCGCGTTGGATTTGACCTTGACCCAGATCCGCAGTACGGAAACGCCTTGGCCGCCCAGTGGACCTACGGCGAACAACAAATTAGCGGTAACAGCAAATTCCCCACCGATGCCATTATCGAAGGTTACTATCCGAGCCAAAATTCCTACAACCAGGTTATGGGCGACTGGCAGCTCTTTGGCCCCGCCCAAGGCGACAACTACATGCTCCCCGACGCCCAGTTCGACGCCACCACGCTCACCCTCTCCTGCAATGTTGCTGTCATCCTGTACTCCTTCACCGAAGCTCTTGCTGAAGTCGAGGCACTCGGTGAAAGCGCCACCCAACAGGATATCATGAATATTGTCCAGAATGCCGAGAAGAAGAACATGGCCGTCTCCATCCAGAACTACAAGTTCGACGCCGCCTCCGCCCAGAAGGCCGCCATGAAGAAAAAATAAAGGAAAATCCTTCAAAAAAACAGATAAAACAATGAAGAAGATTTTTAAACTGGCCGCTATTGCCGCTTTCGCCGCTGTCGGCCTTGTGGGATGCAACAACAATCCCAAGCCTGCTGAAGAGGAAACCACCGCCACCGAGGCTATCGAACAGATTGCCGATGAGATGGAAGCCGCTGCCACCGATGTAATCGACACCGTTGTCCCCGCCGTCAAGGAAGAGGTCAAAAAGGCTGCCAAGACCACTGCCAAGAAAGTTGAGCAGAAGGTCGAGAAGAAAGCCGAGGAGGCTGTCAAGACTGCAGAAGAGCGCGTCACTAAAGACCTTAAAAACAACAATGACCAGCAGAAACAGACCGCTCCGCTGAAGCGTACCCGCTAAATGCGAGCCGCAATGGTCAATAAAAAAACAAACGGAAAGCCCCGGTCTCGCCTGTGAGATGCGGGGCTTTCCCATCTCTTGATTCCTCCAAAGACTCTCCATCCATGAAACGCAAGACCATATTTTACACCCTTCTGGCAACCGCACTCCTTGGAGCCTGCACCAGCCGCGAAGAGAAAGAAATGCGCACCAACGCACTGGGCTACCTACAGGCGATGGGCGACTACCACATTGACGAAGCCAAGCCCTACTGCACCCGCCACACACGCGAGATTACCATCCCCACACTCAATTTCCTCATGTCGCAAGCCGACACCGCATTCATCAACTCCAACCGCCCCTCGGTGTTCACTATAAAGAAAATAGTGCGATTGAGCGACACAACGGCAAGCATCCACTACCATAAACAGACACCCATCAAAAGCATCAACGACAGCTTGCTCCTCCGCTACGAGGAAGGACGCTGGCTCGCCGATGTGCGTCTGGCACCCCTACCCTACATGAACAACCATAAAGACAGAACCATAGACTCCGCCGCCATGCTACGCCAGTTTCATAATATTAAAGATTTAAAACGCATTCCCGTCGACAGCATCAGTCTCAAGCGCTCCACACATACTACTGGCAGATGAGATGTGGCATCTAGCCAAAAAGAACCCTTCAGACATTTCATGCAAAACTAAAGTTGAACTTTAGTTTTGCATGAAATGCTTATAATATATTATAAATCAAGACTCTATTCCACAAAACAAACTCCTCACATTGCGGTAACCCACAGGAGACGCGTCCCAATCCTCACCATCATAGAGCACCTGCATACTTACGACCTCTTCGCCAAACATCTTTTTGAAATAGCGCAAGCCCGAACCAAACGAATCATTGGTGTAGCGAGCCGACTTGATTTCATAAGCCTCCAACTGGCGGAATGTGCGTTCCTCTATCAAATCAACCTCTTTCTGAAGATTATCCCGGTAATAATAGAGGCGTGGATGCTGGTCGCACTGGTTGTAACGCCGCTTTACAAACTCCGATACAACCATATTTTCAAACAGTTGTCCCCGCAGGGGATGCACTGCCAGTTGCTCCGGCGTGTTGATTCCGAGCAAATGGCAGGCCAGGCCCGTGTCGTGGAAATAGAGTTTGGGCTTCTTGAGGATTCTCTTGCCCACATTGCGGAAATAGGGAGGTAGCTCGAACAGGATATAGGAAGCCTTCAGCACACTCAACCAATGACTGACCGTTACCGCCGAAACCCCCAACTCGGCTGAAAGCGAAGCCGCATTGACGATGGTCGACACCCGCCCGGCGGCAAGCATTATGAACTGCTGGAATATGGAGAGATCCTTGACATTGACCAGCTGATGGAGGTCGCGCTCCACATAGGTGGTGTAGTAGTTTCGGTAGACATCGGACGGCGACTGCTCGGCGCCCCATACTGCGGGGTAGCCCCCTCGAATCAGCAAATCGTCTGTAGACCACTCCGTCGCACCTCCCAACTCGGCCAATGAGAGGGGAAGCAATGTAAGCACCGCGGCGCGCCCTGCCAGCGACTGGGAGACTTTCTCCATCAGCAGGAAATTGTTACTGCCGGTGAGTATATAACGGTAGTCCGGATGTTCATCCACCACCACCTGCACATAGGAGAAGAGGTCCGGCAGTGTCTGCGCCTCGTCTATTATAACTCCGTGCCTATGCTGGAGCAAGAAACTCATCGGGTCTTCCGCCACGGCCTGCCTTGTGGTGAGCATTTCCAGATTGATATAATCATAATCAGGAAAGGCCATTTTGCACAAAGTAGTCTTCCCCGACTGCCGTGGTCCCGACAAAATTAGCACCGGGAAGGAGTTCGCCAAACGGGTAATTTCACTCGACAATATTCTATTAATCATACTATTACAAAGATTTTGTACAAAACTAAAGTTGAACTTTAGTTTTGCACAAAATTACACTATTTTTCTGATATACAAGAAAAAAAGTGTGCAAGCAATGCGTTTTTCATTGTTTTTCCACCACCTCGAGGTCGATGTCGGAGAGGGCGGTGGCGGGGAGGGAGTCGGCAGGTGCCGCCGAGCGGTCAAGCAACGCCAGCACGCTGTCCTGCACCGGCTTGTACTGGTCGGGGTGGGTGGAGTAGTACTCAAGGCTGAGCTCCACCGCCTCGCGTGTGGTGTGGTGGCGCGCCAGGATGTCGTCGTAGGCCGCGAGCACCTCGGGCAGCATCGAGTCGTAGCGGTACCCGGTCTCCACGGCATAGAAGCCTTCCAGCATATAGGCGTCGGCCAGCACCGCCGCCATGGCCTGCGGCGCCAGCACATCGGCCGGGCGCTGCTCGCTGCGGCAGGCGGCCACAAGCAGCAAAGCTGCCACTAGGATGGGGATTTTTTTCATCGTTCTTATGAAAAAAAACAGGTCTGTCGCATGGATCAGACCTGTTTTTCAGTGTGTTGGACAACTTATTTCTTGAGGGCGTTGGAGAGGGCCTCGGCACCTTTCTTGATGCCTTCGTTGGCGGCGTCCTTGGCGGCGTCGGCCACTTTCTCTTTCACGCAGGCGTTGAATTCAGCCTCCATAGCGGCTTTGAACTCCTCGTTGTCCTGGTAGGCGGCGTAGCTCTGGTTGAGGATGCTCTTGATGCAAGCCTCAACGCTGGCGGCGTCGGTCTTGTAGCAGTTGCACTTGGCACGGCCGGCCTCGGCGGCGGCGTCCAGCATGGCCTGCTTGTCCATGTCGACGGTGACGTCACTGGCAACGGTGTTAGCCTCTTCGGCCATGTTCTCGATGGTCTGGTCGACAGCCTCTTCGGCCTCGGCGGGTTTGTTGTTTCCGCAGGAAACAGTCATGGCGGCCACGAAAAGGGCAGCGCCAAAGAACGATAGAACTTTCTTCATGATGTTGGTTTTTAATGTTTTACAATAATTTTCGTGTTTATTTCAAATGCAAAAGTACAACTTTTCCACCATACGGCCACAAATTATTTTCTTAAATAATGTTATAAAACACTAGCCGGCAACCATTTTCACTTGGCTGCCGGCCGGTGTGGGTGGGAGTAACAGGGATCGAACCAGTGACCTCCTGCTTGTAAGGCAGGCGCTCTGAACCAGCTGAGCTATACTCCCTTAGCCGTCGGAACGCGTCCGATTTCGAAGTGCAAAGATACAAACTTTTTTCGAACCGACAAAATATATTTTCCCAGCCCGCCTGCCATGGCCCTAAAGAGGCAGAACCAAGGCAGAAGCAACCCCCTCTTAACCACTGAAAATGAACACATTGAAAACAACGGATTTTAGGGCAAAAATCAGGTTTTTGAGCAAAAAAAACACATCCTATGCAAAAGATTGCATATCAACAAGTTTGGCATACAAGCCGTCCTGTTGCATCAGTTCGTCGTGGGTGCCGCGCTCAACAATGCGTCCGCCGTCCATCACCACAATGAGGTCGGCATGGCGTATAGTGCTCAGCCTGTGGGCGATCACTATCGACGTGCGACCGCGCATCAGTGCCTCGAGCCCCTGCTGCACCGCCACCTCCGACTCCGAGTCGAGCGCCGACGTGGCCTCGTCGAGCAGCAGTATCGGCGTGTCGCGCAGCACCGCCCGCGCTATGCTCAGCCGCTGGCGCTGCCCGCCGGAGAGGTTCAGGCCGCGGTCGCCGATGGTGGTGTTGTAACCCTCGGGCAGTTGGTCAATGAACTCGTCGGCGTGGGCCACACGCGCCGCCTCGCGTATCTGCTCCTCCGTGTAGCCCTCGGCTCCGAAAGCAATGTTCGCAGCCACCGTGTCGTTGAACAATATGCAGTTCTGCGACACCAGCCCGAACTGCGCACGCAGCGAGTTGATGTTGAGTTCCTTGACGGGGTGGCCGTCGATAAGTATCTCGCCTGCAGTGCAGTCGTAGAAGCGCGGCAGCAGGTCGACCAGGGTGGTCTTGCCCGCCCCCGACGGTCCCACGATGGCCACCATGGCTCCTCGCGGCACCACCAGGTCGATATGCGAAAGCACTTCCTTGCCCTCGCCATAGGCGAAGCTGACATCCCGAAACTCGATGCGGTCTGCGAAGCCTGTTAATACCTTGGCATCCGGCTTTTCCACAATTACTTCATCGGCATCAAGCACCTCCATATAGCGTTGCGCCGAAGCATCGGACTTCTGCAACGTGTTATAGGAACGCACAATAGACTGAATTGGAGGTATCAGTCGGGCAAAGATAATCACGAAGAAAACAAACACCGACGGCTGAATCGACCCGTCGAACACCTGCCAGCCCCCGATGATAAGGATGATGACCAACGCCAGGGTGCCGAGGATTTCACTCAGCGGCCCCGAAAGCTCGCGGCTGCGGGCCACACGTATCATCGTATGGGTGTAATTCTCGTTGGCTTCGGCGAAGAGGTGTTCCCTTTCCTCCTCGCGCACGTACGATTTGATAGCCTTCAATCCACCGAGTGTTTCCTCCAGCATGGCCGTCAGTCCGCCCAACTCCTTCTGTCCGCGCACCGAGGAACGCTTCAGCCGCCTTCCGATGCGCGCTATCAGCCACACCCCAGCTGGCAGCACCAGCAAAAAGAGGATAAACAGCCGCCACGATACAAAAATCAGTATTCCACTGAATACCACCACATTGATGGGTTCCTTGACCAGCGATTGCAGTATGCCCACGCACCACTCCAAATCGCCCAAATCGTTCGACATGCGGCTCATCAGATCGCCACGGCGTTTATGGCCGAAGTAGGATATCGGCAGGATTGTCACCTTGTGGTAAATATCATTTCGCAAGCGTTCAATCAACCCAGTACGCATTTGAGCCAGAAACACTTGCGCCATAAATCGGAACAAATTGCTCATCAGCGAGCAGCCCACATAGATGATGCCTACCGCGGCCAGGCACCAGGTCGTGCCCTTGAGTGCCTTGTATTGGTAGAGGTGCCAGAAAGCCCAGTCGACCACCTGCTGCTGGCTCAGCCCCAATTCGGGTTCTGCTTCCGGCACGCTAGTCATGCCGAACATCAGCTCCACGAACGGGATAATCATCACATAGGCGCCTACCGAGAAGAGGATGTGCAGCAGGTTGAACAGCACGTTGAGCACTATCTGCATCGGGAAGTGCTTCAGGTACTTGAATATGCGCCACATCGAACTCATTGCACTCGGAGACGGCAGGCGTTGATGTCGGTGCCGCCGCGGTGGCTCAGGCGCTCGGTGCGCAGGCGTTGCCCGACGAGGTAGTCATATATGGCTTTGGCTTCGGCCGGCTTGCGGCATTCGATGGCCACGTGTATGCGCGGGTTCTCTATCAGCCATGCGGCCCAGGCCTTGAGCACCCGCTCCGACTCCGCCGTCAGGCGGCTGCCGGCGAAACTCACTTGCAGCGGCACCAGTGTGCCTTTCGAGGTGGAGTACAGCTGCACCTCGGACATCCGCTTGCCCCGCCGCAGCCCCGCCGCGCTGACGCTCACAATGCCCGGCATCTTGCCCTCGGCGGTGACGGTGATGATATTGTCCTCCTGCATCGAGAGCATGGCCGCGATGGTGCCTGCGCCGCGGTAGGTGGTGCCGCGGTCCAGCTTCACTTCGGACTCGAGGGGGTTGCCGGCGGTGTCGGTGGCGGTGATGGTGTAGAACGTCATGGCCTCGGGGCGCGCCGCGGGATAGAGGTCGAACATCAGCGCCTCGCTGCTGGTCGACGAGGCGAGGCGACCGGGGAAGTAGGCGCGTGTGCCGTCGGCGGTGACGCCGAAGGAGAGCTCGTCGCCCTCGGTGTTGATGGGGAGGCCCAGGTTGGTGGGCTGCCGGCTGCCGGCGTCACCCAGGTCGGCGAAGTAGATGTCGTAGCCGCCGAAACCCTGCCACCCGTCGGAGACGAAGTAGAGGGTGTGGCCGTCGGCGTGGATGTAGGGGAATTTCTCGTTGCCGGGGGTGTTGATGGCCGAGCCGAGGTTCTCGGGGCGGCTCCAGTCGCCGTTCTTCAGGCGGCGGCAGCGCCAGATGTCGGTGCCGCCGTAGCCGCCCTTGCGGTTGGAGGCGAAGTAGAGCGTCGAGCCGTCGGGCGTGATGGAGGGCTGCGACTCCCAGCTGCGCTCACCGTTCACATTGGCGCCGGCGTTTTGCAGCGGCTGCCAGCGGCCGTCCTGGAGGGTGGTGAAGTAGATGTCGCTGTTGGCGTAGCCGCCCTGGTTGGTGATGCGCGAGTAGAAGAGGGTGCTGCCGTCGGCGGTGAGGCTGACGCTGCCCTCGGGGCCGCCCTGGTTGAAGGGTGCGGGCAGCTCGGTGCCTTTGTTGAAGGCGGTGTCTGCCCACTGGCTGACAAAGATTTTCCACAGCATCTCTTCGCCGGTTTTGACATAGAACGAGGTGCGGTCCTGCTTGGCAGGCACTTGGCGCAGGTAGTAGCACTGGCGCCCGTCGAAGGTGATGTAGGGGAGCATCTCGTTGCGTTTGGTGCTGACGCCGGCCACCACTCGCGGTTCGAAGGGGGCTGCGTTGAGGTTGGCCTCGGCGAGGAAGCGCGACCAGTGGAGGTAGGCCGAGGCCTCGTCGTAGGCGGCGGTCTGCGCCTTGTCGTCGGTGTTGTTGGCCAGGCGGAAGTAGTGCTCGAGCGAGGCGATGGCGTCGTCGTAGCGCTCGTCGGTGTAGTGGATCATCCCCATGTAGTAGTGCGCCAGGGCGTTAGGATACTGTGGGCAGAGTTCGAGGCACTTGGTGAAGTACTTCCGCACGCCGGTGGCGTTGAAGCCGTTCTTGACCGACACCATGCCGAGCCAGAACTGGGGTTCGGCGGCCTTGGGGTTCTTCTGCGCCACCTTGCGCAGCAGCTGCGAGGCTTCGCGGTACTGGTGGGCATTGTAGTGGGTGAGCGCGCGCGCGATATCCTTGCGTTCGGACGAGGAAAGCCCGTCGCCACAGACATTCTGTCCGCCGGCAAGCAGCGGCAGCAGAATCAGGGCGAGGAAGAGCAGGCGGCGGCGCATCAGAGCTTGGCGGGGTCTATGTTGAAGTTGGCGTCGGGGCCGTTGCAGGGCGAGGAGCACTGGATGGCGCATTCCACGCAGGGGGTCAGCTCGCCGTGGAGGCGTTTCTTGACCATGTCGCCCACCAGCTCGCGCAGCTCCGGCAGCGCTATCATGCGGATCACCTCGTCGCAGAAAGCATAGCTGAGCATGGTGACGGCGGTACGCTCGGAGATGCCGCGGGTCATCAGGTAGAAGAGGGCCTGCTCGTCGAGCTGGCCGATGGTGCTGCCGTGCGAGCATTTGACGTCGTCGTTGTAGATTTCGAGGAAGGGGCGGGTTTCGACGTGGGCTTTGTCGGTGAGCAGTATGTTGCGGTTGGTCTGGAAGGCTTCGGTCTTGGAGGCGCCGTCCTGCACAAGGACATGGCCGTTGAAGCGCGCGCGGGCGGCATCGTCGAGGATGCCTTTGTAGAGCTCGAGGCTGCGGCAGTCGGGCGAGGCGTGCTCGACAAAGATATAGTTGTCGCAACGCTGCTCGCGGTCCATCAGGTAGAGGCCGCCGGCTTCGAGCTCGCAGTGCGGGCCGTGCATGCGCACTTCGATGTTGTTGCGCACATGGCCTCCGCCGAGGGTGACGGTGGAGAGCAGCAGGCGCGAACCCCGCTGCATGTCGACGCGCAGGTCGGTCAGGCAGCGCTCGGGGGTGTCCATGCCCTGCAAGCGGTAGAATTCCACGCGGGCATCCTCGTCGATCCGCATGTCGATGGCCTCGGCCGAGGGCATGCAGCGCACCTCGGCGCCCATCTGGTCGACCACCCACTGGTCGCCGCAGGCCACGATGCGCACCTCGGCGCCGCGCGGCACCTCGATTTTTTCGGCCGCCGCGCCGGCGGGCAGCTGCCAGTCGTCGCCCCATGGGCGGGGCAGCTTATTCTTGAGTATCATTGCTGCTCCTCCTTAATCCATTCGTAGCCTTTCTCTTCCAGCTCGAGGGCCAGCTCCTTGGGACCGGTCTTCACTATGCGGCCTTCGTAGAGGACGTGCACGTAGTCGGGCACGATGAAGTCGAGCAAGCGTTGGTAGTGGGTGATGACGATGGTGGCGTTGTCCTTGGTGCGCAGCTTGGTGACGCCGCCGGCCACGATGCGCAGGGCGTCGATGTCGAGACCCGAATCGGTCTCGTCCAGTATGCTCAGCGTCGGGTCGAGCATAGCCATCTGGAAGATTTCGTTCTTCTTCTTCTCGCCGCCGCTGAAACCCTCGTTGACCGAGCGGTTGGCCAGCGAGGCGGTCATCTCCACCACCTTCTTCTTCTCCTCCATCAGCTTCAGGAACTCCGCTCCCGACAAGGGGTCCAGGCCGCGGTATTTGCGCTGCTCGTTGACGGCGGTGCGCATGAAGTTGGCGATGCTCACGCCGGGGATTTCGACGGGATATTGGAACCCGAGGAAGAGGCCCTCGGCGGCGCGCACGTCGACAGGAAGGTCGAGAATGTTGCGGCCCTTGTAGATGACCTCGCCGGCGGTGACAGTGTATTTGGGATTGCCCGCTATGACGCCGGCCAGAGTGCTCTTGCCGTTGCCGTTGGGACCCATGATGGCGTGCACCTCGCCGCGGTCCACGTCGAGGTTGACACCTTTCAATATTTCGCGCTCGCCTATCGAAGCGTGCAAATTGCGTATCGAGAGTAGTGGCATATCTGTTGCAAACGTTTGATTATTACATATATGTGTCCAACATTCGGACGTTCACTGATTAGCAAAGATACGACTTTTCCCCCGCACGGCAAAATATTTTTTTTCGTCTTTCATCACAAAGCACTTGCAAAGTCCCACTTTTTTTCGTATCTTTGCAAAATCGTTTTCATCCTGAAAACAGCACCAATGCCGTGAACGCCAGCACAATGCAGCGAGCGTTCCACATGTAGTTTACACCAACACACTCTTTCCCAGTCAGTTACATCCCGGCGGACGAAGAACAGACGAAGAACAACCGAAGAACAACCGAAGAACAGCCCTACCATCCCCCTGCCATTGGCGAAGGGTCGGCCTTCCGTTGCGCAAGGCTCCGCCGGGGTGCCGGCATCCCGCCCCCTCCCCTTCCGGTTGCCTTCCGCAACATAAAAACACCACAGCAGCAAGATTATTTGCTCAATCTCAAAAAAAATGCGTAATTTTGCACCGCGAAAAATGGGAAATCCTATAGTGACACTGACCAGCGACTGGGGCGACCAGAGCTTCTTTGCCGGCATGGTGAAAGGGCGCCTCTACAGCATGATTGAGGGTGTTCAGGTGGTCGACATCGCCCACCACATCGAGCCCTACAACGTGCTGGAGGCGTCGTTCGTGGTGCGTCACGGATGCATGGGCTTCCCCGCCGGGACGGTGCATATCATCGATGTGGCCTCCAACCCCAAAAACGAGAACGCCTTCGTGGCCATCAAGGTGCGTGGGCAGTTTATCCTGTGCAACAACAACGGCTTGCCCACGATGGCTTTCGGCGACGAGGTGGAAGCCGCCGTCTCCCTGCCCATGCAGGAAAACCGCATCTACAATTTCGCCGCCTATTCGCTCCTTGCACCGGCCGCGGCTCACCTGGCGGCCGGTGGCGACATGGCGCAGCTCGGCCCTCCGTTGACACAGCTCGTCCAACGCATGCCTCCGCGCTGGATCCGCCAGGGCGACCAAATCCACATCCCCATTCTCTCGGTCGACCGCTACGGCAACGCCTATCTCGGCATGTCCTACCACGAGTTCGAGCAGGAGCGTCAGGGACGCCCCTATGCCCTGCAAGTGCGCGACCTGCGCATCACCCAAATGCAAGCCTCCTACCACCAACACCCCTCGCATACACAGATGCAACGAGCCGGCAACGCCCGTGAACTCTGCCTGACCGTATCGGCTACCGGACTGCTGGAGTTGGCAGTGAGCAATAGCTCATTCGCCCAGCTCGTGGGGATGAGACTGGGCGAAATGGTGCTGTTGGAACTTAAGTAGCAATCTAGGCTATTCCTTCGGTGTCTTCCAGTTGAAGAAGATCTGCACGCCGGCCATCTGGTAGAGCTGCCAGTGGCCCAGGGAGCCTATGCCGCTGAAGTCGGTGTCCCACTTGAGGTTCAGCGCGAAGTTGGCGGCGATGTGCTTGGAGAAGCGGTAGTCGAGCTTGACCTCGAAGTCGAGGTCGGTCTCGAAGGCGCGGCGGGCGAGCCAGCCTTTGCCCTGGAGGTCTTTCCACGTCTCGGCATATTCGGGCAGGTGGCCGTGGCCGAGGCTGTATTCAGTGCCTTCTGGTTTGCCACCGGGATTGGCGTCGGCATCAAACTCTTCAATCTTGTCCCAAGCCATGCTGGAGGGTTTCTTGTAGGCATAGAAGAGCTCGAGGCGGGCATAGAGGTCGAGGCTGGGGAGGATGTCTTTCTTGAGGTATTGGGCTTTGATGTAGCTACCGAGCGAGAAATCGACGTGGGTGTAGTTGGGCAGGTCTTTCTGGTAGATACCGTAGGTGTAACCGTTGGCCAGAAGGGTGTCGTTCAGCACGAAGGTGGTCTTGCCGGTGAGGAAGGAGAGGGAGACGCTCCAGTCGGGTTTCTTGTACTCGAACGAGAGGGCGGTGGTGAGGTAGGCCGGGGCGAAGAAGCTGGAAATCACCTTGCCTTCTTTGTCAGACAGGTCGGCATACTCGCGGCCTTCGCCGAACTGGGTCTTGAGGTTGGCCGTGAAGGAGGCACCCCAGGCGGGCCACTTGGAGAAGGGGGTCCAGGTGAGTGCGCTGGTGAGGTCGATCTTGTCGTTGCTCTTGCGGCGGGTCTCGAAGAAGACGTCGTCTTTGAGGTCGAGGTTCTGCCAGGCATAGCCGTAGGCGAGGTCGGCCACGTTGTCCCAGGTGTACTTGGGGTGGGTGTACTTGTAGTTGCCGAAGAAGGTGGCGGTGACGTCAATCTGCGAATTGCCGGTGGAGGACCAGTTGTTGAAGATGAACTCGCCGATTTTGAGGGCGGGGGTGGAGGAGGTGGTCCAGGTGCCACCCGAAAGCACCGATGTTTCCTGCGCTCTGACGGGCATTGCGGCCACGAAGAGGGCCGCAGCAATGATAATGATACGTTTCATAAAAGTAACTTTTTAGTTTAGTGTCTGATTGATTTCCGAGATGGTGAAACCACGAGAGATGAGGAAGGCGGTGAGTTTCTGGCGCACTTCGGGGTCGTCGGCCGACTCGACACGCATCTCGTCCAACTTCTTCTCAGCCGCCGTGTGCAGTGCTTCGCGGTAGTCGTCCTCGCTCACCGAGGCCATGCCGCTGTCGACCGCAGTGCGCGACAAATGTTTCAACCTCAAGTGATAAAGCACTTTCTGGCGTCCCCACTGGTGATTTTTTATCTTGCTCTCACAGTAGGCACGAGCGTAGCGCTCGTCGTCGATGTAGCCCTCGTTCATGAGAGCGGCCACAACAGCATCAGATTCCTCGGGCGTAGCTTTCCACACGACAAGCTTCTGCCGCACCGTGTCCTCACACTGTTCTGCGCCTGCACAGTAGCGTCTGGCACGCCCTAGTAAATCGCTGATATTATTGTCGTTACCAAGCTTTGTGGCCATATAAAACATCTTGTATCAAGTTGCAAAAATACAACTTTTTTTTCAAAGCACATCAAAATTAAAAAAATGGCAAAATCCGACAAAAATTCCGCACACACAACCGGCTTACGTACAGCACTTTAACACTATCCTCTTCTTCCTTGCTTCTTCCTTTCCAGGGGGAGTCGGGCAATAAACGGGAGGTTGCGACGTTGTGAGTGGCGAGGAGGGAGAATGGATAATCGAAGTCAAACATCAAAAAATCAGCAATATGGCAAAGTTAGAGCAGGGCATCCTCGGGCCGTTCCGGGGGAAGGTGGGTACCGTGGTGGGGTACCTGTGGAAGGGTAGGCACGTGGTTAGGGCTTACCGCAGGGAGATCAATTATCCGGACACGGAGAGGCAACAGGCTGAGAGGGAGTGGTTTGTGGGGATGGTGCGGTTCGCGGCGACGGCGCGGCAGGCGCTGCTGCTGGGGCTGAGAGAGATGGCCGCAAGGGAGCAGATGACGGAGGGGAATGTGTTTGTGAGGATGAACAAGGGGTGTTTTGGGAGGGGGATAGCGGGCGGCGTCAGCACGGGGATGGCACCCCTCCGGCCTGCGGCCACCTCCCCTTGTGAAGGGGAGGAGCGGGAGAATGCCATTAGTAATCAAATATATACTGCTGGCAATCATATATATACGACATCCGGCTGCTCCCCTTTACAAGGGGAGCTCCCCGAAGGGGTGAGGGGTGGGATTGATTATGAACACATTCGCATTGCGGAGGGTGCGGCTGCGCCGGTGAGGTTCACAACGGCGAGCGTGGATGAAAACAATGTGCTGCATGTTGATTTCGAGAGGAATAGCGGGATGACGAGGGCGAAGGGGAGCGACAGGGTGTATGTGTACGTATACAATACGGATACGCGCGAGGGACTCCTCTCCCACCCTGCCGAGCGGCGGCGGGGGCACCTGGTGATGCTGTTGCCGGAGGGGTGGAATGAGCGGAATGTGAGGATGTGGGGCTTCGTGGTGGACGGCGAGGAGAGGGCGAGCGGGTCGGCCTATATCGCCCTTGGCGGGGTGTCTGTCAGATTGAAAGAAAGCACTGAGACAGAATTACTTGCGCACGATGCCGGTCGCTGTACGGACGACGAGCCCATGGGCCTGCATCTCGGCCAGGACGCGGCTGAGCGAGGGTCGCGCCACACCGAGCATCTCGGCAGCGGCGGCGACGCTGGTGATTGAGCCGTGGCTGTCGAGGTAGTCCAGCACACGACCTTGTAGGCTTTTGGTGGCGAAGGAGTTCACCTTGGAGCTGAGGAAGTGCCCCCGTGCTGCCAGTTCCTGCATGAAGGCCGACATCACGTGAGGGCGATTGCGCATGAAGTCGGCGAATCCCTCGCGGTTGATGAAGTGGACCACGGCGTCGGTGGCGGCCGTCACCTCGACGGGCACAGCGCTGTTTTCGGAAAAGAGGAACACGGGCGCCAGCAAGTTGGGCGCCACGATGCGTTCCACCACCACCTCGCGCCCCTCGTCGCTGCCCATGCGGCATTCGACGCAGCCCTCGGTGAGCGCCATCAGCGAGCGGCAGGGGTCGCCCTGGCGCAGGATGAGTGCGCCGGAGGTAAAAGCCTGACGCCGGTGGGGATGGCGAAGCAGTTGCTCCAGGTCGGCAGCGCTACATTGCTCAAAGAGTGGCAGTTTCTTTATTTCCAAGGCATCCATTTCGACTGCAAAGGTACGAAAAAAAACGTCGCGGCAGGGAAAAAAATCGGCCACGTATCATTTGTTACGCTCCGCGGAGCGGGAAGGCAGTACTTTTGCAGCCGAAAATATTAACCCAAATACATACAAAATGAGCAACGAAATGTTTTGTTTCCAGTGTCAGGAAACCGCCAAGAACAGTGGCTGCACCATGCGTGGCGTGTGCGGCAAAATGCCCCAAACAGCGGGTTTGCAAGATCTTCTGATCGCCGTGGTGCGCGGCTTGGGCACTATCGACCACCTGATGCGCGAGCGGGGCGTGGTGTGCCAATGCACCTGCGTGAGCGACTTCATGGTCGACGCCCTTTTCGCCACCATCAGCTGTGCCAACTTCGACGACGAAGCCCTCATCCGCAAAATCGACCACGGTCTGGAACTCAAAGCCAAGCGCACCGCCAAATGCCAGACCAGCGGTGTGGCGCTGCCCGACTGGCCGGAGGTGACCTACACCGGCAGCCGCGAGAGCTACTTGGCCGACAGCCTCATGTTTGGCATCCTGCGCACGCAGGACCCCGACGTGCGCTCGCTCAAGGAGCTCACCACCCTGGGTCTCAAGGGTCTCTGCGCCTACTACGAGCATGCCGCCCGCCTCGGGGAGACCGACGACGCCATCCTGGCCTACCTCTCGAAAGCGCTCTACCATGTCACCGACCCCGCCGCCACGGTGGAGAGCCTGCTGCCCATCGTGCTCGAGACGGGCAAGTGGGGCGTCGACGGCATGGCGCTGCTCGACAAGGCCAACACCTCGGCCTATGGCAACCCCGAAATCAGCCGCGTCAGCATCGGCGCCCATGGCCGCCCCGGCATACTCATCAGTGGGCACGACCTCAAAGACCTAGAGCAGCTGCTGCAACAGAGCGAGGGGCAGGGCGTCGACATCTACACCCATGGCGAGATGCTGCCCGCCCACTACTACCCCGAGCTGAAGAAATACAAGCACCTTGTGGGCAACTACGGCAACGCCTGGTGGCGCCAGAAGGAGGAGTTCGCCTCGTTCAACGGCCCCATCGTGTTCACCACCAACTGCATCGTTCCGCCGGCGCCCGACGCCAACTACAAGGACCGCGTCTTCACCACCAACAGCACCGGCTTCCCTGGCTGGAAGCATATCCTCCCCAACGAGCAGGGTGTCAAGGACTTCTCCGAAGTCATAGCCCTGGCCAAGCAGTGCCAGCCTCCGACCGAAATCGAGCAGGGCGAGATAGTGGGCGGCTTCGCCCACGCCCAGGTCTTCGCTTTGGCCGACAAGATTGTAGAGGCCGTCAGGAGCGGTGCCATCCGCCGCTTCTTCGTCATGAGCGGTTGCGACGGCCGCATGAAGAGCCGCTCCTACTATGAGGACTTCGCCAAGGCCCTCCCGAAGGACTGCGTCATCCTCACCTCGGGCTGCGCCAAATACAAGTACAACAAGCTGGACCTAGGCGACATTGGCGGCATTCCCCGTGTGCTGGACGCCGGCCAGTGCAACGACAGCTACAGCTGGGCGCTGGTGGCGCTGAAGCTCAAGGAGATATTCGGTTGCGAGGACATCAACGAACTGCCCATCTCGTTCAACATTGCCTGGTACGAGCAGAAGGCTGTCATCGTGCTGTTGGCGCTGCTGCACCTCGGTGTGAAGAACATCCATATCGGTCCCACGCTGCCGGCATTCCTGTCGGAGAACGTGGCCAACCTGCTTATCTCGCAGTTCGGCCTCGGCGGCATCACCACCGTTGAAGACGACATCAAGCAGTTTTTAGGCTAACTGGGGCGAATGAGATAGAGGATAAGGCCGGTGGCCAGGGCGGTGAGCAGCACGCCGACGGTGGCCAGCATGATGCCCGGGCCGAGCACGGGGCGTATGTCCTTGATTTTGGTGTCGAGGCCGCCGCTGCCGAAGAGCATGCCCACGCCGAGGAAAAGCAACAAGGCAGGCACGCCGAAGCGCGAGCCTGCCTTGCCTGCCAGGATGCTGGCAAAGAAGAGGATAGACAGTATCAGAAGTATCAATTCTATTTGCATAACTCTTTCAATGCAGCAAATTCCGGGCCGGAGAGCTGCACCACGGGGGTGTCGGGCTCGAAGTGGCCTGTTTCGAGGCGTCCGGCCTGCAGGAGCGCCAGCGAGTGGTCGCGGCTGTAGAGGATTTGGAGTTGGGCGTTGGAGGTGCCGATGGGGCGCAGGGCTGCCAGGTCGGCCGTCGAGCCGGCGTCGAGGGCGTCGAGGCAGCGGCGGTAGTCGCCGGTGTCGAGGTAGAGCTTCTTGAGGTGCATGCGGCAGTTGGAGGGGCGGTAGTGGTAGTGCCAGAGGGCTTTGGTGAGGCACATGGCGGCCAGCACCACGCCCACGCCCAGCGCCAGCACCCCCACGGTGAGGCAGAAGGCCTGCAGGCTGTCGGCCATGGGCACATTGTGCATCAGCGCCAGCAGCGCCAGTCCGGCGGCGAGGATAGTGAAGCCCAAGAGGGGCGATTTGGCACGTCGTGTGATTTGGTCCCCCATCGCGGAGGCCACATATTGGTCGATTGTCGGGTATTTTTCCATGTTAACGGTTGTTTAAGTTGTTGGTGATGATGTTGGTGACGGGTTGCCAGCCGGCGCCGTCGACGCGGAGCAGCTGCGAGTAGAAGATGCGCTCGCGCTCGTCGCTGTAGCGCATGAGCACCAGCTCGGGCTTGGGCTGCCGCTTGACGGCGTCGAGGGCGGCCTCGTCGCCGGCCTCGAGGGCGCTGACCAGCTGCTGCTGCACGGCGGGGCTGTAGTAGGCCACGGTGGGTTCGAGCAGCGTGTGGAGCGGTTTGTGGTAGGGGCGGCGGCTGTCGCCGAAGAGGTAGAAGCAGAGCACCAGCAGCAGTGCCAGTGCACCGATGGCGGCCGTGAAGGCCAGCAGGGAGGCCAGTCCGGAGGGCATGGAGGGGACGGCCAGGCAGAGCACGCCGCAGACGGCGCCGGCAGCCACCAGCGCCCAGGCCCACCAGAGGGGATCGAGGCCGCGGCGTATCTCGGGAAGGCTATAGATGGATTTCTTGATTGGTTCCATAATTCACTGTTTATAAATAATCTACAATACCCCCATGGCACGGTGGCCACGGGCGGGAAAGGGGGACAGATTATAAACAGGAAATCAGAGCCGTAGACAGAGCAGCAGGTAGAGATAGCCCGGCACGGCGCGGTGGGGCAGTGCGGAGCGCAGTGGGCAGCGGGGCGCGTGGAGCGAGGCGCGCGGGGCGGCGGGGGCCGCACAATGGGCGCTCTCGTGGGTGCTGCGGTGCGACGTGGGGGCCTCCACGGAGGGTTGGCCCACGGAGAGCAGCAGGTCCTCGAGCCCGACGTCCTCCCATTGCGGCCGCTCGAGGGGCGCGGCCCGGAGGCTCTGCGCGGCGCGACCGTCGGGATGCGGGCAGCCCGCCGCAGCCGGCAAAGCGCCAACGAGCAGCCACAGCAGGGCTGCCGCAAAGGCGAGAAGGTATGTGCTCCGACGGTTCATCTCTAATACCCCACGCTAACGCTATCGGTGCCGTTTTATTGTGTTTTTTTGCAAAAAAAGAAAAAACAGAACCGAAGTTCTGTTTTTCGTAGGTAGCGGGGAAAGGATTCGAACCAATGACCTCCGGGTTATGAGCCCGACGAGCTACCACTGCTCTACCCCGCACTCTCGGAGTTTCCTTAAGGGAAATCGGGTGCAAAAATACGAAGATTTTTGCACCCGACCAAATTTTTCTCGAAAATAATTTACTATTGCTTGATTATACGGCGATTATATTTTCCGCTTGCGGTGGAAACCTGGACGATGTAGGCACCCGAAGGCAGGTGGCGAAGCGAGATTTGCCCCTTGCCGCCACGGAGTGTAAGGCGTGCAACGTGGCGTCCGAGAGCATCGAGAACGACGACCCGGGCGTCGCTGCCATCCGCCAGCGAGATGCTGAGATTGTCCACCACAGGACTGGGCGCAAGGAGAAGCGGTTCGCCGGGCTTGACATCCGAAATGGAGACTATTGTGGTGTCCTCCCAGATGGCATAGTAGTGGCGGTTGGTGTTGAGCATCACATGCGTACCCGGCTGCAGGGTGTCGGACTGGCCGTTGCTACGTCGACACCAGCCGAGAAACCGGCAGTTGGTCTTGGAAAAGGTGCATTCGGGCAGTGTTATGCCCGTTGCCGGGCAGTAGACGACAGCATACAGATTTCCGTTTCCCCCATTGGGTTCGTAGGTAACATGCTTGCGGTCAATGATTTTCAAATGATAGCGGAAGATGGTGTCGAGGTGGCGGAGGAGGGTGTCCATGTTGGCTACCTGGAGGTTGTATTCACGGAATCTGATGTAGCGCGAATCGTTGCAAATGGAGTCATAGTAGTCGACCGTGTCGAAGGTCTCGACGGCGCCGGGCTGGATGCCGAGGATGATGTCCTGGTAGAGGTTGAAGGTGTAGGTGGCGTTGCCGCCGGAGGCAGGGCTATTGATGCCGGGGGCGAGGTTGTTGATGTGGTAGAATCCGTCGCCGTAGCCGTTCCAGCCCCAGTTGAAGTGGTAGCGCTGGGCGGTGTCGGAGCCGTCGAGGACGAAAGCGTGACCGCCGGAGGTGTCGGCACCGGTGTAGTAGAGCGGACGTCCCGTCTCGAGTTCCGAGTCGAGCAGTGCGCACCATGACGAGTCGTTATACTGGTAGCGGTAGGCGTCGTGGATGGCGGGGTCGTACTTGAAGTAGTCTACCATGGCGTCCAGCACATTGCGGGAATAGGCACCGCTGCCGCCTTGAGACGAGCAGCCATACATCATGTTGACTGCCACGCCGCAATGGAAGGAGAGCATGGCCACTGCCTCTTTCTGATAGTCGAACGAACCTTCGAAAAGGCGGTCTGGCATGAACTGCCAAAGGTAGGTGGTGGAGCCGAAATCTGCCGAAATAGCCCCGAGTTCGCTCAACGAAAACGGGACATAGGAATGTGACCCTTGACCGAAAGAGGGATAGTTCCAATATTTCATAATCTGCGCCATCGCCGTGGCCACACAACCGACAACGGTCTGGCAGTTGAGGGAGGGGTTCACGGGGCAATACATGTTGAAAGGGGAGTCCTGATCCCAGTGGGTGGAGAGGAGGGCAGGGACAGTGGTAAGGAGCGTGGGAATCAGGGGAACGGGCTGGTAGAGGAGGGTCTCCCATTGCGCTGCCACCGAGGCATGGGGCACATAGGCAGCCTCGACCGCTTCGGCTATTTGTGCCTCGTAGCCACGGAGCCAGTAGGCCAAAGCAGGGTGGAGCGCCTCGGGGAAGGGGGCGTCGAAGGCGTAGGCGAGGACGGGCGTCACGCAGTCGTCAGCAGCGACGACGACGAAGCCGTCCATGCCGTTGGCAAAGACATAGAGGTGTTCGAGGCCGGCGAAGGTTCTCGCAGTCATGTCGGCCAGGGGCTTGGCGTCGGCCGGACGGTGGCTGTTCCAGAAGTTGACGGCCACCTTGCGGGCATCGTCAATGCCCACAGGGTTTGCGACGGCAGGCAGGGCTAAGGCCAGCAGGCTGGCCATTAGGAGAGCTGTCTTTTTCATAGAATAAATGTGTATAATGGGTTGGTTTTGATGTGACTTCACCGCTTGAAGTTGGCCTTGCCCTCGTTGAGCCAATCGACGAACTTCTGCACATCGCGATCATATTTATAGTTCGCGCGCGTGAGGATGCGTCCGTCGGCGTCGATGGCCACATAGTAGGGCTGGGCGTTCATGTTGTAGGCCGTCTTCTCAAGGTTGAGGTTGCGGCGGCCGAGGGTCTTGAGGGTGCGGCCTTTGTCGTCTGTGACCCACTCGGACTCGGGCAGTTCGATGGTGTTCTCGTCGCAGTAGAGGGAAACCATGACATAGTCCTCATTGAGGATGCGCTTCACTTCGGGATCAGTCCATACGTAGTGTTCCATCTCGCGGCAGTTGGCGCAGGTCTTGCCGGTGAAGTCAATGAAGATGGGCTTGTTGTTGGCCTTGGCGTAGGCCTTGGCCTCTTCGAGGTCGAAGAAAGCCTCGAAGCCGAGCGGCACATGGAGTTTGTCGGCATACTTGCGGTCGGCCGGCAGCTTGCCCGCCTGCAGGGTGGCGCCGGCGGCGGGGGTATGCTCAGAGATGAGGCGCTCGATGTCGAACTCCTGGCTCGACTGGGGGGGCAGGAAGCCGCTGAGGCTCTTGAGCGGAGCTCCCCAAAGGCCGGGAATCATCCAGACGACGAAGGCGAGGTCGATGATGGCGAGCATCAGGCGGCCTGTGCCGATATGTTCGACAGGGTCGTCGCCCTTGAAGCGGAGCTTGCCAAGGAGGTAGAAGCCGAGGAGGCCAAAGATGACAATCCAAAGGGCGAGGTAGATATCGCGCGGCAGGAGGCCCCAGTTGCAATAAAGGTCGGCCATCTGGTGGAATTTCAGGCCAAAGGCGAGCTCGAGGAAAGCAAAGACCACCTTGACGGTATTCAGCCAGCCGCCGCTCTTCATATTCTTAAGGAATTGAGGGAACATGGCCAGGAGGGTGAAGGGCAGGGCGAAGCCGATGCCGAATCCAAGCATGGTGACGAGCGACACCCAACGGTCGGTGCTGGAAGTGGTCAATCCCACAAGGGCGGCGCCGAGGATAGGGCCGGTGCAGGAGAAGGAGACCAGCACGGTGGTGAGGGCGATGAAGAAAGGGGCGAGGAAGCCGCCCTTGTCGGCCTGCTCGTCGCTGGCGTTGACCCACTTCTCGGGCATCTTGATTTCGAAGAGGCCGAAGAAGCTGAGGGCAAAGGTGAAGAAGATGACAAAGAAGATGAGGTTGGGGATCCAGTGGGTGCCGAGGGTGTAGAGAGACTCGGGACCGAGTATCAACGCCAGCACAGCACCCAGCACAGCAAAGATGAACACGATGCTGAAGCCGAAGAACCAAGCCTGGCGGCGGTTCTTGCGCTTGTTGTCGGAGCCATGCATGAAGAAGTTGACCGTCATCGGAATCATGGGGAAGACACAGGGGGTAAACATGGTGAGGATGCCACCGCCGAGGGCGATAAGGAATATCCAGAGAAGGCTTTGGCGTTCCTCTTCGGCCGGGGCTTCGGCCTCGAGGGGGGTGGCGACAGGTGCGGCGGCCACAACGGAATCAGGCTCCTCCGCAGTCATCGAGGTATCTGTATTTTCAACGACAGGGGCCGCCTCGGCGGCAGCCTCGGCCTTAGCGCCAGGCACCTTGAAGGCGAAGTCACGATCCTCGGGAGCGATGCAGGAGCCGTCGTTGCAGAGCTGGTAGTTGAGGATGCCCTTGATGGTGAAGTCCTTGTCGGAGAGGCGTTTGACCTTCTGCCGGAAGACAACGGTGCCGCCGAACGACTTGACAACGACACCGAATACCTCGTCCATCTCCTCGTGGGGCTTAGGCTCGAGAACCTTGCCAAGGCGCTGATAGGCGGCATTGTCTTCGAACTCGAAGTTGATGGGCAGCGGGCCGTTGGGGTCGGTGTACTGCGAATAGAGGTGCCAACCGGCATCGAGCTTGGCGGTGAAGAGGAGCTCGGCCTCGGTGGACGAGGTCTCTTTGACGCTATAGCTCCATTTGACGGGGTCCAATTGCTGGGCTTGCAGGCCGAGGCATGCCACCAGCAGGGCTGCCAGAACAAGGATTCTCTTCATGGGTTTAATGGAATTGGGGTGAAGGATATATTACTTCAGGTTGAACTTGATCTTCTTGACGGTGCGGCCACTGGAGATAATCACACGATACATGCCCTTGGGGATGTTGGTGATGTTGATTTTCTGGCCGGCAGTGTATTCGGAGATGGACTTGACGGTCTTGCCGGCGCTGTTGACGAATTCAACGGAGGCCTTGGGGCTGTCCATTTCGATGGTGACGTAGCCGTCGGCGAGGAAGGGGACGATGCGGAAGCGCTCCTCCTTGGCGGGGGCAGCGGGAGTGGACGGAGTGGCAGGGGTGGCGGGGCGGGCGGCAGGGGTGGAGGGCTTGTTTTCGGCCACGGCGGGTGCGTCGCCGACGGTAGGCAGGTCGACCTTCGGGGTGGCGGGTTCGCGGCCCGGGAGGACGAAGCCGCTGAGCTTGGCCAGGCCCTTCTGGTCATTACCGAACCAGATGTCGCCGCCGGTGCCGAGGGCGACTTTGTAGATGTTGCCGGCAGGGATGCGGCTGTTCTTGGAGGTGAAGACCACCCACTCCTTGTCACCATCGAAGACGGCGGCGCCAGCACTGGTGCCGATCCAAAGGAGACCCTCGGCGTCGATGACGATGTCGTTGACCTGGTTGGAGGGCAGGGGGCTGTTCTCGGTGGTCCAGACGCGCCATTTCTCTCCATCGTAGCGGGCGAGGCCGCCGAGGGTGCCGAACCATTTGACGTTCTTCTTGTCGATGGCGACAGCGGGCACAATATTGTCGGGCAGGCCGGAGTTCTCGGTGGTGTAGTTGAGCCAGCGGACGCCGTTGTAGATGCTGATGCCGGCGTTGGTGGTGACCCACTTGCGGTTGGCGCGGTCGACGGCGATGTCGAGGATGAAGTCGCTAAGGAGCTCGCAGTCGTCGGGGGTGTATTTCACCCACTCGTCGCCGTCGTAGCTGATGAGGCCACCGAGGGTGACGCCAATCCACATAACGCCCTCGTGGTCGACGACCATCTCTTTGACGAACTTCATCTTGAGGCGACGGGTGACATCGTCGTGCTCGGTCCAGTTGGTGCCGTCGAATTCGACCACGCCGAAGTCGTCGGTGCCTACCCAGAGGGTGCCTTTCTTGTCGACCATCAGGCAGTTGATGGACTGGTCTTTGAGTTTTTCGTTGAACATGGCGTAGTCCATCCAGCCGGTGCCTTTGAGGCGGCAGAGGCCGTTGAAGGTACCGACCCAGGCGCCGCCGCCGTCGGTGGCGAGGGCAGAGACGTTGTTGCCGCAGATGTCGGACGTTTGGGTGTCATAGACGGTCCATTTGCCATTTTGGGCATTCAGGCCGAGGGAGGCCATGAGGAGGGTGGCTGCAAAGAGTGTTTTCTTCATGTTTTATGTTTTTCCTTTTTGGCTGCCGGGAAGAGGATATTGTTGAGTATCAGCCGGTAGCCGGGTGAATTGGGATATAGTGACAGGTCGGTGGGAGGGTCGCCGACGTAGTGGCGATAGTCCTCCGGGTCGTGTCCGCCGAGGAAGGTCCAGGTGCCTTTGCCGTATTCGCCGTGGAGGTAGCGCACCTCGCCGAGCTCGCGGTTCTCGGCCAGGATGACGCAGCTGGTCTTGACGGTCTCGCGGCGGAAAGCGGTGGTTTGGCCCATGAAGCCCCGGACGACGCGGGTGTGGTTCTGTGTGAGCATGGTGGGCACCCAATCCCACTTGGCGGAGAAGTCGAAGAGGACAAAAAAGTCATTCTTTTCGTTGACCAGGCGCTGGCGGGCGCGGTCGTCGACATCGATGGTCGAGATCTCGTATTCCTGGGGGTTGGTGCTGATGCGGAAGTCTTTGAAGGCGAAGCAGCGGCTGTAGTCGAGCAGTTCCTGGGCGCGGGGCTGTATGGGGTCGCCGTCGAACATAACGTCGCAGATGTCGACCCCTTCGGCGGCGAGGGCCACGTCGTAGCTGTCGGGAGCGGAGCACATGGCGAAGAGGAAGCCGCCGCCCATGACGAAGTCGCGGATTTGCTTGGCGACGGCGAGTTTGAGCTGGCTGACTTTGCTGAAGCCCAGCCGGTTGGCTGTAGCTTCCTGCAGGCGGACATCCTCGATATACCACTGCTGCGAGCGGTGGGCGCCCCAGAACTTGCCGTACTGGCCGGTGAAATCCTCGTGGTGGAGGTGGAGCCAGTCGTAGGTGGGCAGGACGCCGGAGATAACCTCGTCGTCGTAGACCACGTCGTAGGGCACCTCGGCATAGGTGAGGACGAGGGTGACGGCGTCGTCCCACGGGAGTTTGTTTTTGGGCGAGTAGACGGCTATCTTGGGGGCTTTCTGCAGCTTGACGGCATCCATGTTGACCGCCGGGTCGGCGATATGGGAGAGGATGGCGGAGCTCTGCCCGTCGGCGATGACCTCGCAGGTGACGCCGCGCAGGCGGCATTCGCGCTCGATGGCGTCGGCATATTTGGTCATGAACGAGCCGCCGCGGTAGTTGAGCAGCCAGGTAACCTCGGCTTCACGCTGCAGGGCCCAGAAGGCGACGCCGTAGGCCTTGAGGTGGTTCTTCTGCGACTCGTCCATCGGCACCACTATGTACGACGCATACGCGTGCGCGATAAAAAAAAGGGTGAAAAAGACAGCCAGCACCTTTTTGAGGCAGGCGCAGCGGAAGAGCGTGATATGAGGCTTGGTTTTCAATTCTCAATTCTCAATTTATGTGCGGACAGGGGGACTCGAACCCCCACTCCTTTCGGAACTAGATCCTAAGTCTAGCGCGGCTACCGATTACGCCATGTCCGCGTGGTTAATTCACTGGATATCTGCTGATTATGCAGAGTGCCATTGGGAATTCCAGATGCAAAGATACGACTTTTTCCGTTATGGGCGAGAAAAAAAAACGAAAAACACAAAAAGTGGGTGGCCGGAGGGGCGAAAAGCGGATCGGAAAGGGGTGCCCACCGGGCGGCAAAATACGCTCAAAAATGGACTCAAAAATTTGAAAAAAAGACGAAAAACGGGCCCAAATGGCGGTTTTATACACCGCAGATTATCAGCATGTTAAAAGCATCATCTTCTTCCCTTCTTCTTCCTCTCTTCTTCCATACCAGGAGAGGGGTCGGGTGGGTGCGCGGTTTTTACTGCCTCGCACTTGTGCATTGGTGGGGAAAAACTTTTTTTCCGGCGGATGACAACAAATCGGGGGCAAAGTTGTCTATTGGAGTAGAAAAAAGTTGGCAGGATGCGAAAATATTCCTATCTTTGTCCGAGGAAAATGTGCGGACGAAACAGGGGAAACAGTTAGTAATGAACACGATATATAAAAATATGAGCATTAGAAGATACCTGGTTACAGCGTTCGCGGCCATTGCGGCGCTGACAATGACGGCTCCGCAGGCGACGGCACAGACGTGGAATCAGTCGATTGCCTGTCCGGGGTGGAACAACCCGAGCAATTTCTCATCCGGTGGTACGCGCTACACGGGGGGCGTGGGCTCCAAGAATAGTAACCAATGTCCCAACGTGATGACAGGCGTCACTGGCGTCACCTCGCTGCCAGGTGTCACCACAAATACGGGCATCAAAACCGCAGCCCAACTCGACGGGAGCGCTTCCCCGATTATGGCCTCAACCTGCTCCAATGCTTCGGCCACGATACCCAATCAGAACCGCCAGTTCGCCATTATGACCAGCCTCACAGGCACCGACCCCAACACCGGCGGCGGCCTCAAGTACGTGCCCACGCAGTTCAACACCACCGACACTACGGCCAACGAACTCAACCCCAACACGCAGCTGACCAGTAGCATACGCATCGGCGACGGCTGTGCCAACTCCGGCGCCAGCGCCGCGGGCCTCTACTACACCTTCCGCGTTACGGCGCAGAACGCCATGTTCTACCTCTACTATGCCATCGTAGCGCAGGCACCCACCCATGGCATGCAAGGCAATCCTGCCTTTATCGCCCGCGTCATGAAACGCAACTCGGCCGGCCAATGGAATCAGGTGAGCGACACTCTGGCCTACTACATCACCACCACCCCCAGCAGCAACAATTCAAACCCCTGCGCGTACATGCAGCCGGTCGTGCCCGGGACCAACGGATGGAGTAGCTATGGTTCAGGCTACGACCCTGTCTACTACAAGCAGTGGGAGAAGGTGGCCATCAATCTGAGCAACCATATCTACGATACGGTGCAAATTCAGATAGTCATGTATGACTGTGTTGCCGAATACCATTACGCATACGCCTACATCGCCGGCGAATGCCGCCAGATGAAAATCAACGCCTCGGGCTGCCCGGCGGGTATCTCGACCAATGTGGCCACCCTCTCGGCTCCCAAGGGTCTGCAGAACTATGTCTGGTATGCCTCGGAATGGGGCGTGGCCGACGACCCGCCCAGCGTCAGCACCGCTCCGGGCGGCGCGCAGTCGCACTTCACCTTCCGGCGCCTGACCGACGAGGTGGGAACGCCCGAGAGCCGCGCCTTCGACTATGCCGCCCAGGCCGAAGACTTCCGCATCACCCGTGCCCGCAACGCCGCCGGGCAGACCATCACCATCGACTCCATCGGCAACGAGCAGACCTTCATGTGCGAGATGACCTCCGCCCTCGACCCCGCTAAACCTTTCACCTCGCGCCTCTACGCCAACCTCACCAACCAAAAGCCGTCGATGATAGTGGACACGCTCTACAACTGCGACGGCGACGTGAAGGTGTGGAATATGAGTGAGGTGCCGGGCGACCCCACCCTCGTGGTGCGCAACGCCACCCAATGGTCGGTATTCGGCACCCCCGACTGCATCGGCACCC
>CACWPQ010000025.1 GCA_902762805.1 uncultured Bacteroidota bacterium | reverse complement strand
CTGCACCTGATGCTCGGCGGACAGCTGAAAGGCTACGGCAGCCACGCCTTCTACTCCGCCGCCTACCCCGACCAGTACGACGCCACGCGCACCCTGGTGGGCGCATTGAGCTCGCAATTTCGAATTTCGAATTTCGAATTTCGGCCTATGGGCGCCTGCACCGCGACCGCTTCGAGCTCTTCCGCGAGAGCTATGTGGACAGTCTGCCGTCGTGGTACACGGGCCACAACAATAAGCCCCTAACACCTCCGGAATTTTTTTTTTAGGGGGTCTGTAGTTTTTGGCTTTCGAATTGCGTTATTATGGTGTAACGAAACCGAAACAATTTCAAATCACCAAAAATTATAAACCAAAAAAACAACAAACATCATGAAAAAGAATCTTCTTCTCATCGCCGCCGCCGCCCTCACCCTGGGCATGACCGCTTGCACCGACGACGTCGTCGAAATCATCGACAACACCGGTGATGTCATCGAAACCCCCACCATCAAGACCACCGCCGACCTCGTTGGCACCGAGTGGAACTACACTCCTGAGGACATCGTCTTCGTCGACGAAATCGGCGACACCGTTGCCATGATCCCCATGAGCGACATGACCTTCACCCTCTCCTTCGACGCCGCTGCCGCCCACCTCGCCTTCCCCGAGAACGTCTCCATGATGAGCATGACCCAGAACGGCGACGAGTACACCATGGAAGAGCTCGCCGGCATGAACTTCGACTATGTCTATGACCTCGCCACCACCTCCGGCACCCTCTCCGCTCAGGGCACCGACGCTATGGGCGAGCCCATGGACTTCCAGATCGAGTTCAGCTACGACGAGGCCAACGACGACATCATCATCGTCCTCCCCATCGCCTTCGAGGGCATGGAAGACAGCGCCACCGGTGTCCAGTTCGTCTTCACCCGCTAAAGTATCAAAACCGCGCAACGCAAAGAAGCGGCGCCCCATCGGGGCGCCGCCTCGCTTTTGTATCTCTCGGTATCCTATTTCAGCGCTTTCAGTATCTCCACCGTCTGGTTCCAGAACATCTCCACGGTCTTGATCTCGATGCGCTCGTCGGGGCTGTGCACCCCGCGCAGCGTCGGGCCGTAGCTGATCATGTCCATCTGGGGGTACTTCTCGCCAATCAGGCCGCACTCCAAGCCGGCGTGTATCGCGCGCACCACAGGCTCCTTGCCGTACAGCTTCTTGTACACTGCCACCCCCACCTTCAGCACGCGGCTCTCGGGGTTGGGCGTCCAGCCCGGGTAGCCGTCGCTGTGCTTCACGCGGCAGCCCGCCAGCCTGAAGGTGGCCTCCAGCTTGGCAGCGGCGGCCAGCTTCGCGCTCTCCACTGAGCTGCGCTGCGACGTGGCGATGCGGATCGCACCGTCCACCATCTTGATGCTTGCGAGGTTGGTGCTCGTCTCCACGAAGTTCTCTATCTCGCGGCTCATGGCCAGCACCCCGTGGGCGCAGGCGTAGACCAGGTTCACCAGGCGCTCCTGCGTCGCGGCGTCGACGACCTTCTTCGGCATCTCCGCGTCGCGCAGCTCGAACTCCATGTCCGGCTCCGTCGAGCGGAACTCGAACACCATCGCCTTGCCCATCTTGGTCACCATCGTCTTGAAGGCGCGCACCTTCTCCTCCGGCACCACCACCAGAGCCTCCGCCTCGCGGGCGATGGCGTTGCGCAGGTTGCCTCCGTCGATGGTCGCCAGGCGCATGCCGTGCTTGTAGGTGCCTTCCCATAGGATGCGGTTGAGCAGCTTGTTGGCGTTGGCGCGGCCGCGGTGGATGTCGTCGCCGCTGTGGCCGCCCACCAGGCCGCTCACCTTCACTCTAAAGGCCTTCCAGTCCTTAATTTTTAATTTTATATTTTCAATTTTCTCCAGTTTGTAGTCCATCTCGGCCACCGTGTCGATGCCGCCGGCGCAGCCGATGCAGTACTCGCCCTCGTCCTCGTCGTCGAAGTTGAGCAGCACCTCGCTCTTGAGCCAGCTCTTGCTGAGGCCGCCCGCGCCGGTGAGGCCCGTCTCCTCGTCCACTGTGATGAGGGCCTCCAGGGCCGGATGCTGTATCTTCTTGTCCTCCAGGATGGCCAGTATGGTGGCCACGCCGATGCCGTCGTCGGCGCCCAGCGTCGTCCCGTCGGCCGTCAGCCACTCGCCGTCCAGCACAGGCTGGATGGCGTCTTTCATGAAGTCGAACACCTTGTCCGAGTTCTTCTCGCACACCATGTCCATGTGCGCCTGCAGGCACACCCCGGGGCTCTTCTCATAGCCCTTGGTGGCCGGCTTGCGGATGAGCACGTTGCCCAGCCGGTCGCTCTGCGTCTCCAGGCCGTGGTCCTTGCCCCACTGCACCAGCCACTTGCTGATGCGCTCCTCGTGCTTCGACGGACGCGGAATCTGCATAATCTCGCCGAACCAGTGCCATACGCGCTCCGGTTTCAGCCCTTTCATGATGTCTTTCTGTTGTTTCATAGGTAAGTTGTTTTATTTGTTTGATTGATTGTATTCCAAAATAAGGTTGGCCAGGCATACGGCCACTTCTTGCGGCTCCTCGCGCGGTCGCCAGGCGAGCACATAGGACACTTCGGCGCTGGCCACGGAGTATCCCTTTGCCTGCAGGGCGTCTATTTGCTGTCGTTTGTTTTTCGAGAGCGAGGCTATATATTCGCCATGTTCGGAAAGCAGATACCCCTTGGAATAGCGCAGCGGGTCGCCGCTGCGGAGTCGGAGTACGGAGTCCTTGCGGTCGCGGAAGTAGTCGAGCCACACATCGTGCAGACCCAGGCTGACGGCGATGTTGGTTTGCGGCAACCGGGGGCGGGTGTGCAGGTAGAGGGTGTGCCGGGCACGGGTGATGCCGACGTAGGAGGTGCGGAGGTCATCGGGTTCCATGGACTCTGGATTGTCGACAAAGAGATGCACTGTGTCGAATTCGCGTCCTTTGGCTTTGTGTATTGTTCCAACGAATACGCTGCCATTTGCGGAGAGGAAATCATCGACCTCGCTTTCCAACAGGAATTGCCGAAGGTCGCTGCGATAGTAGTTCTTGTTGGCGTGCTCATATTGGTTCCAAAAGGTCTGCATGACGGGCAACAGACGGCTGGAGGCATAACGCTCGCAGGTGCGCTTCTTGGCAGAAAGCCACTGCTCGCCGGATATGGTGCTGCCGTCGCCTGTCTGTTTCATAAAATAGCGCACTTCGGCGAGGTTGATGAATCGGAAGATGCCGCCGGCCTGGGCAAGCAGGGCGTGGATCCCTTGCTGCTCCAGCAGGTAGGCCACCTGCAGGGCTTGCTCGTTGGTGCGGGTAAGGATGGCCGAGGAGCCTTTAAGCTGGGAATTCGTGATGGCGAATTGGGAATTGTCCATCGCAACCACCAGGCCCTCCTCGGGGCTTGCGGATTCAATGGGGGTGTGTTTCATACGATTGGGGATGCGCAGCACGAAGCGGTTGGCATAGTCGACGATGGCGCGGTCGGAGCGGTAGTTGGTCGTCATTTCGTAGAAGGTGGCACCCTGGCCTTCGGCGAGAGACTTCATGTGTTTGGAGTCGCTGCCGCGAAAGGCGTAGATGTTTTGGTCGTCGTCGCCCACAGCGATGACGCGCATATCCTCGTTGCGATGCATCAATGCCGCGACGAGGCGGTAATCGTCGGCACCCATGTCCTGTGCCTCGTCGATAACGAGCACGCTTTTGGCGAGTTTGGCTTCCTCCACCTCGTTGTTCTCAATCATATCGGCAGCGCGGCCGACGACGTTGCCGGCCTCTTCGAGGGAGCCCTGTTTGCCAAGCAGGTCGAAGGCGTAGGAGTGGAAGGTCTTGATGTCAATAAAATGGGCGGCATTGCCCACAAGATCCATGAGGCGCAGTTTGAACTCCGTGGCGGCAGCGCGGGAGAAGGTGAGCATCAGCAGCTGCTCATGCTTCACGTCCTCAAGCAGCAGCAAGGAGGCCAGCTTGTGTACCAGCACGCGGGTCTTGCCGCTGCCCGGACCCGCCGCCACGACGATGCGGCGCGACTCTTTGTCGTTGATTATTTCCATTTGGCGCGGGGAGAGGCTGCCGAATATTTTGTTGTATTTGGCCGGCGTGATGTTCTTTCCGATCTGTGCGCGGCGCTCGCCTTTGAAGTATTTTGCAATGAAGGCCTTGTAGTCGAGCATGAAGTAGTCGTGCACGTAGTGCAGGGCGGCGTCGTAGTCGCGAACCATCATGTTGGCGTATTCGCCCACGATATGAATCTGCTGTATGCGTTGGCGGTAGAATTCGTCGAGCAGGCGGTAGTGCTCTTTGGTATAGCCGAAGCGGCGTTCTGCCATACGCTTGATTTGCATGGTGTTGTAGATGACCAGGAAGCCGCCCTCGAGTTTCAGGAGGCCGGTTTTGCCGAGGTAGAGCAAGGCTTCCTCCATGTCGTTGGCGGAGGGTGGGGCGTCGAGGGTGAGCTGGGCGCTGTACTGGTTGAGCATTTCGACGAGCGAGAACGACACAAGCGTCGTTTCGCTGTCGTTCTTCTGCGCGTAGAGCCTGTCTACCACAAAGCGGCACAAGCCGACTCGCTGCGCGAAGCGTTTGAGGGTGGCCTCTTGGCTCACCTGCAGGCGCAGGCTGACGCTATCGCTGAAAGGGCGCTCCTCTTTGCGCACATAACCCTTCAAGGACAAGAAGTACAGCAGTGTCTTGATACGTCGCACGTTGCAGTAGGGCAAGCCGGCTTTATGGGCCTCCTCGTTCAGTTGCTTGTAGTTGATTTCGCGGCGCTCCTCGCGGAGGTGCATCAGCAGGAACTGTTCCAAACGCAAGGTGTTGTCCAGTTCACGGCGGGTGGTGCTTTTGGCAATCCAGGCCTGCATGTCGCGACTGTCGGCGAGGATACCCTCCTGCCGCATGAGGTTGATGCTGCGGATGACGGTCTCCTTCGTCATGCCCAGCACATCGGCCAGGTAGTCGATGCGGCTCTCGGCCTCATCGCAGTTTTCGGTGGTGGCACGCCTGCTGAGGAGCGAAGCGATGATACGGGCGGCATCCTCGCGGGCGGTGTCGTCGAAGAGAGGCGAGAGGGTCAGCCGTCGGCGGGCTTCGTCCATGGTGCCCACGGTGATGCCGGTGGCAAATATGTGCGGAGTGTTGCTTCCACGTGCCACCAATCCGGCATTCTCCAATGCCGCAATGGCGGATTTGACGCGGCTCTCAATACCGTCCATCTCCTCGTTCCACCCCGCCTGACGGGCAATTTCCAGGGGCGAGCAGCTGACTGTGGGCTGCTTGGGCGTGAGGTCTTTGACGGCTTTCCACACCTGTTGTATTTCGCTGATCGAGAGTTTGGTCTGGTTGAGGAGGATGAAGTGCTTGTCGAGGTCGCTGTCGGAGTAGAGCACGTAGCACTCGGCCTCCATGTGCGGGTCGCGCCCGGCGCGCCCGGCCTCCTGCACGTAGGCTTCCAGCGAGTCGCTGATGTCGTAGTGGACCACCAGCCCCACATCCTTCTTGTCCACGCCCATGCCAAAGGCCGACGTGGCCACAATAACCCTTGCATCGCCGTTCATGAACGCTTCCTGGTTGCGGATTTTGTCGACCGCATCCATCTTGCCGTTGAAAGGCAGGGCGCGGATGCCGTCGGCTTGCAGGTGGGCCGATATTTCGCGAGTGCGTTTTGTGCGGCTGACGTAGACGATGGTCGGGCACTGCCTGCCGAGAATGAGCGAGCGGAGGTGGTTGTACTTTTCCACGTCAGTGTCGGCATGTATAACCGCGTAGCGGAGGTTCTTTCGATCGGCGCTGGCGGCAAATATTTTCAACTCCAGCCCCAGCTTCTCGCGGAAATAGTCGCAGATGTCGCTGACCACCTTCCGCTTGGCGGTGGCCGTAAAGCAGCTGACGGCTATGGGTTGCTGCAGACGCTTTTGTTCCTGGAGGCGGCGGATAAAATCGCCGATATAGAGGTAGTCGGGACGGAAGTCCTGCCCCCAGGCCGAAAAGCAGTGCGCCTCGTCGATGACGAATCGCACCACATTGCGCCCCAGCAGCAGCCGTTCCACGGTCTTGCTGCGCAGCATTTCGGGTGCGATATAGAGCAGGTTGGCACTGCCTTCGGCCACCTGCTGCACGGCGGCGGCGCGCTCGATGGGGTCGAGCAGGCCGTTGATGGTTACGGCGTCGGCGACACCGCGCTCGGCAAGATTGTCCACCTGGTCTTTCATCAGGCTCTGCAACGGCGAAACAACCACCGTCAGCCCATGGGTGTTGCGGCCGGCCATCAGCGCGGGCAGTTGGAAGGTAAGGCTTTTGCCTCCGCCAGTGGGGAAAATACAGAGCAGCGAGTCACCGCGAATGGCAGCCTCCACAGCCTGCCGCTGCAAATCGGCCCCATCGAAGAGACGGAACTCATCGTATCCGAAAAAATCACGCAAGCCACGGTGGGCATCCAGCTGGTTTCTGCAGTATGCACATGTCCCGCAGGGGGTGTTGCGCAGGTAGTTCAACACACTCGCCACCTTCGGATAATTGCGCATGACCCATGCCGGCGTGATGCTCATCCCGTCGTCGGCACCGATAATGGCCAAGGCATAGGCAAGCTCGACGGGATAGTGCTTCACCACCGACGCGAGATTAGCCTGGCCGCATATCCGGCCGGCATACTCCCGCTGTATGGCCTCAACTAGGGAATGCCCCTCGGGCGGAGGCTCGCCGCTGCCGATATACGCAAAGAAACCCTCGAACTCGGGCACCGCCGACAACAGGCTCCTGTATATTGACCGGCATCCCTGCGGCAGTCTCTGCCAGGCTGCCACCTCGTCGAAAAAGAGGTCGCGCGCCTTCATGGCGTCGTTTGCCGGGTTGTTGAACTCGTCCACCTGCAGCTTGTCGTCCTTCACCAGCCGGTGGTACGGCCTGCCGGGGAACAGCAGCGGGGAAAGGTATAGCGTGTCGACAAAAATGTGATTGCCGTCGATCGGGGTGTGTTTCAGGTCAAAGCCAATGATGTTGTGCCCGCAAACGACATCGCACGGAGCCGCAAATGCCAGATACTCCTCCCTGCTCCGCGTGTGCAGCACCGCGCCATCCTCTCTGACCGCGCCGTAATCACACGCCTTCCCTTCCTGCAAGCTTACCTCTGTGTCGACAAAGACAATCATCATTAACCATTTTTAGCGGATGCAAAATTACGCATTTTCACCCACATGGCCAAATATATTTTTCCCCCACCCCTTTTCCCCCACCCCTTTTCCACCCCCCTCTCCACCTCCGCTCTCCGTCCCATCCCTTTGCATCTCCCTAGTAGGGAAGAAGAGGAGAAGAAGAGGGGAAGAAGAGGGGAAGAAGAGGATGCCTATCATTCGCTGTATATCAGCTAGTTGCAAACGTGCAATTTCGCCCCTTTTTCCCAGAAAATGCGCAAAAAATTTCAAAAAATTCGGCGCCCCACACTGTTCGGTGTAGGGCGCCATTAAAAGTGCTGTGTGTTAAGCTGTTAGTCTAAATTGGGCACGCGTCTGCGGCAACGATGATGCCCTCGCGGATGATACACCGAATGGGCGCAGGATTGGGGGTAGGATCGATGGGAAGAATGTGGGAATGGTCAGAATTTGACGATATCGATCAGGCGCACCCCGTCGAGCCAGACGGCGATGCAGCCGACGGCGCCGAGGTCGCCCGCCTCGCTCCACTCGGCGATGGGCTGCAGGGTGCGCGCGTCGACAATCTCGAAGTATTCCGGCTCGAAGCGCAGTCCGTTGGGTTGGGGGTTGATTTCGTGGAAAGTGGCCAGCGTGTCGAGCACCCATTCCTTCACATCGTCCACCTCCTCGTATTCGGCCATCTCGGCGGCTTGCTCGAGGGTGGCGTAGATGGTGGGGGCGATGGCGCGGGCCTCGGGCGAGAGGCGCATGTTGCGGCTGGAGAGGGCCAGGCCGTCGTCGGCGCGCACGATGGGGCAGGCGACGAGTTCGATGGGGTATTTTATCTGCTCGAGCAGAGCGCGGATGATGGCAATCTGCTGGTAGTCCTTCTCGCCGAAGTAGGCGCGGGTGGGCAGGCTGAGGTCGAACAGGCGTCGCACCACCACGGCCACGCCGTTGAAATGGCCCGGGCGACGCGGCCCTTCCATCACCTCCTCCACCGGGCCGAAGTGGTACTGCTCCTGCGGAATGGCGGGTTTGCTCCCTTCGGTCGCACACCCATCATCCGCAGGGTACATCTCCTCCACCGTCGGCGCGAAGGCAATCACCTTGCTGTCGGCGCCCTCGAGGGTGGTGATGAGTTTGAGGTCGGCCTCCAGCGTGCGGGGGTACTTCTCGAGGTCCTCCTTGTTGTTGAACTGGATGGGGTTGACGAAGAGGCTGACCACCACGAGGTCGTTCTCGCCGAGGGCGCGCTCGATGAGCGAGAGGTGCCCCTCGTGCAGGGCGCCCATGGTGGGCACCAGCCCGATGCTGCGGCCCTGGTTGCGGGCCTCTTTCACTGCCTCCAGCATGTCGGCGGCTTTGACTATCTGTTTCATATCGTTCAATCTTTGATTTCTTCGTAGGGGGTGAAACCCTCGTCGTCGGTATCGCTCTCGGGCGGCTTGGGGGCTTCGGTGAATTGTTGCCGGTTGATGTACTTGTTGGGCCACTCCAGCAGGTAGTTCACCGCCGTCAACACCAGGCTGAACAGCAGGGCCGACCAGAAGTTGTCCACGTGGAAGCCGCTCACCAGCCCCGACGCCAGCAGGATGATAACGGCGTTGATGACGAAGAGGAACAGCCCCAGCGTGATGGCCGTCACCGGCAGGGTGATCACGATGAGTATGGGGCGCAACAGGTTGTTCAGCAGCGAAATGACCACCGCCGTCAGCAGCACCGCCCACACCGAGTCCACATCGATGCCCGGCAGCAGCCAAGCACCCACGATGACCGCGATGGAGAGCAGCAGGATACGCATCAGGCAGCCGCTGCGCTGGGTGTAGAAACCGGTGCTCATAGCTCGACGTATCCTTTCCCTTGCCGCACGAGTTCGATACCGTCGGAGCAGTCGATGACGGTCGAAGCCTCGCCGTCGGCCACGCCGCCGTCCACCACCACGTCCACACGATGGCCGAAGCGGTCGTGGATAAGCTCAGGGTCGGTGTAGTTCTCCGGCTCGTCCTCCTCGCCCAGCGGGCGCACGGAGGTGCAGATGAGCGGCGTGCCCACCTCCTCGATGATGGCGCGCGTGATGTCGTTCTCCGGCACACGGATGCCGATGGTGTGGTTGGCGTTCTGGAAGTTGCGCGGCACCGTGCCCGCGGCCTCCATGATAAAGGTGAAGGGGCCGGGCAGGCATTGCTTGAGCAAGGCGAAGGTGTCGCGGTCTACCGAGCGGTAGTACTCCGAGGCTTGGCTCAGCGAGGCGCAGAGCATCGAGTACTTGGCCTGCTTCAACTTGAAGCCCTTCAGCAGCGCAATGCTTTCGGCCGCCCGCTTGCTTTCCATCGAGCAGGCGAAGCAATAGAGCGTGTCGGTCGGCAGGATGGCCACCCCGCCGTCGCGCAGCATGTCGGCCACGCGGCGCACTTCGCGCACGTTGGGGTTGCCGTTGTAGAGTTTAAGTATCATGATTTCAATATTATGCGTCTAAATACACAGTAGGATGACCATGATTTGCGCCGCCAGCACGCGCAGGAACATCGAGAGGGGGTAGACGGTGGTGTAGGCGATGCTGGCCTGGCTGCCGCCGCAGATGTCGTTGCTATAGGCCAGGGCGGGTGGGTCGGTGCAGGCGCCGCTAATCATACCGGCGATGGTGAAGTAGCTGAGCTTGCACAGCCAGCGGGCGATGGCGCCGATGACCAGGCAGGGCACCATGGTGATCACCACGCCGTAGAGCACCCACATATAGCCGCCGTCCGCGATGGTCTGGAGGAAACCCTGGCCGGCGCCGATGCCCACCACAGCCATAAAGAGGCTGATGCCCACCTGGCGCAGCATGAGGTTGGCGCTCTCGGTGGTATAGGTGTTGATGCGCAGGCGCGGACCGAAGTAGGTGAGCAGGATGGATACGATGAGCGGACCGCCGGCCAAACCGATGCGTACCGGCACCGACATGCCGGGGATATGGATGGGCAACACTCCCAGCACCACGCCGAGCATGATGCCGATGAAGATAAAGAAGAGGTTGGGCTGGTGGGTCTTGGGGCCCTGTTTGGCGTCGAGTTCGCGCTGAAGCTCGATACCGTTGCGGGCGGCATTGCGCTGATAGAGTTCGTTTTCGCGCTCGAGGTTGATGCGGAAGAGGGAGCGCAGGAGGGTGATGCTGAGGATAATGCCGATGACACCCAACGGGTAGGCCACCGCATAGCCTTGCGCAAAGAGGGGGCTGGAGCCGGCGCCGAGGTCGGAGTAGGCCTGCTGGGCGGCGCCGAGGCCGGGGGTATTGGTGACGGCACCGTAGAGCACGCCAATCATGGCGGCGGGTTCGGTGCCGGTGAGGCGTTGCATGACGAAGGCTGTGAGGCAGCCAAGGAGAACGATGCCCGCGGCGAGGCCGTTGAGGAGCAGGCCGCCCGACTTGAAGGCGGCGAAGAATTTGGGGCCCACTTCAATGCCGATGGAGTAGATGAAGAGGATGAGGCCGAACTCCTTGACGAAGTGGGCCGTGGTGGCGTCGATGGAGAGGCCCAGCTGGCCCACGGCGATACCGGCGAAGAGTATCCAGGTGACGCCGAGGTTGACGCGGCCCATTTTGATTTTGCTCAAGGTGAGACCCACGGCGATGACAAGGGAAATGATGAGCAGCGAGTTGGCTACGCTGTGTTCGAGGAAGAGGGTTTGGAACCAGTTCATTGTAGAGTTGATGGGTTGATAAGTGGAAATGTTGATAAGGATAGGTGTTTTTTAATCAAAAATGAGGCCGCCCGCACGGCGGGCGGCCTCGGAAGTGTGACCAATCAGTTCATGATTAGATGATACCCTGGGCGAGCATGGCGTTGGCGACGCGCATGAAGCCAGCGATGTTGGCACCCTTGACATAGTTGATGCTGCCGTCGGCCTGCTTGCCGTACTGGACGCACATGTCGTAGATGTCGTTCATGATCTTGTGGAGTTTCTGGTCGACCTCGGGGGCGGTCCAGTTGATGTGGCCGGCGTTCTGGCAGATTTCGAGGCCAGAGGTGGCGACGCCACCGGCGTTGACGGCCTTACCGGGACCGAAGGGGATCTTGGCACCCTGGATGGCGGCGATGGCCTCGGGCTGGCAACCCATGTTGGAGACCTCGGCGACGTACTGGACGCCGTTGGCGATGAGTTCCTTGGCATCGGCCTCGGCCATCTCGTTCTGGAAGGCGCAGGGGCAGGCGATGTCGCACTTGACGCTCCAAGCTTTCTTGCCGGCGGTGAACTTGGCCTGGCCGGGGAACTTGGTGGCCATGTCTTCGACCTTGTTGCGGTTGGAGGCGCGCATGTCGAGCATGTAGTCGATCATCTCTTTGGTGATGCCGTTCTCGATTTCGCAGACACCGTCGGGACCGCTGATGGCGACAACCTTGGCACCGAGTTCGGTGGCCTTGATGGCAGCACCCCAGGCGACGTTACCGAAGCCGGAGAGGGCGATGCGCTTGCCTTCCATCTTGTCGCCGCGCTCTTTCACCATGCGCTCGACATAGTAGATGGCGCCGAAACCGGTGGCTTCGGGACGGATGAGGGAACCACCCCAGCCGTAGCTCTTGCCGGTGAGGGCACCGGTGGAGTGCTCGCGGGCGAGTTTCTTGTAGGCACCGTAGAGGTAGCCGATTTCGCGGCCGCCAACGCCCACGTCGCCGGCAGGGCTGTCCTGGTCGGCACCGATGTTGCGCCACAGCTCATACATGAAAGCCTGGCAGAAGCGCATGATTTCTTCGTCGGTCTTTCCAACGGGGTCGAAGTCGGCGCCGCCTTTACCACCGCCGAGGGGGAGGTTGGTGAGGCTGTTTTTGAAGATCTGCTCGAAGCCGAGGAATTTGAGCATGGAGACGTTCACCTTGGGGTGGAAGCGGAGACCGCCTTTGTAGGCGCCGAGGGCGGCGTTGTACTGGACGCGGTAGCCGAGGTTGGTCTGGACTTCGCCGTTGCGGTCGACCCAGGTGACGCGGAAGGTGAAGATGCGGTCGGGCTCGACGAGGCGCTCGACGATTTTGGCTTTCTCGAATTCGGGGTGTTGGTTGTACACCTCTTCGATGCTCTCGAGGACCTCGCGGACGGCCTGCAAGTATTCGTTTTCACCCGGATGTTTGGCCTCCAGGTTGGTCATAATGTTTTGTACGTTCATGATATTTAATGTTTTGTGTTAAACTTTTGGTTTATTTCAACGGGGCAAATGTACACCTTTTTCCGAAATGGGAAAAATTTTTTAGCAATTTTTATAAATTTTCCTTAAAAGGGGTGGGGGGAGGGGTGGGGTTTTGTAGGGGGATGGTAGGGGTTCTCTAGGGGAGTAGATAGGCCTTTTCCCATTATTTCCCATCGTTGGGTAATGGTGGATACTTTTTGGTTGTTCGCGCGCACATGATATTATATGTTAATAGTAGCAGGTTTCGACGTAGTTTTTGATGCGGGGTTTGACGTATTCCTGCTGTTCGATGAAGGTCATGTGGGCTGCTTGTTCGAGGAGGAGGATTTCGGCGTGGCGTGCTTCGATGGCTTGTGAGAGTGCCACTTCGATGGGGAGGCGTGTGTCGCCTTTGCCGTGGATGAAGAGGATGGGCACTTCGAGGTTGTGGAGGACGTGGAGGCGAGAGGGGCGCTGGAGCATGGCGAGCTGGGAGGCGATGATGGCGTCGGCGCGTGTTTCGAGGCATTGGTCGCAGAGGTCTTTGATTTCCTGCGAGAGGGCGCCGCGGTTTTTTTCGTGGAAGAGTGAGGGGATGAAGTCGACCACGTAGGAGGCGCGGTTTTCGAGTACTTGTCGGCATGCGGCTTCGCGCGAGGCCTGCTGGTGGGCGCTGTCGGGGAGGGCATGGGAGTTGACGAGGCCCAGTCCGCGAAGTGTGTAGGGGAAGAGTTCGGCGAAGGCGAGGGCGACGTAGCCGCCCATGGAGTGGCCGACCATGACGCATTGGTCGACGCCGGCGTGGTCGAGCACGGCTTTGACGTTGCGTGCCATCAGGTCGAGGGTGAGGTCGGCCGAGGGTAGTGTCGAGAGTCCGTGGCCGGGGAGGTCGATGGTTACCACACGCAGGTGGTGCATGTAGGAGAGCACGTAGGAGGACCATACGTCGAGGCTCTGCAGGAATCCGTGCAGGAGGACGAGTGTTTTTGCGTTGCCGCGGCCTTCGTCGCGGTAGTGGATGGTCTGGCCGTCAAGGTTGAGGGTGCGATGCTGTTCCATGGTGGGTTATGGGGTTATTGTGTGCAGGTTAAAGGGGATGGGTTATTGAGCTGGCGCAGTTTTTTTACTCTCTGAAGCGGACGCTGACGGTGGATTTGCCGGTGCGTTTGACGTTGACGTTGCCGTAGGCGGAGATGATGATGCGGGGGTCGGGGATGCCTTGGTAGTTGAGGTAGTTGCGGATGAGGCGTCCGCGCTCGAGGGAGAGGTTGTAGGCGAGGGTTTCGTCGCTGCCGGCGACGTCGATGGCGAATTCGGCGATGCCCTGGGGGTTGAGGGTGAGGAAGTGGGCGAGTTGCTGCAGTTGTAGTTCGGCCACTGGGGTGAGGGCTTGCTCGTTGTCGAAGTCGACAGCGAGCAGTGGCACGGGTTTGTCCATGGCGACGAGGACGGGGAAGGTGTAGCCTTTGAGGCGTTGGGGGGTCTTCACTTTGGGGTCGACAATGATGGCGGGGACGAAGTAGGTGCCGGCGTCGCCGATGACGGCGTAGTGTTTGTCTTTGTGGACGTTGAAGGTGATGGCGTTGCTTTCGCCGGAGCATTCGACGGTCTGGGTGACGGCCTGCTGCACGAGGTCGGCCACGCGGACGCGCAGCAGGAAGGATTCCATGCCGAGGATGTCGACGGTGCAGGGCTGGTAGGAGTTGGAGGTATCGTGGTTGGTGGCCAGGCTATACATGGAGTAGCGGTTCATGTCGCGGTTGGAGGCGAAATAGAGGCGTTTTTCGTCGGTGCTGAAGCTGATGTCGGTTTCTGCGTATCCGCTGTTGATGTCTTTGCCGATATTCTGGGGTTCGCTCCACGAGGTCCAGTCTTTGATGCTGGTACGGGTGCTCATATAGATGTCGCCATAGCCTAGTCCGCCACGGCCGTCGGAGATGAAGTAGAGGGTTTTGAGGTTGCGGCTGAGGATGGGGGAGCGTTCGGAGTAGGGTGTGTTGATGGTATTGCCGAGGTTGACGGCGGGGCCCCAGGAGTTGTTGATGTAGGGGATGAAGTAGATGTCGGTGGCGAGAGCGGTATCGCCGTGGAAGTAGGCGCCGGAGGCTTGGAGGTTGCGACCGCCGGGGCGGTCGGAGGCCAGCAAAATGCCGCTGCCGTCGGGCAGCATGTAGGCATCGGTTTCGATGTGGTCGGTGTTGACGGGGTAGGGGGGGATTTCTGTGATGCGCCAGGTGTCGCCTTCATTTTGAGCCATCATGATGTTGCCTTCGTGGCCGAGGAGCATGTGGGAGCCTCCGGCATAGAAGCCAAAGAAGGTGTAGCCCTCGGTGGAGTTGATGCCGGCGAGAGCCACCTCGCCAGCCGAGCGCCATTCATTGCCATCTTTGACGGCATAGCAGATGCGGGTGTTGGTGCCTGAGGAGCGGGTGAAGTAGAGGCGGCCGTCGGCCGGGTTGATGGTGGGGTTGTGGATGTGGTAGGTGGCGGCGAACTCGCGACTCACACGGCGTCCCGACGCTGGAGCGGAGAGGAGGCGCTGCAGTTCGCGGTATTCCTTGTTGGAGGTGTTTTCGAAGCAGATGTCGAAGCGGCGGATGCGGTCCAGCGCAGCCTGGTAGTTGCCCGAGGCCACCTGGAGCTGGATCATGCGCTGCAGGGGGATGAAGGCGATGCCGCGTCCCGTGAGCTGGCGCACGTAGTCGGAGTAGCGTGCGTAGTCCACCTCAAGGTAGTCGCCCATGAGGTTGACCCGGTCGTAGCGTTCGGCGCGCTCGAGGTCTTCCTCGAGGGTGCGCTGGTAGGGGTAGTCGGGATGCTGCTGCTGGAAACGGCGCAGGGGGTCGCCGTTGCCTTCGGCGGCATGCCACGAGTAGTAGCGGCTGTAGACCTCGAGGTAGTGGGGGTCGAGTTTGAAGTGCTCGAGGTAGTGGCGTGCGGCGTCCACGTCCTGCTGCTCATAGATGAGCCGTCGCATCTGGTCGAGGGCTTTGTCGGCGAGGGATATTTCGGGATAGGTGGTGGCGAAGTGGGCATAGTCCATGGCGGTTTTGCACTTGGAGTAGGAGACGACGAGGAGGTTGTCCAGCCGCTCGCGGGCCTGGTCGCTTTCGTCGCTGGCGGGGTAGCGGCGGAGGTAGTCGTTGTAGGCCTCTACGGTGTTGCGTTTGCTGGCCAGCGCGTAGGCCTGGCGGCTCTTCTGCTTCTCGGCGGCGCGCTGCACCGAGGGGCTCATCGGATAGCGCTTGGCCGCAGCATCGATGGCATCCTCGGCGGTGAGCCCTTCGAAAAGACCCGGGGCCAGTTTGGCGATGCGGGCTTCCATCTGCTCGGCCTCGTCGGTGCCGGGATAGACGGTGATGAACTGGTGGTAGGCGTCGACGGTGCCGGTTTTGAGAGCTTCGTCGTAGACCTGATTGATGCGGCGTTGACGCAGCAGGCGCACCAGCTCGATGTCGATGCCGAAGGCGTCCATGTAGGTGTCGAGTTCCACGCCGCTCATGTCGGTGCGCATTTCAATGGTTTTGTAAGCACTGTCAATGATTGCCTGCTTGGTCTGGCGGATGGAGGGCAGGGTGATGCCGCTGCGCACCAGGCGTCCGAGCTCGCCGGTCTTGTCGTCCTCGATCAGTTTGATATGACAGGACTCGGTTCGCTGGATGTATTTCATGGCCATGGGCAGGTTGCGCATGGGGTTGCCGCTTTCGAAGTAGAAGGAGGAGAGGTTGTAGAGGGCCTCCACGTCGTTGGGCGACTTGGAGTAGGCCTTGTTGAGGCGGGTGAAGCGGGCCTCGTAGTCCTTCGCGGTTTCGCTTTGTGCCACGAGGGTGGTGGCGAAGAGCAGGCAGGCGAGAGCGAGGGTGAGTCTTTTCATGTGGTCAGGGTCTTATTTGATGGAGTTGAGGATGTCTTTGAACTCGAATTCCATGTCGTTGAATGTGTCTTTGGTGGTCTCGAGGCGGAATTCGACCGAGGTGCGCTTGGAGAGGAAGTAGGTCATGTAGAACTGGTAGTCCTTCTGGTCGGCGGTGTTGGTGTAGGCACCGATGTATCCGAGACCGCCGGAGGAGGGCAGGCCTTCGCCCTTGGTGTACTCCTTGAGCGCCTGGTAGGGCTGGGCCTCGTAGCGCTCGTAGGCCAGGTCGTAGAGGTCGCCGTCGTAGTCTCGCACCACATAGATACGCAGGAACGGCAGCACGGTGTCGCCCTCGAGGTCGACCACGTTGTGGCCGGTGTAGGCATAGAGGTAGATGTCGCCACCCTTGGGGTGCTGGAAGGTGCGGACATAGACCCAGTCTTCGCTGTTGAGGCGGTATTGCACTTCAGTGCCGGGGATGGTTAGATGCTGGGCTGAGGCGGCGAAGGCCATCAGGAGGGCGAGGGTTAGAAGCAGGCGTTTCATATTTCGAGACGTTGGTTGTAGAAATCAATCAGTTGGTCGGTCAGCAGACCGATGTTGTACTGGCGTGCGATGAGAGCGGCGGCGGCCTGTCCCACGGAGCGGCAGAAGGTGTCGTCGGAGAGGCAGCGCTTCACTTGGTCGGCGAACTGCTGCGGAGTGTCGGCGATGAGGATGTCGACGCCGTCGGTGTAGTCGATACCCTGGGCGCCGACGGTGGTGGTGATGACGGTCTTGCCCATCGACATGGCCTCGATGATTTTCACACGTATGCCGCTGCCGCTGAGCAGGGGGACGACGTTGATTTTCTTGCCGGAGATGAACTGCGAGGCGTCGTCGACCTCGCCCACCACGGTGACGCCGGGGAAGGTGGCATTCCTCCACGCCTCCGGCATCTTGCGTCCGGCGAGGTAGAGTTTGGCTTGAGGCACCTGGGCATGGACCACGGGCCACACCTCGTCGAGCAGCCACTGGATGCTCTCCTTGTTGGGCATCCAGTCCATGGCGCCGATGTGGAAGAGCGAATCGGGCTCCTCCTCGGCCGCGGCCACCGAGGGCGGCTCGACACCGAAGGGAATGCTGACCACAGGACGGCGGCAACCGTCGGCCATGAAGCGGTCGGCGTCGTTGCGGGTGATGCACACGATGCCGTCGTAGTCGGAGAGGTGTTCCAACTCGTAGGCACGGAGGGTGAGCGAGAGGTGTTTGAGGTACCAGCGACGGAACGGGTTGCGGCACGAGGCTGCGATGCGCTTCCAGATGAGGTGCTCCACGTTGTGGGCACGCAGTATGACTTTAGCCTTGGAACAGCGGCGGATGAGCGGCACGTATGGGGTGAGGAAGATAGACTCCACATGGATAATATCGAACTGCTCGTGCTGCAATATCTCGCGCAACTTGACGGCGAAGGCGTCGCTGATATAGCGTTGCACATGGTAGCTTTCGCCAGTGAGCAGGGCACCTACGGCCGGCAGGGGTTTCAGCCCGAGGTCGATATAGACCGACTCGAAGGCTGTGCGCTGGCGGTAGTCGTCCGGCAGCTGGTCGGTGCGCACGGGATGCTTGTCGGTGGCCACGGTGAGCACCTTGACCTGACAGCCGTGGGCCAGCAGGCCCTGGGTGATGCTGTTCATCGCCATCGTACCACCGTCGACCGGCGGATAGGGGGGCTTGTTGCAAAGCTGAAGTACCTTCATAAGTGATTGAGTGCTTGAGAGGGTTACTCTTGCGGCAGGGCGCGGAAGCCGGTGCCGAGGATTTCGCTGCTGTCCATGATGTTGACGAAGGCCATGGGGTCGATGCGGTGGAGGCTGGAGCGGAGCTTGACCATGTCGGCGCGGTCGAGGGTGACGTAGAGCATCTTGCGCTCATTGCCCTGGTAGAGGCCGGTGCCGGTGAGGCAGGTGCCGCCGCGGCGGAGATCGTTGATGATGTAGTCGCGCACGGCTTCAGTGTTGTCGGTGATGATGAACATGGTCTTGTAGCTCTTCATGCCCTCCACGACGAGGTCGATGACCTTGCCCTCGATGTAGATGATGATGACCGAGTAGATGGGGAGGCGGATGTCGCCGAAGGCCACGAGGGTGGAGAGGGTGATGATACCGTCGACAATCATGACGAGGGTGCCGAGGGAGATTTTGGTGTACTTGTGCAGTATCATGGAGATGATGTCGGAGCCGCCACTCGTGGCGCCAGAGCGGAAGATGAGGCCGATGGCGATGCCGTAGATGAGGCCGGCGACGACGGTGTTGAGGAAGTAATCGGGCACGAACCATCCGCCGTCGTGCGGTATCTGCACCATCGAGAGGCCCTCGATGGAGGCGCTGGTGATCTCGCCGCTGTAGATGACGGGGTTGTAGCCCCACCAGATTTCGAGCAGGTAGGTGAAGAGGAAGATGAGTGCAGTGGAGACGATGGTCTTCACGCCGAACTTGGGACCGAGGATCCAGGTGCCGATGAGCAGCAGGGGGATGTCCATGCAGATGGCATAGAAGGATATCTTCCACGGCCAGAGGGTGTTGAAGACGTTGGAGAGGCCATAGGTGCCGCCGGGGGCCATGAGGTAGGGGTTGACGAACATCACGTCGCCGATGGCGAAGAGTGCGCTGCCCACGGTGAGCAGCAGGTAGGCGTAGAGTTCACTTTTGAAGTCTTTTTTGGTGTTGATTCCAGTCATAAAGGTTTGTTTGTTTGCTGTTTATGTGTGTTTTTTTATAGTTGCTAATTCTGCAAAGATACAAATATTATTAAAATTACGCGAAAAAATATTCGCGCATGCAGACGCACGGCAACCAAAATAAAAAAAAGACAGGCCTTTGCGCCTGTCCTTTTTGTTGATTTGTGTGGCATCGACTGGATTTGAACCAGTGACGCAAGGATTTTCAGTCCTTCGCTCTACCAACTGAGCTACGACGCCATCAATTTCGCTTGTGAAATCGGGTGCAAAAGTACGAAGATTTTGCAAACTGGCAAAATATTTTTTTGATTAGGGATTAGGGATTAGGGATTAGGGATTGATTTTCAAACGATTTCATTCTTTAATTTTTTCTTCTTCGGAGGCGTTTTCTTCCTTCGGGGCGAAGAAAAGGAAGTACACCAGGAGCCAAATTACACCGATTGTGATGGCGGCGTCGGCCACATTGAAGATGGCGCTGAAGAACTCGAAATGCTGCCCGCCGACGAAGGGCATCCACTGCGGCCAGTCGAACTCGAAGAGGGGGAAGTAGAACATGTCGACCACCTTGCCCTGCAGGAAGGGGGCATAGCCGCCTTCGGGCGGAAAGAGGGTGGCGACGTTGTAATAGCTCTCGTTGAAGATGAGGCCGTAGAAGCAGCAGTCGATGAGGTTGCCCACGGCACCGGCGAGGATGAGGGTGAGGCTGTAGATGAGCGACTTGTGGGCCCCTTTCCGGATATGCTTCAGGATGAACCACACGATGAGGCCCGAGGCGACGATGCGGAAGAGGGTGAGCAGGATTTTGCCCACCTCGCCACCGAAGGCCATACCGAAGGCAAAACCCTCGTTCTCAATGAAATGGAGTCGACACCAGGAGCCGATGAGGGGGATGTCTTCACCGATGTGCATATTGGTTTTGACCAGGATTTTGACCACCTGGTCGACGAGGAGGATGCCGCCCACGATGGCGGCTACGATGCAGACTTGCTTGCGTTTATTCATGGCGGTTTGATATTTCTTGCAACAACTCGTCGTACCACTCCTGGCCGAAGCGGCGGACGAGGGGTTCCTTTAAATAGATGTACAGCGGCTCGCCCTGTCCGTGGGCGTGGCGGCAGATGTCCCAGCGGTGGTAGTTGACGGCGGTGAACTCGCCGTAGTCCTCCACGCGGATGGGATAGAGGTGGCAGGAGACGGGCTTGGGGAATTGAAAATTGAAAATTAAAAATTGAAAATGGTTGGCACGGAAGGCTTTCTCGATGGCGCAGAGGGCGGTGCCGTCGGGGGCGTAGTTGATGAAGGCGCAGGCTGAGCCGTCGATGAGGGGTGTGCCGAGGTCGCCGTCGCGGTCGCGGACGGCCACGCCCTGCGCCTCGACGGCGGCGATGCCCTCGGGCGTCATGTAGGGGCGCACCTCGGGCAGGATGGCCTCCAATATGGGCACCTCCTCCTCGAGCAGGGGGGCGCCGCTGTCGCCGTCGACGCAGCAGGCGCCGCGGCACACCGTGCAGTCGCAGCAGAAGCGCTGGTCGGCCACGTCGTCGGAGACTATGCTGTTCTTTACTACTATCATGCTTGAAGGGTGTCGATTATCTTGTCGGCCAGCACGGCGGCGAGCTTGTACTTGGACTCGACGGTCCAGCCGGCGACATGGGGGGTGAAGACAACGTTGAATTCTGGATTTTGGATTTTGAGCAGGGAGGGGTCGGTGGCCATGGAGTCGGCCTGCATGTTCTCCTGCTCGAGGACGTCGAGGGCGGCGCCGCGCACCTTGCCGCTGGCGAGGCCGTCGGCGAGGGCGGCGGTGTCGACCACGGCGCCGCGGGCGGTGTTGAGGAGGAAGAAGGGCTTGCGCATGGCGTCGATGAAGGGGGCGTCGAGGTAGTGGCGGGTCTCGTCGGTGAGGGGTACGTGGAAGGAGACCACGTCGGCCTCCTGCTGGAGGAGCGCCAGCGACTCCATCCTTTCTAGAAATTCTAGATTCTCTAGAGATTCTAGATTTTCTAGATACTTGTCATAGTAGACCACGCGGCAGCCAAAGCCCGAAAGCCTTCTGGCGAAGGCGCGGCCCATGTTGCCGAGACCGATGATGCCCACAGTGAGGCTGCCCAGTTCCAGGCCGCGGTTGGCTTCGCGCTTCCACAGGCTGCGGCGCACCTCGGCATCGGCGCGGGGTATGTGGTTGAGCAGGGCGAGGAGGAGGCCGACGGCATGCTCGCCGACGGCGTCGCGGTTGCCCTCGGGGCTGTTGAGGCAACGGATGCCGCGGGCGGAGGCATAGTCCACGTCGATGGTTTCCATGCCAGCCCCCACCCTGCCGATGCAGCGGAGCGAGGGGCAGGCGTCGATGAAGGGGCGGTCCACGATGACCTTGCTGCGCACCACGAGCCCCTGGCAGCCCTGGGCGGCACGGATGAGGGCGGCGCGGTCGAGGTCGGGCTCGACGCTAACGTCGAAGCCAGCCTCGCGCAGACGCTGGGGAAGCACCTCGTGGGTGCGGTCGGAGATGAGGATACGGGTCATTGCGGAAGGGGGATAGGGACGAGGGTGCGGGTGCGGGCGGCGAAGATGCCGATGCCGCCGTCGATATTGGTGTGCACCTGCACGGGTTCGGCGATGAGGGACTCGAAGGGGTCGTCGGTGTACTGATCGGCGGTGATCTCATAGAGGTAACGGTCGCGCGAGTAGGAGGTGATTTCGAGGTAGAGTTCCCTGTCATTGTAGTAGAGCTCGGTGCTGAGCGCGACCTCGTGGCCGCGGCCGTTGATATTGGCATCGGTGAAGAAGAGGGAGCGGCCGGAGAACTCGCCCGGGTTGTCACTGTCGAGCAGCGTGCCCATGTCCATGCCCTCGGTGAGCATATAGTCGTTGCAGGTGAAGGGGCGGTATTCGTCCTCGAATTCCACCGTTCCGTTGTAGACAAAGTGCCGGCGGACGAGGCAGCGGATGAGGTAGAAGTTGCCCTCGCCGTCGGGGTCGTGGAGGGTGAAGCGGAGGGAATAGGTGCGGTCGTTGCCGTCGGTTTCGGTGAGCGAGGCGCTGATATTGTCCACCTGCGGCGCCGCGGGGACGGTGGTGGAGGCGGCGACGGTCCCCTTGCCGGGCACGTCGACCTGCAGGTCGAGCCGGTCGCCGGGCTGGGGACGGAGGGCGAAGGCATAGTTGCCGCCGGCAGCGGATGTCGGCGCCAGGGCGGAGCCGCCGTTGACCGAGAGCGAGACCGCAGCGTTGTCGATGGCGACGAAGGGCTGTGACGAGAGGAAGAAGCGGCTGTAGTTGAGCCGCAGCGAGAGCGTGGTGTCGGGCTCCACGCACGACATGACCACCACTTGGGGCTCCATGTCGTCGAAATCGATGTCGAGGTCCTTGGTGCAGGCGCCCAGCAGCAGGGCGGCAGCGAAGAGGGAGAGGGTCTTTTTCATGGCGCTTTAGAATTTATATATGTATGAAATCGAAGGGATGATGGGGAAGATCGAGAGCTGTTTGAGGACGGGTGTGGAGCCGGAGTTCTCCTTGTAGCCCCGGTAGACGAGGAAGGGGTTCTGGCGGTTATAGAGGTTGTAGACGCTGATGTTCCACGTGCGCACGCCGTGTTTCTTCTGCTTGTGGAAGTTGACGCTGAGGTCCATGCGGTGGTAGGCGGGGAGGCGGAAGTTGTTGCGCGACTCGATGTAGTCGAAGGTGCTCCAATCGGTGGAGCCGGGACGGTAGTCTTCTTCGGTCTCGCCCTGGAACTGCTGCAGGCCGAGGGTGGCGGTGGTGCCGGTGGCGAAGACCCAGGTGAGGCCGCAGTCGAAACGGGGGTTGGGCTTGTACTGGAGGGTGATGGAGATGTCGTGGATGCGATCGTACTTGGCGGGGAACTCGCGGCCGTTGTTGAGCTGGGGGAAGGTGCGGAGGGTGCGGCTGAGGGTGTAACCGATCCAGCCGGTGATGTCGCCGAAGGACTTTTGGGCGAGGAGTTCGAGGCCGTAGGCGCGGCCGTCGCCGAGGCACACCTTGTTCTCCCAGCCGGTGCTGGAGCCGAAGAAGGAGCTGCCGGGGAGGTACTCCATGAGGTTGTGCATCCACTTGTAGTAGGCCTCGACGGAGAAGTCGATGCCCCAGCGGGAGTAGAAGAGTCCGGCGGCCACCTGGTGGCTGCCCATGGGGGGGATGCGCTTGGTGACGGGGACCCAGAGGTCGGTGGGGAGGCTGACGTTGGAGGTGGAGAGGAGGTGGAGGTACTGGGTCATGTAGGCGTAGCCGGCTTTGAGGGAGAGGTCGTCGGTGAGCATGAAGCGGCCGCTGAGGCGGGGCTGGAGGGAGGGGTAGAAGGAGCCCTGGACCAGGAAGCCCGTGGCGGCGAGGCCGGCGTTGACCTTCAGGGCCTCGCTGACGGCCCAGTCGTCCTCGGCATAGAGGGTGAACTCCTGGGCGTTGACGATGCTTTCGCCGATGGTGGTGTCGATGGTCTGCAGGTCGGTGCCGGACTCTTTGAAGCCAGCCACCTCGGGGCGGAAGAGGTGGTGGGTGGCCGTGGCGCCGAATCGGATGCTGTGCTCGGGGCGGGGCGAGTAGTCGAAGTCGGCCTTCAGCGTGAAGTCGTGGATGCCGGAGCGGAAGCTCATCTCGGCTTCCTCGTGCTCGCTGACGCCGGAATAGGAGTGGTCCAGCTCCACACCCAGCGAGAGGCGGTTGCGGTAGCGGGTGTAGGCGCCGGTGAGGTTCATGAAGAGCTGCGGGTTGAGGACGTAGTTCCATCGCACAGCGGCGGCGAGGTTGCCCCAAGCGTAGCGCAGGTTGAGGGACTCGTTGTACTTGTAGCCGTCGTAGTCGCTCTCGCGAATGCGGACACGGGCATAGACGGCGTCGTCGCCGGAATAGAGCGAGGCGTAGAGGCGGCTGCGGTCGTTGAAGCGGTGGGTGAACTTGGCGTTGAGGTCGTAGAAGTAGTAGCCACCGTTGAAGCGACCCTCGCCGCTCTCGCTGCTGGCCAGCAGCAGAAGGGGTTGCAGGAGGAGGTCGAAGTAGGTGCGGCGGAAGGAGAGGCTCATGGTGGTGCGCTCCTTGACCAGCGGACCCTCGATGCTGAACTTGGCGGCGATGGCACCGAGGGAGGCCGAGCCGTGCCACTCGCGGTCGTTGCCGTTGTTGGTGGTGATGTCGAGCACGGAGGAGATGCGGCCCGAGAAGCGGGCGGGGAAGGAGCCTTTGTAGAGGGTGACGTTTTTGATAGCGTCGCTGTTGAAGGCGGAGAAGAAGCCGCCGAGGTGGTTGACGTTGTAGAGGGGGATGCCGTCGAGGAGGAAGAGGTTCTCGTCGGGGCCGCCGCCGCGCACATAGATGCCGCTGGTGCCCTCGGTGCCGCTTTGCACGCCGGGCAGCAGCTGGATGGCCTTCAGCACGTCGGCCTCGCCGAAGATGACGGGGACCAGCTTGATCTGCTCGACGGGCACCTCGATGGCCGACATCTGGCTCATGGTGGGGGCGGTGACGCGCTCGGCGGTGATGGTGACCTCGTCGAGCTCGACGGCGGGTTCGAGGCGGAGGTTGAGGGTGGGGTTGGAGGCGAGGTCGAGGGTGTGGTGCTGGGTTTTGTAGCCGATGTAGCTGATGCGGAGCCGGGCGGAGGCGACGCCGGGGGTGAGGGTGTAGCGGCCGTGGGCGTTGGTGACGGTGCCGCGGCCGGTGGCGGTTTCGAGGATGGTGGCGCCGATGAGGGTCTCGCCGGTGCGCGCGTCGGTCACCGTGCCGGAGACGGTCTGGGCGTGGATAATTGAAAATTGAAAATTGAAAATTGAAAGGAGGAGGAATGCAAGGCAGAGCCTAGGTAGACGGTAGGTACCCGGTAGGGCTGTTCTTCGGTTGTTCTTCGGTTGTTCTTCGGTCGCCACCCCGACGGGGGGGCACTTTGCGGTACAAACCGTGGTGCAAAGATACGGATTTTTGGGTGACTGTGCAAGAAAAAAATTCATAATGATTGCATCTTGTTGGTTGTAAGGGGAATTAATTTTTCACGGCTTCGTTTTCTTCGTCGTATTGGCGCTCGACGGCGCTCCGGCGGAGTCGGTTTGCGGGTCGGCGGTGCTCGCGGATGGTCTCGCCGGCCACAATGCCAGTGGGGACGGCGATGATGGAATAACCTAGCAACATGACGATTACGGCCAGGAAGCGTCCGCCCGAGGTCATGGGCGTCACATCGCCATAGCCCACGGTGGTGATGGTGACGACGGCCCAGTAGATGCCGGCGGGGATGCTCTTGAAGGCGGGATTTTCCTCGCCCTCGATCGAGTACATCAGCGCTCCCAGGATGACCGCCGCCACCAGCACGAAAAGCATGAAGATGAATATCTTGACGGCGCTGGCGCGGAGGGCGTTGAGGAGGTGGAAGGTCTCGAGCTGGAAACGCTCGAGCTTGAAGATGCGGAACACACGCATCACGCGCAGCAACCGCAGCACGGTGAGCGCCTGCATGGTGGGGAAGAAGAGGCTGAGGTAGGACGGGAAGATGGAGAGGAAGTCGACGATGCCCCAGAAGGAGAGGACATACTTCATCGGGCGCTTGAGGCAGTAGATGCGGAGGTAGTACTCGAAGGTGAAGACGATGGTGAAGCCCCACTCGAGGGCTTTGAAGATGACGAAGCGCCAGGAGCGGGTGACGCCGGTGGTCATGGTGGAGGTGGTGCCGGTGACGCTGTCGACCATCAAAAGGATGATATTCAGCACGATGAGCACTAAGAGCCAGACGTCGAACTTCTTGCCGGCGGGGGTGTCGGACTTGAAGATGATTTCGAAAATCTGCTTCTTGGTGAGCGAGCGGTATTTGGTGGGCATCAGCCACTGGAAGAGCATCTTGTGCATGATGCGGCCAATCCAGTCGATGAGGCGGCTGGCACGTCCCAGCCAGTCGACGGCCGAGAGGCGCTGCCAGATGCGCTGGGCAAGGTTCAGTATGCTGTCAATCAGTCTCATGTTTCACAATCAATATATTCTCCCTCTGCGGGTCGAACAGCTGCGCTGCGGCGGCCTGGAGCTGCGCGGGGGTGACGGCGCGGTAGAGCGCGGGCTCGCGGTTGACCCAGTCGGTGCTGCCGAGCCAGGTGTTGTAGCAGAGGGCGTAGGCGCGGTCGGCGGCCTTGTACTGCGAGTAGGCATGCGTGACCTCGTACTTGCCCTGCACCTTGCGGAGCTCCTCCTCGGCCACCCTGCTGGCGGCCAGCGCATTGACCTCGCTGCGCAAGGCGGCGACCAGCTCGTCGGGGCTGACGCCGGGCAGCAGGCGCGCGCTGAACACCATCAGGCCGGGGCCGGCGTCGCCGGTGATGTAGGCGTCGGCCTCGCTGACCAGGCGGCCGGGGCGGACGATGCGGTCGTACAGGCGGCTCGACTTGCCGTTGCCCAGCAGGTCGGAGATGAGGTCGCAGGGGCGGAAGTGGGGGTCGAAGCGGTCGCACATGGGCCAGGCCATGTAGACGGCCTCGGCCGGCACGGCGCGCGTCACCTCCTGCCGGCGCGCCCCGGCCTGCTCCGGCTCGGCGGCGTAGGGGCGCTCGGCGGCGTAGGGGCGGTCGCCATCCCAGCGGCTGCTCGAGCAATGCCAGGCGCGCTCCACCTCGCGGATTATCTCCTCGTGGCGCATGGGCGCGGCGACGGCCAGGATGGCGTTGTCGGGGCGGTAGAAGCGGCGGTGGAAGGCGGTGACGTCGTCGAGCGTGGCCTCGCTCACGTGGCGTATGTCGGCCCCGATGGTGGGCCAGCGGTAGGGGTGCACCCGGTAGCAGAGCGGACGCAGCAGGAGCCACACGTCGCCATAGGGGCGGTTCATGTAGCGCTGGTTGAACTCCTCGGTCACCACATGTTGCTGCACCTCCAGCGCCTTGGGCGTCAGGCTGAGGCCCAGCATGCGGTCGGCCTCGAGCTCCAGCGCGGTGGCCAGCCCCTGGGCCGGGAGGGTGATGTAGTAGTTGGTGACGTCGTTGTTGGTGGAGGCGTTGTTTTCGCCGCCGAGGGCGGAGACCACGGCGTCGAAGTCGGGCACGCGCTCCGTGCCGCCGAACATCAGGTGCTCGAAGAGGTGGGCAAAGCCCGTGCGCTGCGGGTCCTCGTCGCGGGCACCGACGTTATAGAGCAGGTTGACGGTGGCCAGCGGCGTGTCCCACGCCTCGTGGGTGAGCACCGCCAGCCCGTTGTCCAATCGGTATTTCTGATAGTCAATCATCAATCCACCATAACGCGGGCGCGAACAAAATATTGCGCCATCGAAGAAATTATAGGGACTGCAGGCGTGCCACGTCGTGGCGCCCGCCTAGCGGATATAGTTGGTGTGGATGCGCTGCGGCTCCTCCACGGGCAGGCCGTGGGCGGCGCGCTCGGCTGCGATGGCGCGGATGAGGAACGCCATGTTGCGCCCCAGCACGCGCATCACCTGCATCCCCTCCTCGTCCTGCACCACCTCGCCGGCGTCGCGTCCGTGCACCATGTTCCAGTAGCGGCTGCTGGCTATCGGCATCTCGGCCAGGGCGAAGTACTTGTTCAGGCGGTCGAGCGTGGCGGTGGTGCCGGCGCGGCGGGCCGAGCAGACGGCGGCGCCCACCTTCATCCGCAGGTCGTAGCTGGCGCTGAAGAAGAGGCGGTCCAGCAGGTTGGTAAGCGTGCCGTTGGGGCCGGCATAGTAGACCGGCGACCCCACCACCAGCCCGTCGGCCTCGCGCAGCCGCGCGGCCAGCTCGTTCACCTTGTCGTCGAAGACGCAGCGCCCTGACTCTCTGCATTTTCCGCAGCCCAGGCATCCGCGGATGTCCAGATGGCCCACATGGACGATTTCGGCCTCGACGCCGCCTTCGCGGAGCGTCCCCGCCACCTCGGCGAGGGCTGTATAGGTGCAGCCCTGCGCATGCGGGCTGCCGTTGAGGAGTAGTGCTTTCATATCGAGTAGAATTTGGCTGCAAAGATACGACTTTTTTTCAACATGACGCCGCGGGACGAAAAAAAAACCCGTTGGCACATGCAATCGGCACATTCCGGACAATAAAAATAGCGTTTTCTGCGTTATCATCCCAGTTATGCAGATAGAATTCTACCTCCTCATCCTCTCCATCCTCTTCTTTGCCAGCATTTTGGCAGGCAAGGCGGGCTCGCGTTTCGGCGTGCCGGCCCTGTTGCTTTTCCTCGGCGTCGGCATGCTCTTCGGCAGCGACGGCCTCGGCATCCACTTCGACAACATCGAGGTGGCCCAGATGGTGGGCACCGTGGCCCTGAGCGCCATCCTCTTCTCCGGCGGCCTCGACACCAAAATCAAGGACATACGCCCCGTCCTCGGCCCCGGCGTCATGCTCGCCACCGTCGGCGTGCTGCTCACCGCCGTGGCCACCGGCCTCATCCTCTATCTCATTCTGCCCCACGAGATTGGCGTCACACTCATGGGTTGCCTCCTCCTCGCCGCCACCATGAGCAGCACCGACTCCGCCTCCGTCTTCTCCATCCTCCGCGGCCGCGGCCTCAACCTCAGGCACCGGCTCCGGCCCACCCTCGAACTCGAAAGCGGCGCCAACGACCCCATGGCTTACGTCCTCGTGCTCACCTTCATCTCCCTCGTCCTCCAAGGCGGCGAGCCACACTACGGCAGCGCGCTCCTGATGCTCGTCTCGCAACTCGCCATCGGCGCCGTCGCCGGATGGCTGCTGGGCAAAGCCATGGTGTGGCTCATCAACCGCGTCGGGCTCGACAACGTGGCCCTCTACCCCATCCTCGTCCTCGCCGGCTCCTTCTTCGTCTTCGCCGCCACCTACTACCTCAAGGGCAACAGCTTCCTCGCCGTCTACCTCGCCGGCCTCGTCGTCGGCAACAGCCGCTTCGTCCACAAACGCTCCACGCGTAACTTCTTCGACGCCATCACCTGGCTCGCCCAGCTCTCGATGTTCCTCATCCTCGGCCTCCTGGTCAACCCCTCCGAGCTGAAGACCGTCCTCGTGCCGGGCCTGGTGATCAGCTTCGTCATGATCTTCGTCACCCGACCGCTGTCCGTCTTCGCCTCCCTCGCCCCCTTCCGCCACTACACCCTGCGCGACCGCATCTTCGTCTCCTGGGTGGGCCTGCGCGGCGCCGTGCCCATCATCTTCGCCATCCTCTGCCGCGCCGCCGGCGTGCCCCACAGCGCCGAGATGTTCAACATCGTCTTCCTCTGCACCCTCGTCAGCCTCGTCGTCCAGGGCACCACCCTGCCCCTAGTGGCCAAATGGCTGCGCGTATCCAAACCGCCACGTGTGCGCCCGCAGGCACTCTCCGCTGACTTCGACATCGACTTCCCCGAGGAAATCAAGTCCGCCACCATGGAAATCGAAATCACACCCGAAATGCTCCTCCAGGGCACCCGCCTGATGGACCTCGGCATGCCCGAAAAAACACTCGTCATCATGGTCAAGCGCGGCGACCACTACTTCGTCCCCACAGGCATGACCGTCCTCCACGCCGGCGACCGCCTCATGGTCATCTCCGACAACCAGCGCGAACTCGACGCCACACTCCACGCCCTCGGCATCGCACCACTCCAAGAACACCCCCAGCGCCCCAAACGCCCCTGGAAAAACGTCTTCTTCGACGACGGCGATTGAACTTTGTTCAGGACGATAATTTGCCCCTTGGAAATAATAAAATTTGACCTCGCGCGTTATCACACTATTGAAAAATATAAAAACACCTCACAATATGTTCAAGAAAGAAACCTACATCGCCCGCCGCGAGCAGCTGCGCAAGGACGTCGGCCGCGGCCTGATTATCATCCCCGGCAACCACGAGGCCCCCTGCAACTATCCAGACAACACCTACTGGTTCCGCCAGGACAGCTCGTTCCTCTACTTCTTCGGCCTCCAGCGCGAGGACCTCGTCGGCGTGCTCGACTGCGAGACCGGCCGCGACTACATCTTCGCCAACGACTACGATATCGACGACATCATCTGGACCGGCCCCCTGCCCTCGGTCAAGGAGCTGGCCGCCAGCATCGGCGTGGAGAACAGCGGCTCGATGGCCGACCTGCGCAAGTTCCTCGAAGGCAAGCGCCCCACCTCCGCACTGCCCCACTACCTGCCCCCCTACCGCGCCGACACGCGCGCCGACCTCGCCGAGTGGCTCGGCCTGAGCTATTCCGCCGTCAACCGCCACGCCTCGCTCGAGCTCGTGGGCGCCTGCGTCAAGCAACGCTCCATCAAGAGTGCCGAAGAGATCGAGGAAATCGAGAAAGCCATCGCCACGGCCTACAACATGCACGTCGGCGCCATGAAGCTGGCCATGCCGGGCCGCTACGAGTACGAGCTCGCCGGCTTCATGGAGGGCGAGGCCTGGAAGGGCAACGGCCCCGTCTCCTTCCCCATCATCATGACCGTCCACGGCGAAACCCTCCACAACCACGGCCACAACAACCGCCTCGAGGTGGGCCGCATGCTGGTGATGGACGCCGGATGCGAGACCCCGATGAACTACTGCTCCGACATCACCCGCTCCGTCCCCGTGGGCGGCCGCTTCGACGAGCGCCAGAAAGCCATCTACGAAATCGTCCTCGCCGCCAACCTCGAGGCCATCCGCGTCACCCGTCCCGGCATCACCTACCAGGAGGTCCACCAGGCCGCCAGCCGCATCCTCGCCGAAGGCTACAAGGGCCTCGGCATCCTCCGCGGCAACGTGGACGACATCGTCGCCGCCGGCGCCCACTCCCTCCTCATGCCCCACGGCCTGGGCCACATGATGGGCCTCGACGTGCACGACATGGAGAACTACGGCCAAATCAATGTCGGCTACGACGACGAGACACGCCCTTCCGAGCAGTTCGGCCTCGGCAGCCTCCGCTGCGGCCGCCGCCTCCAGGAAGGCTTCGTCATCACCGACGAGCCCGGCTGCTACTTCATCCCGGCCCTCATCGACAAGTGGCGCGCCGAAGGCAAGCACACCGACTTCATCAACTACGACGAGCTGGAGCACTGGAAGGACTTCGGCGGCATCCGCATCGAGGACGACATCCTCGTCACCGCCACCGGCTGCCGCGTCCTCGGCAAACCCATCCCCAAGACCGTCAAGGAAATCGAGGAGGTGATGAACAGCTAAACGGCCTCACCCCCAGCCCCTCTCCCGCGGGAGAGGGGAGCAGAACGACAAGAAATTTAAAACACTACATGGAGTGAAAGGAAGTGAAATGGAGTGAAAGGGAGTGAAAGGACGATTGTGCCTGGCCGTGCATTTGTACTCTCACTCCCTTTCACTCCCCTTCACTCCCCCTCTCTCCCCCAATACAAAACCATCATGACCCAAGTAGAAATCGTCCTCGCCAACACCGGCGAACGCAAGATGGTCGAGCAGGGCACACAGGTGTTCCAGCTCGCCGAAGAATATACCAAACAGCAGCAGGGCGACGGCAAGAAGATGTGGCCCATCCTGGGCGCACTGGTCAACAACAAAGTCGAGCCGCTGCAATACCGCATCTACAACCCCAAGGTGATCCGCCTGCTCGACATCACCGACCGCCAGGGCTTCCGCATGTACCGCAACGCACTCTGCATGATGCTCTACACCGCCGTCCACGACTGCTTCCCCAAAGCCGTCCTCCACATCGACCACTCGCTCCAAAACGGCTTCTACTGCCGCATCGAGAGCGCCGTGGAAGGCTATGAGCTGCCCTCCAACATGGAAGTCTGCCAGTCCGTGCGCGAGCGCATGATCGCCCTCCAGGAGGCCGACCTCCCCTTCGTCGCCAAAACCATGCTCCTCTCCGACGCCGTCGAGCTCGTCCGACCGCGCCACATGCCGAAGACACTCGAACTGCTCGAACACCTCGACCAACTCTACATCGAGATGAACTTCCTCGGCGACACCGTCCACAAAATCGCCGGCAAGCTCGCCCCCTCCACCGGTTGCCTCACCACCTGGGACTTCCGCCAGTACGAGGACGGCTACATGCTCCAATGCGCCGACCCCGAGCACCCCGACAAACTCTCGCTCTTCCAGGAAACCCCCAAACTCTTCGCCATCTTCCGCGAGCACCACAAGTGGGTCGACCTCCTGCACACCGCCACTGTCTCCGACTACAACCGCATCGTCCGCGACCAGGGCGGCCTCAACCTCATCCTCCTGGCCGAGGCGCTCCACGAAAAGAAATATGCCGAGATAGCCGAGCAGGTGGCGCAGAAAGGCGCCCGCATGGTGCTCCTGGCTGGCCCCTCCTCCAGCGGCAAGACCACCTCCTGCCGCCGCCTCAGCACTCAGCTCTCCGTCCTCGGCTACGACTGCAACCAGCTCTCGCTCGACGACTACTTCCTCGGCCGCGAGCGCACACCCAAACTCCCCAACGGCGAGTATGACTTCGAGTGCGTCGAAGCCCTCAACATCCCCCTCCTCAACGAGCACCTCGCCGCCCTCTTCCGCGGCGAAGAAGTGGCCATCCCCACCTACGACTTCAAAAAAGGCGAACCCTTCTACAGCGGCAAAACCCTCCGGCTCGGCCCGCGCAGCATCCTCGTCGTCGAAGGCATCCACGGCCTCAACCCCAAGCTCACGGCCGAAATCGACGACGCGCTCAAATTCAAAGTCTACGTCTCCGCACTCACCCAGCTCTCCATCGACAACCAGAACATCATCCACGGCACCGACAACCGCCTCGTCCGCCGCATCGTGCGCGACAACAACTTCCGCGGCTGGGGCGCCCTCGAAACCCTCCGCCGCTGGCCCGAGGTGGTGCGCGGCGAGCGCAAGCACATCTTCCCCTACCAGGAATACGCCGACGTGATGTTCAACTCCGCACTCCTCTACGAACTCGGCATCCTCAAACGCTACGCCGAACCCCTCCTCAAGCAGGTGCCCGAAAACTGCGAACAGTTCGCCATGGCGCGCCAGCTGCTCGAATTCTCCGAACTCATCACCCCCATCGACGACGCCTTCATCCCCCACAACTCCATCATGCGCGAATTCCTCGGCGGCAGCGCCTTCGAATACTAACCCCACCCCCTTCCCAACCGAAGAGCACCACCCCAGCGGGCGGTGCTCTCTCTTTTTTTACAAAAGTATCCCTATTTTCCCATCGGTGGGTAATAATGGGAAAAGGCCGAACTATTACCCTAGAGAACCCCTACCGTCCCCCTACCGCGTGGCCACCACCTTGCGGGCTTTGCCGCCGAGGGGGTGCACCAGGTAGACGCCCGCCGCGGGCAGCTGCACGATGGTAGGGGTGGCGCCCGCATGGGCGCCACCCTCATAAGAATGGGCAGTTCGTGATCCCTATCATCAGTGGATGACGGCTATTGGACCACGAGGGTTTGCGCATCCACCAACGCAGTGCCGGTCATAAGGCGCAGCTGGTAGTGCCCAGTGGGGATGCCTTGGAGGTTGAGGACGGCGGTGGCGGTGCCGTCGGCTGCGGGTGTAAGGGGTTGGGAGAGGAGCTGGGTGCCCGAAGGTGCAATAATCTGGAGGGTGGCACTGGCGAGGGTGGTTGCCAGCCGGCAGCTGACCTCGGTCTGCCCTCCTGCCACGGGGTTGGGACTTACGGCGAGGATGGCGCCGAGACGCGGATGGAGGGTGAGGGTGTCGGAGGCGCTGACGCCGAGCGAAGGGGAATAGCCCTCAAGCACGTAGCGCTCAGCGGTGGCGGAGGGGGTGATGTCGAGAGTCTCACCTGTTCCGAGGACTGTGCCATCTGCCCGGCGCCAGGTGAGTTCGGCATCGGGCTCGCTGCTGCCGCCGGTAAGGGTGACGGGAGCACCGAGGATGGGGATGAGCGGCTCGATGTAGACGTCCAGGTTGGCCAAGTTGAATTGCCGCATGGCCACATTGTTGTTCTGCCGGATAAATTCGTCCATCCCATAGTTTCTTGCATTCGAATTCACGGTTATGCCCTCGTCGTTGACGATGGCCGCAAGGTAGAGGTTCAAGTTGGTTGGCGCCATGCAATTTGAATTCCCTGGGAACGAGGGCGCTGTCCATGTGGTGGTGTAGACTGCACTGCCATAAGGCGGTATATTGCCGAGTGGTTGCTGCATGACAATGCCGTGGTCGGCAACTCCGCAACCGCTGCCGGTCGTCCATCCGTTTTTCCAATCAGGAACAGTCGAGGCTGCTTTCCACCGCAGCAGCAAGGTGTTGTCTGCAGATCCAGCGAAGGGGTTTCCTGTGCGATTGCGTACTTTTACATGTACTTGATAGGTTTCGCCATTTGTCAGCGTAGAGACCGGATTGCCGTTAAGGTCGGTAACCCAAATGTCCGGGCTTGAAGTGATGGAGCCTGGTGTCGCATTAGGCTCCAGCCCGGTGTCGTAGCTGGCATCTTTGACATACAGGTCTGCGATGGACGCAAGCCGCTGGGCAGCGAGCACAGCCTGATAGGCGTCGACCACGCCGTGTCCCATCTCAATGTGCCACGTGCCGTTGGGGTGGTCGGGATGGGTTGCATAGTTGTAGCCACCGGTTTTCTGTGCGGTACTCTCCAGTATATAACGCACCTGCTCGGCCGTAAGGTCAGGGTTGACCGACAGCATGAGAGCTGCCACGGCCGCCACCTGGGGGGTTGCGATGGAAGTACAGTTACCCATTTCATAATCATTGCCTATTGTAGTTGTCGGTACTTCGTGTCCAGGCGCCATAATGCTCATCCAATCTCCATAATCGCTTGGGCATTCTTCCGCGTAGTATGTGTATGAACCAGCCCTCATGCCATTAGGTAGAGAAGAACCTACAACAATGACTTCTTTTTTGTTTCTAGGGAAAAGATTCTGTCCAACGTCATCAGGAATCGCTCCTGAAGCGGCAACCATAACACACCCCTTTCCGCCTCTTCCCTGTGTGATTGCATTTGATATGGCAAGATCTGTAACATCATCGAAGGTGTGGAGAATCCACGACATACTTATTATACTTGCACCATTCCGAATTGCATACTGAAATGCATTGTATACCTCTGATGCGCGCATACCAAAATATATTGGCATTAGTTTGCAATTAGGTGCAATACCTGATATGCCTATATGATTGTTCTGTTTCGCCACAGCAACACCTGCGCATTTTGTGCCATGATGGTGTCCGCGGTGAGATCCTGGTGGAGCATCGCTCCAAGACGCATTGTAACCAGGAACAAGATTCTCTATCAAATCGTGGTGATCAAGCTGAACTCCCAAATCGAGCTGGGCTATTACTATTGACCCATGCCCTTTGGTAATATCCCACGCTAGGTTTGTTTTTGTGCTAGGTATGTTCCATTGCTCATAATACATCGGGTCGTTAGCAAGTGTCTCACACATCCTACCAGATATTCTGAAGTCTGGACTTACTACAAAAAACAACTTGCTTTCGTACATAAGATTCGCTACTTCTATAGCCGATGCACCATTTCGCTGGCTTGTGTGTAAGACAAAAAACATTGTATCTTGATCGCTTCGAGAATATATATGGCATCCGAATTTGTCTAATATTTTATCGAGCTCACTTTTCGTCGTGCCATCCTTTAGCCTTACGGCGACTCTACTGTCGCATGTTATTAAATGATTCTGTTCAGCATCGCCATATACCGGTGAAATAGTCTCTACTCGTGAATCAGCCATGCACAATTCCCATAGCCGGTTATATACACTTACATTACGTGTATCGATAATAATACATTTAAGCAATTCATCTGACGTAATAATGTCGACAGGTTCAGTTTCCAAAGTCGATTTAAAATCATCAAGCTTATTCGACACGGTAATGTAAAGGTAATGAGGTATAACCTTTAGTGAGTGTTTTTCGCCATTGTAATAATAACTATTATTCTGTCCAGTCAAAGCAGTGACTACCAGCAGAAATGCAAAAAATATAATATTTCTCATCTTAATACTTTTTTAAATTTGTAACTACGGATATACTCATTTGAAGCAGGGCCGCCTGTAGCTATAGATAGCGTTGTGTCTGAAATTTCTCTGATAACAAAGCCCACCATTTCATGGCAGAGGTCTGGATTGGTGTCGGCCTCTATCGGAGCGCCTGCCGGGAGGAAGTACAGCGTTGAATCAAACCCGCTCCATTCGGGGCAGTATAGATACCTGTGCTCGGATGAGCCGACCTCGAAGTAGACAAAATAGCGTTGCTCGGACGACTTCTCCACATCGGCACGGAAGCGGTTCCCTTCCAGCAGGGTGGTGGTTACGGCATAGCCGTGGAGCTGCTTTTGAATGGTGTTGCCCTCGCGGTGCCATTCGGGCCATGTCTCCTCGCTGCGCCACACGCGCCCTTCCAGTGCGGCTGCGGTGTCGTAGGGAGGCGAGACCCATACGGTGTCCGGTGGCAGGGTGTCAAGCACGGTGATGGGTGGTGGATTGGGCTCGGGATCCGGTTTGGAAGTAGGCTTCTCGCATGCCGCGAGCCCCGTCACGGCTACCAGGGCAGCCAGTTGGATCAATCTTGTCTTTTTCATAGGGCTTAAAAATTTAAAGGGTTGTTATTCAAATTTTGTTGTCGGTGTTGTTTTAAATTTGTTTTTTGTGCAGGCTGTGCAATAAAGTCGGTCTCGCTGCGTTGTGGTTATTGCTATTATTTTGAACGCGCGTAGGGGCGACCGCTCTACGCCATGGGGTGCCGCTCGGGTGGCACCTCTTTTTTCTTCATCCCCGCACCGCCGGCGCCCCTGGCCTGGCAGT
>CACWPQ010000024.1 GCA_902762805.1 uncultured Bacteroidota bacterium | reverse complement strand
TCTGCAGCGAGACGCAGCAGAGCGACTGGAGCGAGACCGCCCAGTTCACCACCGAGCGCTGCCAGCCCGTCAGCGGCGTGACCGCCACCGCCACCACCTTCCAGACCGCCACCGTCTCCTGGAACCCCGCCAGCAACGGCTCCGGCAACTACGAAGTTGAGTACGGCCTCTCCGGCTTCCGCCAGGGCGACGGCACCCGCGTGACCGTCACCGGCGCCACCACCTACACCATCGCCGGCCTCGACTCCGAAACCAACTACGACGTCTACGTCCGCTCCATCTGCTCCGCCTCCCTCACCTCCAGCTGGAGCACCGTGGCCACCTTCACCACACCCGATGCCGGCGGCACCGAGCAGTACACCGTCACCGTCAACTACGACCAGACCCGCGGCACCGTCATCGGCGCCGGCACCTACTACGCCGGCACCCAGGTCACCCTCACCGCCACCTCCAACCCCGGCTACCGCTTCGCCGGCTGGAGCAACGGTGAAGCCGACTCCAACTACACCTTCATCCTCACCGAGAACGTCACCCTCACGGCCAACTTCGAGGAAACGGTAGGTATCGACGACGTCGACGCCACCTCCGTCAGCCTCTACCCCAACCCCGCCACCACCACCGTCACCCTCACCGGCCTCGAGCCCGGTGCCAAGGTCACGATTGTGGACCTCAACGGCCGCGAAATTTCAAATTTCAAAATTCAAAATTCGAAATTCGAAATCGACGTCACCTCGCTCGCTTCCGGCGCCTACTACGTCCGCATCACCGGCCAGCGCCAGCAGGCCGTCCGCAAGCTGATAGTGAAGTAACCCTGCCATTCCCAACCCAACACAAAGCGCCGTCCGCAAGCTGATAGTGAAGTAACCCTGCCATTCCCAACCCAACACAAAGCCGGAGCCTCGGGCATTGCGCCCGAGGCTCCGGCCTTTCATCAAAAGTATCCCTATTTACCCATCGATGGGTAATAATGGGAAAAGGCCTATCTATTACCCTAGAGAACCCCTACCATTCCCCTACCATCCCACCCCCACCTGCCAATTTTTACAAAAAGTATTTGTTATTCGGTTTTTTTTCGTACATTTGCATTTTCTCATAGCACTGCTTTAGAAGTGTAATAAATTGAAAACGAATAGAATAAAATAGAAATGAACAAACTCGCTGTCGTCGCTTTCGGTGGCAATGCACTGCTCCGCAGCGGCCAGAAAGGTACCTACCAGGAACAACTGCAAAACGTGGAAGACACCTGCCGCAGCCTCCGTTCGCTCCTCGAGCGTGGCTACAACCTCGTTATCGGACACGGCAACGGCCCCCAGGTGGGCAACGTCATGCTCCAGCACGAGGCCGGCCGCTCCCTCGGCATACAGGCCATGCCCATGGACTTCTGCGTGGCCGAAACCCAAGGCTCCATCGCCTACCTCATCGAGATGGGCATGCGCAATGTGCTGGGCAGCAGCCGCAATGTGGTCACCCTCGTCACCCAGGTGATGGTCGACCCCGCCGACCCCATGTTCCAGAACCCCACCAAACCCGTCGGCCCCTACTACTCCAAGGAGCAGGCCGACCAGCTGGCCGCCGAGACCGGCGCCGCCTATCGTGAAGACCCTAAAGGTAACGGCTGGCGCAAAGTCGTCGCCTCGCCCAAGCCCACGCGTATCCATAATATAGACATCGTCAAGCAGCTGGCCACCGCCGGCAACATCGTCGTCACCGTCGGTGGCGGCGGCATCCCCGTCGTGGCCGACGGCGACAAGGTGCGCGGCGTCGAGGCCGTCATCGACAAGGACCTCGCCTCAGCCCTCTGCGCCATCGAAATCGGTGCCGACGAGTTCTACATCCTCACCGACGTGCCCAAGGTCTACATCAACTTCCGCAAGGAGAACGAGCAGGCGCTCGACACCATCACCGTGGCCCAGGCCAAGCAGTACCTGGCCGAAGGCCAGTTCGCCGAGGGCTCGATGGCTCCCAAGGTGCGTGCCGGCATCATGTTCGTCGAGAACGGCGGCCGCGAATGCGTCATCACCGAAGCCGGCCAACTCGACAACCCCTCCTGCGGCACCCGCATCGTCAAGTAGTGCCCACAAGCAACCAAGCATTCAAACAATCAAACATTCAAACAATATTATTATGGCTTACAACCTCAGAAACCGCAATTTCCTGAAAATCCTCGACTTTTCGCCGAAGGAGCTCAACTATCTGCTCGACCTGGCCCGCGACCTCAAGCGCGCCAAATATGCTGGCTGCGAGCAGCCCCGCATGAAGGGCAAGAACATCGCCCTCATCTTCGAGAAGACCTCCACCCGCACCCGCTGCGCCTTCGAAGTGGCCGCCAAGGACCAGGGCGCCCACGTCACCTACCTCGGCCCCACCGGCAGCCAGATCGGCGTCAAGGAGAGCATGAAGGACACCGCCCGCGTCCTCGGCCGCATGTATGACGGTATCGAGTACCGCGGCTTCGACCAGGCCACCGTCGAAGAGCTCGCCCAGTATGCCGGCGTGCCCGTCTGGAACGGCCTGACCAACGAGAGCCACCCCACCCAGATCCTGGCCGACTTCCTCACCATGCAGGAGCACAGCGACAAACCCCTCAACCAGGTCACCTTCGCCTACATCGGCGATGCCCGCTTCAACATGGGCAACAGCCTCATGGTCGGCGGCGCCAAGATGGGCATGGACGTGCGCATCGTGGCCCCCAAGAAGCTCCAGCCCAGCAAGGAGCTCATCAAGGAGTGCCAGAAGATCGCCAAGGAGACCGGCGCCAAGGTTACCGTTACCGACGACGTGAAGGCCGGCGTCAAGGGCTGCGACTTCCTCTACACCGACGTGTGGGTCTCCATGGGCGGCAACAAGAACTGCAAGTTCATGCACTGCCTGCCCGCCTACCACAACCTCGAGACCCAGGTCGGTCGCGACGTCCACAAACAGTTCGGCCTCGACGGCATCGAGGTTACCGAGGATGTGTTCGAGAGCGAGGCCAGCATCGTCTTCGACGAGGCCGAGAACCGTATGCACACCATCAAGGCCGTCATGGTTGCCACCCTCGGCGACTAAACACACAACATCCGGAAAGAGCTTATCGCCCGCCACGGGCTTTAAGCTCTTTTCTTCTCCCAATAAATAGATAACTTATGAACAAGAAGAAAGCCGTCGGCTGGATTGTCTCCATCGCCCTCACCCTGCTCTGCTGGCTCCTCCCCACCTCGGCCTTCGGCGTCGAGGGCCTCACCGTCATCGAGCAGCGCGTCATCGCGCTCTTTGTCTTCGCCGCCTGCATGTGGATTTTCGAAGCCATCCCCATCTGGGCCACCTCCGTGGTCATCATGGCTCTGATGCTCTTCACCACGTCGGACAGCATGCTCTCCTTCCTCCGTGGCACCGAAAACCTCGGCGAGCCCATCAGCTACAAGGCCATCATGGCCGCCTTTGCCGACCCCACGGTGATGCTCTTCATGGGCGGCTTCGTGCTGGCCATCGGGGCGTCGAAGTACAAGCTCGACGTCAACCTGGCCCGCCTCGGCATCCGCCTCTTCGGCAGCAAGCCGCGCATGGTGATGCTGGGCTTCATCCTGATCACGGCGCTGCTTTCGATGTTCATGTCCAACACCGCCACCGCCGCCATGATGATCGCCATCCTCGTGCCGGTGCTCGCCGCGCTGCCGGAGAGCGACATCAAGGGCAAGGTGGGCCTCGCACTGGCCATCCCCGTGGCGGCCAACGTCGGCGGCATCGGCTCGCCCATCGGCACCCCGCCCAACGTCGTCGCCGTGCGCTACCTCAGCGAGAGCCTCGGCATCGAAATCGGCTTCCTGCAGTGGATGATGGTCATGGTGCCCCTGGCGCTGGTCATCCTGCTCATCTCGTGGCTCTTCCTCTCCTCGGTCTTCAAGTCGAACCAGGAGGCCATCGAAATCAAAATCGAGGGCTCGTGGGAGCGCGGCCCCAAGGCGGTGACCGTCTACGTCACCTTCGCCGCCACCATCCTCCTCTGGCTCTTGGGCAAAGACCTCCTGGGCCTCAACGCCAACGTCGTGGCCCTCTTCCCCTTCGCCGTCTTCTGCATCAGCGGCGTCTTCGAGAAGAAAGACCTGGCCAAGATCGACTGGGACGTCCTCTGGCTCGTCGCCGGCGGCTTCGCCCTCGGCGTGGGCATCGACAAGACGGGCCTCGCCGGCCACCTCGTGCAAGCCATCCCCTTCCACACCTGGCCCGCCCTGCTGGTCATCATCGGCTCCGGCGTGCTCTGCTTGGTGATGTCCACCTTCATGTCCAACAGCGCCACCGCCGCACTCCTCATCCCCATCCTCGTGGCCGTGGCCACCGGCATGGGCCCGCAGCTGGCCCCCTTCGGCGGCGCCGCCACACTCATCGTCGGCCTCGCCCTCTCGGCCAGCTTCGCCATGGCCCTCCCCATCTCCACCCCCCCCAACGCCATCGCCTATTCCAAAGGCTTCATCCGCCAGAAGGAGATGGCCCTCGTCGGCGTCTTCGTCGGCGCCGTCAGCCTCGTCATCGGCTACGTCGTCCTCATCTTTGTCGGTAAACTCGGTATCCTTTCCTAATACAATAATACATATACATGAAGAAACACACCCTAGCCCTCATCCTCGGCGCCCTCGCCCTGCCGCTGACGGCGCAGGTCACGGTCAAACCCTACGGCTTTGTGCGCAACTATTTCAATTTCGATACCCGCAAGACCTATACCGTCGTCGGTGGCGAATACAACATGATCCCCTACGACGAACTCTGGAACTCCGACCTCAGCTCCGACCTCAACGCCGTCCCCCACGCCCAGTTCCAGGCGCTGACCTCGCGCGTCGGCCTCCGCCTCGAGGGTCCCCTCGTCCTCGGCTATCAGTCCAGCGGCGTCATCGAGGGCGACTTTGGTGGCTTCGGCTCCAACAACATGGTCTTCCGCATCCGCCAGGCCTACGTCAAACTCCACAGCACCGTCACGCGCTCCTCCGACGAGGGCGAAAAACGTCGCTACTACGAAATCCTTGTCGGTCAGACGTGGCACCCCCTCTCGGGCGACATCATGCCCGACGTCCTCGGCATGGCCGCCGGCGCACCCTTCCGGCCCCACAGCCGCACCCCGCAGTTGCGCGCCACCACCTACTACGGCTCCTTCGGCTTCACCGCCGCTCTGCTCTACCAGCTACAATACATGAACAACGGCCCCCGCAGCGCCACCGACCCCGCCAGCATCGCCTCCACCGATTTCGCCCACAATGCCCTCTGGCCCGAAGCCTTCCTCGGATTCAACTTCAAGTATGGTCCGTGGTACCTCCAGCTCGGACTCGACGCACAGGTCATCCGTCCCCGCACCCATGCCGCCGACGCCCTCGGCGTGGTGCACGAGGTCAGCGAGTCGCTTCAATCACTCACCCCAACGCTCTATGCACAGTATGCCGACGACCTCCTCAGCGTCAAGTTCCGCACCCTCCTCGCCCAAAACACCTCCCACCTCAACCAGCTCGTCGGCTACGCCGTCAGCGCCGTGAACCCCGATGGCTCGTGGGACTACACCCCCCTGCGCGCCACCATCTCCTACCTCAACCTCAGCTACGGCAAGAAATACCGCGCCAACCTCTTCCTCGGCTACGCCAAAAACCTCGGCGCCGCCATCGACCTCCACGACTTCGGCTCCGCACAGTACCTCATCTACACCAAAGGCGGCGACCAGTTCACCCACCTCGACGACATCTGGCGTATCTGCCCAGGCATCTCCTACAACGTCAAAGCATTCAACCTCGGTCTGGAATACGAACTGACAGGCGTCCACTACGGCGACCTCGACTCCCGCGCCGCCATCCTCGACAACGACAACCGCCACTCCGTCCTCAACCACCGCATCTGCGCCCTCGTAAAATACAACTTCTAGCCCCCCGCCACGAGCCCCCCCCCAAGGAAAACTACCCCTATTTTCCCATCGATGGGTAATAATGGGAAAAGGCCTAACTATTCCCCTAGAGAACCCCTACCGTCCCCCTACCGCCTCCTGCCAGAACATGCAGCTCCCCTGTGGCGTCGACCCGACGCCTGACGCCCTGTTGAAAAAAAATATTCCCCAGTGTCGGAAATTGTTCGTACCTTTGTACACTCAAAACCCACCCGACAGCTATGCCCACAACCGCTCCAAGACGCAAGGAAAGAATAACATACGCGCAGGCGTTCGACATCAACGGCAACACACCCCCGCAGGCCATCGCCATCGAGGAGGGCGTGCTCGGCGCCCTCATGCTCGACCAGACGGCACTCATCAACGTCATCGAAACCCTCCATCCCGAATACTTCTACAAGCCTGAGCATCAGGCCGTCTACCGCGCCATCTTCAAACTCTTCACCCAGAGCCAGCCCGTCGACCTGCTCACCGTCGTGGAACGCCTCCGACTCGACGGCGAACTCGAAACCGCCGGCGGCGCCTACGCCGTCTCCAAACTGACCGAAAACGTCGTCTCCGCAGCCCATATCGAATACCATGTCCGCGTGCTCAGCGAAAAATTCATCCAGCGCGAGATGATTCGCATCAGCACCGAAACCATCACCCAGGCCTACGACGAGACCACCGACGTGGTCGACCTCCTCGACAAAACCGAGCAGCGCCTGATGGACATCAACGACAAGAACTTCCGCTCCGACTACAAGCCCCTGGGCGACTTCGTGGCACTGGCCAAAGAACAGATACAGGAAGCCGGCGAGAACACCGACGGCGTCAGCGGCATCGAGACCGGCTTCTTGGACCTCGACACCATGACCACCGGCTTCCAGCCCGGCACCCTCATCATCCTCGCCGCCCGCCCCGCCATGGGTAAGACCGCCTGCGCCCTCTCCATGGCGCGCAACATGGCGGTGGACTTCAAGAAACCCGTGGCCTTCTTCTCGCTCGAAATGACGGGCCAGGAACTGGCCATGCGCCTCATCAGCGGCGAAGCAAGGCTGGACGGCAAAAAGCTCAAGAGCGGCAAGCTCGCAGGCTACGAAAAAGAACAGCTCAACCACGCAGCACAGGTGCTTTCAGGCGCCCCCCTCTACATCGACGACACACCCCAGCTCACCATCTTCGAACTCCGCGCCAAGGCCCGCCGCCTCAAGCAGCGCTACGACATACAGATGATCTTCATCGACTACCTCCAGCTCATGACCTCCGGCGCCGCCGACAACCGCAACGGCAACCGCGAGCAGGAAATCTCCATGATCAGCCGCCAGCTGAAAGCCCTCTCCAAAGAGCTGAACATACCGGTGCTGGCCATGTCCCAGCTCAGCCGCGCCGTCGAGAACCGCGTGGGCAACAAACCCCAGCTGAGCGACCTGCGCGAGTCCGGCGCCATCGAGCAGGATGCCGACATGGTCATCTTCATCTACCGCCCCGAGTACTATGGCGTCACCGAGTACGATAACGGCGATTCCACCCGCGGCATGGCCGACCTCATCATCGCCAAGCACCGCTCCGGCGGGGTGGGGGATGTCCACCTGCGCTTCGTCAACGAGTACGTCCGCTTCGAGAACCCACAGAAGTTCGGCCTCGGCGAAGGCGGCGGCATGCAACCCAACACCGCCTTCGACTCCGGCGGCAGCATCACCGTCGACTCTCGCATCAACAACGACCTTGCTCCGGACGATGATATTCCGTTCGATAATAACTAGTAATCAATTATATGGAAGAGAAAGTACGCAATGAGTTGAAGCAACTTCTTCAGCAGGAGGTGGTGCTGGCCACTGGCTGTACCGAGCCCGGTGCCGTGGCCCTCTGCGTGGCCAAAGCCTGCAGCATCCTGGGCTCCGAGCCTGCGAGCATCCGCTTGCGCCTGAGCAAGAATGTCTTCAAGAACGCCATGGGCGTCGGCATCCCCGGCACGGGCATGATTGGGCTGCCCATCGCGGTGGCCATGGCCGTCACTCACGGCGCCCCCGAGCGGGGGCTCGAGGTGCTTACGATGCCGGCTCTTGATGTCGAGGATGCCAAAGACTGGCTCAAGAATAACGGCGACCGTATCGATATCGGGGTGAAGGAGAGTTCCGACCGGCTCTATATCGAATGCTGTGTCGAGGCATCCGGCCATTCGGCCACTGCCGTCATTGCTCGTCGCCACACTGATTTTGTCTTTCTCGGCAGGGATGGAGAAGTGCTGCTGGAGAAGGCGTTGAGCCTCCACGAGCAGGCGGACGACAGTGCCGACCCCGGCCGCGACTGCCGCCAGCAGGTCGAGCTTTCGACTCGTCTGGTCTTTGACTATGCCACCACTGCTCCGATCGAGGAGTTGGAGTTTATACGTGAGACGGTACGTTATAATGCCGCTGCTTCGGAGTGGGGGTTGGAGGGGCGTGGGTTGCATACGGGCGAATTGCTGATGCGCGAAGCCCACGGCGACCTTGTCCACGAGGTGGTATCGCGCACGGTGGCCGCCTCCGACGCTCGCATGGACGGCTGCCCGATGCCGGTTTATTCCAACTCCGGCTCCGGCAACCAGGGCATCTGCTGCACCCTCCCGCCATACTATTTCGGCACCCTCCGCGGCTGCTCCGACGAGCGTATCACCCGCGCCCTTGTCCTCAACCACCTCCTCTCCATCTACATCAAACGTGGCATCGGCCGCCTCAGCGCCCTCTGCGGCATCGTCAACGCCTCCATCGCCAACGCAGCCGCCTTCGTCTACCTCTCCGGCGGCGGCTACCGCGAGGTGTGCTTCGCCATCAAGAACATGATCAACACCCTCAGCGGCATGGTCTGCGACGGCGCCAAACCCAGCTGTGCGCTGAAGATGGCCTCCGGCGTCTACAGCGCCTACGTCTGCTCGCTCCTGGCCTGCGAGGGCCACGTCGTCGACCCCACCGACGGCCTCAGCGAAGATTGCGTCGACTGCTCCATCCGCAACCTCGGCCGCCTCGGCCGCGAAGGCATGTGCACCACCGACGACTGCATCCTCGACATCATGACGCACAAGGGCAATTAACAATCGCTCGGCTTGCTCGGCGCAGCTCTAGCCGAAAACAAATATTTCTTTGTTTTTTATGCGTTTGACTTGATAAAATGTTGTATCTGGGGTGACCTCCTTTGTGGTGGCTGAAATCAAATCGGAGTCCCCATCGGGGCGCTCGACCACAGCGAACTCATCGCCCTCCTCTGCCATGGCATCCACCATCGGCACAAATTGCGACACGCTCGCCCGTCCTTCGCTGTCCACAACAAAACCCCACATCCTGACATTCCGCTCATTCCACCCCTCCGGCAGCTGCATCTCTAGCTGTCCCCGCCGCCGCTCGGCAGGGTGGGAGAGGAGCCCCTCCCGCGTATCCACATTGTACACATACACATACACCCTGTCTCGCCCCTTCGCCCGCGTCATCCCGCTATTCTTCTCGAAATCAACGCGCAGCACATTGTCCTCATCCACACTCGCCGTAGTGAACCGCACCGGCGCCGCAGCTCCCTCCGCAATGCGAATGCGTTCATAGTCAATCCCTGTACGGACGCGGCGTGCCGCGTCCCTACCGAAACAATCTTTGTTCATCCTCACAAACGCGTTCCCCTCCGTCATCCCCTCCCTCGACGCCTTCTCTCTCAATCCCAGCAGCAGCGCCTGCCGCGCCGTCGCCGCGAACCGCACCATCCCCACAAACCACTCCCTCTCAGCCTGTTGACTCTCGGTGTTCGGATAATTGATCTCCCTGCGGTAGGCCCTTACGACCTGCTTGCCGCGCCAAAGGTACCCCACCACGGTACCCACCTTTCCCCGGAACGGCCCGAGGATGCCCTGCTCTAACTTTGCCATACTGCTGTGTATTTTTTTGTTTTAACGGCTAATTTTTCGAATTACGCGAATTTGTTTACCATTTTAATTTCCAGCCAATTACTCGAATCTCCATCGCACTGCGCATTCGGGTAATCTGCCCCAAATTTTGACCGCGCCAGCCCTTCGCATAATTCGAGTCCTTCGCCGTTCCAATACCCCTACAACGCCACAATTTTTGTTTTATTGCCCCCCATCACCTACCATTGAAGAACATGGGAAGAAGAGGTAGCATTCAATATGCTGTATATCAGCCGCTTGTCATGCCATTATATTTTTTCAAAATTGGAGTTTTTCACTTTTTTTCTGCCGCCCCGCCGCCGGCGGGGCGCGGCAGGCTGTTGAAAAATCTTTTTATATTTTCACTATATATTAAAAAAAAGGCGTATCTTTGCACCATGATTAACAACACCGACATGGCAGCACAGACTGCCGAATTCTTACTGAAAGTGAAAGCAGTAAAGCTCAACAACGAGCATCCTTTCACATGGGCTTCAGGACGAAAATCGCCCATCTATTGCGACAACCGTGTCACGTTGTCCTATCCCGAAATCCGCACCTTCATCCGTCAGCGCTTCTCGGAAATTGTAACCGACCAGTGGGGCGACGTCGACGTCATCGCCGGCGTGGCCACCGGCGGCATCGCCCAGGGCGCTCTCGTGGCCCAGGAACTGGGCAAACCCTTCGTCTACGTCCGCTCCGAGCAGAAGAGCCACGGCCTGACCAACCAAATCGAGGGCGAAATCCACAGCGGACAGTCCGTCGTGGTAATCGAAGACCTCGTCTCCACCGGCAAGAGCTCCCTCATCGCCGTCCGCGCCCTGCGCGAGAAAGGCTGCATCGTCAAAGGCATGGCCGCCATCTTCACCTACGGCCTACAGGTCGCCGCCGACAACTTCAAAGCCGAAGAGGTCGACCTCTTCACCCTCACCGACTACGACACCCTCGTCCAGGTGGCACAGAAGCACGAATACGTCCGCCCGCAGGACTTCGACAGCCTCGCCGCCTGGCGCCAGAACCCCGAGCGCTGGAGCGAAGAACACATGTAGGCCGATGCACCGCCTCTTGCTCATAATGGGTCTCTGGTTGGCTGCCGCCACCCTCGCCGCGCAGGACAGCGTCCTGACCGTCCGCGTGGCCGAAGGCGTCGAAGTGGAGCTCGTCTATGTCCCCGGCGGCACCTTCACTATGGGCAGCAACCAGGCACGCGGCGTGAAATACAACTACCAGTCCGCACGCCCCGAGCACCCCGTCACCGTGGGCCCCTACTACATCGCCCGCTGCGAGGTCACCCAGCAGCTCTACCAGGCCGTCATGGGCTCCAACCCCTCCAAGTTCAACGCCACCCCGACCCATCCCGTCGAGAGCGTCACCTGGGACGAAGCCCGCCAGTTCGCCCTCCTCCTCAGCCAGATGACCGGACGCCGCTTCCGCCTCCCCACCGAGGCCGAATGGGAATATGCCGCCCGCGGCGCGCAGGCTTCGCGCCGACAGCCCTTCCCCGGCTGCGACCGCCACGGGCTCGACCGCGCCGCATGGTACTGCGTCAACAGCAAAGGCTCCACCCACCCCGTGGCCCAGCAGCAACCCAACGAGCTGGGACTCTACGACATGGCCGGCAACGTCGCCGAATGGTGCCTCGACTGGGTAGGGGAGTACCCCGCCGAGGCCCAGGCCAACCCCCGCGGCCCCGCCGAAGGCGAGCACCGCGTGCTCCGCGGCGGCCACTACAACAGCACCTCCTCCGCCTGCACCGTCTACGACCGCGGCTGGTACATACCCTCCGGACGCTACGAACTCTTTGGCTTCAGACTCGTAATGGAACCCGACCATGCAGATTAAAGACCTCCACTTCCGCCCCTTCATCCCCGAGGCCGAACTGCAAGCCCTCGTGGCCGACCTCGCCGCCCGCATCAGTGCCGACTATGCAGGCCGCCATCTCGTGGTCAGCCCCATCCTCACCGGCGCCTTCATGTTCGGTGCCGACCTCGTCCGACGCCTCACCCTCCCCTGCGAAGTATCCTTCATCCGCTATGCCTCCTATTCAGGCCTCGCCTCCACCGGCACCGTCCAGTGCCAGCTCCCTCTCAGCCCCGACATCCGCGGACGCCACCTCCTCATCGTCGAGGATGTCGTCGACAGCGGCCTCACCATCCAGCGCATCCTCGCCGACGCCCGCGCCCTCGAGCCCGCCTCCGTCGCCGTCTGCGCTCTCTTCTTCAAGCCCGACGCCTTCCGCGGCGACTACCGCATCGACTACATCGGCCGCCCCATCGGCAACGAATTCATCGTCGGCTACGGCCTCGACTACGACCAGCTCGGCCGCAACCTCAAAGAGATTTATGTCCTCGACCAGCAATAGCACCATGAAACACAGACGCCTCCTCCTCGCCCTCCTCCTCTCGCCACTCTTCGCGGCCTGCTTCCCCGAAGAGACTCATATCGACGTAGACCCCGCCATGCTCCACGGCAAGTGGCTCAAAGTGGGCACCCAGGAGTACTGGCGCTACTACGACTCCGGCTCCGGCGCCACCTGGGACGAGAGCGAGGGCAAGACCGAAGAGACCACCAACCTCACCTATACCTGGCAGCTCGACCGCGACGAACTCACCCACTGGTTCCGCGGCGAGCAGGACAACCAGATGGTCCCCAAGGTCTACACCATCAAGGAAATCACCTCCAACTCCATGAAGTGGAAAGACGCCTACGGCACCACCTCCACCTATAGCAAAGTGAACTAGCATGAAAAAAGGTTGGAAAATAGCACTCATCTCGCTGGGCTCGCTGCTGGGCCTGGTGGTGGTCGTGGTCGCCGTGGCCATGTACCTCGTCTTCACCCCCAGCCGCCTCACCAAAATCGTCAACCGGCTCGCCTCCGACTATATCGCCTGCGAGACCCACTTCGACCGCGTCGACCTCACCCTCCTCTCCACCTTCCCCGACGCAGGCCTCAAGGTCGAGAACGTCTACCTCGTCAACCCCACCCCCGGCGCACCCTCCGACACCCTGGCACGCATCGCCTCCCTCACCGTGGGGCTCGACGTCAAAGCTTTCCTCTCTGACCGTAGTATCAAGGTGCACCAGGTGCTCCTCGACGATGCCGACGCCACCCTCTTCATCGCCCGCGACGGTAGCACCAACTTCGACATCTTTCCCTCCTCCGACACCACCGCTACCGACTCTACTTCCTCGCTCCCCGAACACATCGACATCGAGAAGGTCAAGGTCAGCGCCCTCAATGCCCGCTACCTCGACCAGCGCAGCGGCCTCGACGCCACCGTCCAAGACCTCGGCCTCACCCTCAAAGGCTCGCTTCGCAACAACGACATCGACGCCGACCTCACCCTCGGCAGCCAGCATATAGCCCTCGCCATGGTGGACACCGCCACCGGCCGCCACACCCTCGGCGCGCTGATCCGCGGCCTCGAACTCGATGCCAAAGGTGGCATGCGCGACGAAAGCCTCGACGCCAAAGCCTCGCTCGGCACCCGGCACCTCGCTGTCCGCATGACCGACACGGCCGGCCGCACCACCCTCGACGCCGACCTCGCCGACCTCGCCGCTTCGCTCAAAGGCGACGGCAGCACCAGCCTCCTCTCCGGCCTCCTCGACCTCACCCTCGGCAGCGGCACCCTCCAAGCCGCCGGCATCGACATGGTCAACGCCACCCTCCGCGAGTCGAAACGCGACCTCCTCAAGGCCAAGGTCCCCTTCATCGCCGACCTGGGCCGCATGCAGCTCGCCCTCAACACAGCCTCGCTGCAGCTCGACCAGTTCGCCCTCACGGCCGACGGCGACGTGCAGCTGCCCTCCGACAGCGTCGCCACCGCCCTCGACCTCACCCTGGCCACCGACGGCGCCTGGCCCGTCAAACCCTTGCTTGCCATCGTGCCCGCCGCCTACACCAAACCTTTGGCCGGCATGGACCTCGACGGCAAGGCCAAGCTCGAAGCCACCGTGCAGGGCTCCCTCTCCGACACCACCATACCGCTCGTCGACGCCCATATCACCCTCGCCGACGGCCGCTACCACCAGCCCTCCATGCTGCCCTACAAAGTCAGCCGTATCAACGGCGACCTCACCGCCCACCTCGACCTCGGCCCACAAGGAAAGAGCCATGCCGTCATCAACAACCTCACCGCCCGCACGCTCGACACCAAGCTCTCTCTCCGGGGGCGCGCCGACGACCTCACGGGCGACATGCATATCAACGCCGACATCACCGGCGCCCTCCCCCTCAAGGATGCACTCCCGATGGTGCCGGACACCATGCCCCTCTCCATCGCCAAAGGCGCGGCCGACCTCGACCTCCATGTCGACTTCCGCATGAGCCAGCTGCAAAAGATGGCCCTGGAGAAGATGGTGGCCAGCGGCACCGTCAAGGTGCGCGACCTCGACCTCACCTTCGACACCCTCCGCGCCCTCGCCCCATCGCTCGACCTCTCGCTCCAGCTGCCCGCCAAGCTCCACAAGAGCAAGCTCGCCGACGCCCGCATCAAGGGCTCGAGCCTCCGCGTTGAGATGCCCAACAAAGGCCTCGTGGCCACGGTCGACAAGCCCAATATCAGCCTCGGCGTCAACAACATGATGCGCGAGCAGCTCGCCGCTGCCTTTGTCGTCATGGTCGGCGAGACCGAAGCCAACCTCGACTCCACCATGGTCTCGCTCGACGAGCTCTCCCTCAAGGGCACCATCCGCCTCGACTCCACCCAGACCGACCCCCTCAAGCGCTTCAACCCCGTGGCCGACCTCACCACCCACAGCGCCGTGCTCTACATGCCACAGCTCCCCGACGCCGTCCGCCTCTCGCAGCTCTCCGCCAAGTACGACCGCGCCCACACCGACATCCGCAAGGTGCAGGTCAAGCTCGGACACTCCGACTTCGAGCTCTATGGCACCATCGACAACCTCGAGGACTGGCTCGACAACAAGGCCATGCTTCGCGGCGACCTCAACTTCACCTCTAATTATGCCGACGTGGACCAGCTGATGGACCTCTTCAGCGGCCTCGGCTCCGACCCCGACACCCTCGAGCTGCAGCGACAGCAATCCAAAGTGCCCTCCGAGGCCAACCCCTTCATCGTACCCAAGAACGTCGACGTCACCCTCCACACCCACATCAAGCGCAGCGTGGCCTTCGGCAACGACCTCAACGACGTGGCCGGCAGCCTCACCGTCAAGGACGGCGTGGCCATCCTCGACCAGATCGGTTTCGTCTGCAAGGCCGCCACCATGCAGCTCACCGCTCTCTACCGCTCTCCCAAGCCCGACGACCTCTTCGCCGCCATCGACTTCCACCTGCTCGACATCCAGATCGACGAGCTCCTCGACATGATCCCCGTCGTCGACACCCTCGTCCCCATGCTCGCCGCCTTCGACGGCAACGCCAACTTCCACCTCGCCGGCGAGAGCTACCTCTTCGCCGACTACAAGCCCAAGATGAGCACCCTCCTCGGCTCCGCCGCCATCAGCGGCCAGGACCTCGTCCTCATGGACAACTCCTCCATTGCCTCCATCGCCAAACTCATGCGCTTCAAGAAGTGGAAAGAAAAGGACGACAAAATCCGCATCGACAGCCTCAGCGTCGAGATGACCTGCTTCCGCAAGGAAATCGAGGTCTTCCCCTTCCTCATCAACATCGGCTCCTACGCCATCTGCGCCTCGGGCAAGCACACGCTCGACAACACCTGCGCCTACCACCTCGAACTGCTCAAAAACCCGCTCCTGGCCAAGGTGGGCGTTGACATCAAGGGCAACCTCTCGTCGCCCAAAATCTCCCTCGGCCCCGTCATCTACGGCGACTTCTACAAGCCCGAGAAGAAAGGCGCCGCCTCCAAGAAAGCCCTCGAACTCAAAGCCGCCATCCGTCAAGCCCTGGAAAAGAACGTCAGATGAAATTCCCACGCCGATACCACTCCACCATCTATGGCAACTACCGCCGCGCCTACCTGCGTTGCGGCTTGCTGACGGGTGTGCTGCTGTTCCTCTACATCCTGGTGCGCCACCTGCTCGGCGTGCCCTCCGAGGCGCCGGAAAGCTTCGCCACCGACGGCATCCTCCTCGCGGCAGTCTTCCTGCTGACGTTGCTCTATCGCAACTCGCTCCCCGACAAGCGCGCCTCGCTCAAAGAGCTGATGCTCTTCGGCTTCGGCCTGTCGCTGGTGGCCAGCCTGCTCTACGGGCTCCTGCTTTGGGGCTTCGGCCTCGCCGTGCCGTCGCAGGCCGCCCTCTTCGCCCATGCCACCACCGGGGCCGAGGTGACGCCCGAAGACCCCCAGATACACTACTGGGCCGCCTTCGCCGCCATCGTCGCCGCCGTCAAACTCGCCATCATCGGCTGCTTCGGCGCCTTCCTCGCCGCCGTCTTCTTCAAAAACGACAACCCCCAAAAACAATAACCTATAACCTATAACCTTTAACCTAAAAATGGACCTCTCAATCATAGTGCCCCTCTACAACGAAGCCGAGTCGCTTCTCCACCTCGCCGAATGGATCGACCGCGTCATGCGCGAACACGGTCTCAGCTACGAAGTCGTCATGGTCGACGACGGCTCCAAGGACGGCTCCTGGCAGGTAATCGAAGACCTCCACGCCGCCAACCCCGCCTACCGCGGCATCAAGTTCCGCCGCAACTACGGCAAGTCCGCCGCACTCAACACCGGCTTCGCCGCCGCCCAGGGCGACGTCGTCATCACCATGGACGCCGACCTCCAGGACTCGCCCGACGAGGTGCCCGAGCTCCGCCGCATGATCGTCGACGACGGCTACGACCTCGTATCCGGCTGGAAGAAAAAACGCTACGACTCCAAACTCGCCAAAAACATCCCCTCCAAACTCTTCAACGCCACCACGCGCCACCTCTCCGGCATCCACCTCCACGACTTCAACTGCGGCCTCAAAGCCTATCGCCGCGACGTGGTCAAAAGCATCGAGGTCTACGGCGAGATGCACCGCTACATCCCCGTCATCGCCAAGTGGGCCGGCTTCTCCAAGATAGGCGAGAAGGTCGTCCAGCACCGCAAGCGCGAATTCGGCGTCACCAAGTTCGGCATGAACCGCTTCCTCAACGGCTACCTCGACCTCATGTCCATCATGTTCATGTCCCGCTTCGGCAAACAGCCCATGCACTTCTTCGGCGCCATCGGCTCCCTCTCCTTCCTCCTCGGATTTGTCGCTCTCGTCCTTGTGCTCGCTCTCCGCATCTGCGGCCGCATCGCGCTCACCAACAGCGTCTGGTTCTACCTCTCCATGCTCTTCCTCGTCATGGGCACCATGCTCTTCCTCGCAGGCTTCATCGGCGAACTCGTCTGCCGCAACTCACCCACCCGCAACCAATATCTCATAGAAAAAGAACTGTAGAAAGGAACAAAGTATCCCTATTTACCCAACGATGGGTAATAATGGGAAAAGGCCGAACTATTACCCTAGAGAACCCCTACCGTTCCCCTAGAGAACCCCACCCGAAACCCACCTGCAACAATAAATAAGATACAATAAATTATATGAGCCTCCAATGCGGTATAGTAGGACTGCCCAACGTCGGCAAGTCGACCCTCTTCAACTGCCTCTCCAACGCCAAGGCCCAGGCAGCCAACTTCCCCTTCTGCACCATTGAGCCCAACGTGGGCGTCATCACCGTGCCCGACGAGCGACTGGCCAAACTCGTCGAAATCGAGCGCCCCGCCTCCGTCGTGCCCGCCACCGTCGAGATAGTCGACATCGCAGGCCTCGTCCGCGGCGCCTCCAAGGGCGAGGGCCTCGGCAACAAGTTCCTCGCCGACATTCGCAACTGCGACGCCATCATCCACGTCCTCCGCTGCTTCGACAACGACAACGTCACCCACGTCGACGCTACCGTCGACCCCGTCCGCGACCTCCACACCATCGACCTCGAACTCCAGTTCAAAGACCTCGAAACCATAGAGAACCGCTACGACAAAGAGGTCAAAAAGGGCAAAGCCGGCGGCGATCCCCGCGCCAAAAAGCTCGTCGAAGTCATGGACCTCTACCGCGCCGCACTCCTCGAAGGCCGCAGCGCCCGCACCGTACAGCTCGACGACGCACAGGCCGACGTCGCCCGCGACCTCCAGCTCCTCACCACCAAGCCCGTCCTCTACGTCTGCAACGTCGACGAAGCCTCCGTCGTCAGCGGCAACGCCCACGTCGAAGCCGTGCGCCAGGCCGTCGCCGGCGAGCAGGCCGAGGTGCTCATCCTCGGCGCCGCCATCGAGGCCGACATCGCCGAACTCGAATCTTACGAGGAGAAACAGCTCTTCCTCAACGACCTCGGCCTCCAGGAGTCCGGCGTCAACCGCCTCATCAAGGCCGCCTACCGCCTCCTCAACCTCCAGACCTTCCTCACCGCCGGCCCCAAGGAATGCCGCGCCTGGACCTTCAAACGCGGCATGAAAGCACCCCAAACCGCCGGCATCATCCACTCCGACTTCGAGCGCGGCTTCATCCGTGCCGAAGTCATCAAGTACGACGACTACGTCGCCCTCGGCTCCGAAGCCCGCTGCCGCGAGGCCGGCAAGATAGCCGTCGAAGGCAAAGACTACGTCGTCCAGGACGGCGACATCATGCATTTCCGCTTCAACGTATAATTCCATGACACGACAACACCAACAACATCGACAACCACTCCGGCGCCACACGCGCTGGAACGGGAAAGTGCATGTGGCACTTTCCATGTTGTCCCTGTTGTCTGTGTTGTCTTTGTTTATTTTCACCTCCTGCTCCACCGAGAAAGCCAAGTGGATCAATATCCGCTACCACAACCTCACCACCCACTACAACGTCTGGTGGAACGGCAACGAAAGCCTCAAGGAAGGCCGCCAGAAGCTCCACGCCTCCGTGGTCGACGACTACACACAGTTCCTCCCCGTCGAACCCCTCGGCACCGACGAAAACGCCCGCACCGTCTATCCCGAGATGGACCGCGCCATCGAAAAGGGCGTCAAAGGCATCAAGAAGCACAGCATCTTTGTCAAAGGCCGCGAGCACGTCCCCTACATCAAGGAGTGCTACCTCATGACCGCCTACGCCACCTTCTACAAGCGCGACTACGCCTCCACCGTCAACACCTGCAACATCCTCATCACCCAGTTCCAAGGCACCCGCGCCGGCGATGAGGCCGCCGTCCTCCTGGCACGCTGCATGACCATGGAACGGCGCTACGCCGAGGCCGAAGCCACCCTCGACCAACTCGTCCAGCAGCTGGCCAAAAGCCAGTTCTCACGCTCGCAGCGCGACAAGCTCTACATGGCCATGGTCGAAGCCACCCTCCCGCAGGAGAAGTACAAAAAGGCCGTCGAATACATCCATCAGGCCGTCGACGCCTCCTCCGACCGCCAGGCCAAGGCGCGCCTCACCTTCATCCTCGCCCAGATCTACCGCCACCTCGACCGCCGCACCGTCGCCGCCAAGTACTACCATCAGGTCCTCCGCTACAATCCACCCTACGTCATGGAGTTCAACGCCAAGCTCGGCGAGGCCTCCTGCGCCGACCTCCAGCATGCCGACATCGCACGCCTCGAGCGCCAGCTCGACGACCTCCTCGACGACAAAAAGAACGAAGAATACCGCGACCAAATCTACTTCGCCAAGGGCGAGATGTACCTCGGCACCAAGCAACCGCGCCAGGCCTGCGACAACTACCGCCTCTCCGTCGCCGTCGCCACCGCCAACAAGGCTCAGAAGGCCCTCTCCGCCCTCCGCATGGGCGAGGTGCAGTACGAGCAGTTCGAGAACTACGACCTCGCCCAGGTCTACTACGACACCGCCATGCAGTGCATCCAACCCGGCTACCCCCGCTACGACCACATACGCCGCCGCCACGAAATGCTCACCGAGCTCGTCTCCTACACCCGCGTCTACACCCGCAACGACAGCCTCCTCGCCGTCGCCTCCATGCCCGAAACCGAGCGCGCCAAGCTCATCGCCGACCGCATCGAGCAGCACAAGCGCCAGGAGGCCGAAGCCCGCGAGCGTGAGCTCCTGGCCGAAATCCTCGGCGAAAGCAAGGCCCAGCAGAACACCCTCACCGGCGACTGGTACTTCTACAACCCCACCACCCTCCAAAAAGGCAAGGAAACCTTCCGCCAGCGCTGGGGGATGCGTGCGCTCGAAGACCTCTGGTGCCTCTCCAGCAAGACCGTCATGTCCTTCGCCATGGACGAGGACACCGCCTCCTCCGACCCCGCTTCCGACACTTCGCTCCTCACTCCTCACTCCTCACTCCTCACTCAATCCGGCAACCCCGACGACCCCACCTCGCCCGCCTACTACCTCAAGGACCTCCCCTCCACTCAGACACAGTTCGACTCCATCGACTCCCTCACCTCCATCTGCCTCCTCAACGCTGGCTATATCTACTACGACGGCGTGGGCAACATCCCCCGCGCCCTCGAGTGCTACCACCGCCTCGCCGCCGACTACACCGCCCACCCCGAGGTCGTCCAGGCTTTCTACATGCTCTACCGCATCTACGACCGCCAGGGCAACACCCCCCAGGCCAACTACTACCGCGACATGGTCCTCATGGGCTTCCCCGACAGCGACTTCGCCAACCTCATCCGCGACAACGAGTACTATAAGGAGCTCCTCCGCCGCGACCGCCGCATCGAGGAGGACTACGAGGCCGTCTACGCCCTCTTCGAGTCCCGACGCTATGCCGGCGTCATCCGTTCCGTCGACGAAGCCGAGGAGACCTTTGCCGGTATGCCCCAGCTGCACCGCTTCCGCTACTGGAAAGCCCTCGCCCAGGCACGCTCCGGCGACCGCACCGAGGCCGTCGCCACCCTCCAGTCCATCCTCGACCAGGCTTCGCAGGGCGACAGCATCCGCCCCATGGCCCAAGCCCAACTCGAACTGCTCCAAGACGACAGCACTTTCGCCGCCCTCGCCAGCAGCGAGACCATCACCGAGCTCGACGAGCAGCGCGCCCGCCGCCGCAACGCCGCCGCCGCGCAGGATGAAACGCCCTCGGCCTCTCAACCCTCCACTCCGTCTGCCAGTCAGGCCTCCGAGGAGAAGCTCCCACCCGAGTCGCAGGTCTACCGCTTCCGCGAAAACCAGCAGTACTACGTCGTCATCATCCTCAACGACCGCACCGTCCGCGCCACCGAGTTCCAATACAAAGTGGCCGCCTTCAATAGCCAGTACTACGCCAACTCCGGCTATAAGGTCAACGCCGCCCTCTTCACCGACACCACCCAGATCCTCACCATCCACCGCTTCGTCAGCGCCGCCGAGGCCATGAACTACTGGCGCCACCTGCAGCAGGCCGAGAGCCCTCTCCAGGCGCTCGCACCCTCCGACCACCAGGAGTTCGCCATCTCCACCCAGAACTACGCCACCTTCTACAGCCGCAAGAACCCCGCGGCCTACCTGCCCTTCTTCCGCAAATATTACGTCAACAAATACAAATAATTAACCATATTAATAATCAACAATTATGGCAAGAACAATGGAAGTAGAAAACAGCTCCATCAACATCATCAACAATGGCACCCTCATCAAGGGCGACATCACCGCCAGCGGCGACTTCCGTCTCGACGGCACCCTCGAGGGCAACATCCAGCTCGACGGCAAACTCGTCGTCGGCGACACCGGTGTGGTCAACGGCAACATCCTCTGCCAGAACGCCAACATCATCGGCTCCGTCAATGGCAACCTCTCCGTCAAAGAGCTCCTCTCGCTCCACGCCACCGCACGCGTCCGCGGCGACATCCTCATCAACAAACTCTCCATCGAGCCCGGCGCCGTCTTCACCGGCAAGTGCCGTATGCTCGACGAGGTGCGTCAGCAGCAGGAAGCCGAAGCCCGCGCCGCCGCCGAGGCCGCACGCAATGCCGAGGAGCAGCACAACGAGGAATAATGCAGCAGCTGCAGAGGCTCTTCGAGCAATGGGCTGGCGAGGCATGCAGCGAGTGCCTCGCCTTGGGGAGTAGTGGTTCCAACCGCCGCTACTACCGCCTCTCTTCGCCCTCCCACCGCTGCATAGGCACCGTCGGCGACGACCTCCGTGAAAACGACGCCTTCCTGGCCTACTCTCGCCATTTCCTGGCGAAAGGGATTGCCGTGCCACAAATCTACGCCGTCAGCGACGACCGCATGCGCTACCTCCAGCAGGACCTCGGCGACCAGTCGCTCTACGGCCTCCTGCTCGACAAGCGCCGGCAGGGTGGGGGATTCGACGCCCAGATGCTCGCCCTCTACCGTCAGGCACTCTCCGACCTCGCCGCCATCCAGCAGGCAGGCGCCGACCTCGACTTCTCCGTCGCCTATCCGCGCCCGGCCTTCGACCGCCAGTCCATCCTCTGGGACCTCAACTATTTCAAGTACTTCTTCCTCAAACTCAACCACATCGACTTCGACGAGCAACTCCTCGAAGACGACTTCCACCGCCTTTCCGACTTCCTACTCGAGGCCGACTGCAGCTACTTCCTCTACCGCGACTTCCAAGGCCGGAACATTATGCTTGATTCTGAATCGGGAGACTCAAAATTCAAAATTCAAAATTCAAAACTCAAAACTCAGAATTCAGAATTCAAAATTCAAAATTCAAAATTATTCTACATCGACTACCAGGGCGGCCGCCGCGGCGCCGCACAGTATGATGTCGCCTCGCTGCTCTACTCCGCCAAGAGCGACCTCCCCGAACCCCTGCGCCTCGACCTGCTCGCCCACTACCTCGCCGTCCGCGGCATCACAGGCGACGCCAAGCAGCAGTGGCTCGGCCACTTCTGGGCCTACGTCCTCATCCGCATCCTCCAAACCCTCGGCGCCTACGGCTATCGCGGCCTATACGAGCGCAAGCCCTACTTCATCGAGAGCATCCCCCTGGCACTCTCCAACCTGCGCTCCCTGCTCGACTCTCACCCCCTCCCCATCCAGCTCCCCGAACTCCAGCGCACACTCCACTCCTCACTCCTCACTCCTCATTCCTCACCCCTCACGCCTCATTCTTCACTTCTCACCGTCACCGTCCTCTCCTTCAGCTACAAACAGGGCCTCCCCGTCGACCCCTCCGGCAACGGCGGCGGATTCATCTTCGACTGCCGCGCCCTCCCCAACCCGGGCCGCTATGCCGAGTACAAGGCCATCACAGGCCGCGACCGCCCCGTAATCGAGTTCCTTCAGCGCGAACCCGCCGTCGACCGCTTCCTCGAGCACGCCAAAGCCCTTGTCGCACAGAGCGTCGACAAATACACCGAGCGCCGCTTCACCTCCCTCCAGGTCGCCTTCGGCTGCACCGGCGGCCAGCACCGCTCCGTCTACTGCGCCGAGCAGCTTGCCGCCTGGCTCGCCAGCACCTACCCCGACATCCGTATCCTCACCCTCCACCGCGAACAAGACAGAGTATAGGCACAGTATGGGCAGGGTATAGGCAGAGTATACAAATGAGTATTGAAACAGTATACAAATGAGTATAGAAACAGTATACAAACGAGTATAGAAACAGTATACAAATGGGTATAGAAACAGTATACAAACGAGTATAGAAACAGTATAGAAAGAGTATACAAAGAGGTATACAAACAGTATATTTCATGAAAGAAATACAGATCCGCAATAGTACTACAGGACCTGAACCAGTTCGTGACGATGTATCTCGACTATGCCGAACGACAAGCCAAGCGACACATTCCGATGACCATGCAGGACTGGGCCAAACGGCTCGATGTCTTCTTGCAATTCAACGAAGAAGAAGTCCTGCACGACAAAGGCCGTGTGTCGGCCGAAATAGCAAAAAGTTTTGCAGAAAGCGAATTCGAGAAATATCGTGTCTTGCAGGACCGGCTGTTCCAAAGCGACTTCGACCGCCTGCTGGCACAACAAAATGAAAAATGCCAAACGGAATAAATTTCCATATCTTTGCGCCCCAAAAACAAAATACAAACCCAATAAAAAAACAGCAATAAAAGTAATAATAAAGAGAATACAACGATATAATATAAGGCTTTTTGCCTATATTTAATATGGAACAGAAAATTGATAAAATTGACAATGCTCCGCTGGTGCGACAACAGTTCGTTACCGATATACGCCAGATAATCAATGATGCACGGACCAATGCCGTTCGAAGCGTCGACTTCTGTCGGGTGCAAATGTATTGGCATTTGGGCAAGCGGATTTTGGAAGAAGAGCAGCAAGGCAAAGCCCGTGCCGACTATGGCACCTATCTGATTCGTAACTTGGCAAAAGCAATTGAGCCAGAGTACGGTAGTGGATTTGGTGTCCGTCAACTCGAACAAGCCCGCCAGTTTTATCGCATTTATCCAATTGCGAACACACTGCGTTCGCAATTGAATTGGTCTCAATATCGGAGACTTATCCAAATCGAAGACCCTGATAAACGAGAGTATTACGAGTTGGAATCGGTCAACAATGCGTGGACTGCTCGTGAAACAGGACGCCAAATTGACTCGTTGCTTTATGAACGTCTTCTCGCGAGCAATGACAAAGATGCGGTTTTGGCAGTGGCACGAAAAGAACGTATCCCTGAAACTCCACAGGAAATAATCAAACAACCTGCGGTTTTGGAATTTCTCGGTCTAAAACGTGAGGCAGCATACTACGAAAAAGACATAGAGCAGGCAATAATAACCCATATTGCCGAATTTATGCTCGAAATGGGGAAAGGATTCTCTTTTGTGGCCAGGCAAAAGCGTATTCTGCTTGAGGACGATGAGTTTTTCGTCGATTTGGTGTTTTACAACCGACTGTTGCGGAGTTTTGTCCTGATTGAACTCAAAACAGGTGAACTTACCCACCAAGACCTCGGGCAATTGCAGATGTATGTCAACTATTACGACCGCTATGAGAGACTCCCTGACGAAAACCATACAATAGGAATACTACTCTGTACTCGCAAGAACGATACTCTTGTACGCACGACTCTTCCCGAAGACAATAAAACCATTTTAGCTTCAGAATATAAACTGTACCTTCCCACTGAGCAGCAATTAATCGACGAAGTGAATGAAGTGAAGGCGCAACTTCGAAGAAAAGAGAACGAAAGTGTCGAAGAAAAGTAGTATCTTTGCAGCACGAAACAAATAAAAAACCAATAATAAAAACATCAATAAAAGTAAGAAACAGAACAGAATAAAGAGAATATAACGACATGATATAAAGTGTTTTCGCTTTTTTGTTTTTAGTTGTCGCAAAAATTGCGACAACTTGTGATATAAACGTTATTAAGACGATAAATGAACAACGAAAAGGGTGAAATTGTACTCTACCAACCTGATGACAATGTAAAGTTAGAAGTCCGTTTAAATGAGGATACCGTGTGGTTGAATCGTCAACAAATGGCCTCACTATTCCAACGTGACGTGAAGACCATCGGCAAACATATTGCCAATGCACTAACAGAAGAGCTCGAAGGCACACCAGTTGTCGCAAAATTTGCGACAACTGCAGCTGATGGGAAGACATATCAAGTCGAATATTATAATCTTGATGTTATCATTTCGGTTGGCTATAGGGTAAAATCACAGCGAGGTGTTCTATTTCGGAAGTGGGCAAATGCCGTATTGAAAGACTATCTGTTGCGCGGATATGCTATCAATCAGCGTTTGAACAATATAGAACGCAAAATTGAAGAACACGACCAGAAAATCGACTTCTTCGTCCGCACCGCATTACCGCCGGTAGAGGGCATTTTCTTCGACGGGCAGATTTTCGACGCTCATACTTTCGTTTCCGACCTCATACGCTCGGCCAAGAGACGCATAATCTTGTTCGACAACTATATCGACGACACCGTGCTCACCCTCCTCGACAAACGCAAGAAGACCGTCGAAGCCGAGATTTACACCAAAACCATCTCGCAGCAGTTGACGCTCGACATCGCCAAGCACAATGCCCAGTACCGCCCCATCACCGTCATGCCCTTCGACCGCATCCACGACCGTTTCCTCTGCATCGACGATAGCGTCTACCATATCGGTGCCTCGCTGAAAGACCTTGGCAAGAAATGGTTTGCTTTTTCCAAGATGGAATTGAAGACAAAAGATCTGCTGAAGAATATGAAATAATTTTTCGTATCTTTGCACCCTAAAAACAAAATACAAACCCAATAACAAAAACAGCAACAAAACCAAGAAACAGAATCAAATAAAGACATAACAACAAGCGTTTGCTACTTTATTCGGCACTGCCTTGAAACCTGAGAAATTTCATTAGTGGTCATTAGTCTGAATAAGTCGTCAAACGTCCTGCGTATAGCGTGGACGTCGACTTTTCACTAATGACAGGCAATTCTCAGGGCCTCAAGGCGTGGATAAGACAAACATCCACGCTTCTTTTGTGCCCTTGACTATCGCCTGTCACTTCCGATGAAGAGCCACGCTACCAATGCAGGACATCGATGAGCACCAAGTTTTTCAACAATATCGAGTCGACGCTGCTGGACAAGTTCCACGGCATCGCCTCTGCAATGGCCAACTTCGACATATTCCACGCCGTAGTTGGCTATTTTCGTTCTTCGGGATATTTCAAAAATGCTTGGGAACTATATTAATTCATTGCGATTATTTTCTCGATATCCGTACGCAAAAAACCAACCTTTACATTCCCTATCTTATGTTGCTTGATGCCGTGTTTGTCTAAAATTCTTTTTAGAGCATTTCTGTTTTTGACATTCAACATTCGCATGGCTTCGTCATATGTCACGAAAGAATTATTGTCGTATTTACCAGCAGATTCATTATTCAGTTTTGATAGCGACATTAGAATCTTCTCTTCATCGCATTCGTCGTTTTCCAGCTGACGTATAGCCTCTTTAAGCGTATTAATGGCAAATTGAATAATAGGCGTTTTTTTATTGTCTGTTGAGTTGACCATATCTCTTTAGTTTTTTGACCTTAATATAATGGAGCGCTGAAAGTGTCAATGTGGTTGTCAAACCTATAGCTATTAACGCTGGTGGTATAAAAACAAATGCATTATATGGCAGATAATTGAGCAGGTTGTCCAAACAGACCAAAGTGTCCGATAGAGTAATTCCATATGCTGTCCAACGAATATATTTGCAATGGTAGCTTCCCTGAGCAGAAATGCAAATGCAAACACAAATCTCAAACATTATTACATAAATCTGATCCCAAAGATTTATCCCCCAAATGATAGCGGTAACATAACATATTATCATATATATTGCCACCATTACTATTGTGATTCTAATAAACAATTTGCCCATATCACTTTCTTGTGTGAATCTTCAATATAATTTATAAACCAGTATTATAACGTGTTTTTTACCATTTTATTGCAGTTCGGTTGCAAATACTTATCCGTATTATTCAATAAGTTGTTTGTTAGCGCTTTATTCTCTTTTAAATATTCGGTAGTATTACCTATGATTATTTGCTATTTTTGCAAATTATTTAATACATAAAAAAATGAAAGTTAAATCAAGACAAGTATCGCTGTATGTTGCAATTGTCGCAGTTCTTGCGATGTGTATTATCCCTTATAAGACAGAAGCCCAAACCTGTAAGGTCCAAGGCGTTGTTCGGTATTATCACAATGATTTTGTAGGATGGAAACCGGATGTGGGAGCAGAAGTATGGGTTGTCCCCAAAAGCAAGAAGTATCCAACGAGGTTGTGGCTTGAATACCAAGACCAATGCGAAAGGTGGCTTCAATACCGGAAACTGGCAAAATACGCATATGGATATCAAAAGTCAATGGAGGTTAGCGGTTTTGTTGGGGAGGATAGTTTGTTGACACTTTCCGGAGAGATCCTGTTGCAACGTCTCTACATAGAAAACGAAGAGAATAAATGCATTCTAAAGCAGGCTTTGATTACGGGTGATGGTGACTATGCCATAAACGTACCCTACGGAAGGTACTATATCATTTGCAAATCCGCCAACAAGAAAAGGCACACACTTCTTGAGATGGAAAACAGATATCTTATTTACGAAGTGACGCTAAACAGCAAATCTAAAATATTGAACTTCGAATTTGATGCAGACAGAATAGATAGGTAGTTTTGTCTGCTTGTCCAACCGTAACACATTTATTTTGCCATTTCAGAAAGATTGTGTATCTTTGCAATTGAAAATTTGATACATATGAAGCGAACAACAATACTTTTAGTGATCTTGACATTAGGATTGTCCTTGCAGGCACAAACATTCACAATTAATGGAATTGGTTATACAATAACATCTGATTCTACTTGTGGTGTGTATTCTTGCACAACACCTGTTTGTAATATTCCCCCATCAGTAAGTTATGATAGTGTAGAATATACAGTTAATGCCATTTATGGAGAAGTAAGGTTGTCTATAATTTACAGCAGTTCATATTATATAAGTTTCGGGAATAGAATATGGGGGTATCATAATACCGGATCTACGTCTATGTATGGAAGCGGAATAATACAGAGTATAACAATTCCATACACAATTGAACACATTTCTTATAAAGCGCTTCAATATCTAAGTGCTTTAACTGAGGTGTATTGGAATGCCAAGAATGCATCTGTTGATTACCTAAATTCTTCATACGATTCTCGTGTCATTTTTAATGGGTGCAACAATTTGACAACAATAACAATAGGTGATAGTGTCAGACGGATTCCAGATGAATTCCTAACAAATCGTACAAATATTTCTTCGATCATATTCCCTGATAATGTTGAAGAAATAGGTGCTCAGGCTTTTGCTGGATGTATAGGATTGTCCAATGTTTCCTTGTCAAATAATTTGCAAATAATTGGAGATTCGGCATTCTATGGATGCACAGGACTGTTTGAAATCACGATACCGGATTCTGTACGGACGATTGGGACGAGGGCTTTCTATGATTGCTCTAATTTGTACAGCCTCTCAATCGGACGTAATGTTGAGTCTTTTGGCCAGTGGGCGTTTCGCTATTGTACATCGTTGCACAATGTCAATTACAATTCTCGCAATGCCAGTTATCTATCAACTCATTATTTGTTTGAAGGAAGCAATAGTATTTCCAATCTGACAATTGGAAACGAGGTGGAGAGCATTCCTCCATATTTTATGTCTTCCGCACCAAATATTCATAATGTTGTATTTCCTGAAGGGTTAACTCATATTGGGAACAACGCTTTCCACAACTGCGGATTGGAAGAATTGGTGATACCTTCAACAGTTACTAACATTGGTCAAAATGCCTTCTATAATAACACAAACATCTTAAGAATAGTATCGCTACCAACAATACCTCCTGCAATTTATCAGTCAACTTTCAGCGGTGTTCCCAATAATGTGGAAAAAGTTGTTCCGTGTGGCGCATCCACAGAATACAACATTCGTCCTTGGTGGAACGGGATGACCAATGTGAAAGAGACTTGTCGTTACGCTACCATACAAGATACAATATGTGATGGGGAAATATATGTATACGGGGCACACTCCGCATCTGTCCCAGGAACATACCACGACACAATACACATTGATCAGTATTTTGACAGCATGATAACCGTCCATCTTGTTGTCAATCCATCATACGATCACACTCTGACCGAGCAGATTTGCAACGGGCAAGCGTACGCATCAAATGGATTCAATGAAAACACCAGTGGAGAGTATGTGCAACATCTACAGAGCGTGCATGGATGTGATTCTATTGTTAGATTAAATTTAACAGTCAACCCAGTTTTTGACACGACAATAGTGGCAAACATCTGTCATGGAGATTCCTATGCACAATATGGTTTCAACACCTCATTGGCAGGGACTCATTCTCAGAATCTATCTACTGTTGCGGGATGCGATAGTTTAGTATATCTACAACTTGCCGTGAATCCTACATATTCTGAACATCTGGCAGCAACAATAACCAATGTACAGGGCTATCAGTTTGTGGATAGTACTTTGACCCAATCGGGCGTATATCAGAAACTGTTGCACACCCACGCAGGGTGTGACAGTCTTCTGACATTGACGCTTACAGTTATCCCAAGCGTGGATACATTGATTATTCATGATACTGTTCTTTATCCTGACACAATTATTGTTGTTGACACCTTGCTGGTACATGACACAACAATCGTACACGACACTACCATTGTTGTTGATACCATGATTGTTTATATTGACACATTGGTGGTTCATGATACAATTTATGTAAACGACACAATTGTTCCTTGCCCTGTTTATCGCACATATATACATGCGAGTATAGGAATGGGTGAAACCTATTCGGATTATGGCTTCAATGTGTCAACTGCAGGTGTGTATTACGATACCCTGCAAACAACAGATGGATGTGACAGTATTGTGTGCTTATACTTGACGCAAAGCGTAGGCGTTGAGAGTGTGGATAAACCTCAGGTATTTTCTGTTTACCCCAACCCTGCCAGCTCTTCAATTACAATATCTGTTTCGGAAGGAATGCTTTTCAGGCCTATAAGCATTATTGACAATTCCGGGAAGGTTATAACGAAAAGGATTGTCAGTACTGATAAAGAGACAATAGATGTCAGTTTGCTGCCTGCAGGAGTATATTATGTGAGAATTGGCGAAACTACCAACAAACTGATAATAAGGTAGGGCAATGGTAGAGTATCGGACCCTAGAGGAGTGTCAAGCTGCGATTGCGACGCTGAATGCAATGGGTACACCAATACCCGCTTGGATAACTGCGCAGTTGAATCGCTTCGTTTCAGGCAGCAGTGAGATACATTCTGTATATGAAACTCTCAAGAAACACAGCAAGTTCCCATACTCAAACGAATTGGTCAAGTGTATTACAGACACGGTAAACAATCTTCTTGTTGACACACCCAATGCCAAAGAACCAGGTCTGCTTCTCGGCAAAATCCAATGTGGAAAGACCAATGCTTTCGAGAATATCATCGGCATGTCGTTTGACAGGGGGATTGATGTTTGTGTCGTTTTTACGAAAGGCACAAACACATTGGCCTATCAAACCATCGAACGCCTCCGATATGATTTCCGACACTTCAAGGAGACGGGACGACTCGACCAACAATTGGTCGTCGAGGTGGATGATATTAAAGACCTACACAAAAGAGGTGGGCTGTCTGCAAACCAGGTGAACAGGAATGGTGCAAAACGTATTATTGTTTGTATGAAACAAGCTGATAATATGCATCACCTTATTGAACTGTTTAAAGAGAATTCGCCTGCGTTACTTCAGAAGAAAGTGCTGATTGTAGATGACGAGGCCGATTTTGCCAGCAGGAACTACCGCGTTAAGAATGCAGAAACCACGTTGGCTAAAATATCCTCCCAAATTGAAAAATTCTGCTCGCTGCTTGAATATTACAGATACTTGCAAGTGACGGCCACGCCCTATTCCCTGTACTTGCAACCAGACGGCTATGTGCAATTGGTGAACGGAAAGGCGACACCATTCAAGCCCCGTTTCACCATACTGCTACCCATACACGACAAATACGTTGGAGGACAACAGTATTTCGTTGAGGCTCATAATCCGGAGTCTTTGTATTGCCACCTGTTTCATCCAATCAAACCCAAGTGTATTGAGGTTCTCGGTAGAAAAAACGAGAAGTATCTGAACAACAACATTAAATCCAAGAACATTGAAGATTTACGGTATGTTATTGTAGGATATTTCATGTCAACTGCCGTCCGCATGATACAGGAGAGAAAGAATGGGAGAAGCTATCGATCAAGTGCCGTATTCCATGTGATGATACAAAAATCAAAACATCAATGGCAGGGCGATTTAATAAAACGTTTCATCACGGAAATACATAAGGTTTTCCAAGCTGGTTATAGGAATGATGCAAGAATTTGCCCGGTTGTAGATGCAATATACGACAACTTTCAGGAGAGTAACGAAAATGGACGTAGAGAAGGCGTGATAAACGTCGAGTTGCCAACAAAAGATGAGGTTGTAGAGGTTCTGACAAAGATTTTGGATGACGGCGACTATAATGTCCGTCTTGTCAATTCTAATAATGATGTAAAGGTCCTATTAAACGAAGATGGACAGCTGAAACTTGAACAGAGTGCCAATATATTCATTGGTGGCAATATCCTCGACCGCGGTATCACAATTTCCAATATGCTTTGCTTCTTCTATGGACGTACTCCGAGAACATTCCAACAGGATGCCGTTTTGCAGCATGCACGAATGTTCGGGTCTCGCGACAAAGAGGATATGGCGGTGTCGATGTTCCACACATCAAACCTCATCTATGGCATTATGTCACGTATGAACGAACTGGACGAGCAACTACGCCAGTCGTTTGTCAGCTCATCGGATAAATCGGTTGATTTTGTATTTGTAGGATTGGACAACAGAATAAAACCCTGCTCTTCACAGAAAATAAAGGTGTCAAATACGCTTGTGGTGCGTCCCAATTTGCGTATTCTTCCCATTGGTTTCCAAACAGGTCCAAAATCGACTATTGGGAAAACCATCCAAGAAATACGACAGGCCATCGAGATTTTACCATCTTACGCCAATCGGGATGGCAACGGATTCTTCGTAATTGACAAGGATTTGGCAATAGATATTGTACGAAAGATTCGTTCCACATATATCTACGACCGCGAAATTGACAACAACAAGGGTCTGGAATGGGAAATGAATGATATGATCGGTTGCATTGAGTATGCCACACAGAAAACCAATGGTAAACTATTTTGTTTGCATCGAACTAATCGTAACCTGAAACGAATCGCACAAGATGGGGCTTTTATGGATGTTCCCGAAGACGGTCGTACAGACTTGCAGCCGGCACGAGAGAAGTGCACTACAATGCCTGTTTTGATGCTATTTCAAGAAAATGGTACAGAAGAGCAGGGTTGGCGAGGAACACCGTTCTATTGGCCGTCATTGTATCTCCAGAACGAAGTCGAACCTGTTATATATACCGTAAGCGAAAGAACAGAACACCGGATAGTCAATAGGACAGATATTTCGGAACTAATCAGAGGGATTAATCCCGACGATATTTTGGAGTTGACATTGAGTGACGACAACGTTTTTTCGGAGATAATGAACGAGGAACGTGACATATACGAGTGCGCTATTACGGAAGGAACTTCGACTCGTTATCTTGAATCGGAAAACGGTGTGCTAAAGTTAAACAACAGTGTTGTTCCAATACACGAGCGAAAGACCGTTAGCGTGTATTCTCGTAACAACGATGTTTTCCCGTATTTCCTTAAACAATACAAATACATACTCTTCAACAAGAGTCGCGACAAGGACGGAGATGCTATGCTTGTCCATCTCAATGAAGATTGTCCTCATGAGGTATACTTTGATGAAGAACAGGAACGGGATGTTCTGCAAACATCAAAAGGGAATGACGTAGACTCAATATATCGAAATATGGGAGTATGGGTTGTGGTATACAATATTGACTCTGTTGTCGGCGTGGTGGAGAATTGAAGTATAATAGGCAAACAACTTTTTTGACAGTAACCTTATCTCCGAAGAAAACACAATTATTGAACAAAATAATTGATTTCTAGTAAATCATTTATTTCTTACTGTTGATAAAAATATTTTGTCAATAGTCTATTCCTTTGTATCTTTGCAAAAAATAAAGAAAATGAATAGTAAAAAAATTTCACCTGCTGCAATATTGGCATTAAAAGAGGCCCTGACTCATATATATTGGAAGAAAGAAGAATTAAAACAATTTGTATATCAATCGATCGAGAACAAATACTTCCTTGCTACCATAGACTTTAACCAAGTAAAAAGGCAGACTGCGGAAGACATCGTAATGCGAATGGCAGAAAGACAAGATATTTATGGCGAGGATTTGCTTTCCTTAATTTTTGCAGTTACGGACATGACGGATTTTAGTCATTTGGAAAAATGGGAGGACGGAGCTCAAAAAGTAAAAAAAGCCAAACAAAGTGTTGAAGCATTAAGAAAGCAAACACAAGGATACCTTCAAATACAACAGGAAAAGCAAAAAATACAAGAGAACAAAAAGAGATATGATGCACTAATAAACGACACAAAGGCTGTCACAGACGAATTGACCAATTTAAAAAATATTTTTTTTGATTTATCAATACACTCTAATCACCAAGAGAGAGGTTTAGAGTTTGAAAAATTTTTAAATCGGTTATTTGTTCTATATGATTTGGATCCCAAATGTTCATATAAAGCACAGGGAGAACAAATTGATGGTGCGTTTGTTCACGACAATCAACATTATTTGATAGAAGCGAAATGGGTAGAAGTCCCTGTACCAAAATCGACAATCCAATCATTTCAAGGTAAAGTTCGCAGCAAACTAAAAACAACACTTGGCCTTTTTATCTCAATCAATGGTTTTTCAAAAGAATGTGTTGAATACCTTACCGCGGACGACGTTATCCTTATGGATGCACAGGATATTTTAAATGTTTTAGAAATGAGAATTAGCCTCACAGATTTACTTTATAGAAAAAAACAGCGAGCATCCCAAACCGGTGAGGTTTTATTTCATCCTATTTGAAAAATGTTCTTATAAGCGTACTATTATGTCAAAAAGGAAAGATAAAGAAGGTAATATAAATCCCCAAAGGGTATTCTGGATAGCAATATTAGTCGTGGTTGTTATCTGTACTGCATACATCCTTTTCATGTACTGCATATTTCCTTCGGATTCTGAGAAACGTGGACAATTCGGAGACATGTTTGGATTTATTGGCGCTTTGTTCTCCGGATTAGCTTTTGCCGGACTAATTGTAACCATGCTTCAGCAACGTGAAGATTTGCAGAATCAGAAAGACGAAATAAAATTACAGCGCCAGGATCTTGAAGCACAAACTGAAGCATTGAAATTACAAAAAGAAGAGATAGCTCAAACCAATAAAGAATTAAAGGAACAAAACAAGACAATCATGTTACAGCGGTTTGAGAATACTTTTTTCAATATGCTAGACATGCAACAGAAAATATTAAATGAGTTAAGGTATTTGCAGACGGGTGACTTTGTACTAGAACATGTTGGAAGAAAGGCTATAAAAGAGTTGTATTCTGATATCTATTATCAGTGCAAAGTGAAAAAGATATCTACATTAGACGGCTGTCTAAACGAGTATTACCAATATGTGGAAGATGGTCAGTTGGATCATTATTTTCGTCATCTTTATAGGATAATACGTTATGTGGATGATTATGACATAAATGTTTTGTCTGTAGAAGAAAAATATAAATATCTATGTTTGCTACGTGCACAACTTTCAAAAGACGAACTTTTGATTATTTTTTACAACTGCATTTCGGAATATGGATGTGACAAGTTCAAGCCTTTAGTGGAAAAATATGCTTTATTTAAGAACATTCGAGTTGGTTCACTGATATTAACAGACCATTCCTCTGAATTCAAAAAAAGCGCTTACGAATTTTTATCATAGCGAACAAAAATGATATTTTTATTCATGAATGGTTCCGGTCTCAAAAATACAATGGACACAGAACTATTTATGACAAGATACAGTATCATTCGGTGGGGTATCTATATCATCGTTCCAGTCGGTAGGTTTCCCCTGTTCGACAGAATTTTATGGCTATCCCCCTGTTCTTAAAGATCTTTTCAATAGCCTGACGTTTGGTGTCGTTCTTGGGACAAGTGTTTGAGAATACAGCAAAGGCCATTCGTTTCGCCCCAACGAGACGTGGTGGCATTTTGTCAATGGTGTCTTTCAATTGCTCTACAGCCTTGCCCGAATCGCCACCTTTCAGTTCGACGAAATATTGGTCAGCATATTGCTCGCTTTCCAATAATTTATCACATTTTTGGCCATCCGCAGCATTAAAAACACATCCATCCACTTGAATGGCACGATAGGTGTTATGGTCGGGATTTCCAAACGTTATCTTTGATTTGTTTTCTGAGAAAACAATGAGGGAATCGGACCTCATTTCGACACAATGTGCGGGGATTTCATTCATGACTCAAGCAGTTTGGAGAAGTCGGAGGCTATAGTATCGGATGCGGCGTCTAAATCGGTTTGGGATATAAGGCGCAGGTCATAGTCTTTTATATCCTTGACTGTTCCATTATCCACTGCATAGACATTGATGTCTTCGAATGAGATTGTAGAGGATTTGCCAACGGTCGATTCTACGGTCATGTCGTCTTTGCATTCAGAAGCTTGGATAAGGTTGTTGAATGAGGATAGGATATAAGGACTGTGTGTGGCAATGCATAGGCTGTTATCTTGAGTAGTATTTATCTGCTTGGCCATCCATTTCACCAGCTCATACTGCGTGGTGGGGAAAAGATTCTCCTCTGGTTCTTCAAGATAGATTGATGCGTGTTGCGTTAGTGAGAATCTGTCTACTATTTCACTAAACATAGCCTCCTCTCGATGGGAAGAGAAGAACTTGATACGAGGTTCAGGGAATGTTCTTGTAATATCGTCGACCCTGCCTACAATATTAGAGCCATTCGACTGCGTAAATTTTTCTTTATATAACGTGTCCTGCAGGCTGTTTAGTTCTCGTTCTTGCGCCACACTGAGACGGCGGGGGCGGTGTAGTTCGTGAAAAGTCAGGTAATTTATCAAGCCACATAGCGGAACGACGGACTGAAGTCCGCTTGATGCATTCAGAAATGCAATTTCAACTTTGTTGTTAATAAGTATTCGCTCTCGGAATTGCTCATTGTCGTAATAATAGGAAAGTCCAAGATTAAGGATGTCAAGTTTGCTGTATTGCGGGAATGTGTTGCGGGCATTTTCCCAATCAGACATATACCCCTGGAGGTTGTTGTCATTGCTGAAAGAGATATCGAACCAATTAGGGATGACCGCCACTATGTTGCGCTCGGCGGGAATGTATGCTATTTGAGGACGACGGTATTGCCAGCGGTTACGGGGTTTCCATTTGAAGTTGAACTGAATCTTTTCAGGGGATCCGGAAATAGAAAAGGTCATATAAGAGGATTCATATTTAATCAGGAATCCCTTTTTAATGAAGCCATTCAGACGATGATAATCTACAAGACGTTTCCAAAACTCAACTTCATTCAGATAGTCATCTGGCGCCTGGCTCAGCTCGATTCGTTTCTCAACCCAGTTGCAATAGGATGCAATTTTTAGGATACAACTTTTTCCAGAACTTTGTGGACCAATAAAAAGATTGTATTTGGCAAAATCTACCAACACATTCGTCAGTGGGCCTATATTCTTGATTGTCAGCCTTTTCATCGTTAATAATCATTTGCTATCTTTCTGCAAAGATACGCTTTTTTTTTGAAAAAATAAAAATTAAGTTTAAAATTTGAATCCAGCACCAAGAAAAGAATCAATATATTTGATTAAAACAAAGATGTCTTTTGAGCAAATCATATATATAATTGATAAATCACATTGTCAACATACGTTAAGACGCAATTAGAATGTATTAGTGCGTGAATGCGTTGGTAATTGTGGGATTGTACCATTAAGGCTATACCAAGACACAGCTGAAGGAATGCCGAAGGTTCAGCAGCTGTTTTGATGTTTTTTGTTGCACGCAACTTGCATACAAAAGCCTAATTCTTCTGAAAATTTGAATAGAAGACGTCGTTTGTTTCCATACGGATCATCGGAGCATAGCGACAATTCATCCTCGATAGAAATCAAAGACGCCAGATCAAAGCACTAATTTAATATTGGTTCCTCGTAATCCGTTGCTCCATAACTGCTTGAAGAAGTCGAGGATGTATCGAAGTGGCAAAATTATTTTTTCAGAGCGGTGTGGGATGGTATAAATACCTTCCGAGTGCCCATGATACTAAAAAAAATATGTGTGATAGGTGGTTGATGCACAGTGTGTTGTGAAAAAATGTTATAAAAAATGCTGTAAAAAATAACTACAATCCATTTTTTTTTTAACTTTGCATCGAAATTTTAAACACACAACATTATGAAAAACACATTGCTGCCAGCCTTCGCGCTGTTCGTTCTCGCGGTCGCCGTCTCGTGCGACAAGGACAAAGACCCTGTCAATCCGGTCAATCCGACTCCCGACCCCGTCGCCGACAAGGTCCATGTCCGCGACACTGTCGGCACCCTCCCGCCCTACGACACCGCCGCCGCCATCGACGGCCGCGTGTGGCGCTACGTGTACTACACTTCTGGGCGCGCCTACCAGCGCAACGACACGGTCTTCCATCCTGTCGAAACGCCCCTGGTCGTCACCACCACCTGGACCGACAACACCCATTTCACCTCCCACACTGTCAACATGACCGGCTATCCCACCAACGGTTTTGTCGACGGTGAGACCTACCGCTACGTCCTGCGCCGGGTGTGCGACGTCCAGCCCGAGCAGTTCCCCAGCGACACCTCCACGCTCGTCGTCTTCCTGCCCGCCGATGCGCCTGCAAGCGACGACACCGCCCCTGGCATGCTCGAGCATGCACACTACTACGAGGTGCGGTCCGTCTCCGACACCCTGGTCACCATCGCCGACTGGGGCTATCCCCTCCGCGACGAGTCGGTCAACAGCCACTTCTTCCGGTTCCGCAAAATTACTCCTTGATCCAATCAAGGCTAGAACGGTAACAGCCTAAGTTGGCCATTCACGGTTGTTAGAGTACTTTTATTAGCTCGACGGTGAAAATCAGTGCGGCGTAGGGCGGTATGTCGGCGCCGGCGCCGCGCTCGCCGTAGGCGAGAGGGTAGGGGATGTAGAATTTGAAAGTGGCGCCTTCGCGCATCAGCTGCACGCCCTCGGTCCAGCCGGCGATGACCTGGTTGAGCGGGAATTCGGCGGGGGTGCCGCGGCGGAAGGAGGAGTCGAAGACCGTGCCGTCGAGGAGGGTGCCTTCGTAGTGGCAGCGGACGGTGTCGGTGGCTTTGGGCTGGCGGCCGGTGCCTTCTTTGAGCACCTCGTATTGCAGGCCGCTGGGGGTGACGGTGACGCCGGGCTTGGCGGCGTTCTGCTTCAGGAAGGCCTCGCCCTCGGCGCGGGCGGCGCGGCCACGCTCGGCGGCCTCGGCCTGCTGGCGCTCCTCCAGCTCGCTGAAGAAGTGCTCCAGCACCTGATGCGCCTCCTCGTGGCTCATCTGCGGGGTGCGCCCCTGCAGCACGTCGGCGATGGCGGCGGCGTAGTCGTCAATATTGAGGCTCTCTTTCAAGCCCATTCCAATCAGTTGGTGGCCAATATTGTGGCCCAGTGCGTAGCTTAATTTGTCCATATTGAGGGGTTTTGTTATTTGTCTTCGAACCAGTTGGAGCGTATGAGCACGTCGGACCAGCGGTAGGCTTCCTGCTCGGAGAAAGGTCGCACGGAGGTGGGATCAAGCAGGTCGCGCCCGAGCCCCTTCCAGGGGTAGCGGCCGCTGCCGAGCAATCCTCGCAGGGTGGGGTAGATGTCGTACTGGCCGCAGGTGTCGGCGATGTGGCGTGGGGATTTATCGTTTGGTGTAAGAAGGATGATGGGCACAAAGTTGTGTCCCGACAGGAAGTCGTAGCCACGCTGGATGGCGGCCTTGCGGTACTCGCGCAGCAGGTTGTCCTTGAGAACGGTGTGGTCGCCGGTGATGACGATGATGGAGTTGTCCAGTAAGCCGCGCTGCTCGAGGTAGGTCATGAAATCGCCGATGCAACTGTCGGCATAGTGTACGCATTTTAGGTAGTCGCGCAGTGAGCCGGGCATGTCGGAGTTGAATTGCAGGGGACCATGTTGGACGCGGTCGAAGGGGCCATGGGTGGAGACGGTGAGCAGTTGGAGGCAGAACGGTGTGGCACTGACGGTGTCAAGCCAGCGTTTGGTGAGGCGGAAGAGGGCGTCGTCTTCAATCTCGCCTTCGGATATGGTCTCTTGGTATCCATAGGATGTGGAGGCCACGGTCTGGTTCCATGTGGTGGTGAGCGTGGGAATGATGGTGGCCGAGGCGTTGAAGGCGGACGCCAGATTGGGATAGGTGTTGTCGCCGAAAATCATGCAGGCGGCACCTTGTTGCAGGGGAAGTATGCCGGTGTTGACGATGAGTTGGCCGTCGCCACTGACGCCTTCTTTTGCTTGCGACTGGCAGTAGGGGAAATAGATGGAGTTTTGCGTCAGGCGCGATAGGTGCGGAGCTACCTCGCGGTCACTGTCATCCTTGATGCCGATCACCCAGCTCTCCAAGCTTTCGACCAGCATGACAATCAGGTTGCAGGGGGCGATGCTGGTGTCGGTGGTTGGGAAATATAGACTGCTGACTTCTTCTGGGATTGCGGTGCGCGACACTCGCATCGCCGAAGCCCTACGTGCATTGTATTGCGTGGCGTGATGGAAGGCAATGATGCGGGGCAGGTTGCTGACGATGGAATGGTAGGAGATGTAGCGGTTGGTTTCATGTGTGTCTTCGGTCAGCACCACCCATTTGTCGGCTTCCATGCTGAAGTCGCGCCAGGGGAGGATGTAGTAGGAGAAGGAGTTGTATTGGTCCACCACTTGCGTTTGGAGAGCAAGGCGAAGCTGGCGAGGAAGAGTGCGATGCCGATTTTGGAGAGCCAGAAGACGAGGAAGTGGTCTGGCGACTTCCAGAGGCTGGTGATGAGCAGGTTGTGGTAGCATGCCCACTGGAAGAGTACCACCTGGACGAAGAGGGTGGCCCAAAGGAGTGCGGGCACGGCGTAGCCGCCGAGGGCGAAGGCGTTGCTTTTGATTTTCATTTGTGCGGTGTTGGGTGGGTCCTAGATGAGTCCTAGATGACTCCTAGATGAGTCCTGGTCGGGAGGTTGGGTGGAAAGGGGGCTCAAGGGATGGCCATGCGGGAGCGGAGGGTGAGGATGGCGTCGATGTTGCGGGGGACTTGGAGGTCCATGGTGCCGCTTTCGAGGCCGATGACGTGGCCTTGGCGGACGGCGCGGAGGGTGTTGTAGGGTTTCATGGAGCAGAAGGCGGCGCTGTCCTCGCGTCGCACGAGGATGAAGTCGGGGTCATGCTGCATGAGTGCTTCGAGGCTGTAGCTCCAGCCGCTGACGTCCTCGGCGATGTTGCGTCCGCCGGCCATGCGGATGATGTCGTTGATGAAGGTGTTGCCGCCGGCGGTGAAGTTGCCGGCGGGGCCGAAGCCGACGACGTAGTAGCAGGTTGGAGGTCGGAGGTCGGAGGTCGGAGGTTGGACATCGTTCAAGGTTGACAGT
>CACWPQ010000023.1 GCA_902762805.1 uncultured Bacteroidota bacterium | reverse complement strand
TTTCCGAACTTTTCTCCGAACCATTTTTCTTTCTGTTCGGAGTGCCATATTCCGCCATCTCTTCGCTCACACCGAGATGGCTGTCTTTCCAGCGGATATGCAGGTAGCGGTTTTTCAGCTCGTTCTTCTCGCCCATCAGCAGGTTGCGGAAGAAGAGCTCCAGGAATTCGGTTGTACGCTCCACCCCGGCGGGCAGGTTTTGGTAGTTGGCCCTGACCAGCGCGTTGCGGAAGTACCACGAGTGGAGTTTGAAGGGCTCGTTGTCGACCGGATAGCCCATCTGGCGCAAGTATTTGATGGTGAACACCGCCGTGGTGCGCGTGTTGCCCTCGCCGAAGGGGTGTATCTGCCAAATGTCTGACACAAAGCTGCTTATCCTCCTCACCACCCTAGGCAGGTCGATGCCCTTGTAGGAGAACATACGCTCCTGCTCGAAGTCGTAGTCCAGCGTATCGGCGATCATGTCGCACGAGCTGTAGAGCACCGACGCGCCGTCGAGCACCCATTCTTTTTTCTTGATGTTGGTCTGTCGGTAGCGGCCGGCCCTGGGCAGAATGCCCTCGAAGAGGCGGCGGTGGATGGAGGCCAGCATGGCGGGCGAGAAGGTGAAGGTGTCCTCGGCGAGCAGGCGCGTGATGCGAGCCGCCACGCCGTCGGCCTCGTCGGTGCCGTCCAGCTCGCGGCGTCCGTCCGCGGTCTGGTAGTAGGAGGCGATGCGGCGGTCCACCTCGTCGATGCTGATGCCGCCCTCAATGTGTTCCTGGGCCGTCTGCAGCAGGTAGAGCGACGGCTTCAGCCCGTCGACGGCCTGCAGCCCGATGGCCACCTGCCAGTTCTCGGCGCGCTCCTTGCGCCCCGGCTCGCCTTGTATGATGTATTGCTCGAAGTCCACTTTCCTTTTGCGTCTCAATTATTTTGCAAAGATACGATTTTTTTCCGACATGGCAAAATTTTTCTCCGTCTGATGCGGTTTTTTCGGTCTTCTGATTTGGGGCAAAACACTCTTGATGAACTTGGCTGGATTTCTTCCCTCCTCTCCGCACATGGCCACCACGCAGAATGCGTCCAAGTGTTCACATTTTTCGGCATCGCTCATCCAAAAACTGAAAATAAATTTCACCAATCCGATTATTTGTCGTATTTTTGCAAATCGAAACAACGGTAAAAACATGGACGGAAAGACATTGGAGTTTGTAACATACTGCATAGCAAAACTATCGTCGGCATTGCAGCTTCCGCAGCAAGAGATATACAGGCGGTTGAATACATCGGGCATTCTGTATGGTTACATCGTTCCGTCGTATGACGTGCTGCACACGTTCAGTTCACGTTACCTAATGGAAGATTTGACTGGATATATGAAAGAGAAAGGAGTGTTGGAACAAGAGGTATGGAACGAATATTGTGAGAAGAATAAGTAATATCAAGGATTGAATGTTCATTTTGTAATTTGAAACCAAAATATAAACTATGGCATAAAACAAAGAATTAGAATAGACATAAAGACATATTGAGCTGACGCTCTTGTTTCCTCTACGGTAAAGTCTGGTAAACAATACTAAATGCGGAAATAAGATTGCGGATAGTTCGCGCAACGGCGTGAATTCTTTCCCACTTATTTGCATTTAAGGTAATACCAGACACCTCCGTAGAAAGTAAGTGGCAATTTGAACATCGAAAGGATTTGCGCCTTTCTTTATTCCCCTTATTGAAACATCGGCTTCCAGCTCACAACAAAAAGCAGGGAAGCCGAAAACTGCTTTATAGAGTAGGCAATTATCAACACTTAAAAGTATGGAACATGCCAAAACAATTAAAGAGTTCATTCCATCTGTAGAAGAAGCTCTGCTTTTCAAAAGAGAGTGGATAGACACGAAAACAGATTATGATTCCTATAGAGAATTGTCTAGTGCATTCGTCAACAAAACACTTTCCAAAGAAATTCTATCAAGACGATGTGATCTTATTTATAAAACATACAACCAACGTGCTGCGATTAAGAAGCGATTACTCTCAGCAGAGTATTTGATGTCAATCGATAATTTAGAAGGTAGGCTATTGGGCGGAGATTTATCACTTCCCGATGAGATAGTACGAGGAAATAGCGGCAATCAGTTTGTCTTTGCCGTCATGTTTTGTCATCATAGCAACCCATCGGCGTTTTATGGATGTACTGGTAATTCCATACATGCTATTATTGAACTAAACAAATATGATCGATTTTGGAATCTGGAATTGCATGAAATGGATTTAAGGAAATATACCTTATTCCATAGTGTTATGGATTCTTTCGTCAAATACTACCATCTTGAAATGCTTTCACATCTAGAATTGGATATAATGCTACGTGGCATTAGTAGAATAATAGAAAAAAGGAAAAATGAAAAAGAACATATTACTTACAATCATATTGCTGGCAATGCCATACATGGCTTCGGCCTATGATTTTTCGGCTGTCACACCTTCGGGCCACACGTTGTATTACAGTATTGTAAACGGCGAGGCCGAGGTCGCCAAGTGCAATTACAACTACCCTAATTATGGCAGTTCCTTGAACGGCGACTTGGTTATTCCAGACAGTGTGGTCTACAACGGCGTTGTGTATCCGGTTACGTCAATTGGCCACGAAGCCTTCGAGTACGCAACGATGCGGACAGTGCAGATACCCAATACGGTAAGAACAATCGCCATACGGGCTTTCGTTGCATGCGACAGCTTGACGTCCTTGGTGATTCCCAACTCTGTGACTTCCATTGGGCGCGGTGCTTTTGCCGGCAGCTTCAACATCGTGTCGATCACGTTGCCGGATTCGTTGACGATAATTGAACAGGGGTTGTTTGAGAACGACACCGCCCTGGTCTCGGTGGTCGTTCCCGATGCTGTTACTTCGGTCGGTTTTGGTGCCTTTTCTCATTGCTATAGCTTGCGGAAGGTTGTTTTTGGACAGTCTGTTTCGAGCCTCGGCGGACTGATGTTTTGGAACTGCAGAAGTCTCGATACGCTGGTTTTCAAGTCGGATGTGGCTCCTTCGGTAGGGGGAAACCTTTTTTCAGAAACTAACGATAGTTTGCTGGTTGACATTCCATGTGGTTCATATCATGCCTACCGGAGTGTTTTGGGAACGGCCAATACCTATCTGTACCCCGTTGTCGGATTGATGATGACGGTCGTTTCCGACATGCCCGACTGGGGAACGGCGACGGTCGTTATGGATGCTGATTCCCAGTATGTCCGTTGCGATTCGAGTGCAGTGGTCCGCGCGCTTCCGAATTATGGTTATCATTTTGTACAATGGAGCAATGGCAGCACGTCGTCGACCGATACGTTGTTTCTTATGGGCGACAGCACGCTGTCGGCCACCTTTGCCAAAAACAGGTACACGTTGACCACGTTCAGTTCCGACACCAATATTGGTTCTGTAAGTGCAGGCGGTGAATTCGACTATCTGGACTCTGTGGTTGTGACCGCTACTGCACTGGCACCATATCATTTCGTCAAGTGGAGCGACGGCAATACGGAGAATCCCCGTACGGTAACAGTTGATAGAAACATTGCCTTCATAGCCATTTTCGGTATCGACACCTTTGCGGTGCATCTGTCGGTGGACAGTATCGCCCATGGCACGTTTACAGGCAATGGCCAGTACCCCTACGGTACAGCCGCTTCTGTGGTGGCCATACCCTATAGCGGATACCAGTTCTCGCATTGGAGCGATGGCTCGACGTATAACCCTTACACCTTTGCCGTTGTCGACGATGTCCATTTGACGGCGATTTTCTATGCCAACGGCACCCCCTATCAGGACACCCTTGTCGTTCATGATACTGTTGTCATTCATGATACAACCTATATCACCCTTACGCAGTACGACACAATTTGGCTCCATGACACAATCTACATTACCCCTGACGGCATAGACGACATTCAAACCGTCAATGTGCATGTCTATCAGCGCAACGGCCAGGTTGTGGTTGAGACTGGCGATGGCTGTAGCGATCTGCCCGAAGTGATTGTGTACGATGTCGCCGGACGCCCTCTATCGGTCCATGGCACGGATAGAGGGCCGTCGGCCAGTTTCGATATCCCTGCCACGGGAGTCTACCTTGTGAAGGTTGGCAATGCACCTGTGCGGAGGATAGTGGTGATTAGATAGGGTAGGGTGTCATATCCTAAAAGACAGCATGCTTCCGCATGCTGCCTTTCCTTTTGTAGGACCTGTCACGTTTTTCTCTTGCGATGGCAGAACGGCATCCATCGGTGGACAACACTCTTTCTTTTACAATACTCAACAAAAAGACTTCAAATACCAATTCCCACCACCTCCCAGTGGCCGCCTTTGTCGGGGCCGATGCGCAGCAAGCGGCCTTTGGCTTTCAAGTTGGCTAGGTGTTTCTCCACCGCACGGGTGCTTATGCCAAGCCGCTCAGCAAGAGCCGCCGTTGTGATGGATGGGTTCTTCGAAATGAGGCTGAGGATTTTCTCCGAACTCTTTGTGCTTTTCTCCGTACCTTTCGTCTTTTTCTCCGAACTTTTTGCACCCTTTTTCTCCGAATCTTCTGCCTTTTTCTCCGAACCTTTCTCCGTATTTACCTCTGGTTTTTCCGAACTTTTCTCCGAACCATTTTTCTTTCTGTTCGGAGTGCCATATTTCCGAACTTTTCTCCGAACCATTTTTCTTTCTGTTCGGAGTGCCATATTCCGCCATCTCTTCGCTCACACCGAGATGGCTGTCTTTCCAGCGGATATTGCTGAACCTCGTCGAACACGACGACCGATTCCCGCGGATACAGCTTCACGTCTTTCAAGAGCGAAAGCATCCTGAAGAAAACGTCCAGGTCTGAAAGGTGATCCTCGAACAACTGTTTCAGCTGCTTATCCTCTTTGCTGAAATCGATTAAGACAAACGACTTATACTCTTTTCTGGCAAATTCCTCCACAATGTAACTTTTACCAACACGACGAGCACCATCTATAAGAATGGCGGTTTTTCCGTTTTGCGTCTCTTTCCAATTCAGTAATCTGTTGTAAATCTTTCTTTTCATTTTTTTAATGCACCAAATTCAACTTTGCAAATACACAAATTCTTCACCAAATACAAATTATTAATTCAAAAAAATGCACCAAATACAGTTTTTCACTATACCGATTTTAACACCATTTCGTAATTATTGAACACAGACAACATCTAAATATGCAGGAAACATCCGGCCCGCGCCGTATGGCGCGGGCCGGATTCAAGATATGAGAGGCTGAAGAAAGTCTATCCGTAGTTTTCGATGAGGTGCTTGACGAACTGGGGGTCGCCGAAGTTGATGGTGCCGGTGTCGTGCTGGTTGAACTTGGCGATCTGGGCCATCTCGCTGTCGGTGAGGCGGAAGTCGAAAACATCGAGATTCTGCGCCATACGCTCCTTGTGGGTGCTCTTGGGGATGGCCACGATGCCGCGCTGCGTCAGCCAGCGCAGGGCGACCTGCGCGGCGTTCTTGCCGTACTTGCTACCGATGGCGGAAAGCTCGGGACTTTTGACGATGCCGTCCACGCCCTGTCCGCCCAGCGGTCCCCAGGCCATCATCCGCGTGCCGAACTGGGCGAGCAAAGGCTCGATGGCGGTCTGCTGGATGAGGGTGTTGCACTGCAGCTGGTTGACCATGGGCTTCACATCCACATAGTGGGCGAAGTCGAAGAAGCGGCCCGCCTGGAAGTTGCTCACGCCGATGGCGCGCACCTTGCCGTCGCGGTAGGCACGCTCCATGGCGCGCCAGGTGCCGAAGACGTCGCCATAGGCCTGATGAATGAGCATCAGGTCGATGTAGTCGGTCTGCAACTTGCGCAGGCTCTCGTCAATGCTGCGGGCGGCACGCTCTTCGCCGGCGTTGCTGATCCACACCTTGGTGACGAGGAAGAGTTCTTCGCGCCGCAGGCCGCTCTTGCGCCAGGCGTTGCCCACGCCCTCCTCGTTGGCGTAGGCCTGCGCGGTGTCGACGAGGCGGTAGCCCACGCTCAGGGCGTCGCTCACGCAGCGTTCACATTCGTCGGGGCTCACCAGGAAAACTCCGTAGCCCAGGGTCGACATTTCCACGCCGTTGCTCAGTTTGATGTATTCCATAATGATTAGTCTATTTTAACAATGTGATACTTGCGGCTGCCGAGGCCGATCTTCTCGGCATGCTCGACGGTGTGGATGCCGTGGCGGTCGTTGATGCGCTGTTTGAGGGCCGAAGCATCATCGCCGGCGGCGTTCTGGTGGCCAAAAACGAGGTCGAGACAGGCCTGGTCGAGGGCCACGGGGTCGGTGGAGGCCAGGATGCCCATATCCTTCAGCTCGGGGGCGGCAGGATTGCCGTTGCAGTCGCAGTCGACGCTCATATTGTTCATCACGTTGATGTAGATGACCTTGCCCTTGAAGTAGTCGTGCACGGCGGCAGCGGCGTTGGCCATACATTCTAGGAACTTGTCCTGATTCTCGGGCTGGATGAAATCCCACAGGCGGGTGTAGTCCTCGCTTTGTCCGTTGGTGTGGATGTAGGTCTTGCCATTGCGCGAGGCCACACCGATGCTGGCGTTCTTCAGCACGCCGCCGAAGCCGCCCATCGCATGCCCTTTGAAGTGGGCCAGGTTGACCATAAAGTCGTAATTTTGAAGGTTCTTCCCGACGATATTGTAGTGCATATAGGTGGTGTCGCGCACCGGAATCCGGATTTCGCCCTCGGCATCCATAATGTCGACGCCTCCGATGGCATTGAATCCGTGGTCCTCGATGACGGCCAGGTGGTCGCCGTTGTTCATACGCTTGCCGGCATAGGCGGTGTTGCACTCCACCAGCTTGCCGTTCACGTGCTTGACGAAGTCGCCGATCAGCTCGGGCTTGAGGTAGTTGTGTCCGCCGGCCTCGCCGGTCGAGATTTTCACGGCCACACGGCCTTCGGTCTTCACGCCCAGGGTTTCGTAGATCTTAATCAGCGCCTCGGGGCTGATGCTGCTGGTCATATAGACGGCAGCACCCTCCTCGGCGACGGGCTGCGCCTCGACCTTCTCGTTGTTTCCATTGCAGCCGCAGAACATCAGGGCAGCGGCAGCAAACATTGCAAGTGTTTTCTTCATTGTTTCATATATTACGTTTAACTTAATGTCAGTTTGTAGGCGCCGGTCTTGATGGCGGCGATGGTGCCGCCGTCGACGAGCAGGTCGGTGCCCGTTAAAAGATGGTTAGTCTTCGGGGTTCCACTGCTTGAACCACTTCACCTGGTCCTCGTAGCTCATGTTGAAGTAGCGCTTCTCCTGGTCGAGGGCGCGGATGGCGGCCATCTCGGTGTTGCTCAGGGCGAAGTCGAGCACGTCGATGTTTTCCCAGATATAGTCGGGGTTCGAGGCGCCGGGGATGACGGAGAAGCCCTCCTGCATGTGCCAGCGGACGATGACCTGCGCGGGGCTCTTGCCGTGGGCCTTGGCGATGCGACCGATGACCGGGTCGCGCAGTATCTCGCCCTTGCTGTCGCGTCCGCCCAGGGGGAACCAGCACTCGATCTGTATGCCCTCCTCGGCGCAGCGCTCCTGCCAGTGGCGGCGCTGGGCGTAGGGATGGCACTCGATCTGCATGATTTGGGGCTTCACGCGGCAGTGCTTCACCAGCGACTCGAAGATGCTGTCCGAAGCGTCGAAGTTCGAGATGCCGATGGCTCGCACTTTGCCGGTTTTGACAATCTCCTCCAGCTCGCGCCAGCCCTCGACATATTCGCCCACCGGCTGGTGGAAGTAGACGAGGTCGATGTAGTCGAGCCCGAGGCGCGCGAGCATGCGGTCGACGGAGGCCGCCGTCCGGCCGCCGTCGTACTCGTTCTGCCACAGTTTGCTGGTGATCCACACGCTGTCGCGCGGTATGCCGCTCTCCTTCAAGGCGCGCCCCAGCGAGCGCTCGTTGCGGTAGGCGTGGGCGCAGTCGAAATGGCGGTAGCCGTTCTTGAGGGCCGTCGTCACCGCGTTGTAGGTCTCCTCGCCCTCGGCGATCATGTAGAGCCCCAGTCCCACCTGGGGCATGCGGACGCCGTTGTTCAGCGTCAGGTAGGGCTGCCCGGCGTGCTGACCGAGCCCGCCCGTGGTCGTTTGTGCGTTTGTATTCATAGTGTACAGAATTGAAATCGCAGCAGTAAGCATTATGCGTATTATGCTGAAAATGTGATGTTTCTTCATGTTTGTGTTTTTTTGGTTTCCGGCTGCAAAATTACAAAGCATTCCTCGGCCAGGCCAAACACAGAATGCCGCTCTTTGTGCACAAATCGCACATGGCGCGGCACCGCCATCCACGCCTAAAAAAGCCAACCGCTTGATTTCCAGCGACAAATATATTCAGCGAACAAACCCCTCTTCAGATACTAGTATTCGCCTAGTATTCACCTAGTTACATACTACTCCACCTAGCGTCTCCCTAGAATTACCCTAGAATTACCCTAGCTTTTCCCTATGATTACCCTATTATATCCCTGCACCACTGTGCGTTGCCCTATATTATATCGCAGATATAATATGCGGCCGGCCTGCTCTCGCAGGCCGGCCGCAGGGGTGTGGTGTATTTCCCTGTTTACCAAGCAAACAGCGGACGATGCTGCATCATCTCGTTGACCTGGCCCGTGATCTTGGCGCGGACGGCCTCGTCGGTGGGATTGCAGAGCACCTGGTCGATCATGTCGACGATGGCGCCCATCTCGTTCTCCTTCAGGCCGCGGGTGGTGATGGCGGGGGTACCCACGCGCAGACCGCTGGTCTTGAAGGCGCTGCGGCTGTCGAAAGGCACCATGTTCTTGTTCACCGTGATGTCGGCGGCCACCAGGGCGTTCTCGGCTTCCTTGCCGGTCAGCTCGGGGAACTTGGTGCGCAGGTCGATGAGCATCAGGTGGTTGTCGGTGCCGCCGCTGATGACCTTGTAGCCCTTGTTCACAAAGGCTTCGCACATGGCCTTGGCGTTCTTCATCACCTGCTGGATGTACTGGTCATAGCTGTCGGTCAGGGCCTCGCCGAAAGCGACGGCCTTGGCGGCGATGACGTGCTCCAGGGGGCCGCCCTGGGTGCCGGGGAAGACGGCGCTGTCGAGCAGGGCGCTCATCTTCTTCACCTCGCCCTTCGGGGTGGTCTTGCCCCAGGGGTTGTCGAAGTCCTCACCCATCAGGATCATGCCGCCGCGGGGGCCGCGAAGGGTCTTGTGGGTGGTGGTGGTGACGATGTGGCAGTATTTGACGGCATTGTTGAGGTAGCCCTTGGCGATGAGGCCGGAGGGGTGGCTGATGTCGCCCAGGAGGATGGCGCCGATCTTGTCGGCAATCTCGCGCATGCGGGCCCAGTCCCAGTCGCGGCTGTAGGCGCTGCCGCCGCCGATGATGAGCTTGGGGCGGAACTCGAGGGCTTTCTTCTCCATGTCGTCGTAGTCGACGGTGCCGGTCTCTTCCTTCACCTGGTAGCCGACCACCTTGTAGTTGATGCCGCTGAAGTTGACGGGGCTGCCGTGCGAGAGGTGGCCGCCGTGGTTGAGGTCCATGCCCATGAAGGTGTCGCCGCTGTTGAGGCAGGCCAGGAACACGGCCATATTGGCCTGGGCTCCGCTGTGGGGCTGCACATTGGCCCAGCAGGCGCCGTAGAGCTGCTTGGCGCGCTCGATGGCGATGGTCTCGCTCTGGTCCACCACCTGGCAGCCGCCGTAGTAGCGCTTGCCGGGGTAGCCTTCGGCATATTTGTTGGTCATGACGGAACCCATGGCTTCCATCACCTGGTCGCTGACGAAGTTCTCCGAAGCAATCAGCTCGATGCCTTTGGTCTGACGCTCACGCTCTTTCTGAATGAGGTCGAAAATCTGTGTATCTCTTTGCATATCTGTTTGTTATTTAATTATTTTGGTACAATATTTTTTTGCAAATATACACACTTTTTTTGATAGGTGGATTTTTTTGAGTAATTTTGCATTCGCTATGAACAGTCGACTACTCGCCGCGGCCGTCCTCATTGCACTGTCTTTCAGTGCCATGGGGCAGTATGTCCGCCTGAATGACAAGGGCGCCAAAAACGGTCTCTACTTCAACTACGACCGTGTGTGGAGCTACAACCAGTACGAGGCCTCGCGCTGGGGTGGCGGCCTGCGCTACGACATCGGCTTCAGCGAAGCCAGCCGCCTGAAGTGCCTCTCGCTCGACGGCTATGTGGGCTACGGCTATGCCGACGAGCGCTGGAAGTGGGGCCTGATGGCCGACCTGCAGGGGCGCTCCTCCCGCGAGCCGCACCTCTATGTGGGCTATATCCACGACCTCGCGCAGGACGCCCACCTGCGCCTCTCTAGCCCCAGCGTGAACGACCTCTCGTTCCTCGACGGGCTGATGGCGGGTCGCTTCAGCGCCGTGGACCGCTTCTTCGTGGGCGGTGGCGGCAAAGCCAGCCGCAGGTTGACCCTCGGCGCCGAAATACGCTACTCGCGCGAGCAGCGCCTCTACGACTACCGCTACATGTACTACGAGCCGGCCGATTTGGAGCTCCTGCCCGAGTACCGCCTCCTCGAGGCGCGCCTCATGGCCGAGCACAGCCGCGGGCTACGGGCCGAGCTGGTGGTGGGTAGCGGCCACTGCCTCTACCATGGCAACCAAATCGACATCGAACCCTACGCACGCCTGCTCGCACAGTACCGCCGCAGCCGCCCCATAGCCCTCTTCACCTTCAGCGCCTCGGCCCAGGCCGGCATCACCACCAAGGGGGCGCCCTACAGCCGCATGTTCGACCTCGGCGGCCATTGGGGCAGCCCGCTGCTGCTCTCTCAGTCGCTTGTGTCGGTGCGCCCCAGCGAGTTCGCGGCCAACCTCTTCGCCGCCGCCAGCGCGAAACTGGGCTTCACCAAGCCACTCTTCAACTTCCACCTCGACGTGCTGAACATCGGCATGCGCCCGCGCCCCTTCGTGCAGGCAGGCGCCCTGTGGGGGCACCTTTGGGGGCAGGACGAGGAGGGTCTGCTTTGGAACTACGAACTGCCCTTGCTTTCGCCCTCGCGCGGCATCGCCGAGGTGGGTGTCGGCATCGACGGCCTCGTCCGCTGGGGCGTGGCCGACTGGGGCCTTGCACTCTTCTACCGACTCACACCCGCCGCCGCCCGCTACCATTCCGAAGGCCGCGGCGCCAACCTCTCGCTCCTGTTCACCGCCTCGTTGGCTATATAAAGAATATGTATATGAAAAAGATAATAGGATTGACCGTATGGATGGTGTGCTCGCTGTGGGCCAGCGCACAGGCCTACGACTTCACCTTCCGCCTTGACGGCATGGACGACAGCGTCCTCTACATCGCCCGCCACCACCGCGACCAGCTGCTGATGATGGACTCTACCCATCGCAACCCCAAGGGCGACTACCGCTTTTCTGGCAAACGGTCCTGGCCGCGCGGCATCTATGCCCTCGTGCGCCAGGACGGCAAAAAGGTGGTCGGCGACTTCACCATCGACGGCAGCCAGCGTTTCACCCTCAAGGCCGACGCCAAGCTCTCGCCCGCCTCCGTCAGCGTGAAAGGCTGCCAGGCCAACAGCCGCATGTTCAGCTACATGGCCACCATCGACGAGGCCAAACAGCAGATGGAATCCATACGCCAGCGCCTGAAAGACCCCTCCACCAAGGCGCAGGCCGAGGCCGAAGAGACCGAGCTGATTGACCGCATGCATGAGTTCGAGCAGAACACCCTCTTTGGCAACTCCCCCACCCTCTTCTTCCGCGTCGTGGCCGCCTGTCGCGAGGACGAGGTGCCCGACAGCGTGCAGAACAAAGCCTACCACTTCCGCACCCACTTCTGGGACCACCTCTTCGACACCGACTGGAGCGACATCCACGACGCCATGCTCCACAGCCCCAACCTCTACAGCAAGCTCAACTACTTCTTCTTCGGCATGCTCTACCGTGCCAACAGCGACACCATCTGCCGCGAGATCGACCGCCTGGCGGCCCGCATCGGCGACGACACCGCCCTGCTGCGCTACGTCTTCGACCACCTCGAGCCGCGCTACTTCCGCTCCACCAAGAATATAGGCTGGGACGCCGTCTGGTGCCACATGGCCAGCGAATACTACCTCAAAGGCCGCTGCCCATGGGCCACCGAGGGCACCCTGCACAATATGCGCTACAACTACAACCGCATCCGCCAGAGCCTCATCGGCGCCCACGGGCAGGAACTGCTGATGCTGGACACGACGCAGATCGACTCGCCCGAGCACTGGATCAGCAGCCACCGCTTCCCCACCCGCTACGTCATCCTCTGGTTCTGGGACCCCGACTGCCACCACTGCCAGGAGCAGAGCGCCGAGCTGGCCACGCTGGTCGACTCGCTGCGCAACGCCCCCGACCGCCGCTTCACCGTCTATGCCGTCGGCTACGAAAGCGACGTGCCCAAGTGGAAGAAGTACCTCCGCGAGCACCACATGCCCTTCGTCAACGTCGGCGGACCCAACGTCAATGTCGACTACCAGGAGGTCTACAACGTCCACGGCGCCCCCACCATGATCATCCTCAACGAGCGGCGTGATATTATAATGAATAAGACCCTGCCCGTCAAGAGCATCATCCCCTTCCTCGACAACTATGAGAAGCAACGGACCACTAACCACTAATCACTGACATGTCCGACATCATCAACATACTGCCCGACAGCGTAGCCAACCAGATTGCCGCCGGCGAGGTGGTGGACCGCCCCGCCAGCGCCGTCAAGGAGCTGCTGGAGAACTCGATGGATGCCGGCGCCTCGCAGATCGACCTCATTCTCAAGGATGCCGGTCGCACACTCATCCAGGTCATCGACAACGGCTGCGGCATGAGCGACAGCGACGCGCGCCTCTGCTTCGAGCGCCACGCCACGAGCAAAATCCACCGTGCCGACGACCTCTTCGCCATCCGCACCATGGGCTTCCGCGGCGAGGCGCTGGCCTCCATCGCAGCCATCGCGCAGGTGGAACTCCGCACCCGCCTGCACGACGCCGAGCTCGGCACCGCCATCGTCATCGAAGGCTCGCACATCGTCAGCCAGCAGCCCGCGGCCTGCCCTCCGGGCACCTCCCTGGCGGTGAAGAACCTCTTCTACAACGTGCCCGCCCGCCGCAACTTCCTCAAGAAAGACAGCGTCGAGCTGAGCCACATCGAGGAGGTCTTCCGCCGCATCACCCTCGTCCACTGCGACCTCGGCTTCTCACTGCAGCACAACGGCAAGCTGCTCTACGACCTCAAACCCGGCAGCATGCTGCAACGCATAGCCCAACTCTACGGCAGCTACTACAAGGAGCGCTTCTTCAGCGTCGAGGAAGAGACCGACCTCGTGCGCATCAAAGGCTTCGTGGGCAAACCCGAGCACTCGCGCAAGACCCGCGGCGAGCAGTACCTCTTCGTCAATGGCCGCTACATCAAGCACCCCGCCCTGGCCGCGGCGGTGGAGAAAGCCTACACCGACCTGCTGCCCGACCGCTCCTATCCTTCCTATTTCATCGCCCTGCAGGTGGACCCCTCGCGCATCGACATCAACATCCACCCCAACAAAACCGAGGTGCGCTTCGTCGACGACCACGCGCTCTTCGCCATCCTCCGCTCGGCCGTGAAGAAAGCCCTCGGCCAGTTCACCCTGGCCACCGAGCTCAGCTTCGACACCCCGCCGGAGTTCAACATCGGCCCCGCCCCCAGCGGCTATATTCCCCAGCAGCCCTCGGTGAAGTACAATCCCGACTACAATCCTTTCTCCTCCAGCGGAGCGAGAGGGAGCAACAAGGGAGCAACCGGAAGCGAAAAGACAAATCTGCTCTTCGATTCAAACGACGACAGCACCATTGTCCCTTCACTCCCTTTCACTCCCTCTCACTCCCCTTCACTCCCTCCCATCCCCTCCCCCGCCTGCCTCCAGTTGCAGGGCCGCTACATCGCCACCTCGCTCTCCTCCGGCCTCGCCCTCATCGACCAGCGGCGCGCCCTGGAGCGCATACTCTTCGACCGCCTGTCGCAAACCGGCAGCCAGGCCGCCCGGCAGTCGCAGACCCTCCTCTTCCCCGTCAACTGCCAGTTCTCGGCCGCCGACGCCGACCTGCTGGCCGAACTGAAACCCGAATTGCAGGCCTACGGCTTCGCCCTCGAGGCCGTGGGGCAGACCACCTATGTCGTCACAGCCACGCCGCCCGACGTCCAGGAGGCCGACCTGCAGCCCTTCTTCGAGCAGGTCCTCTCCGACTACAAGGCCTCCACCCTGCAGAAGTTCGCCGACCGCGACCAAAGCCTCCGTGCCTCCCTGGCGCGCCAGATGGCCGCCCGCGCCGGCACATCACTCTCGCAGGAGGAGATGCAGCAGCTCGTGGCCGACCTCTTCGCCTGCCCCATGGCCGACACCACACCCTCCGGCCGCCGAATCATCACCATCGTCAAACCCGAAGAACTGCTCAAATAACACTGAACACTAAACACTGAACATCATGGCACAATACAGTCCCCAAGGATTCAGCATCCTCCCCCCCGCAGTCAAGCACCTCCTCATCGTCAACGTGCTCTGCTACCTCGCCTACTATGTGCTCCGCATGCAGCACATAGTCGACCTCAACGCCCTCCTCGGCCTCTGGCACCCCTCCTACCCCTACTTCCGCCCCTGGCAACCGCTGACCTACATGTTCATGCATGCCAACTTCACCCACCTCTTCTTCAACATGTTCGCCCTCTGGATGTTCGGCAACACGATGGAGAACTTCTGGGGCACCCGCCGCTTCCTCATCTACTACCTCGCCTGCGGCCTCGGCGCCGGCCTCATCAGCATGCTCATCCCCGGCTCGCTCACCGTCGGCGCCTCGGGTGCCGTCTACGGCCTCCTCCTCGCCTTCGGCATGACCTTCCCCAACGAGTACATCTACCTCTACTTCCTCATGCCCATCAAAGCCAAGTGGTTCGTCATCGGCTATGCCGCGCTCGAGCTCATCCAGGGCGTCTTCTACTCCTACGACGGCGTGGCCCACTTCGCACACCTCGGCGGCATGCTCGTCGGCCTGCTCCTCATCCTCTGGTGGCGCCGCAACCCATTCAGCCGCAACCCATTCCACCATTTCAAAAACTAATCCCCTGCCCCACTGCAAGCCCCCGGAAAAATAATTTTTTCCGGGGGCTTGCAAGTATCCAGACTTTTGCCTATCTTTGCAAAATCATTCCCATCGAGGAATTCCCCATATATTTTTGTCATTGAGCACCCTAGACTCGCGCGGCCCCGTTCAGGCAGCCGAAAGACGGATCGGCAGACGAAGAACAACCGAAGAACAACCGAAGAACAGCCCTAGAGAACCCCTACCGTTCACCCAGGGTTATCCTGCTGTTTTCACACCATTTGCCTGCCGACAGACAACTTTTTTCTTCCGATTGAGAAAAAGTTCGTATCTTTGCACCGCATATATAATATATTGTAGGCATGCAAAGACAACGGTACACCTTATGGATTGCGCTGCTGGTGCAACTGGCGGTAGGCATGACAGCTGCCGCGCGCAGCGAGCGCGACACGCTCAGCACCGGCCCCGCCGCCTCGTTCACCGCCAACGAAGGGCAGTGGGACGCACGCATACGCTATGCGGCCCAGCTCCACAACGCCGCCCTCTTCCTCGAGGCCGACGCCATCACCGTCGCCCTGCGCCAACCCCTCTCCCACCCCGCCCCGGCCACCGCCCTGCCGCGATGCCACGCCTACCGCATGACCTTCCCCGGTGCCCAGCCCACCCTGCCCCAAGGCACCCGGCAACAGCCCGGCTACTCCAACTACCTCCTCGGCAACGACCCCGCCCGCTGGCGCTCGCGCGTGCCCTCCTACTCCCTCGTCACCTACCCCGACCTCCACCCCGGCATCGACCTCGAAATCCTCAGCGCACAAGGCGCACTGAAATACAACTTCCTCGTCGCCCCCGGCGCCGACCCCTCCGCCATCGCCATCGCCTACAGCGGCACCGACGGCCTACGCATCGACCGCAAGGGCAACCTCGTGGTGCGCACCTCCGTGCGCGACGTAGTCGAACTGAAACCCTACGCCTATCAGTCTCTGGGCGGCAAGCAGGTGGAAGTGCCATCGCGCTGGGAAGTGCGCGACAGCGTGGCCACCATCGCCCTGGGTCCCTACGATACAAAACTCGAATTGGTCATCGACCCCGTGCTCATCTTCTCCACCTACACCGGCGCCATCGCCGACAACTGGGGCGCCACCGCCGCCTACGACTCCGAAAAGAACGCCTACACCGCAGGCCTCGTCTTCGACATCGGCTACCCCACCTCCCTCGGCGCCTACCAAATGACCCCCGGAGGCGGCGTCGACATCGGCATCTTCAAATTCGACACCCTCGGCACCCAGCGCCTCTACGCCACCTACCTCGGCGGCGCCTCCAGCGACATGCCGCACAGCCTCTTCGTCAACACCTTCGACGAACTCATCGTCTTCGGCACCACCGGCTCCGCCGACTTCCCCGTCACCCCCACCGCCTTCCAGACCGCCTTCGCCGGCGGCATGCCCATCAACTACCTCTCCCCCACCATCCCCTACCCCAACGGCAGCGACATCTTCGTCTCCCGCCTCAGCGCCGACGGCACCTCCCTCCTCGCATCCACCTACATCGGCGGCTCCGGCAACGACGGACTCAACTACCGCAACCACTACAACAACAACTACCTCGTCACCATGCAAGGCAACGACTCGCTCTACTACAACTACGGCGACGGCGCCCGCGGCGAAATCATCACCGACAACCTCAACAACATATACCTCGGCTCCACCACCTTCAGCACCGACTTCCCCGTCAGCCCCGATGCCCTGCAGGCAAACCGTGGCGGACGGCAGGACGGCATCGTCCTCAAACTCGACCACAACCTGCGCAACCTCCTCTGGGGCACCTACTTCGGCGGCGCCGGCGACGACGCCGTCTACTCCATCGACGTCGACTCCGCCTACAACCTCCTCATCTGCGGCGGCACCAACAGCCGCAACCTCCCCACCACCCCCGGCACCATCCAGACCGCCTACGGCGGCGGCAACGCCGACGGCTTCGTGGCCAAAATCTCCTACAACGGCGACCGCCTCATAGCCTCCACCTTCATCGGCGCCAACGACTACGACCAGCTCTACTTCGTCCGCACAGGCCGCCACGACGAAGTCTTCCTCTTCGGACAGACCGCCCCCGGCAGCTCCATGACCTTCATCCGCAACGCCGGCTACAGCGTCGCCGGCGCCGGCATGCTCCTCGCACGCCTCAAACCCGACCTCTCAGCCTACGTCTGGAGCACCACCTTCGGCACCCCCGGCCGCGTCAACCTCTCCCCAACAGCCTTCGCCGCCGACATCTGCAACCGCGTCTACGCCGCCGGATGGGGACGCGACTTCGTCGGCTACGGCAACACCACCTGGTACACCGCCGGCACCACCGGCATGGAAACCACCACCGGCGCCTGGAGCGACTCCACCGACGGCCAAGACTTCTACATCATCGCCCTCGACCAAAACGCCAGCCAACTCGACTACGCCACCTTCTTCGGCGAGCTGCACGACGTCTCGACCGGCTCCTCGCGCGGGGGTGGCGACCACGTCGACGGCGGCACCTCACGCTTCGACCGCCTCGCCACACTCTACCAGTCCGTCTGCGCCTCCTGCGGCGGCACCAACGCCTTCCCCATCACCCCAGGCGCCTGGAGCGACACCAACGCCGCCTCCAACTGCAACAACGCCCTCTTCCGCTTCAACGTCACCGACGACTTCCCCGTGGCCGAATTCATACCCCCCACCGCAGGCTGTGCACCCTACACCATCCAATTCCGCAACACCGGCCGCGGCACCGCCTTCCACTGGGACTTCGGCGACGGCTCCACCTCCAACCTCCGCAACCCCTCCCACACCTACTCCGCCGGCGGCATCTACACCGTCACCCTCATCGCACGCCTCCCCGGCGGATGCTCCGAAGCCGACACCCAGCGCCACACCGTCCACGTCATCGGCACCGGCCGCACCTTCACACCCTACATCTCCTGCAGCGGCTCCTCTGTGCAAATCGGCCCCCAGCCCCAAATCGGCGCCACCTACGAATGGCTCACCCCCGGCGTGAGCGACCCCACCGTGGCCAACCCCTGGGTCAGCCAGGCCGGCGTCTACCTCCTCCGCATCTCCGCCACAGGCTGCTCCGAAGTGGACACCTTCCTCGTGCGCACCTACAACCTCATCGAACCCATCCTCACCCAGCCCGTCTCCTGCCACGACTCCGCCGACGCCTCGATTCAAATCCGCATCACCAACGGCCTCCTGGCCGACTCCATCACCCTCTCCGTCATCCCGCCCATCCCCTTCGCCTTCGACGGCAACCGCACCTTCACAGCCTCCAACCTCCCCCCCGGCACCTACCGCATCTCCATTGCCGGCTACGGATGCCTCGTCGAACAGGATATCACCATCGAGAACCCCTCCCGTCCGGAGTACACCAAGCGCGTCTCCGACCCACTATGCTCCGACAGCTGCACCGGATGGATCCACATCAACTACAGCCTTAACGGCATACCGACAGACACCATCATCCGCGGCCTCTGCGAGGGCAGCCACGTGACGCTGCTCACCTCCGACGGATGCCCCATAGTGGACACAACGGAAATCACCCGCAACCGCTCGCTCGACGGCTTCCGTGCCTGGGCCGACCGCACCGACATCTTCCTCGGCGAGAGCATCACCCTCCATGCCACCGATATCCCCAGCGCCACCTACCTGTGGACCCCCGCCTCCACCGTCGACCGCCCCACCGCCCCCAACACCACAGCCACCCCGGCCGACACCATCACCACCTACACCGTCACTGCCACCTCCGGCAACTGTACCGCCACCGCCACCGTGACCATCAACGCCAAGCTGCTCACCTGCGGCGAGCCCGACTTCTCCATCCCCAACGCTTTCACCCCCAACGGCGACGGCATCAACGACGTGCTCGACCTCTCCAGCAACGTCCTCTCCGAGCTCTCCATCGCCATCTTCAACCGCTGGGGCCAGTGTGTCTTCCGCTGCGACAACCCCACCGACTGCCGCTGGGACGGCCGCTTCAACGGCGAAAACTGCCTCCCCGGCGTCTACACCTACACCTGCCACATCCGCTGCCACAACGGCGTGGGGAACGACTTCAAAGGCGACATCACACTCATCCGATGAAAGACCAGTTCGTCATAGCCTGCATCGACCGCCCCGAGGATGCCGCCACCGTGCTCCACTGGGCGCGCCACTTCGCCGAACGGCTCAACCACAAGGGGCTCATGGTGCTGCATGTGGCCCGCCAGAAAGGCGACGACCGCTGGCTCGAAGCGCTCGGAGTGCCCTTCGCCAGCCTCGTGGGCGACTGGCGCACCGCCCTCGACGGGCTCCCCACCGCCTTCAACGGCATCCTCGCCGTCACCGCCTTCAACCCCTCCGCACCGCGCTCCTCCCTCGCCCACCCCCGCACCCTCCTGCGCGAATTCCGCGGCTGCAAGATAGCCTACCTCTGCATCCCCTCCCAAAACTCAGAATTCATAATTCTAAATTCAAAATTCGAAATTCAAAACTCCGCCCTCAGCCTCACCCACCAGCGCGAGGGCAAGGAGAAGCTCGTCTGGGCCTCCTACCTGGCCCGCTTCCTCGGCAGCCGCATCACCATCGCCCACCCCGCCTACCGCGACGCCGGCCTGCGACAGAAGTGCAGCAACAACCTGCGCTTTGTCGACAAGATATTCCGCCCTTTGGAACTGGACTACAGCACCGTGCAGCTGGAGCGCACCACCAAGGTCGACCTCGAACTCCTCGACCTGAACCCCTCGCTCCTCATCGCCTCCACCACCGACTCCCGCGAACAGGACCTGCTGGACCATTTCCTGCCCCGTCCCGAGCTGCGACTGCTCCACCAAAAATCCTGTCCCCCAGTGCTTTTCCTCAATCCAAGGGACGACCTCTACATCCTTTGCGACTAAATAATTTGTCACTATGGGAAATAATATGTATCTTTGCAGTTGCATATATAAATAAGGAATAAGTATAAAAAATTGATATAGAATGACTAACAAACCTACACTCTTGAAGAGATTCCTTGTGGTTGCCGCAGTGGTGATAGGCACACTGACCACAGTGTCGTGCCTGCGTGACGACGACCTCGAAATCCTGCGCCACCCCATCCACATCGAGGGCTCCCTCTCGCCCAACTATGCATTGCCGGTTGCCAGCGGACAGATGAGCTTCAACGACCTGCTGGCAAACCTCAGCTCGGACTTCACCGGCTACATCGAAGCCAACAACGAGGTACTGACCGTCAAATGGGACGGCGTCTACAGCGACACCATCTACCCGCTGAGCAACTACATCGCCAAGAGCACTCCGCGTCCGATGCCGAAGGATGAAACCTACCTCTACGAGAAGGACACCACCATCTCGCAGTCCATCCCCATCCCCCTGTTCGACAATGCCGACCTAGAGCAGCTGGCCAACTCGTCGCTGGCCATCAAAGAGCTGTGGGTCAACCTGTCGGTAGCAGCGCGCGGCGAACCGGCAAGTGTGATGGAGCACATCACAGCCTCGTATAGCGAAATGCTGGTAACCTACGTGGACCGCAACGGCGTTACGCGCCAGTTCGACCCCCTGACCTCGGTCACCGAGGTCGAGGTGGACAACCTGCGCGAAGGACTGCACGTGGAATACGACAGCATCAATCTGGCCTCCATCGTCAACAGCTACCCCCGCCAGATCGACGTCTCCTTCCGGTTCAACCTCAAGGTGAAATCCAGCATCCAATACATCGACTGGGAAAGCTATTCTTTCGCCCAAATGCTCGACACCCTGCGAATGGCGCGCCTGATCTATTCGATTGGTGCCAACGTCCGCGTGCCGTTCGACATCAACATGGGCCACTTCTCCTACACCTACGACCTCGACCTCGGCGACGGCACCTCCGACTTCAACCTCGACTCCATCGTCGGCAAAATCCACGACAGCCTGCATGTCAATGTCGACTCGCTGAAGCTGATGCTCGACTTCTACAACCACATCCCGGTCGACCTCAAGGTCGATGCGCAGATGCTCGATGCCGACGGACGCACGCTGACGCACCTCTTCGACAACCAAACAATACGCGCGGGCAAACTCCACGAGATGCATCCTCCCTACCGCGGAAGCTACCGCGCCTACGACACCACGCATACGCGCGTCCCGGCGATGCTCACCAATCACGACGTGGAGAACATCAAGCAGTGGCGCACGCTGCGCCTGAAGGTGGGCCTCTACTCCAACGACCAGTTCGTCGTTATCCGCCGCGAGGACTACCTCCGCATCCGCGCCAGCCTCCAGGCCGCGGTGGCTGCCAACTTCAACATCCCCGTCACTGAAAATGGTCTCATCAAATAAACTCCTGATTTACTTATGAAAAGAATACATTTACTGCTCCTCGCCAGCCTGATGCTGACCACCGGCACCGCCACCGTGCGCGCCCAGTTCGACGAGACCAACAACCTCTTCTACCACGCCATACGCACGCCGCAGTCCAACCTGCTCAACCCCGCCTTCCACCCCTACCGTAACACCTTCTACCTCATGCTCCCCGGCCTCGAGGCCCAATTCGGCAGCCCACTGGCGATGAGCGACATCATCCACTACGACAAGGCCCGCCAGATGTCGGTCATCAACATCGACACCATCCTCCGACGCCTCCACGAGGACAACCAGTTCCGCCTCGGCGCCAACGTGCAGCTCTTCGGCTTCGGAATGAAAATCAAGGACCTCTACCTCAACGCCAACCTCCGCCTGGTCAACCAGTTCAGCGTCGGCCTGCCCATCTCCACCGTCAACGCCCTCCTGCAGGGCAACGTGGGCGAGGACGGCGCCGTGGTCAACGAACTCGAGCTGCTCAACGGCGACATCTTCAACGCCCAGTCCTACCTCGAGGCCAGCGTCGGCGGCGCCTTCCACATCGACAAGCTCAACCTCACCGTCGGCGCCCACGTCAAACTGCTCGGCGGCGTGGCTAGCGCGCAGACCGACCGCACTCGCGTCGTCCTCGAGACCGACCCCGACCTCGACCAGGTCTCCGCACGCATGTACTACGAACTCCAGGCCGCCGCGGCCGTGCCCTACGACACCGTCAACGGCTTCGACTTCAAAAACAAGACCGTCTCCGACTACATGAAAGGCCTCTTCTCCAACCGCGGCCTCGCCTTCGACATCGGCGCCCGCTGGGACATGGGCCCCTTCTCCTTCTCGCTGGCCATCAACGACATCTCCGCCGGCATCCACTGGAACAAGAACGTCTACACCGTCGTGCCCAAATACGGTCAGGGAGCCATCGAGTTCAACGGTGTCGACATCAGCAGCGTCATCGACCAGGGTTCCTTCAACATGGACTCCATCGCCGACTACCTCCAGGAGCGCCTCGACGGCATGGTGCCGCGCACCGTGGCCGACTCCGGCGACTACTGGACCGCCGTCCCGACCAAAATCAACCTCGGCGCCTCCTTCACCTTCCTCAACTACCTCCGCGCCGGCCTCCTCTTCCACGGCCAGATCGACCGCGGCATCCTCACCCACTCCAACCCCGTCTCCGCCGCCGGCATCGCCGACAACTTCTCCAACACCTTCCGCTGGAACACCACACTCTCCTTCTCGGCCAACCTCTTCAACTGGGTCGAACTCATCCTCGGCTCCTCCATCGTCTACGACGGCCAAAGCATGGACTTCTTCAACCCCGGCGTCGGCCTCACCCTCTCCATCGGCACCGCCTTCCAAACCTACCTCATGGCCGACTACGTCTCCAGCATCTACCTCACCGACTCCAAAGCCTTCAACATCAAGACCGGCATCAACCTCCTCCTCGGCAAGGGCGGCAAGAAGCGCCCCATGTTCGACCCCGTCGGCTCCGTCCTGACCCCCAACGAACAGTAAAACTGACCACTGACCACTGACCACTGACCACTGACCACTAAACACTGACCACTGAAATGAGCATCGTCGCCATCGTAGGCCGCCCCAATGTCGGCAAATCCACCCTCTTCAACCGCCTCACCGAGAGCCGCGACGCCATCGTCGACTCCACCGCCGGCGTCACCCGCGACCGCCAGTACGGCCACTCCGACTGGAACGGCAAGCGCTTCTCCGTCATCGACACCGGCGGCTACGTCATGGGCGGCGACGACGAGTTCGAGCACGAAATCCGCCGTCAGGTCAGCCTCGCCATCGACGAGGCCGACACCATCCTCTTCCTCGTCGACGCACGCGAAGGTCTCACCCCCATGGACGAGGACGTGGCCGACATGCTGCGCCGCCAGCCCAAGCCCGTCGTGCTCGCCGTCAACAAAGTCGACAACTCCGAGCAGATGAACGCCCTCGGCGAGTTCTACGCCCTCGGCCTCGGCGACCCCTTCCCCATCGCCGGCATCACCGGCAGCGGCACCGGCGAGCTCCTCGACGCACTGGTCAAAGACCTCCCCGCCTCCGACCTCGAGGCTCCGTCATCCGACCTCCCCAACATCGCCATCGTTGGCCGCCCCAACGTCGGCAAATCCTCCTTCATCAACATGATCACCGGCGAGCACCGCTCCGTCGTAACACCCATCGCCGGCACCACCCGCGACTCCGTCCTCAGCCGCTACAACCTCTTCGGCTTCGACTTCAACTTCGTCGACACCGCCGGCCTCCGACGCAAAGCCAAGGTGACCGAGAACCTCGAGTTCTACTCCGTCCTCCGCTCCGTCCGCGCCATCGAGGCCGCCGACGTATGCATCCTCATGCTCGACGCCAGCCAGGGCCTCGAGCAGCAGGACCTCAACATCTTTTCCCTCATCCAGCGCAACCACAAGGGCGTCGTCATCGTGGTCAACAAATGGGACCTCGTCGAGAAAGACCACAACACCCACCGCGACTTCGAGCAGCTCATCCGCTCTCGCATCGCCCCCTTCGACGACGTGCCCATCGTCTTCACCTCGGTCATCAACAAGCAGCGCATCTTCAAGGTGCTCGAGACCGCCCGCGCCGTCTACCAGGCCCGCAGCCGCCGCATCTCCACCGCCGAGCTCAACGAAGCCCTCCTCCCCATCGTCAAAGAGCAGAACCCGCCCCCCGCCGTCAAGGGCAAGTGGATCAAAATCAAGTATATCACCCAGCTCCCCACCCCCTACCCCCAGTTCGTCTTCTTCTGCAACCTGCCGCAGTACGTCCGCGACCCCTACAAACGCTTCGTCGAGAACCGCCTGCGCGAGATGTGGGACTTCCACGGCGTCCCCATGACCATCTACTTCCGCGCAAAATAACCTCAAAATGAACATCCACAAATTTTAATTCTTAATCTTTAATTTATAATTTCCATCATGAAAGTCACAGAACAAAACTTCGACAGCATCATCGCCGGCCCGGCCATGATCGATTTCGGCGCCACCTGGTGTGGCCCTTGCAAAGCCCTCGCTCCCCGCATCGAAGAGCTTGAAAAAGAATACGAAGGTCGCATCGCCATCGGCACCGCCGACGTCGACGAGTGCTCCGACCTCGCCGCCCGCTTCCGCATCCGCAACGTCCCCACCGTCCTCTTCTTCAAAGGCGGCGAAGTGGTCGACAAGAGCGTGGGTCTCGTCGCCAAAGAGACCCTCGCCGAGAAGCTCAACGCACTGCTCTAGGCCTTCCTTGGTAGGTTCCTACCGTTCCCCTGCCGGGTACCTGCCGAAAACTGTTAAAACAGGTACCCGGTTTTCAAAAATCACCTCCTTACCTCCTGACTCCTTACCTCCTGACTCCTCAAAAAAAAGTGAACCTCGACCACATACACCGCTACCGTTCGCTCGACCTCTACGCCCGCCAGGTGGTCGAAGGCTTCATCACGGGCCGCCACCGGAGCCCCTTCCACGGCTTCTCGGCCGAATTCTCCGACTACCGCCAGTACAACCCCGGCGAGCCCACACGCAACATCGACTATCGCCTCTATGGTCGCACCGACCGCCTGTACGTCAAGCAGTTCGAAGAGGAGACCAACCTTCGCTGCCAGCTGGTGATTGACCGCAGCGGCTCGATGCTCTTCCCCACGGAGCGCCACGGCGATGCAGAGCATCCCAACAAGTTGACTTTCAGCACCTACGCTGCCGCTGTGCTGATTGAACTGCTGCACCGCCAGCGCGACGCCTTTGGCCTCACCCTCCTTGCGCCGCAAATCGAGTTGCAGACCCCATGCCGCTCCAGCCGCCTGCACCAGCAATACCTGCTCGGCGAGCTAGACTCCCTTCTCCAACCCATCGACACCTCCTCTCCGCTCACGCCCCAATCCTCACTCCATCAAAGCCTCCACCTCGTCGCCGAGCAGCTGCACCGCCGTTCGCTCGTGGCCATCTTCACCGACGCCCTCGTCCGCGACGACCAGCGCGAACCCCTCTTCGACGCCCTCCGCCACCTCCGCCACAACAAGCACGAAGTCATCCTCTTCCACACCTACCACTCCGTCCACGAACTCAACCTCGACTACGGCGACCGCCCCACCCTCTTCATCGACCTCGAGACCGGCCAGCAGCTACGCCTCACCCCCTCCCAAATCGCCGACCGCTACCGCCAGCAGATGGCCTCCGACTTCGCCTCGCTGCAGCAGCACGCCCTGCAGTACCGCATTGACTACCAGCCCGTCGACGTCTGCCGCGGCTTCCACCAGGTGCTGCTGCCCTTCCTCCTGAAACGAAACAAATCAAAATAGTATATATACATTATGAAACAGTACATCGAACAGAACCGCGACCGCTTCCTCGAGGAGCTCTTCTCCCTGATCCGCATCCCCTCCATCAGCTCCGAGCAGGAGCACAAGCCCGACATGGTGCGCTGTGCCGAGCGCTGGCGCGAGCTGCTGCTCGAGGCCGGCGCCGACCGCGCCGAGGTCATGCCCACCGACGGCAACCCCGTCGTCTTCGGCGAGAAAATCATCGACCCCGCCAAGCCCACCGTCCTCGTCTACGGCCACTACGACGTCATGCCCGTCGCACCGCTCGAACTCTGGCGCACCCAGCCCTTCGAGCCCGTCGTCCGCGACGGCCGCATCTGGGCCCGCGGCGCCGACGACGACAAAGGCCAGTCCTTCATGCACGCCAAGGCCTTCGAATACATGGTCCGCACCTCCACCCTCCCCTGCAACGTCAAGTTCATGCTCGAGGGCGAAGAGGAAATCGGCTCCGGCTCCCTCTATGGCTTCTGCGAGAAGAACAAAGAGTTGCTCAAGGCCGACGTCATCCTCGTCTCCGACACCTCCATGATCGCCCCCGACGTGCCCTCCATCACCTCCGGCCTGCGCGGCCTCTGCTACTGGGATGTCGAAGTTACCGGCCCCGACCACGACCTGCACTCCGGCCTCTTCGGCGGCGCCGTGGCCAACCCCATCAACGTGCTCTGCAAAATGATCGGCGACCTCCACGACGAGAACGGCCACATCACCATCCCCGGCTTCTACGACGACGTCCTCGTCCTCTCCGACCACGAGCGCGCCCTCATGGCCCAGGCCCCCTTCGACGAAGAAGCCTACAAGCGCGAGCTCGGCGTCCGCACCCTCCACGGCGAAGCCGGCTTCTCCACCAAGGAGCGCACCGGCATACGCCCCTGCCTCGACGTCTGCGGCATCTGGGGCGGCCACACCGGCGAGGGCTCCAAGACCGTCCTCCCCTCCAAGGCCTACGCCAAAATCAGCACCCGACTCGTCGCCAATCAGGACTACGAGAAAATCAGCCAACTGTTCAAAGACTACTTCGAGGCCGCAGCCCCCGACTGCGTCACCGTCAAAGTGACCCCCGCCCACGGCGGCGCCGCCTACGTCGCTCCCCTCGAACTCAAAGCCTACCAGGCCGCCGAGCGCGCCATGCACGACACCTACGGCCGACGCCCCATCCCCACCCGCAGCGGCGGCTCCATCCCCATCGTCGCAGGCTTCGAGCGCATCCTCGGCATCAAGAGCATCCTCATGGGCTTCGGACTCGCCACCGACGACATCCACGCCCCCAACGAAAACTACCCCCTCGAGCAGTTCTTCCGCGGCATCGAAACCATCCCACTCTTCTACAAATACTTTGCTGAAAAATAAAAAGTATCCCTATTTTCCCATCCGTGGGTAATAATGGGAAAAGACCCTACTATTACCCTAGAGAACCCCTACCGTTCCCCTAGAAAACCCCTGCCGAAACACCCCCGCATCATGGACACACTCTACGACTGGCTCACCCGTGCCATCCTGACGGTCAACGACTGGGTCTGGAGTCCGCCGCTCATCGCGCTCTGCCTCGCCGCCGGACTCTACTTCTCCCTGCGCACCCGTTTCGTCCAGGTGCGTCGCTTCGGCGAGATGTTCCGCCTCCTCTTCAGTGGCAACCGCGGCGAGAAAAAGAAGACCGGCATCTCCTCCTTCCAGGCCTTCGCCATGGCACTCTCCGGCCGTGTCGGCACGGGCAACATCGTCGGCGTGGCCACCGCCATCGCCTTCGGCGGCCCGGGGGCCATCGTCTGGATGTGGCTCATCGCCTTCTTCGGCGCCGGCAGCGCCTTCGCCGAGGCCACACTGGCTCAAATCTACAAGGAGGACCACGGCGGACAGTTCCGCGGCGGCCCGGCCTACTACATCGAAAAAGGGCTCCGCAGCCCCTTCTTCGGTTGCCTCTTCGCCGTCCTCGCCGCCGTCGCCTGCGGCTTCTTCCTACCTCCCATCCACAGCAACAGCATCTCCCTCTCCTTCGCCCGCACCTTCGACCTCCCCGTCTGGCTGGTCGGCATCGGAGTGGCACTGCTCATTGCGCTGGTCATCATCGGCGGCGTCAAGCGCATAGCCAACGTGGCCCAGGTGGTGGCCCCCGTCATGGCGCTGGTCTACATCCTCCTCTCCATCGTCGTGCTCCTCCTCCACTGGCAGCTCGTGCCCGAGGTATTCATGCAGATGCTGCGCGGCGCCGTGGGGGTCAACGAGGTGGGTGGCGCCCTGCTCGGCAGCACCGTCGCCTGGGGCGTCAAGCGCGGCATCTACAGCAACGAGGCCGGCCAGGGCACCGGCGCCATCGTGGCCGCCGCCGCCAAGGTCTCCCACCCCGTCAAGCAGGGCCTCGTCCAGGCCTTCTCCGTCTACATCGACACCCTCCTCGTCTGCACCGCCACCGCCATGATGATACTCGCCTGCCGCACCTACAACATCATCGCCTCCGTGCAGCACACCGCCTCCGGCCCCGTCGTCACCTACCTCCAGCAGAACCCCCTCGCCCCGGAGGGTGAGCCCGGCGTCTTCTACACCACCGGCGCCCTCTCCACCGTCATCGGCACCGGCGCCGCCGACGTGGTCGTCTCCATCGCACTCTTCTTCTTCGCCTTCACCACCATCATGGCCTACTACTACTATGCCGAGACCAACCTTGTCTATCTCTTCAACCGCTGGCGTCGCCGCCAGTACCGCCTCCACCCCGAACGCCTCCCGCAGCTCGATGCCTCCGACCTCACCTTCGGCGACGACCGCAGTGAAAAGGTCGTCATCTGGGTGCTGCGCCTGTTCACCATCGGCGCCGTCATCCTCGGCTCGCTCATGGGCAGCGGCCTCGTGTGGACGCTGGGCGACATTGGCGTCGGCACCATGGCCTGGATCAACGTCATCGCCATCCTCCTCCTTTCGCCCAAAGCCCTCCGCGCACTGCGCGACTACGAGCGCCAGAAGAAGCAGGGCATCGAACCCCGCTTCGACCCCCATGCCCTCGGCATCCACGACACAGAATATTGGCAAAACACTGAACATTGAACACTGAACACTAAACACTGACATCATGTACGAAATCATCAGCAAGCGGCTGCTCAACGCCAACGACATCTATCGCATGGAAATCCACGCCCCATGGATCTCGCTCAGCGGCCAGCCCGGCCAGTTTGTCATCGTCATCCCCCACGAGCAGGGCGAGCGCATACCGCTCACCATCAGCGACATCGTCTATCAGCGGCAGTCCATCGTCATCGTATTCCAGGTGGTAGGCGAAACCACGCGCCAGCTGGCCGCCATGAACGAGGGCGAAGACCTCTACACCATCGTGGGTCCACTGGGCAAGCCCAGCGAGCTCATCGAGGAGCACGCCAAAGGCGAGCTGAAACGCCTGCTGTTCGTGGCCGGTGGCGTCGGCATCGCGCCGGTGTTCCCCCAGGTGAAGTGGGCCTTCCGCCAGGGCATCCCCACCGATGTCATCATCGGCGCACGATCCAAGGACCTTCTTTTCTACGAGGACGAGCTGCGCGCCGTGTGCCACAACCTGCACATCATGACCGACGACGGCACCTATGGCGAGCAGGGCTTGGTTACGGCCAAAGTCGACCAACTCTGCCAGAGCGGCATCGAGTACTCCCACTGCGTGGCCATCGGCCCGCTGCCGATGATGAAATTCGTCAGCCTCACGACCAAAAAGTACAACCTTCCCACCATCGTCAGCCTGAACTGCATGATGGTGGACGGCACGGGCATGTGCGGTGCCTGCCGCGTAAGGGTGGGCGACGAGGTGAAGTTCTGCTGCGTGGACGGGCCGGAATTCGACGGCCACCTGGTGGATTTCGACGAGGCGGCGCGCAAGCTGAAGACCCCCGACGCCCGCCGCTACCGCATAGCCACGGCCGAAAGCGGCCACACCTGCCACCTGGCGCCTGCCGCCGAAGCGGCCATCGCAGAGGCCAAGCAGAGGCAGAAGCCGCAAGAGCAGGACCCCAAGGTGCGCGCTGCCAACTTCGACGAGGTCAGCTTCGGCCTCACCGAGCGGCAGGCCCTGTTAGAAGCCGGCCGCTGCCTGCAGTGCAAGAAGCCGCGCTGCGTGGAGGCATGCCCCGTGGGCATCAACATACCGCTCTTCATACAGAACATCAAGGAGGAGAACTTCAACCAGGCCTACGTCACCATCAGCCGCGACTCTGCCCTGCCGGCCGTCTGTGGCCGGGTGTGTCCACAGGAGACGCAGTGCGAAGGCTCGTGCGTGATGGGAGTGAAACAGGAGCCGATTGCCATCGGGGCGCTGGAGCGCTTCGTGGCGGACAACCACCGGGCGCAGTCGAAACCCCAGCCGCAGTGCTACCCTGCCGGGCGCAAGGTGGCGGTGGTGGGTAGCGGCCCGAGCGGTCTGACCTGCGCCGGCGACCTAGCGAAGAAGGGCTACCAGGTGACGGTCTTCGAGGCGCTGCACCATGCCGGCGGCGTGCTCGTGTACGGCATACCCGAGTTCCGCCTGCCGAAGCAGCGCGTGGTGGAGCCCGAAATCGAGAACCTGCGCCGCCTGGGCGTCGAGATACGCACCAACGTCATCATCGGCAAGAGCATCACCATCGACCAGCTCTTCTCCGAGATGGAATACGACGCCGTCTATATCGCCTCGGGCGCGGGCCTGCCCAAGTTCATGGGCGTCAAAGGGGAGACCCTCATCGGCGTCATCAGCGCCAACGAGTTGCTGACGCGCACCAACCTGATGCACGGCTACGACGAGCACTACGACACGCCCATCTACCTCGGAAAGAAGGTGATAGTGGTGGGCGGCGGCAACGTGGCCATGGATGCCGCCCGCACGGCCCTGCGCCTCGGCAGCGAGGTGACGGTGGTCTACCGCCGCGGGCAGCAGGATATGCCGGCGCGACGCGAGGAGGTGCACCACGCGATGGAGGAGGGGGTGCAGTTCATGTTCCAGACGGCACCGGTCGAAGTGCTCGGCAACGAGGACGGCTCGGTGCGCGCGCTGCGCTGCGTGAAGATGGAAATGGGCGAGTCGGACGAGCGCGGACGGCGGGCCTTCAAAGTCATCGAAGGCAGCGAGGTGGACGTGGAGGCCGACACCATCGTGGCTGCCCTCGGCACTAGCCCCAACCCTCTCATCCGCACTTCTACGCCAGGTCTCGAATGCGAGCCGTGGGGCGGCATTAAGGCCGACGAGATGGGGCGGACTAGTCGCAAATATATCTTTGCCGGCGGCGATGCTGTGAGCGGCGCCGCTACCGTTATCCTCGCCATGGGCGCCGGCCGCAAAGCCGCACAAGCCATAACGGAGACCTTGGAAGATTATAACACAATAATCTATTGACTACATTGTAATGTATAACAACTCCAACATGCAGTGACTATTCTATATAATAGATATGGATATGAACAACCTAAAATATTACTTCGACTGTGTGGAGCGACTCTTTGCTGAAGAGCAGTTTATGGGGACGCCCACCGAACTTTATGCACCGATCGACTACACCCTGCGGCTGGGCGGCAAGCGCATCCGCCCCACCCTGCTGCTGGCGGCCAACGCCCTGTTCGGCGGCAGGGAAGACGAGGCCCTGGGCGCGGCGCTGGGCATCGAGACATTCCACAACTTCACCCTCCTGCACGACGACCTGATGGACCGCTCGCCCCTGCGGCGCGGGCAGCCAACGGTCTACATCAAATGGGACGAGAACACGGCCGTGCTGAGCGGCGACACGATGTATGCCCTCTCCTGGCGCTACATGCTGCGCACCCCGGGCGCCGGGCTGCGCGAGGTGCTCGCCTGCTTCAACGAGACCGCCATCGAGGTCTGCGAGGGGCAGCAGAAAGACATGAACTTCGAGCGGCGCGGCATGGACGAGGTGCGCATCGGCGACTACCTGGACATGATACGCCAGAAGACGGCCGTACTGCTGGCCGGCGCCCTGAAGATCGGCGCCCTCATCGCGGGAGCGCCCGCCGGGGAGGTGGAGCGCCTCTACCGCTTCGGCATCCACCTGGGGCTGGCCTTCCAGCTGCAGGACGACCTGCTGGACGGCTACGGCGACACCGCCGTCTTCGGCAAGAAAACCGGCCAGGACATCCGCGACAACAAGAAGACCTACCTACCGCTGCGGGCGCTGGAGCTGTGCGACGCCGCCCAGGCCGCCGAGCTGCGCGCGCTGTTTGCCGACAAGGTCTGCGACGACGAGGAAGCCAAAGTGCGGCGCGCGCTGGCGCTCTACGAGGCCGTGGGGCTCCGCGCCGAGGTGGAGAAAGCCATCGCCGACGAATTCGCCCAGGCGCAGGAATGCCTCTCCGCCATCCGCGTCGACGAGGGGCTGAAAACACCCCTGCGCGAACTGATGGAATCCCTCATAGGAAGAAAAAAATAAAGTTTTTTTGTCGGGTTTAAAAAATAGGTGTATATTTGCACAGCGAATTATAATAGGCAAAATACAAACAAACAATTAATAATCAACACACTAACAACATCATGAAAAAAGTTTTTGCTTTGATGTCAATAGTCGGACTGTTGACATTCGCCAACTTCAACAGCGCGATGGCCCAGGATGCCCCCGCCGCTGAAGCCACTGAACAGGTAGCCGCAGAGGCCGCCGCCGTCGCCGAGGAGGCTGCTCCCGTCGAAGAGGCTGCCGTCGCCGCTGCCGACGAGACCAAGTCGTTCCACCAGGTGCTGAAAGAGAAGTACATACAGGGTGGTGCCGGCTGGATGACCCCCGTGCTCCTCTGCCTCATCTTCGGCATGGCTCTCGTCATCGAGCGCATCCTCTACCTGAACATGGCCACCACCAACGTGAAGAAACTCCTCGACGGCATTGAGGACAACGTCAAAGGCGGCAACTACGAAGGCGCCAAGGAACTCTGCCGCAACACCCGCGGCCCCGTGGCCAGCATCTTCTACCAGGGTCTCGACCGCGTCGGCCAGGGCCTGGAGAACGTCGAGAAAGCCGTCACCAGCTACGGTGGCGTGCAGATGGCCCGCTTGGAGAACAACCTGACCTGGATTGGTCTGTTCATCGCCCTCGCCCCCTCCTTCGGATTCCTCGGCACTGTGGTCGGTATGGTTCAGGCCTTCGACGACATCGAGGTTGCCGGTGACATCAGCCCGACCGTCGTTGCCGGCGGTATGAAAGTGGCTCTGTTGACCACCATCTTCGGTCTCATCGTCGCCATCATCCTTCAGATTTTCTACAACTACATCCTCACCAAGATCGAGAGCCTGGTCGACCAGATGGAAGACGGCAGCATCTCCTTCATGGACATCCTCGTGAAATACCATAAATAATGGTTTGACGGGTAGCACACACCCTGAACGTATCAACTGATAGACATATCAACTTATCAACGTAACAAAGAAACCATTATGAACGAGAAAACCGATAAACTGATCACCTACGTCGGCCTGGGTATTGCCCTGCTGTGCACCGTGCTGGCCATCGTGTTCGCGATGAACAACGGTGACGTGAAGGAGCTCTCGGCAGTCCGTCAGGGTGGCCTCTTCGATGCCACCTACTGGATTTTGGTCTGCCTCGTGGCCGTCTCCATCATCGCCATTGTCATTTTCCTCTTCGTCAAGCTGGCCAACCGCTTCAAGATGGTCCCCGGCTATGCGAAGAAGTTCTTCATCATCCTTGGCGTGGCCATCGTGGCCTGCGTGGCATCGTTCCTGCTCTCGAGCGGCAACGACGTGACCCCCGCCCTGATGGAGAGATTCAACGTTTCCGAAGGCACCTCCAAGCTCATCGGCGCTGCCTGCATCCTGGTCTACATCCTCGTGATCGGGGCCGCCTGCTGCATCGTTTATGCCGAGGTGTCGAAATCGCTTAAAAAGAAATAAGATATGGCAAGAAAAACTCCCGGACTGAACACGTCGTCGATGTCCGACATATCGTTCCTGTTGCTGGCCTTCTTCCTGATGGTCTCCAACATCAACAGCGATATGGGCATCGCGCGTAAGCTCCCGCCTCCCCTGCCGGAGAACGTGGAGCCGCCAGAGGTTCGTGAGCGCAATATCTTCGTTGTCATGGTCAACAAGGACGACCGGTTGCTCTTCAACACCGAGTACGGCCGCATTGAAGACCTCAAGGAGCGCGCCAAGGAATTCCTTGGCAACCCGCGCAACCTCGCTCACATGCCCGAGAAGGAAATCAAGCAGATCGACCTGCTGGGCAACATCGAGGTGTCGAAGGGCGTCATCTCCCTGCGCAACGACCGTGGTACATCCTACGACATGTACCTCCAGGTGCAGAACGAGCTGACCGCCGCCATCAGCGAAATGCGCAACGAACTTTCAACCACCCGTTTCGGCAAGCAGTATGCCGATCTCAACGAACAACAGCGCAAAGCCGTAGAGCAGGCCGTCCCGATGGCCATCTCGGAAGCCGAGCCCACAAAGATAGGAGGTAAATAATGGCACGTTTTACTGGTAAAAAAGCTAAAGAGACCCCCGCCCTCAACATGGGCTCGATGAGTGATATCATCTTCATGCTCCTGTTCTTCTTCATGGTGATCACCACCATGCGCGAGAGCAGCCTCTACGTGAGGATCATCCCTCCGCAAGGCACCGAGGTCACCAAGCTCGAGAAGAAGAGCCTGGTGAGCTACATCAACGTCGGCGTCCCGCTGCAGGACCAGCAGAAGAAGTACGGTACCGAACCCCGTATCCAGCTCAACGACCAGATCAGCGAAGTGAGCGACATCATCTCTTTCGTGGAGCAGGAGCGCGAGCAGCGCATCGAGGCGGACCGTCCCTTCATCACCACCGCCATCAAGGCCGACAAGGCCGTCCGCATGGGCATGGTGAGCGACATCAAGCAGGAACTGCGTAAAGCCGGTGCGCTCAAAATCTTCTACAACGCCTCCAAGGGCACGCGCAAATAACGCGCCGAGCCCACTCTAAAACGGAAAAGCCCCTGCATAGTCAGGGGCTTTTCTTTTTGGTAAGCGTCTTATTTTTTGCCGCGGCGTTTCTTGCCGCTCTGCTTGAGTTGCTGGCGTTGGGCCGGGGTGAGGAGTTCGTCGACGCGGACTTTGGTGGCGTACATCTCGCGCGAGACGAGGCTTTGCAGCCGGGCTTCGCGGTCGAAGAGTGGGTGGAGCGACTTGGACTGGTCGCCCTCGCGGTCCATATAGATGGCGATGCTGTCGCGGACGGCTTTCTGCTGGGCGCGCAGTTTGGCGACACGCTCTTTGGACTCGGCGGTGATGGCGTCGATGGAGCGTTTCTGCTTGTCGGTGAGGTCGCTGACGAGTTCGGTGATGTCGGGTCGGTGGTGCTTGCCGCGGCCCTGGCGGGGTTCGGGTTGCTGGGCGGCGCAAATGGAGAATTGCAAGCTGAAAATTGAGAGCAGTGCGGCTGCAAAGAGTGTCTTTTTCATGGCGATGGGGGGTTATTCGTTGGTGTCTTCGGGTTCGTCGTAGAGGCATTCGATGGGGTTGACGGCGGCGGATTCGACGGCGGCGTAGTAGTCGTAGCTCTGGACGGAGGCGAGCATGTCGCCCATGGGCTCGTTGCTTCCGGCCTTGGGCATGAGGGCGGGGACGGCGATGATGGCCACGGCGGCCACGGCGGCGGCGGAGAGGCCGATGCGGCGCAGCACCACGTTGCGGCGCTTGGGCATGAGGTAGGGGCGCTGGCGCACGGCGGCCATGACGGAGTCGACCACGTCGACCTGCCGTGGGCACTCGGTTTGCGCCAGTTCTTGGAGTAGTTGTTCTGTATTCATTGCTTCAGTTCTTTTGCCAGGTTTTTCTTGGCCCGGAAGATAAGTGATTCGACTTTGCTGAGGCTGCACTGCATCACTTCGGCGATTTGGTTGTAGGAGAAGTCCTCGAAGGTGTAGAGCACCAGGGCGGTGCGCTGCTCATCCTTGAGGTGTCCGATGGCGGTGCGGAGCTGTTGGAGCTGCTCTTGGTGGATGAGTTTCTGCTCGGCGTTTCGCTCATCGGAGGGGGTCTCGGGGCGGTCGTCGTACTCGTCGCTGCTGACGAAGCGCTTGGCTTTGTTCATCATCTTGCAGACGACGTTGACGGTGATGCGGTATATGAAGGAACTCAGCTTCGAGTCGAAGCGGAAGCGCGGCAGTGCCATGTAGAGTTCGACGAAGACCTGTTGGGTGACTTCCTCTACCTCAAGCTTGTTGCCGCAGAGTTTATAGGTCAGGTTGGCCACGATTTGTTGGTATTCCTTCACGATGAGGGAGTACAGTTCGGTCTCGCCTGCCAGTATTCTCTCTACTATCTGCTTGTCTTCCACGGGCTCAAATCGTAATTAGGTACGGTGAAACTTGGGTTTATTGCAACTGAAATGTTAAAAATATGGGATTATTTTCGTTGGGGTTCTCTAGGGGGACGGTAGGGACTCTCTAGGGGAATAGTTCGGCCTTTACACATTATTACCCATTATTACCCATGAGGTTGGTTATTTGTATTTAAATTCCTCGATTTCACGTCGTTCGCGTTTGGTGGGGCGGCCGGCGCCGCGGTCGCGTTTTTCGAAGGCGTACTGGCGTGCCATCTGGATGCGTTCGTACTCTTCGGGCGGGGTGCGGTCGATCATGAAGCCTTGGACCAGTGGTGCGCCGACGCGGTTGGGCGGGAGGGCGAGGACTTCGATTTCTTTGTGTAGCTGGTCGATGTTGAGGCTGAAGCGCTCGCCGATTTTGACGTCGTGGGCGGGTTTGAGCTCGCGGCCGTCGGCGGTGAGTTTGACGCGGCCGTTCTGGCAGGCGTCGGCCGCCAGGGAGCGGGTTTTGTAGAGGCGCACGGCCCATAGATATTTGTCGAGTCGCATGTTATTGGGTGTTTTTTGGGGAGTGAAGGGGAGTGAAGGGGAGTGAAAGGACGAATGTATTTGTCTGGCAATCTGTTTAGTGATATGTTGGTAGGGTTACGCCTTAGTCCTTTAGCTGCTTATATTTTAAATATGTAGGTGATGGTGCCTTTTTGGACTTCCTGGGCTTTGGTGTCGGCGTTGAAGCGTGCTTTGAGTGCGGCGGACTTGGCTTGGTTGACCATGGCGGCGTCGGTGAGGGTGGAGCCTTTGGCCGGGCCCTCGACGCGGGTGACGCGGCCCTGCTGGTCGACCCAGATGTCGATGACGACGGTGCCCTGCTTGTTGGAGTTGTAGACGGGTTTGGGGAGCGAGACGGCGCTGCGGCCTTTGAGCGAGTAGCTGCCGCCGTGGCCGCCGCTGCCGGCGTAGTTGCCGCTGTTGGGGGTGCCGTCGGGCTTGCCCTGGTTGCCGGTGCCTTCGGTGACTCCTTGGCTGCCACCGGCGGGCTGGTTGCGCTTGCCGGGGAAGAGGGCGTTGCGGTTGATTTCGGGCTCTTTGTTTTCGGGCTGTGGCTGCGGCTCGGCGGCGGGGTTGGTGGCGCCCGTAGCCGTGGGGCTGGAGTTCATGGCGAGGCTGGGCTCGGACTGCTGTGTGGCCACGCGCTGCTGCGCCGCGGGCGGTGCATAGCTGGAGGCGGCGTTGGCGGGCTCGGGGTTGCTGCCGAGGCCGAAGTCGCTGTCGCCCACGTTGACCTCGACGCCCTCCTCGGGGATGGGCGGGTCCGGCGGGTTGTAGCCGAAGGCCAGCAGGATCACGACGACGAGCGCCACGAAGAGGGCGGTGCCGATGCCCGATTTCAGTTGGTTGCTCATGACTTGGGTGATGTTGCGAGGATGACCTTATGCTTGCTGCCGGAGGCGGCGTTGAGGGCGTTGACGGCGTCGATGACGTTGACCACGTACTGCACGGGCACGGTCTTGTCGGAGCGGAGGACGACGCAGGCGTCGTCGATGCCGGGCTCGATGCCGGCGGCGATGTGGCTTCCAAGTTCTTCGACGGGCACGGCGGTCTCGCCGACGTAGAAGTTGAAGCCTTCGTCGATATACACCGTCACGTTCTGCTTGGCCATGGTCTTGCTCGTGCTCTCGGGGAGGAGGAGTTTGACGGCGTTGGGGCTGATGAGCGTGGAGGTGATCATGAAGAAGATGAGCAGGAGGAACACCAGGTCCGACATGGACGAGGAGTTGGACTCGATGCGCACTTTGTTCTGAAGATTGATCATGGCTTAGGCGGGTTCGTGAAGGAGGTCCATGAATTCGTTGGCGCGCACCTCGAGGTCGAAGACGACTTTGTTGATGCGAGTGACGAGGAGGTTGTAGAGGAAGTAGGCGATGATGCCGACGATGAGGCCGCCGACGGTGGTGACCATGGCCTGGTAGATGCCTGTGGCGAGGAGCTGGATGTCGATGTTGTTGCCGGCGTGTGCCATGTCCTGGAAGGCGGTGATCATGCCGGTGACGGTGCCGAGGAAGCCGAGCATGGGGCCGAGGGAGGCGACGGTGGCGACCAGCGAGACGCGCTTCTCGAGGTTGGCCACCTCGAGCTTGCCTTCGTTTTCGATGGCGGCCTGGATGTCGGGCAGGGGACGGCCGAGGCGCGAGAAGCCCTTGGCAATCATGCGGCCGAGGGGCGAGTCGGTCTGCTTGGAGAGGTCGCGTGCGGCGTCGACGTTGCCTTCGTGGACGTACTGGCGTATGGTGTTCATAAACAGCGAGTCGGCTTCGCCCTTGAGGGCGCCGTTGAGCGTCAGGTAGCGCTCGATGAAGATGTAGATGGCCAGGATGAGCAGCAGGGCCAGGACGAGCATGATCCAGCCGCCGTTGAGGGCCATGTCCCAAAGGGTGATGCGCTCGGGGGCGGCGGCGGTGGCAGCTGCGTCGGCGACGGCCTGCACGGCCGAGTCGCTCTGAATGAGGAGAAGAGGGTTCGTCATTGCTTGATTGTGTTATTGTTTGATTTTTTTTTGAATGCTTGATTGTCTGGATAGGTAACGCGGTGGGCGTTAAATTATTGTATTCAGAACGAAAAAGTGAGCCCGAGGGTGGGATGCAGGCCGGTGGGGAGGGGCGCGAGCGAGGGCGAGAGCGACATGGCGAGGTTGTCATCTATCTGGAAGTCAAACAGGTGGCCGAAGACATAGGCATCGATGAGGTTGAGAGCATAGATGCCGACGGTGATGATGACCATGAGCTGGAAGTTGCGGTTGTAGGAGTTGTAGAGGTTGTAGATGTTCTGGTCGGGATAGGACTCATAGCCTTCGAGCTGGCGCTCGCCGGGGTTGTTGACGCGGTAGAGGTATTCGGTTTTGAACATGTCCATGCGCGTGTAATTATAATGTATCAGGTAGCCCATGCCGGCGAAGGCGCCGTAGATGATGGGCACTTTCCATGCCTGGCGGTTGTAGACCTGGCCGGCGCCGGGGAGGAGGGAGAGGAGGAGGGCGCGGTTGGCGGAGTGGGAGGACTGAGGCTGGAGGGCGGTGGTTGGGGGGCGGAGAAGGGTGGAGTCAGGCTGCTGGGCATTGCAATTGAAAGTTGAAAATTGGAAATTGAAAACCACGCTGACGCAGAACATCAAGCGCAGCAGCCGGCTATGGAGAATTCCTTTCAATTTTCAACTTTCAGTTTTCAATTATCTGCAGGATGCGCTCGAAGTCGGCGTCGGAGTTGAAGTGGATGGTGAGGGAGCCTTTGCCGCGCTGTGAGCGTTTGACCTCGACGGTGGACTGCAGGCGGTCGCGGAGGCGCTGCTGTGCGTCGGTGTGGGAGGCAGGGAGGGAGCCGCGGAGCTTGACCTTGGGGGCGGGCTTGGCCTTGAGGCCTTTGATGAGCTGCTCGGTCTGGTGGACGGAGAGCTGGCGGGCGATCACCTGGTGGAGTAGGTCGAGGTGCTTGGGGGTGTCTTCCACCCCGGCCAGGGCACGCGCATGGGCCATGCTGATTTGGTCGCGGCTGAGGGCGAGCTGGGTTTCGGCGGGGAGGTCGAGGAGGCGGAGGTAGTTGGTGATGGTGGAGCGGCTTTTGCCGACGCGGTCGCTGAGCTCTTCGTGTGTGAGCTGGCATTCCTCGACGAGGGCTTTGTAGGCGAGGGCCACTTCCATGGCGCCGAGTTCGGAGCGCTGGATGTTCTCGACGAGTGCCATTTCCATCATCTGGGTGTCGGTGGCGACGCGGATATAGGCCGGGATGGTGGTGAGGCCTGCACGGCGAGCGGCACGGGTGCGGCGCTCGCCGGCGATGAGCTGGTAGGTGCCGTCGGCCATCTGGCGGACGGTGACGGGAGTGATGACGCCCTGTTTTTTTATCGACTGTGCCAGTTCAGCCAGTGCCTCGTCATCGAATTCTTTACGCGGCTGGTAGGGGTTGGCATTCACACTCTCCAGCGGAATCTCGCTGATCGAGGCCGCCACAGTAGCGGTCTGCGGGACAGTGATGTCCACATCGGGCAGTATCGACCCCAGGCCACGTCCCAAGCCTCCGGCTTTCTTCAATTTTGCAGTCATGATGCTTGATTCTTTTTGGTCAGTATTTCCTGCGCCAGGTTGAGGTAGTTCACCGAACCTGTCGAGGCGGCATCGTGCATGATAATGCTCTTGCCGTAGGAGGGTGCTTCGGCCAGTTTGGTGTTGCGGAAAATGATGGTATCGAACACCAGGCTTCCGAAGTGGCTGCGCACATCCTCCACCACCTGGCGGGCCAGGCGGAGACGGTTGTCGTACATAGTGATGAGGAGGCCCTCGATGGCGAGTTTAGGGTTAAGGCGGGTCTGCACTATGCGGACAGTGTTGAGCAATTTGCCAAGTCCTTCCAACGCGAAGTACTCGCTTTGGATGGGGATAATCACCGAATCCGATGCCGTCAAGGCGTTGAGTGTAATCAAGCCCAGCGAAGGTGAGCAGTCGATGATGATATAGTCATACTGGCTGCGCAGGGGTTCCAGCACACGCTGCAGAAACAGTTCTCGGCCCTTCTCGCTCACCAGCTCCACCTCGGCACCAACGAGGTCAATGCGCGTAGGCAGAAGGTCAAGGTTAGGAGTATCTGTCTCGTAGATAACATCCTCGGCATCGACCTGGCCCAACAGACACTCATAGACACTATTCTCCAGCTCATCAGGGTTCACTCCGAGACCTGAGGTGGCATTGGCCTGCGGGTCGCAGTCCACCAGCAACACCTTTTTCTCCAGCACAGCCAGCGCGGCCGAGAGGTTGACGGCGGTGGTGGTTTTTCCCACCCCACCCTTCTGATTGGCCACAGAAATAATCTTCGCCATCGGGGCTTAGAATTTAAAATCTATATCCTCAAGCTTGCTGTCCATATCGTCTCCACGCCAGGAGTCCTCCACCACCACGGGGGGCGGCTCAATGCCGGTCTCGATGAACGACAGGGCGTTTTCAAAACCCTGCTTGAATTTCTCGAAATCTTCTTTGTACAGGAAGAGCTTATTCTTCTCAAAATACATCTCACCTGTGCGGTTGTCGAAGAGTTTACGACTTTCGGTAATGGTAATAAACTTGTCACCACCACGGGTCTCTTTCACATCGAAGAAATATCTACGTTTGCCGGCAGGGATAGCCTGACTGTAGAGTTCCTCTTTTCTAGGCTCTTTGTTGTCCATTTCTCTCATTTTTATTACTATTTTTGCGGTGCAAAGGTACTCATTTTTTTTCACATACCACCGTCCATGCTGAAAAAGTTTTCAACATACGACACAGCCCATTGTGTGTCAAATAGTTTTGATATACAATAATCAATCCTCCAAGACCAGGCGCACGGTGTAGCCGTGGGTGCGGTTGTGGCCGTAGACGGCGCCGATGCCGCTGGGTTGGAAGGCCACGTTCCAGGCGCCGAGGTCGTCGTAGGGGGTGGTGGACCAGTAGTAGCCCTCGGTGCCCGCGCCGATGACCACGTCGCCGCTGTCGTGGCCGGCGGCGGGGAGGAATATGGCGCCGGCCTTCTCCATCACTTCCCACTGGTCGAAGGTGTAGCTGTTGACGTTATACCCCTCGGCGTCAGGGTAGAAGGGGATGTCGGAGGGGCGCTTCCAGCCGTCGGGCAGGATGACCAGACCGTTCACGCCATCGACCGAGGCGAGGCCGCGTTTCTTGGGGGCGTTGGTGCGGAAGGTGAGCAGGTAGTGCCACTCGTCGTGGGTGAGGCAGCGCCAGCCGTCCAGGTTCCAACCCTCTGGCGTCCAGGAGAAAAAGTCGGTCCACCCCGGATACGGGTCCACGAGGGGATCGTGTAGGTAGACGAGCTGGGAGGGGGCCGTGCTATACTGGCCCGTCGAGGCGTTGTACAGCAGATTGCCTTTGGAGAACTTGACGCGCTTGGACGAACTGACGGTGAAATGCTCGATGGAGGTGGGCAGCGGCACCACGTCGCGCTCGCACGAGGCCGCCAGCACGGCGACAAGAAGAATCAAAAAGGACAACTTTTTCATTGCAATACACTGTTTATTAATAACTTCACCACTCTGCACACCTGCACCTCACGAGGGCAAAGATACGAATATTCTCGAAACCGAAAAGCAACGTTAGGAAAAAAATTGTATATTTGCAGCATGAAAAGGATGCTCGCACTACTGGCAGTGACCCTCCTATCCCACTGCAACACAATATGTTGGTCGCAAAACGACACAGCGCTCGACGCCCGCGTGGAACGACTGATCGGCCAGCTGACGCTCGACGAGAAGCTCTCGCTCATGGTGCACCGCAACCCCGCCATCCCGCGGCTGGGGCTGGAGGAGTACAGCTGGTGGAACGAGGCGCTGCACGGCGTGGGACGCGCCGGCCTGGCCAGGGTCTACCCCATGCCCATCGCACTGGCGGCGACGTTCCGCCCCGGGTGGGTGCAGAATGTCTTTGCCGACGTGGCCGCCGAGGCGCGGCGCAAGCACCAGGAGGCCGCCGACACAGGCTACCGCGGTGACTATGCGGGACTTACCTTCTTCACCCCCAACATCAACATCTTCCGCGACCCGCGCTGGGGACGCGGCATGGAGACCTACGGCGAGGACCCCTACCTGACGGCTATGATGGGGCTGGCTTGCGTCGAGGGTCTGCAGCACGGCTGGGAGGAGGACTGGCAGGGGCGCCCCCTGCTCACCGCCGCCTGCCTCAAGCACTTCGCCGTGCACAGCGGCCCCGAGGGCACGAGGCACGAGTTCGACTGCAAGGTGTCGGAGCGCGACCTGCGCACCACCTACCTGCCGGCATTTGAATACATAATAAAGAACAGCGATGTGGCACAGGTGATGTGCGGCTACAACCGGCTGAACGGCGAGCCCTGCTGCACAAATAGACAATTGTTTGATATACTGAGAAATGAATGGCAATACAACGGCATCCTCGTCACCGACTGCTGGGCGCTGAACGACGCCTACGAGACCGACACCGTCATCCCCCGCCACCGCACCCACGCCACCGCAGCGGCGGCCTACGGCGACGCCTTCGGGCGCGAGGTGGACCTCGAATGCGGCAGCGGCCTGCCCGCCCTGCGCGAAGCCGTGCAGCAAGGCCTGGTGCCGGAGAGCAAGGTGGACGAACATGTGAGGAGGCTGCTGAAGGTGCGCCTGGCGGTGACCGACGAGCCCGTGCCCTCCGAGGATGAGGTGTGCCGCGAGCCCGTGCTCTCCGGCATCGAACGCGCCTCCATGGTGCTCCTCAAGAACGACAACACCCTGCCGCTGGCCCGCGGCACCAGGGTCCACCTCGAAGGCCCCAACGCCACAGACACCCTCATGCCCCTGGGCAACTACAACGGCACCCCTGACCATACCGTCTCCATCCGCGAAGGGCTCCTGAAAATCCGCGACGGCAAAGGCAACATGTTGCAGCTGGTCGCCACCGCCGACAGCGCCGACGTCATCGTCTATGCCGGCGGCCTCAGCCCCCAGCTGGAGGGCGAGGAGCTGCAGGTGGACGAGCCGGGCTTCTACCGTGGCGACCGCACCCAGATTGAGCTTCCGGCATATCAGGTCTCCGACATCCGACGCCTCAAGAAAACGGGCAAGCCGCTGGTGCTGCTGCTCTGCACGGGCAGCGCCCTGGGTCTGGAGGAGGTGGTGGACGAGGCGGACGCCATCCTCGTGGCCTGGTACGGCGGCGAGGACATGGGCAGCGCCGTGGCCTGGCAGATGTGCTTCCCCGCAGGCAATTCGCTCTTCGGACGGCTGCCCGTCACCTTCTACCGCAACACACGCCAGCTGCCCCCCTTCGACGACTACGCCATGCAGGACCGCACCTACCGCTACATGGAGGCCGAGCCGCTGTTCCCCTTCGGCTACGGCCTGGACTACTGCTCCTGCCGCATGGGCAAGGTCAACTTCGACCCCGCCAGCCTCACCGTCACCGCCACCGTGCATGCCGACAGCTGCCGTATGCCCAAGGGCATCACCAATCCCATCGTCCAGGTCTACCTCAAGAACCCCTCCGACCCCGACGGCCCGTGCAAACAATTGGTCGGCGTTGGCGAAGGCCACCTCTTCGTCGGCGAAAGCGACGAGGTCAGCATCCAGCTCGACCCCTTCTGGCTGCGCCAGTACAACCCCGCCAGCGGCCGCATGGAAAAACCCGCCGACGGCACCCGCTTCACCCTCCAGGTGGGCTTCAGCAGCGACGACCGCGACCTGATCGACCTGCCGTTCACATATCATAACAGAAAATGAAAAAGGAACTGAGTGTAGTCAAAGGTGGCCTATCGACACAACTGCATAATTAAAAAAACTGCTCACCCGACTGCGCAGTTTTTGACAAAAATTGTACACTCCTATGCGCAGTTTTGAATGTTTTTTGTATCTTTGCAGCAAATAATTGAGGCATGGAAAGGCTTACAGATTCATATAAAACACTGTTGGACAATACAGATACGTCATTTGTACGCTACCTGCACGACCAGATAAACTGGCAGTCACGGCTCATTTCCATACTCGGGAGCCGGGGTGTAGGGAAAACAACCCTGTTGCTACAGCATATAAAACTGCACGACAATCCCCCGGAGTCTCTGTATGTACTGGCCGACGATTTCTATTTTGCCGAACACCGACTGTTCGACCTGGCGCTGAAATTCTATCAGCAAGGTGGCAAACGGCTGTATATCGACGAGATTCACAAGTACAAAAATTGGTCAGTCGAAATAAAAAACATCTACGACAAGATTCCCAACCTCCAAGTGGTGTACACCGGCTCGTCCATACTTGAACTGGAACAAGGAGGTTCCGACCTGAGCCGCCGCAAGATAGAGTACCATCTGGCAGGGCTCTCCTTTCGCGAATACGTCAATATTGCCGAGAGAACCAACCTGCGGGCCTACAGCCTGCCCGACATACTCGCAGGGGGCGTCGAATTCCCCATGAAGGACTTGCGGCCGCTCCAACTACTCTCCAACTACCTCACCTCCGGCTACTATCCTTTCTTCACCGAAAACGACTATTCCCTCCGGCTGAACGGCATTTTGAAACAGGTGGTCGAATTCGACATCCCTCAGTTTGCCGACTTCAACGTCGCCTCTATCCAAAAGCTGAAGAAACTGCTCTATATGCTGGCGCAAAGTGTCCCGTTCAAACCCAATTACTCGAAACTGGAACGTGACCTCGACATACGCCGGAACACCCTCCCCATTTACATGCACCTCCTCGAAAAGGCTGGCCTCATCAGTCTGTTGCCCGAAAAAAGCGAAGGCATCAAGATACTGGAAAAGATTGACAAAGTGTACATCCAAAACCCCAACATTGCACACCTCCTCTCGAGCACAGCACCCGACAAAGGTTCCGTCCGCGAAAGCATTTTCCTGGCATGGATGAATGTCGGGCACCATGTCACAGCATCGCCGGTGTCCGACTTCGAATCAGAGGGGTACACCTTCGAGATTGGCGGGAAAAGCAAAAGCCGGAAGCAACTGGCACACATCGACCCGGCAAAATCCTATGTGGTGAAAGACGACATCGAACATGCCGCCATGCACAGCATTCCGCTTTGGATGTTCGGATTTTTATACTGAAAAACACTGTTTGGATATGAAATACAAGACCCTTTTGACAACAGCAATAATTTCAATTTTCAATTTTCAATTTTCAATTTGTCGGGCGCAGCACGACAGCATCCCGGAGAGCGACCCGGCCATCGTGCAACGGCTGGAGGAGTGGCAGGACCTGAAGCTGGGCTTCATGATGCACTGGGGCCTCTATGCGCAGTGGGGCTGCGTGGAGAGCTGGAGCATCTGCAACGAGGACTGGATTGTGCGCGAGCGGCTGGGCAGCGACGGGCGGCCGGTGCCGGGCACGCGCGACGGCGACTACTACCAGTACCGCCAGGCCTACCGCAACCTGAACCGCACCTTCAAGCCACGCCACTTCGACCCGCAAGGGTGGGCCGCGGCGGCGCAGAAGGCGGGCATGAAATACGTGGTGTTCACCACGAAGCACCACGACGGCTTCTGCATGTTCAACTCGCAGCACACCGACTACAGCAGCACGGGTCCCGACTGCCCGGCACAGACGGACTTCACGCGCGGCGTGGTCGACGCCTTCCGCCGCAGCAATATGTGGATCGGCCTCTACTTCAGCAAGCCCGACTGGCACTGCGACGACTACTGGGCCCACGAATGGGCCACGCCTGACCGCAACGTCAACTACACCATCGCCGACCACCCCGACCGCTGGAAGAAGTATCAAGAGTTCACCTATAACCAGATACACGAACTGACCCACAACTACGGCCCCATCGATATCCTGTGGCTCGACGGCGGCTGGGTGCGCCCAGCATGGAGCGTGAACGAGGAGACGCGGCCCTGGCTGGGCTGCAGCGGACAGGTGCAGGAGCTGGACATGGGGCGCGTGGCCGGCATCGCACGCGAGGTGAACCCGCAGACCCTCATCGTGGACCGCAGCGTGGGGGGCAAGTACGAGAACTACCGCACGCCCGAGAAGCAGGTGCCCGACACCCTCCTCCCCTACCCCTGGGAGACCTGCATGACGATGGGCGAGAGCTGGAGCTACTCGCCACGCGACCAATACAAGAGCACGCGCGAGCTGATACACCTATTAGTCGACATCGTGGCCAAGGGGGGCAACCTGCTGCTGAACGTGGGGCCCGACGCCGACGGCAACCTGCCGGCCGAGGCGCTGAAGCGCATGGAGGAGCTGGGCCGCTGGCTGGAGAAGAACGGCCACGCCATCTACGCCACACGCCCCCTCTACCCCTACTGCCAGGGGAACAAGCGCTACACACAGAGCAAGGACGGCAAGCGGAAGTACGAAATCACGCTGACGGAGGAGGAGCCGTATGCGGTGGTGAGGGAGGTAGGGAGGTGAAGGAGGTAAGGAGTAAGGAGTAAGGAGTAAGGAGGTAAGGAGGTAAGGAGTTAAGACAATAGTTAAATATACTAACGCACATATAACATACATACATATAATATACATACATATAGTATACATATATTTATGACTAAGGAGGAAAGGTATGCGGGGCTGATGCCGCAGGTGAGGGGGCTGTGCGAGGGTGAGGAGGATATGATTGCCAAGATGGCGAATGTCTGCGCGCTGCTGCACAGGGAGTTCGGGTTTTGGTGGACGGGGTTTTACAGAGTTCGGTGGTTTGAGGGAGGAGGGCAGAGTGAGGAGGGCGGAGGTCGGAAGGAAGAGGGAGAACATCTGCCCTCCGACCTCCAACCTCCGACCTAATCCTAGGTCCATTCCAAGGGCCGCTGGCGTGCGTGCATATCGGCTACGGGAAGGGTGTGTGCGGGACGGCGTGGAAGGAGCGGCGGACGGTGGTGGTGCCCGACGTGGAGCAGTTCCCCGGCCACATCGCCTGCAGCAGCGAGAGCCGCAGCGAGATTGTGGTGCCGGTGTTTGAGGGAGAGGAGGTTGTAGGTGTGCTGGACATCGACAGCCGGGAGCTGGCGACCTTCGACGAGGTGGACGCCCGATGGCTGGAACAGGTGGCCGCCTGCGTGGCGACGCGGTAGGGGGACGGTAGGGACTCTCTAGGGTAATAGTTCGGCCCTTTCCCCTATTTTCCCATGGGTGGGTAAATAGGATTTCCGCCACACCGCTCTTCGGGTCACTTAAAATACACACCCGCACCGTACAGCGGCACATTGGTCATCCTTTCCTGCTCCCGATACGGACTCATGGAGAAGCGGACACCATGCATGTTCTCATGCTGAACAAGGAAAGCACTCAACGACTTTGACTTCAAGTTCTCTTCCGACTTCACTTCTATATGCGACATGTTTGTAATGCTGCTTCCCAAAGTCAAGCAGGCTATAGGTCTTGCCAACTTGCCTGGCTCCAAGCACAACAAGAGGCTTTCTCTCTTCTGATTTTTTCCACTCAACCAACTGGTTTACAATATCTCTATACATTTTTCATATATTATTTCACAATGCAGATATACAAAAAAATGAACAAAAAAAAACAGAAACGACACAAAAAAAAGAACGAAAGACAACTCGCCCATTACATTTTTATGAACGTGTAGTGTGATTCTTAAAGTACAGGGCCGCGGGTTCCCCGCGGCCCTGTACAACTCATAACTCACAATTCTTAACTCATAACTCTTAACTACTTAACCACAACGATTTTCCGAGCGGGGTGGCGGCCAACCCTTATCATATAGGCGCCGCTGGCGGGAGCGTCGAAGTGCAGGGGCGCGTAGTCGTCCTGCTTCGTGGCGAGCACGCGTCCGCTCACGTCGTAGAGCGTTACCGTGTTGCCCTCGGCACCCTCCACCACAATCTGGCCGCCGCGCTGGTAGAGCTTCACGTCGACGGTCTCCACGTCGTCCACGCCCACGTAGACGGTGTCATGGATATAGATGGTGTCGCGGATATACACGGTGTCGTGCAACCACAACGTATCTACGCGGGTCATCCACAGCGTGTCGGTCTGCGTAATGGTCAGCGTGTCGGTGTTGGTGATATAGAGCGTATCGGTGCTGTGCAGGGTTACGGTATCAATGAGTGTTACCGTGCTGATAATGGTGTCGCGCAAGGTTATGACGGTTGTGTCATGAACGGTCAGCGTAACCGTGTCGTGCACATAGACGGAATCTGTTGCCGCATGAGCGGAGAAATGCGCAGTTACCAAAGTGTCTGATGTAGCGATAATCGTCAGAGGGTTCGACATGCTTCCGTTGCTCCAGCCGTTGAAAACGCTTCCGCCAAACGGGATGGCATACATCTCCGCCTCGAAGCCACCGGATTCAGTGCGGTCATAGTGGCAGTCGGAGTATCGTCTGCTGCCGACAGTCCAGCCCAGCGCGGAGTCGGATGGGAGCACGGTGACCTGGTATCCAAGTTGGAGGTCCTGGAAATAGGCTGTCAGCGAGGTGTCCTGCGTAAGAACGAGGGTGCGAGGGTTTTCGGTCGAGCCGTCGCTCCAATGGCTGAATGCATAGCCGCAGTCAGCATGGGCTTCGAGCTGAGCCTCCGAGCATCCTATACGTTGGGTGTAAACGTAGCCTTGGTCGTAGTCATAACTGATGTTGACTTCATGCTGCACGCACTCCGAGAAGATGGCCACGAAAAATGTGTCGCTGGTCAGGCGGACGGTGCGCGGGTTCTCGGTCGAGCCATCATGCCATTGGCTAAACCTGTAATTACCATAGTAGTAGTATGTTACAGCCGTGAGCACCACTGTTGAGTCGCATCTCATTTCCGTCACCTGGACCTCGCCGCGGTTAGAGTATTGCCTGATGGCATAGGCCAAGGCTTCAGGGTTGTTATTATAGAGGTCGTTGAATGTGCTGGCCTCTCCGTCGTAGTAGGCTATGCCGTAGCTGAAGGGGAGTGCGTCGGAGAATTGAGGCCGAATGGTCATATCGTAGTTTGGCGTCAGCGTGTAGGGGTTTTCGGTCGAACCGTCGCTCCAGCCGATGAAACGGTAGCACTCGTCGGGGAAGGCGTGAAGGACAGCCGGTCCGTCGCAGCTCTCGCGCTCCATCGTGGCGTGGCCGCCGCTGTAGTAGCCGTTCCCTTCCAGGGTCAGACGGTATCCGCCGATGGACCTCACATTGAATCCGCTCCAGGGAGAGGCCGACCGGTACTGGTCGATAGAGTTGCAGGGGACAAAAAGCCAGCAACTGGACGGAACGCCGGAAAACACAGAACCAGAGCAGTATGGGGGATTTGCGGCATAACTCGTTATAGAGCGAAGGGCTGTGCAATCGCGGAAGGCATAATCGCCGATGCTCGTAACAGATTCGGGTATGGTTACCGAGGTAAGTCCGCTGCAACCAGAGAATGCATAGTTGCCGATGCTGGTCACAGAGTCAGGGATTGTTACCGAGGTGAGGCCTGTCAGTCCATAACATAAGCTGCCCGGGATTACCTTCACGTTGCTGCCGAAGTTGAATGTGGATATATTGCTACATCCAGAAAAAGCGGAAGAATCCACTGTAGTGCAACTATCGGCATTGAAATTGACGGTGGTCAGGCCAGTGCAACCGCTGAAGGCACCATCGCCGATACTGATAGCGGAGTCAGGGATGGTTACCGAGGTGAGGCCTGTCAGTCCATAACATAAGCTGTCCGGGATTACCCTCACGTTGCTGCCGAAGTTGAATGTGGACATATTGCTACATCCGGAGAAAGCGGAAGAGCCTACTGCAGTGCAACTATCGGCATTGAAATTGACGGTTGTCAGGTCTGTCAGTCCATAACATAAGTAACTCGGAATCACCCTCACATTACTGCCGAAGTTGAATGTGGACATATTGCTACATCCGGAGAAAGCGGAAGAGCCTACTGCAGTGCAACTATCGGCATTGAAATTGACGGTAGTCAGGCCGCTGCAATTCCTGAAGGCTTCAGGGCCGATGCTGGCAACGGACTCAGGGATGGTCAACGAGGTAAGGCCGGTCATCCCATAACATAGGTAACTCGGGATTACTTTCACGTTGCTGCCGAAATTGAAAGAAGTGATGTTTCTGCAGCCATAGAAGGCTCGGTTACTAGACGAAGAACCTGCTGTAGTGCAGCTGTCGGCATTGAAATTGACGGTGGTCAGGCCAGTGCAGCCGGAGAAGGCATCGTTGCCGATACTGGTTACGGAATTCCCGATAGCCACCGAGGTGAGGCCAGTGCAACCGCGGAAGGCATAATCGCCGATGCTGGTTACGGAATTCCCGATGGCGACCGAGGCGAGGCCGCTGCAATTCCTGAAGGCTTCAGATCCGATGCTGACAACGGAGTCAGGGATGGTTACCGAGGTGAGGCCAGTCATCCCGTAACATAAATAACTCGGGATTACCTTCACGTTGTTACCGAAGTTGAAAGAAGTGATGTTGCTACAACCATCGAATGGCCAGGCCTGTGCAACCCTCGAAGGCATCGTTGCCGATGCTGGTTACGGAATTCCCGATGGTTACCGAGGTGAGGCCGCTACAGCCGGAGAAGGCATCGTTGCCGATGCTGGTTACGGAACTGGGGATGGTTACCGAGGTGAGGCCAGTCATCCCTCTGCAGAGATAACTCGGGATTACTTTCACATTGTTGCCAAAGTTGAAAGAAGTGATGTTGCTGCAACCATGGAAGGCTGAGTAACTAGAAGAACCTGCTGTAGTGCAACTGTCGGCATTGAAATTGACGGTGGTGAGGCCAGTGCAACCGTAGAAGGCATCGTTGCCGATACTGGTTACGGAATTCCCGATGGTTACAGAGGTGAGTCCGCTACAGCCGGAGAAGGCAGATGAGCCGATGCTGGTTACGGAATTCCCGATGGTCCGATGCTGGTTACGGAATTCCCGATGGTTACCGAGGTGAGGCCGCTACAGCCGGAGAAGGCATTGGAGCCGATGCTCGTAACAGATTCGGGTATGGTTACCGAGGCGAGGCCGCTGCAATTCCTAAAGGCTTCAGGGCCGATGCTGGCAACGGAGTCAGGGATGGTCAACGAGGTAAGGCCAGTCATTCCATAACACAGGTAGCTCGGGATGGTCTTCACGTTGCTGCCGAAGTTGAAAGAAGTGATGTTGTTGCAACCGGAGAAAGCACGGTAGCCAGATGAAGAACCTACTGTAGTGCAACTGTCGGCATTGAAATTGACGGTGGTCAGGCCAGGGCAACCGGAGAAGGCATTGGAGCCGATGCTGGTTACGGAATTCCCGATGGTTACCGTGGTGAGGCCTGTCATTCTATCACATATTCTGCCAATTACCTTCACGTTGCTGCCGAAGTTGAATGTGGATATATTGCTACATCCAGAGAAAACGGAAGAGCCTTCTGCAGTGCAACTATCGGCATTGAAATTGACGGTGGTCAGGCCTGTGCAACCATCGAAGGCATAGTTGCCGATGCTGGTTACGGAATTCCCGATAGCCACCGAGGTGAGGCCGCTGCAATCCTTGAAGGCAAATGAGCCGATGCTGGCAACGGAGTCAGGGATGGTTACCGAGGTGAGGCCTGTCAGTCCATAACATAAGCTGCCCGGGATTACCTTCACGTTGCTGCCGAAATTGAAAGAAGTGATGTTGCTGCAACTATAGAAAGCTTGGGAATAAGCCGACGAAGAACCTGCTGTAGTGCAACGGTCGGCATTGAAATTGACGGTGGTCAGGCCTGTGCAACGGGAGAAGGCATTGTTGCCGATGCTGGTTACGGAATTCCCGATAGCCACCGAGATGAGGCCAGTGCAACCGGAGAAGGCATCGGCGCCGATGCTGGTTACGGAATTCCCGATGGTTACCGAGGTCAGACCAGTGCAACCGGAGAAGGCATTGGCGCCGATGCTAATCACGGAGTCAGGGATGGTCACCGAGGTAAGGCCGGTCAGTCCATAACATAATCTACCTGGGATTACCTTCACATTGCTGCCAAAGTTAAAAGTGCTGATATAGTTGCAACCATAGAAGACACGATTAGAATTAGAAAATGAAGAACCTGCGATAGTGCAACTGTCGGCATTGAAATTGACGGTGGTCAGGCCTGTGCAACCGGAGAAGGCATTGTTGCCGATGCTGGTTACGGAGCTGGGGATGGTAATCGAGGTAAGCCATATACAATCGCTAAAAGCATCTGCGCCAATGGTGGTGATTCCGTTGGGTATGGAGTAGCTGCCGGTGTACGTAGCAGGCATCATAGCAAAAAGGGTGTTGCTATAGACTGGTGCGGTCAACCCCGTGCACCCATAGAAGGCCTTTTCGCCGATGCTGATCACGGAGTTGGGGATGGTTACCGAGGTGAGGCCAGTCATCCCGTAACATAAATAACTCGGGATTACCTTCACGTTGTTACCGAAGTTAAAAGAAGTGATGTTGCTGCAACCATCGAAGGCTCTATAACTATAACCAGATGAAGAACCTGCTGTAGTGCAGCTGTCGGCATTGAAATTGACGGTGGTCAGGCCAGTGCAACCACTGAAGGCTCTGTTGCCGATACTGGTAACGGAATTCCCGATGGTTACCGAGGTGAGGCCGCTACAGCCGGAGAAGGCAGATGAGCCGATGCTGGTTACGGAACTGGGGATAGTTGTATTTTGGCAACCTGCGATCAAGGTATTGGTTGCTGTCTCAATGATTGCATTACAGTTGCCGCGACTGTCATAAACACTATTCCCACTCTCTACCACAATCGATGTGAGGCCACTGCAATTGGAGAAGGGATTGGAGAGGGGATAGTTGACGATGTTGGTTACGGTGTTGGGGATGGTTACCGAGGTCAGGCCGCTGCAACCAGAGAAAGCAGAAGAACCGATGCTAGTTACGGCATAGGTAATCCCGTTATAGGTTACACTGCTGGGGATGGTTAGATCGCCTGTAGGTTTTGTAGTGTAAAGCCAACCTCTAGTGGGTCCGACCACCGAAACATTACTGCCAGCGATGGTATAGTACAGCGTCTGGCCAGTGGGGGCTACGGCAGAGAAGTCGTGAGCAAGAGTGCTCTGCCACGTCGCCAACAAGGCGACAAGAAAAAGAATAACTTTTTTCATTATGTCTATTTTTTGTTGGTTAATAATTTCCATTTCAGCAAACACATAAAAAAAGAGCGCGGGAATCTGCTTTCTTTGCTTATCCCGCGTATCCGGCCTTCGCATTGCCTTTGGAACAGAATAAGCAATGCCGAAGCCCACGCTGCAGACGCACAATGAGACCACTGCACGCCAAACCATGGACGAAGAACATTGCGCTATTGCGGTTCCAAATACGAAGTTGCGAAGTTCGATACGCCGCAGATAAACGCCGTTACAACGTCTTTTCTATATGCCGCCATTCCCTGTGGGACAATGGGTTGGCCATTATCCCACCCGCTTCTACCCGTCGCTCTCGAAGGGCTTCGGCGGTGCGGAAACGACGATGCAAAGATACAAACTTTTTCCGAACTGGCCAAAAATAATTTTCCCCGACGGGCGGAAGTGCTGTCGGGGAATGAGTTATATAGGGTGGTAAGTGGTGAATTTCTTGGGGTCGAGGTATTTGTTGTATTGCGGATGCGGGTGGCGGCGGATGGGCAGTCTGGCGGTCTTTTGAGGAGGCGGCTAGAAGCGGCAGCCGACGCCGATGGTGAGGCGGTAGGGGTAGACGTAGGTGCCTGGGGTTTCGAGGTTAAGGATGTCGGTCACGCCGAATTTGCTTTCGAGCTGGACGAGCCAGCGGTTGCTGAACTCGTAGCCGAGGGCGAGACCCAGTCCGGCGTGGATGTCGCTCATGGCGAAGTGGGCTTTGTCGGTGGCGGGGTTGGTGTAGATCTGCCGGCGGAAGAGGTTGATGCCCTCGGTGGCGGCGGAGTAGAGGATGAAGTTGACGTAGGGGCCGAAAGAGAGGAGGAAGGCGCCTTTGCGCCAGGGGGCGCGGTAGCGGACGGCGAGGCCGACGTCGGTGCCGAGGGTGAGGAGGTGGCTGTGGTGGTCGGCATATCGCAGGAGGGACTGGCCGAGGGCGAGCTGGCCGTTCATCTGGAGGGCCCAGCGGTCGGTGATGTGGTAGTCGAGGAAGAGGCCGAAGCTGAGCCCGGTGGAGGGGAGTGAGCTGAGGACGGTGTCGGCGATGAGGGTGTCGCGCAGGAGGGGGTCAACCTTCATGATGTAGGACGAGATGTTGGGTCCCGCGGCGAAGCCCCAGGAGGCGTACTGGCGGTGGTAGTCCTGGGCGTGGAGGGGGGCGAAGAATTGAAAATTGAAAGTTGAAAGTTGAAAGTTGGAAATTGAAAATTGAAAATTGAAAATCAGGGCGGCTGCCAGGATGAGTGTCTTTTTCATAATTGATTGGGGTTTTGGTTGCGGCAAGAGGGGAGGTTCATTTTTTTTATGTTTTTCTATTCTGCGGACGCAGCACGCTGCGTCCCTACAAAGCGAATTTAAGGTCCAATCTCACAAACCAGCGGTCCCAGCCTTCGAGGCCGTCGATGTAGGTGAGACGGCGGACGAAGTCGACGCGGAGGAAGGAGAGTATGTTTTCGATGCCGAGGGAGTACTCCATGTAGGGCATGGTGCCGAAGGGGACGGTGTTTTCGGGGAAGCGGTAGAGGCCTGCGGGGTCGCCCTGGGCGGGGTCGTTCTTGGGGGTGAGGCCGCCATAGAGGATGTTGAAGCCGACGACCTCGCGCAGGCGTAGGCGGTTGATGAGGGGTATGCGGTTGAGGATCCAGCCTTTGAGGTGGTAGGTGGCGAAGAAGGCGACGTACTGGTCCATGATGAACTCCATGGGCTGCATGGTGTTGAAGGCGTTGGAGGAGAGGAAGAGGCCGGCGTTGCCGCTGGGGATGTAGAGTCGTGGGTAGGGCACGCGGTTCCATACGACGCCGGCGGCGACCTTGGCGTCGATGTGGCCGAAGGCGCCGAGCCAGAAGCGCTTGTCGGCGGCGAAGTCGGTGGTGTGGTAGAGTGAGGAGTGAGGAGTGAGGAGTGAGGAGTTGTGGGAGAGGTGCGCTACGGTGTGGCTGAGGGTGATGGTGGGTGCGTCGCGGCGGAGGTTGCTCTGGGTCTCGCGGCGGCGGGTGCCGCTGGCCACATTGGGCGAGAAGCTGAGGCTCACGCGCGCCTCGGCCTCGGTGAAGAAGTCGACGTTGCGCACCGTGCCATCCGGCTGATACTGTTCGTATTGCAGCAGTCCGGCGGGCTCGTAGCGGCGTCCGGCGAGCCAGGAGTCGAAGCGGACGTGGCTCTTCCACTCCTTGCGGAGGCGCAGCTGGGCCTGGGCCACATACTGCGCCTTGAACTCCTTGTCGGACGACATCATGATGTTGTCGCGGTCGAAGTTGTCGTAGGCCTGGCCGGGTGTCTGGAGGTCGTAGCCGGCCATCAGGGAGAGGCTGCTGTAGGGGCCCTCGTGGCTGTGGCGCTCCTTCTCGTCGAAGGTGTAGGTATACATGGCGTTGAACTTCAACTGCTTGTCGCGGAAGCCATAGGCGGCATAGCCCTCGAGGAAATGCTGGGGGTGGAGGCGTGCGGTGGTCATGCCGCCCAGGCGCAAGCGCCAGCCTTCGAGGTGGTTGTGGCTGAGGATGTTGAAGACGGGCCCGATGTCGAAGCGGCTCTCCTTGCGCGAGCGGTGGGTGGGGATGTAGCCGGAGACCATCGTCTCGCCGACGGCCTTGATGGCGCGGAAGGAGGGGAGGCGGCGCAGCTCGACCCACATGCTGTCGAGCACCGTCTGCTTGGCGGTGAGCTGTACGGGTCGCGCCTCGTTGAACTGGCTTTTGAAGCGCTTCAGCTGGCAGCGCGGCACGGTGGCCTCGGAGGTGAAGGCGCTGAAGAGGCTGTCGGGCAGCGGGCGGACGGTGTCGCCCACCTGGTAGCCGGTGTAGACGCGCATCTGGTGGACGTAGATTTCCTGTATCTTCTTGTGGATGAAGAGGCGGCCGTAGGTGTCGCAGCGGTAGGGCAGCCAGCGGCCCTCGGCGTCGCGGCGGTAGGACTGGACGATGGAGAGGTCGCGCACGAAGTTGAGGTTCACATGCTTGGAGACCATCATCACGACGCGTGTGAGGGCGAAGGTGCTGTCGGGGTCGAGCGAGACGTACATCTGTCCGGTGAAGCCGTAGCTCTGCTTGTTGGCCGGAACGAAGGAGAGTTCGACGCACTTCTGCCCCTCCACCTCGAGGGTGTCGGTGATGTAATACTTGTAGAAAGTGGTGGCGATGAGGCCGTTGAGCGGGCTGACGAAGTGGTTGAGCATGAGCTCGATGTCGGCGTCGTAGATGTCGATGGGCATGAACATGGCCTGGAGGTTCTGGTCGATGCCCTCGTCGCTGAGCACCTCGTCGACGCCCTCCATGCGGTGGCCGGTGGTGAGGGTGCGCAGCTGCTTGTCGTGGCGGTCCCAGCTCTGTTCCTTGAGGCTCTCGCGCATGGAGATGATGAGGATGGGGGTGTCGTCGAACTCGGTGCGGTCGATGTATTTCTCCAGGAAGTTGAGTTTGCTCCAGATGCGCTTACCCTCGAAGTCGGGGCGGAAGTCGTCGAGGCTCATCGACATGCGCTCGTAGACGTCGCGTCGCCATCGCGGCAGGGCCTCGGCGCGGTTCTGGTCCTTGCGGTCGATGACTTTTTTGACCAGCGTCACGGCGGGGTTGTTCTTGCGGCGGTAGCGGTCGCGGCCGCGCTTGGCGGTGACGGTCACCTCGCCGAGGGTTTTGGCCTGGGGCGTGAGCTTCACGGTGGCGCGCTTCTGCACCTTGCCCTTCTCCACCTTCATGGTCAGGGGCTCGTAGCCCATCATGCGGAAGAGGAGCTTGGTGTGGCCGCTGGAGTTGGAGATGGCGAACTTGCCGTCCATGTCGGTCTGGGTGCCGGTGGTGCTGCCTTCGAAGACAATCTGCACGAAGGGGACGGCCTCGCCGGTGACGGCGTCGACCACCTTGCCCTGCAGGCCGGTGACGGAGGGCTGGGCGTGGAGAGTTGAGAATTGAAAATTGAAAATTGAAATTATGAATGCCGTCAACAACAGCATCGATTTATTTTTCAATACATTAGAGATCATATCGAGGTTTGTTTCAAGGTACAAAGATACAAAATCTCTCCGACATAACAAAACATTATGCCGGAGAGAGAGATGTCCGCGGTTGTCCTAGCGGTCGAGTTTGATGTCGGCGCGGCGGTTGCGGGCGCGGCCTTCGGGGGTGTCGTTGGGGGCGATGGGTTGCTCCATGCCGCGGCTGGCGGTGGCGATGCGGTCGGCCGGGATGCCGAGGGCGATCAGGCGCTGACGGACGGCGTCGGCGCGCTGCTGTCCGAGTCGCATGTTGACGTCGGCGCTGCCGACGTTGTCGGTGTGGCCGGTGACGGTGACGCGCATGGCCGGGTCGGCCTGCATGGCGGCGGCGAGTGCGCGGAGCGAGAGGTCGTCGGCTTGGCTGATGTGGGGTTCGCTGCCGGCGAAGTCGAATGCGATGGCAGTGCCCTCTACCCTACCCTTCAACTCGGCCCGTGCAGCGGCAGCCTGCCGGGCGGCCTCCTGATCGGGGTTGGGTTTGGGGACGGGTGCTGCTTCGGGATCGACCTTGGGCTGCATCACCACGGACTGCGGCTGGGCATTGGGCGTGGGGCGCGGCTCGGGCTTGGGCTGGGGTTGCTGCACGAGCTGCGGACGGGCCGTCGGCTTCTCTTCCGCGGCGGCGGGGGCTTGGGGGGTGCGACCGCAGCTCCACCCGAAGTCGATGGCCACCTTCACGCCGGCGCGCAGCAGGCGCATGCCGTCCACCTCGGCGCTGGCAAAGGTGCCGTTATAGAGGGCCTGCGAGGGGTCGGCGGGGTCGAGGACGAGGAGGGGGTCGGTGGAGGTGCCGTCGAGCATGTTGGTGAGGCCGAGGCTCCCGTAGGCACCCACGTAGAGGCCCCAGCGGTCGCCCAGGGGCAGGCGCACGCCGAGGTCGGCCACGAGGCTGACGGCGGGCTTGAGGCCCTCGATGTCGGCCTCGGTGTCGGCGTTGTAGGTGCCGAAGCCGTGCTGCGGCAGGTTCTCCACGGTGTGGCCGATAGCGGGGAAGTAGCCGGTGGTGGCGTAGGTGCCCTCGTCGGCGGTGTAGCGCCCATGGAGGGGCAGCTCAAGCTGTGCGCCGAGGCCGGCCACGAGCCAGCTGCACTCGCCCAGCTCCCAGCGCCACAGGAGCTCCAGCGGCACGGAGAGGAAGCCCAGCATCTGCCGCTCGCGCCAGCCGTCGTAGGTGGTGGCGAGGTCGTAGGTGACGCCCGGGTTGCTGGCGTGGGTGAGGCCGGCGGTGGTCTCGGTGAAGTCGTAGGTGGTGGCGCCGTGGAGGCGGTTGTAGTTCACGCCGAGGCCGAGGCCGAAATGGCGGCCGAAGAAGTGGGCGTAGTGGAGCCCCGCGCCGAAGCCGAGGCCGAGCGCGGCGTCGCCGTGGACGGCGCTGTGGAGCGGGCTACCCAGCCCGCCGCCAAGGTCGAGGCCGAGATAGTTGGTGTGCTCGCGCTGCTGGGCGTGGGCAGAATTGAAAATTGAAAATTGAAAATTGAAAATTGAAACGATGGCTGCCGCCAATAATATCTTTTTCATGTCTGTGTATCTTTTTTATAGTTTAATCCCCTCCCCCTCTCTTGAAAGGAGAGGGGGCCGGGGGGTGAGGCTTCTTTTAATTTCTAATCACTCTGACCACCATTCCGTCGACACTGACGACATAGCTGCCGCGCTGGTAGGCGCTGAGGTCGAGCTGGAGGGTGCTGCCCTCGAACACGCGGCGCTCGAGCTCGACACCCTGCAGGGTGAGCACACGCAACACATGCTGCTGACCACTGACCACTGACCACTGGCCACCAACCTCAAGGGTCACCACGTCACGCGTGGGGTTGGGGTAGGCGGTGAGGGTGGGCTGGGGTTCGGTGATGAGGGTGGTCATGTCGGACTGCGGGCAGGTGTAGGTGGGCTGGCCGTTGTAGCGGGCACTGACGAAGTACTCGCCCGTGAGGCCGCCCTCCTGGTGGTAGTAGTAGTCGTTGGCACCGGGGATGGCCTCCCAGTCGGTGGCACCCGCCTCGCGGTGGTACCACTGCACATCGGTCAGGCAGTGACAGGTGTCCACCAGGGCGATGACGTCGCTGAAGAGGGGCATGACGTAGGTCTCCGGCAGGTTGACGTGGATGGTGACCTCGATGGGGGCGCTCACCATGTCGGGGTAGGCGCTGTGGCGGAAGTAGAGGGTGGCGGTGTAGTCGCCGGTGGGCAGACCGTCGGGCACGGTGATGTCGATGTTGCCGGGGGTGGCGATGCGCTGCCAGCCGATGTTGGTCCAGGCGGCATGGCCGAAGATCAGGCTGTACTCGTCGGGCTGGCCGCTGCTGAGGCGGTAGCGCACGGCACCCGGGCCGGCGCAGTAGCCGTAGGCCTCCACCTCAATGCCCTGCTCGCCGAAGGTCGGGTCGGTGGCATAGCCCTCGAGGATGATCAGGGCGAGGGTCACCGTGCTGTCGCAGCCCGCGGCGTTGGTCAGCACATGGGTGGGCGTGCCGCTGGCAGTATAGGTGGTGCCGTACCACGCAAAGCGGTCGAAGGCCACGGCGGCGGTGTCGCCGGTATTGCTGTAGTTGATGGTGAGGGCGAGGGTGACGGTGCTGTCGCAGCCGGCGGCGTTGGTGAGCACATGGGTGGGGGTACCGCTGGCGGTGTAGTCGGTGCCGTACCAGGAGTACTGGTCGCAGGCTACGGCGGCGGTGTCGCCGATATTGCTATAATTAATAGTGAGGGCGAGGATGACAGTGCTGTCGCAGCCGGCGGCGTTGGTGAGCACATGGGTGGGGGTGCCGCTGGCGGTGTAGTCGGTGCCGTACCAGGAGTACTGGTCGCAGGCTACGGCGGCGGTGTCGCCCGTGTTGCTGTAGTTGACGATGAGGGCAAGCGTTACAGTGCTGTCGCAGCCAGCGGCGTTGGTATAGACATGCTGCGGGGCGGCAGAGGCGGTGTAGGTGGTGCCATGCCACGTGAAGGCGTCGCAGGCCACGGCGGCGGTGTCGCCGGTGTTGCTGTAGTTGACGGTGAGGGCAAGCGTTACCGTGCTGTCGCAGCCGGCGGCGTTGGTATATACATGCTGCGGGGCGGCAGAGGCGGTGTAATCCACGCCATGCCAGGTGAACACGTCGCAAGCCACGGCGGCGGTGTCGCCGGTGCTGCTGTAGTTGATAGTGAGATCCAGCGTGGTGATGGTTACATGGAAGGGGTCGACCACCACGGTGTCGGTATAGGTGCCTGTGGCGGTGCGTTCGATGCCGCCGAAGAGGAATGGGCCGTCGCACAGCTGGTGTGTGAGGGGTACACGCAGGGTGTCGACGCTCTCGTCGAGGTCATAGTGGGCGTAGGTGGTAACGAGGCTGTCGGGGCAGGGGCCATTATGGATGCCCTGCCGCAGCACGGAAACTTTTGTGGTGTCGTCGTAGTCGTAGCCCTTGGCGGTGGAGACGACGGTGTCATATATATATGTTTTCGGGCGCGCGTGGACTGTCAGTTGCAACTGATTGCCACTCATCAGGCAGCCGCGGGGGTTGAAGACACTGTGGTCGAGGTAGTGTGTGCCGGGGGTAGTGATGGTGTCGCCATCCCAGATGTAGGGCAGGCTGGTCTCGCAGATATCATCACTATGTACACTGTGGGCCATAGTCCCTTCCACCTCCAGGTGCAGCACGATGATGCTGTCGCGGAACGGCATGCGGACGGTGTCGTAGTAGGTGCCCGACCTCAAAAGATAACGCCCGCTGAAGTCGTAGATAGTACCCGCACAAATGGTGTCGTAGACGACGGTGCGGATGGTGTCGGTCGTCTCATCGTAGTCGTAGTGGGTGTAGGTGGTGACAAGGCTGTCTGAGCAGTGACCCGAATACGCATGGGCGACGGTGGTGGTGTCGCTGTAGTCGTAGCCTTTGGCGGTGGAGCGGACGGTGTCGTAGATATAAGTATGCGGGCGCGTATGGACAGTCAGGCCCAGGCGCTCGCCGGTCACGTAGCAGCCTCGCGGCGAGAGGGTGTAGTAGCCCAGCAGGTGGTAGCCGGGCTCCGTAATCGTCGTGTCGTGCCAGCTGTAGGGCAGCTGGTCGTCGCAGACCTGCAGGTTGGTGAGGGGGAAGTAGGCAATGCCCTCCACTTCGAGGTGCAGCACGGTGATGCTGTCGTAGGAGGACAGGTGGACGGTGTCGTAGTACAGGTGCGACCCGGGACCGGCAAAGCTAATGCCTGTAATAGTAGAGCCAAATGAGTACGACCAACTGGCGCAGATGGTGTCGTAGATGTCGACCACCACATCGCAGCCGCGCTCGGCGAAGAGGGTGGCGGAGGCGTCCCAGTTTTCGTTGACGGGGGCGGCATCGAGCGCGGCGCGGTAGGCGGCGGAGGTGCCGCAGGGGGTGATGATGCTGTCGATCTGGGTGTTCTTGAACACACTCGCGGCGAAGGAGGGCACCGTGGCGCCGCGGAACTCGACCGAATGGATGGGAATACCATTGGGACGGGAAAATGCGGACGCCCCCACCGTCTGCAGCGAGGTGCCCAGCGAGATGCGCCCAGGGATTGGATCGATGGGGACAGTGGTAGTTTCGGCAAAAGCTTGCTCACCAATACTCGTGCAGCTGTCGCCCACCCAGAGATACGGGCATGATCCAATGCGATAAAAACCTTTATCACCAATCGAGCGCACGTTGGGCAGCACTATCGGCTGCGATATAACCTTGGGGAAGAAGGCTTCGCGACCGATAACCTCGGCCCAGATGGTGTCGCTGGCCAGCTTCAGGCGGGAAAAGAACGAATACGTGTTAAAGGCAGCATCCCCGATGATGCGGAGCGAGCGCGGGAGGGAGACGCGGAGTTCTCGGGAGGTCACGATAAAAATGGCTTCCGTTCCCACCTCGGCGATGCCCTCGGGGAGGGTCAGCGCGGTGATTGCGTCGCAGCGGTAAAAGGCATTGCGTGCGATGCGGAATACGGAGTAGGTGTGGCCGTCGTGGGTGACGGTGGCGGGGATGGCGAGGGAGTCGGTGGGGGGGGTGTAGTATGCCCAGCCGCTACCGTTGGGCGCCACCACCTCGACGCTGTCGGTGCCGGTGATGTGGTAGTAGAGGCGCTGGCCGGTGGGGGCGTCGGCGTAGAAGTGCCACCGGACAGCTTGGAGGTGCACCTTGGTGATGATGTTATGGGTGTAGTAGAGCGAAGAGTCTCTGACGGACCAGGTGCCGTCGTAGGGGCGGTTGTTGATCCAGCGGACCTCGCCCGGGTGGATGGTGTCGTAGCGATTGACTTCGGTGGGGGTGGAGGTGCCCCATTCGTGGAGGGTGGCGTTGGTGAAGGCGGTCCCGAAGGCAGCCCGGTAGGCGGCAGTCTGGCCGTCCGGGACGTAGATGTACTGCACAGCATCGACCGTATTCCAATTCGAAAAGGCACTAAGGTAGCCACTTGTTGTCGCGGGGGGCGTAGCGGAACGGAAGACCAGGACGGAGCCGGAGCCAAAGCGAGCGGACTTTTGAAATGCGACATTGTCCATAAAGTTCAGACCGGCCGGGAAAATGATGGTGTCGAAGTCGTTGCTGGTGATGCCGTTCCACTCGATGCGGGTGATGCTATTGGGGAGCATCAGGGTGCCACGGCCGCGGAATCCGTTTATGCCGTACTGCCCGATGGCGGTGACCTGGTAGGTGTTGGTGCCGTCGCTGACGGTGTAGGGGATGATGAGGCTGTCGGTCGCGCTGCCACCTAATGAGTTGTTGCCGGCCAGCTGGCAGGTGGTGGGCGAGGTGGTCTCGAAGCGGAGGGACTGGCCCGAGGGGACGGTGGCGTGGAAGACGGTCTGCGCCGCGGCGCCGAACTGGAGTGCCAGAGCCACGCTCATGGCGAACAAACGGAGTAGGGTACGTTTCATGTTGTTTTGTGTTTTGTGTGAATATTGATGATTGATTAAACGGTCGACAAAAAAAGCGGCGTGCCGACATAGGCACGTCGCAATAGGGTACGAGGAAAGAGGGGCAGCACCGCGCTGCAAGCAGGCGGCCGGCGACATGGGCGGCGGTGGCAAATCCCTTAACCTCAGCATATTATATAATATCCATCAATAGCAATACGGATGCAAAGATAAGAAAAATGTTTTAATTGAAAATTGAAAATTGAGAATTGAAAGAGGGGGGGATGGTAGGGGGATGGTAGGGGTTCGCTAGGGTAATACAAAGGCCTTTTCGCATTATTACCCATTATTACCCATCGAGCGCAGCCAGCGGATTTCGTCCGCCCAGCGCGTGGGGTCAGGGGTCTCGAGGATGAGGGGCATGTTGTCGAAGCGCGGGTCGCGCATCAGGCGTGCGAAGAAGTCTTTGCCGAGGGCGCCCTCGCCCAGCACTTCGTGGCGGTCCACATGGCTGCCGCACGCTTTCTTGCTGTCGTTGAGGTGGAGTGCGCGCAGGTAGCGGAAGCCGACGACGCGCTCGAATTCTTCCATGGTGAACTGGTAGCCCATCTCGGTCGTGAGGTCGTAGCCGGCGGCGAGGGTGTGGCATGTGTCGATGCAGACGCCTATCCTTGTTTTGTCGTCTATTCCCTGGATGATGCGTGCGATATGCTCGAAGCGCCACCCGAGGTTGGTGCCCTGGCCTGCGGTGTTTTCGATGACGGCGGTGACGCCCGCGGTCTTGCTCAGCGCGAGGTTGACTTCGGCGGCTATCTGGTCGAGGCATTCTTCTTCGCTGATGCGTTTCAGGTGGCTGCCGGGGTGGAAGTTGAGCATGGTGAGCCCCAGCTGCTGGGCACGCTGCATCTCGTCGAGGAAGGCGGCGCGGCTCTTGAGGAGGGTTTCCTCGTCGGGCGAGCCGAGGTTGATGAGGTAGCTGTCGTGCGGCAGCACCATGTCGGGGCGGAAGCCACGGTCGAGCAGCAGGGCTTTGAAGCCGTCGACCTCGAGTTGCTGCAGGGGCTTGCTCACCCAGCTGCGCTGGTTGCGTGTGAAGAGGGCAAAGGCGTTGGCGCCGATGGCCTCGGCGTTCAGTATGGCGTTGCCGACCCCTCCGCTTGCACTCACATGGGCTCCGATGTATTTCGTCATAGGCTCCTCCCCTCCCCTTCTCCGTTGATTTGCAACAGCGAGTGAACGGGGGCCACGGTTTCGAGCCACTTGCGTCCGCCGAGGGCCGGGAGCTCGACGAGGAAGATGAACTCTTTGATGCGCAGCTTGCGTCCGTCGACGGTCTGCTGCTGCAGGGAGCGGACGATGCCGCGGGTGGTGCCGCCGGTGGCGAGGAGGTCGTCGAAGAGGGTGATGTCGATAAAGTCGCCGCTGGGGACGCAGGCGGCGAAGTCGGAGAGGCGGTAAAAGATTTCGTCGCTGCCGTATTCCTTCTCGATTTCGACGCGCACGAGGTCGCCTTCGGCATGGGGCAGTTTGCCTTTCTTGCGGAAGGGGACGAGGGTTTGGACGCGGTCGCTGACCGAGAGGAGTGGTGCGCCGAAGAGGAAGCCGCGGGCTTCGACGGTGGCGAGGTTGGGGGCGGTGGTCCAGGCGTCGATTTGGCGTATGGCCTGGTTGAAGGCGGCCTTGTCGTGCAGGAAGGGGAGCACGTCGATGAAGTCGATGCCGGGCACCGGGAAATCGGGGTAATGCTTGATGACGGTTTCTAACATAGGGAATTGAAAATTGAAAATTGAAAATTGGGAATTCAAAATTGAACTACTGTTCGCCGATGCCCATTAGGAGGCGGATTTTGGTGGGGATGTCGGTGTTTTGCTGGATGCCGGAGAAGTTGAAGGCGCCGGGGCCGAGGGCGAAGACGGGAACCATGCAGCCCGTGTGGTTGTCCCAAAGGAAGCGGACGTCGTTGGTGCCGGCCTCGATGTTGCCGTCGGGGAGTGTGAGGCCGCCGGTCTCGTGGTCGGCGGTGACGACGACGAGGGTGTTGCCGTCGCGCTGTGCGAAGTCGATGACGGCGTGGAGCATCTGCTCGAAGTCGGCGAGTTCAGCGCGAAGATAGGCGGAGTCGTTGTTGTGGCAGGCCCAGTCGATCTGCGAGCCCTCGATCATCAGTGCGAAGCCCTTGGGGTTGCGGCTGAGGAGGGCGATGGCCTTTTTGGCGGCCTGGGTGAGCATGTCGCCGCGGGCGGGTTCGGTGAGGGGGTCGTCGTCGTAGAGGAGACCGACCACCTTGTCGCCAGCGAAGCGGTTGAGGCTGTCGAGGGAGTGGACGACGGTGTAGCCGCGGCGGGCCAGGGTGTCGAGCGGCGCGAGGCCGTCCTTGCGGTTCTCCGGCTGGAAGTATTTGCGGCCGCCGCCGACCATGATGCTGTGGTTGCACTGGGCGAGCTGGAGGCTGAGGGTGTCGAACATCTTGCGGTAGGGCACGTGGCCGTAGGTGGAGGCTGGGGTGGCGTCGAGGACGGTGGAGGTGACGACGAAGCCGGTGGACATGCCAGCGGCGACGGCGTCGTCGAAGATGGTGGCGTAGCGGGCGGAGTCGGGGCCCCAGTTGACGTGGTAGTTGTCCACCTTGCGGCCGGTGGTGAGTGCGGTGCCGCCGGCGGAGGAGTCGGTGCGGTACTTGTTGCGCGAGTAGGTGCGCGAGAAGCCGCTGTAGGGGAAGCGGAGGAAGGCGGAGTTGTCGCCGCGCTCGGCCACGACCGAGGCGTAGACCTGGGGCACTCCCATGCCGTCGCCGATGATGAGGATGACGTTGAGGGGCACGGGGTCGTCGGCGGGGGCGGCCTCCTCGTGGGCGCCCGCGCGGTTGGCCAGCTCGTTGACATCGAGCGCCAGGGCCGTCATGGTCAGGCACGAGGAGAAGAGCAGCGAGGCCGGTAGGAGCATGGACAGAAGTATCTTATTGATATTCATACTATAACGTTTTTTAATATTCTATTCACTGATGAGTTCGTACAATTGGAATTCGGAGGTGGGGAGGTCGACCAGCCGGTAGGAAACATCCGAGAGGTGGGCAAAGCGGCCGAGGCCGTCCGACGAGGTGGTGACGAGGTGAGGATGCACGTTGAGGCTGTCGAGAGATACCCGGCGGTCGATGAAATAATAGCCGGAAAGGGTGAGCACGAAGTGGCTGTCGAACATCTGCTGCGGAGCTGTGACGACTTCGCCACGCGCAAGGTGTGGCGTGATGAGGTCCATATCCTCTTGGATAGTTACATTGCGCCCCGGGCGTCCGGCAAAAACCGCGTTGAGAACCACCGCCGCCACAACGGCCACCAGGGCTGCGAGGGAGGCGACGGCCGGAGCGTTAGGACGTTTGAGCGCACGAGTGGCAAAGGGTTCAAGCAAGATTGCGGCAGCGAGGGCGAAGAAGGGGAATGCCGTCAGGAGGAAATAATCGCTCTGCTTGGCGCTGACCATCAGCGGGAGCACGCCGCACAGCGCAAGCATAAACATGGCAGAAGCCTTGCGCCTATGACGGATCAATGGCAACCAATCAGTGCGCTTCCTGAGCACGGCAATGACCGCGGCCAGCACAACGATGCCCCACACGATGCCGGTGTGGAGGAAAAAGTGGCCTACGATGGCAAAACGGCTTGTGGCGCTGCTGCCCATCGCCTGGCCCAGAATTTGAATGGAGAGGTAGTGCTGGAAGAAGTCCCACGCGGCAGGCGAACAGAGGGCCAGCAGCAAACAGGGGGCCAGGAAGCCGGCGAACACCGCGGCGGTCAGGGCAAGCATGCGACCAAAGCCATGTTCGCGCAGGCGCGCGACCCAAAGCACGGCCGGAAACGCCAAGGGGAAGAGACCCGTGAACTCCTTGGTAAGAAAGGCCAGGAACAGGAACAGACCCGCCAGAAGATGCCACAACCACAGACGCCTACCCTCTCGCAAAAGGCAAAGGACAGAGGCGAGGATAAATAGCAACATGGTGGGTTCCAACATGTTGTAGAATGCATAATGGGTCACCGGAGGAATGAGAGTCCACAGGAGCAAGGGCAACCATCCCGTGCTGAAACCGAAACCCAAGCGATTCCAAAGTCGAACCATGAGCAGCGCGGTCAGCAGCATGACGAGGATGGAATAGCCTTTGACCGCCACATCACCACTGCCCACCAGGCGCACCCAGAGCGAGAGTAGGTACATCATGAGCGGCGGGTGGGCATAGAAGGTCTCGCCGGTGGTCTGGGTGTAGTAGGGTTGGTCGGACTGTGCCACACCCCGCACAGGAGGCGGATTGCCATTCACCGTGGCAGTGAACCGGGGCTGCCAGAAGGGGACATCGTCCTCGGCGTAGTTGATGGCGATAGAGGTGTAGACCAGTCCGTCGGCGAACATACCCCGTGTAAGCATCTCCTTGCACGCCAAGGCGGCAAAGAGTGCCAGCGCAAGGAGGTAGAGGCTGGCGGTCGGCAGTTTGCGGGACAGGCTATTCATGCAGGTGCAGGATATGATGGCGTAATGATGATGTACACGATAATGAGGGTGCAAAGGTACAACTTTTTTTGCATACGGGGGCGATAAAATTCACACAGACTGAAAATCAGCGGGAAACGAGGGCATCGGTGGGCGGCACACGACGGGGACGGGCAAAAAAGGCACATTGAGGTCAGAGCAGATTTGCCAAATCACCCTTGAAGAATTCCTCCAAGGGCATGGCCGAACCACCCACCACCATTGAATATTGAGGATGAAACCTTTCCCGGAAAGTCACCAAACCACTGTTCATCTGCCTGTGGCCGCTCTTCACCTCCAGGGCGACTGTCCTGTCTCCCCGTGTGATGACAAAGTCAACCTCTTCGTTGTTCTCGCGCCAATAGTACAGCTGGAATTCCAACTCATCGGCCTTGTCGAGCAGATGGCAACCCACCGCCGACTCGACCCACCTGCCCCACAGCTGCGGATTGGTATAAGCCTTTTCGAAAGTCATGCCGTCGTTCATCACGGTCAGCAGGGCATTGTTATACACCTGTAATTTGGGAATAGACTTGTACTTTCGCGATATGCCAACCGAATATTTTTGCAACCCTGTGAGCAGCTTGCTTTCGCCAAGTACCTCCATGTAGTTGGCCAAGGTGGTCGCGTTGCCGGCATCCTGCAGCATGCCCAGCATCTTGTTATATGCAAGCAGTTCACCAGAATAGCCGCAACCAAGCCTAAACAATTGGTGCATCAGTGCGGGTTTGTAAATATAGGTGGTTTGCAATACGTCTTTTTCAATGGCAGGCGACACGATGGCATCGCGCATATACCTCCGCCAGCGGCTCTCGTTGGAGAGGTAGGCGGCGCTGCCGGGGTAGCCGCCGAAATAGACATACTGGTTGATGTCCCAGCCGAAAGCATCGCGCATCTCCATGAACGACCAATGTCCCATCGGCAGCAACTCGAAGCGCCCTGCCAATGACTCTGTCAAGCCTTTCTTGAGCAGCAGCCTTGATGAGCCAAGCAAGAACACTTTCAAATTCACATCGTTAAAGGTATCCGCATCCCATTCTTTCTTTACTTGCTCGCTCCAGTTGTCAATCTTATGCACCTCGTCGATAGCGAGTAGAAACTCTTTGCTACCAGAGAACCGCATACTCGACCGAGCTTCCTCCCACCGAGCGGCAATCCACTCGTTATCATCAGGAGTGACAGCGTCGGCGTTGAAGTAAAGTGACGGCACCGAGACCTTCTCAAGGAGTTGTTTTACCACTGTTGTCTTTCCAATTTGACGGGGACCTGCAACCACTTGGATTGTCTTCCTCGGCTCTTGCAACCTGGAAATCAACTCATTTATTTGTCCTCTTACTATCATAACCATCTGTATTTCCGATTGCAAAGATACAAAAAATCTTCAAATCTACGAAAAAAAATCTCCGATTCTTGAAGAAATAATCTCCGATTCTTCATCTAAAAATCTTCAATTCTTCTTCATAAAATCTTCAAATCTTCCGTAAATAAATCTCCGATTCTTATTGCAACAACCATATATTTACCACCGCCAAATATGCAAAAAAGAGCATATCATTGTGTGAATGATATGCTCCATATATTGAAATAAAACACTATTATCCTATCCGATGAATAGGATATGTCTCGTCGCTCCAAGAATGAAGGTGAGGATAGCGTGCTTCAAGGTAGTCAGCAAGACCATCAGGCATCTGGCTGCGCATAATGGCAAGCATGTCGATGTAATTGTATGCATAGTTTGGCATCACAAAGTATTGCCAAATCATGTCGTCGAAACATGCGGTTGCACGGAATTGCGCCAGAAGTTTTAAATAACCCATGGTTTTGCTTGACGGAACAAGGCCTGGCTCTGTGCCTAGAATGTAAAGGATATTGGCAAACTTGATGTTCAGCGGAGCCTCTTGCATTTTCCTCGCAACATCCGGCTCAATGAAATCATTGAGGGCAAGCATGTCCGTCATAGCATAATTACTCTGGTGCAAGTTGGTGATGGCAATCAAATGCTTCACCATCTGTGCTATTCCATCGTTATAAGCACGGTCAACATTCTGGAAATTCTTGACATACTCAACAAAGCTGTCCTCAAAGTGATTGTTGTAGTAATTCTTTCTTTCGGTGTAGGCTGGCTTGAATTCCGCATCTCCATGTTTTGTGTATTCTGACAATTTCGACTCTAAACATAGCATACTATGACAGTCATCGCTAACAAGGACCACATCTACATTGGCTGGCGAATTGGGGTGAGATTTCAATACTGGCATCTTGACCTCAAAATAGACCTTGTCATAAACCTTGCCGTCCGAAAAAAGCAAAGGGTGTTCAGGGCTGATCCAATGGAAAAAGTTGTATGCAAGCATAGATGACGAATGTACAGCACAAGCTTTCGGTGGTATAATGTTGCCAGCCACTTTTGACGGTTTCAGTTCACCGCCCTTGCCAGCTTCAAACATTCGATAGAACTTACCATCGGGCAACATCGCATCCCGCCCTCCAGGGAAAATGCCGTCCAAGTAACTCGGCATGTAGCCTTTCTCGTCGGGATTGGCCGATAAGACAGAGGAATTCATCAGAGCCAACTTCCACGATGGCATCCGGAGTGTAATGTCAAGTTTTCGTTCCATTTTTATTTAAGTTTATATTTGTTCCTGCATTATCACCAACTGCGTATCAATAGATGACACCATTTCTTCCATTACCTGCTCCTCTTTCTCGCCTTGCTCAGGTATATCTGTTTCAACTTCGTCACATTGTGCAGACGATTCGGCCTCATCCACTTTATCTTCCATGGAGATTGAGGAATTTGTTCTGGCTGGAGCAACAGATTCTTTCTTTGGAAAACCCTTGTTTGATTCATCTTTGGCTTTACTACTGTCATCATCTTTTATTGCAACCATGGCGATGATAATTAAAGCCAAGAGAACCGAACCGACAGTCCCCAGGCATCCTTTTTTTTCTTCGACTTCTTCTACAATAAATTTTCTTCCCATAATATATTATTTTTTATTCCGCCTACTCTATGATGCAGTTTTCGGCTACCCTGCTTATCTTTGATTGAGCAGGATGTTGTTGTCAGGGGAAATAAGGGACATGAAAAAGGCGTGAGTCTTTCGTATGTTTCCTTATTCTCGTGATAGGTGCTGGTGTTACCCTTGGAACGAATAAGTTGCGAATGATCCACGCCCAAGCGCGAACCTCCCGCATCCTGTCCTCGTTCCTTAGTTACCAGCTTTATCACGAAAGAGACAAGAGCGTTCTGCTCAATATATGCCTATGTTTATATGCTATGTTTTATATCATTGTTTATGTATTATTAACCGATTATGATAAAAGATTAAGTTACAATTTTTATGAGTTTTCATCAATTATTTTCTCAAGCCATTCCATATCAACTCGAAAACGTTGGAACTCATTATTATCTAAAGGTTTGGCGTGAGCATCTACTCGACCATATTTATTGAGTAATTCAACCCTATTTCTAAATGTATCCACATCAACTCCTATCAAATTTCGAAAACAATCTTCATAAGTGGCAACAATAATATCAATCAACTGCTTGAAATAAATATTTACTTTTTCTGGATTAAAATAATCACGATAACTCGGTGATGTTAATCTCCGAATTTTTTCCTTGTTTGAGGAATCCGAGCATAACTTTGTTTTAATTAAATCAGTAGCAGCTGTTTCACCATACGCACTTTTGAGATGAATACGAACTAAGTCTCTTAATTTTGGTTCAATATTATTTCTTCTTTCGCATATTTCATTCCATTTTTCAGCAGGGCCTAGATTCAACCGTTTATATTTTGTTTTTTGTTGGAGATAATCCTTTATGGCTTCTATTCTAAAAGAGAAACCTTCATTTGCTTCATTTTTTGCAATAATCCCATAAGATAATAAATGAGAAATATAGGTTCTATCTTCTTTCGCAAGTCCATTGAATGTATCCATATCACCCATCGCCAAATATTCGAGCATTGTATATTCATCCTTATAGTCATTTTCAAGGACTCCAAGAATCATCTGCGCATAGTTAGTAAAGCCACTACTATTTTCATAAAATTCTTTTTTTGTTTTATCATAAAAAGGTTTATCCACTCTACAAGGTCTTCTTGTTTCTAAACTTCGGTGCATAAAACTACACATTTGCCTAATAAGGAGTGGATGTCCACCAAAGTCTTCTTTTAAATGAGTATAAACCTCAGGAGCAAATATCAAACCCATGTAACCACCAAGTTTTTCAACCATTTCTTGCGTTTGCCCAAGATCGAAAGGAGGAATGAATAACGGGTTAAATTGTTGAAAAATAGGATTATCAACACTTCCTATTCTCATTTGTTCCACGCAATGAGGATTCGTCCCAGCAATCAAATATGAAAAAACATTTGCATCATGCAATTTATGATAGGAACTTCTTATCACCTGCCAAAAATTAATAAAAGCCGCACCAGATTTCCATTCGACAGAAGGTGATGTGTCAAAAGTAATATGTTCTATTTCATCAAAAATAAGCAAAATACTTTTTTTGCCATTCTGTGTATAAATGAAGCGAATATCCTCCTGAAACAAATCTGGAATAAAAGAATCTGGGTTTTTATAGTCTTCCTCACTATGTATTTTATTCTGACGAACGCTACATTTTTTTGCAAGATCCGATAAAATATGATGTAATGCCAATTTCCAATCCAATAGATGTAAGGTTTGGCAATCAATAAACAGAGATGTGGAGTTTTTTTTCGTTAGAGTTCGTTCAACTGAGAAAAGAATAGATGTTTTACCTGTTTTTCTCAAGCCAAAGATTCCTGCATTATTGAGGGAGAGGTGTTTATTAACTAACTCCTGAACCAATTGTCCTCTACCAAAAAAATATAGATCAGACCGCAAAGGATCCTGCAAATCAAACAAATCCCTTTGGTAGAATTGCTCTCTAAATCTATTGAGAACAAATTCATCATCAGAATTGTTCAATAATTCCGCATAAGTAAACGGAATCAAAACCCTTGATTCTTTTTGGCTTTTTAAATAATCTTTTATTTTTGCATTTACATCAGCATCTTTACTAATAATAATACAACATATTTCCTCAAGTCTTAATTCTTGAATATCAAACATATCAATGACATCTAGACACCGAGGAATAAAAATATCATAGTCACTAAAAATAACAACAATCTCTCTATGTAAGTTAAAACCTTCACTTACCTCCTCCGTAGGCTTAATAAAAGCAGTCTTGTACTCTGAGCCACCCACTTCTTTTTCTTCAAAGCGAGTCACATGCCAATATTTTTTTGCAAAATATGCAACAATCTGTTTTTCTTCAGAACTTAAAAGATTGTATTTGGAATCATAATTGATTCCTGGGCGTGTGGTATTCTTGATTTTTACCATAAATAAGGACTATTTAATTTTCGCCCAGCTGTCTTTGAGGGTACTGGTGCGGTTGAAGACGAGGTGGTCGGGGGTGGAGTCGCGGTCGGTGCAGAAGTAGCCCATGCGCTCGAACTGGTATCTCTCAATACCGTCTGGGAACTGTGCGGGCAAATGATTATTTGCCCCTACAGAGGCCAGGGCGGGCTCGCACTTGGCGGTTACCACCTTCAGGCTGTTGGGGTTGAGGTTGTCGAGGAAGGTCTTGCCCTCCTCGCACTCGTCGGGGGCCTCGACGGCGAAGAGGCGGTCGAAGAGGCGCACCTCGGCGTCGATGGCGCTGTGGGCCGCCACCCAGTGGATGGTGCCCTTCACCTTGCGGCCGTCGGGGGCGTCGCCGCCGCGCGTGGCGGGGTCGTAGGTGCAATGGATGCAGGTGATGTTGCCCTCGGCGTCCTTCTCGACGCTCTGCGCCGTGACGAAGTAGGCGTAGCGCAGACGTACCTCCTGGCCTATGGCCATGCGGAAGTATTTCTTGGGGGCCACCTCCATGAAGTCCTCGCGTTCAATCCACAGCTCGCGTCCGAAAGGCACCTGACGGGTACCGTCGGCCTCGCACTCGGGATTGTTCACGGCCGTCAGCATCTCGGTCTGGCCCTCGGGATAATTGTCTATCACCACCTTGACGGGGTCGAGGACAGCCATGCGGCGCTGGGCCACCTTGTTGAGGTGCTCGCGCAGCGAGAACTCCAACAAACTGTAGTCGATGATGTTGTCGCGCTTGGCGACGCCGATGCGGTCGCAGAAGGCGCGGATGCTTTCGGGGGTGTAGCCGCGGCGGCGGAAGCCGCAGATGGTGGGCATACGGGGGTCGTCCCAGCCGCTGACGTGGCCTTCCTTGACCAGCTGCAGCAGCTTGCGCTTGGACATGACGGTGTAGTTGATATTGAGGCGGGCGAACTCGTACTGGTGGGAGGGCCAGATGCCGAGCTGCTCGATGAACCAGTCGTAGAGCGGGCGGTGGATGTCGAACTCCAATGTGCAGATGCTGTGGGTGATATGCTCTATGGAGTCGCTCTGGCCGTGGGCGTAGTCGTACATGGGGTAGATGCACCAGCGGTCGCCCGTGCGGTGGTGGTGGGCATGGAGGATGCGGTACATGATGGGGTCGCGGAACATCATGTTGGGGTGCGCCATGTCGATTTTGGCGCGGAGCACCTTGGAGCCGTCGGGAAACTCGCCGTCGCGCATGCGGCGGAAGAGGTCGAGGTTCTCCTCGGGGGTGCGGTTGCGGAAGGGGCTGTCGGTGCCGGGGGTGGTGACGGTGCCGCGGCCGGCGCGTATCTCGTCGAGCGACTGGTCGTCGACATAGGCCAAACCTTTCTGTATCAGCAGGCAGGCCCATTCGTAGAGCTGCTCGAAATAGTCGGAGGCGTAGTGGATTTCGGCCCAGTCGAAGCCGAGCCAGCGGATGTCTTGCTGTATGGAGTCGACGTACTCGGTGTCCTCCTTGACGGGGTTGGTGTCGTCGAAGCGGAGGTTGGTGCGGCCGCCATATTTCTTGGCGAGGCCGAAGTTGATGCAGATGCTCTTGGCGTGGCCGATGTGGAGGTAGCCGTTGGGCTCGGGCGGGAAGCGGGTCTGCACGGCGGTGCAGCGGCCTTCGGCGAGGTCGCGCTCGATGATTTCCTCCAGAAAGTTCAGCTGGCGTTCGGTGGTGTTTTCTTCCATAACAGGCTGATTGTATAAAAATTAGATACTATATATATGATGTTTTGAAACTACAAAGATACGACTTTTTTGCCAAACGACGGGAAAAATATTCGGAGATAGATGCAAAACACTGATACATAACGGATTGGCATCCGCCCGAAAAGGTGGGGAAAAAGTGGGAAAAAAGGGTGAAAAAGCGCAAAATTTGCCCGAACACAACTTCCACATAATCAGCGAATAAAAGCGCTCCCCTTTTTCTCCCCTTTTTACCCTCTTCTTCCTCTCCTCGGCAACTGAGGGGTGAGCGGCAGGCGGACGAAGGGGTTTCGCCCGGCGGGATGAAAAAAAAATCTGCGGGATGAAAAAAAAGTGGTATCTTTGCAGCATGAAAAAGATCACATTAGCATTGGCATTGGCAGGCTCTATGATGCTGAGTTCCTGCGACATCCTTAATCAATTGGCCGGTCAGGTGCAGAGCGTGGCCAACCTGGCGAACTGCGAATTCAACCTCAAAAACGTGTCGAATGTGAGCGTGGCGGGGGTGAATGTGAAGAACCTGACGCAGGGGAACCTGACGGCGACGGACATAGTGAAGCTGGTGGCTGCCTACCAGACGAAGAAGGTGCCGCTGAGCATGGATGTGAACGTGAACGTGAAGAACCCGACGACGACGCAGGCGGCCCTGACGGCGATGGACTGGATACTGGCCATCGACAACTCGGACGTGGCCAACGGCGTGAGCAACAAGGGTTTCACCGTCAAGCCGAGCACCACCACCACGGTGCCGCTGGGTGTCAATACCGACCTTGGCAACCTCTTTTCGAAGCAGGGTGTGGAGAGCCTGAAGAACTTCGCCTCGAGCTTCACCTCGGAGGGCGTCTCCTCGAAGGTGGGTCTGCGCATCCGCCCGCAGCTGACGGTCGGCACCACGCAGGTGCCCTTCCCCAACTATATCAAGCTGGAGAAGAAGACGGGCAACGGTTGATGAAATGCTTCCGACATGGGATTATAAATTTTCCGAATCCAGTCGGTCAATTTTTATTCTCTCAAAGTCGTCGGGCTGGCATCCCCATAATTCGAGGTAATCACCGCAAACTATAAAACCAGCACAACCTGGTATTTCGGTGGGCAATTTAAGGGTATCTATATCCACTTTAACCAAAGAGTCTTGGGTGTAGAAAAAGTTTCCGATATTCTTTTTGTCAATCACCCAAATTCTATAGCCTTGAATGTAGATCAATCCTTTGAACCCTTCTATGGGCATGTATCTGTTGTGTGGACAAAAGCGTATCATCGTATCCTCTCCGGGGAATTCAGGTTCTCCCTTTATAAACGACATCGAATATACTGTAGCCGTATCGGGATTTATTTCGTGTTTGATGAAATAGGAGAAAGCCTCCTCGATGCATTTGGCCACTTTGGGGCGGGGTGCAAGGGGCTCTGATTCTTTTTCCATCTCAACGCCATTACAGCAGGAGAAAAAAACAAGAGACAAAGCCGCGTACAAAAAAAACTCTCTTCATACTTTACTTTGTATTAAATGTGCCAAAGAAAAAGTCTGCAGCAGAACCGATGTTTCTGATGTACGCAGGCCGGTAGTATCCAACACTCCA
>CACWPQ010000022.1 GCA_902762805.1 uncultured Bacteroidota bacterium | reverse complement strand
AGGTGGTGGCGGTGGCGGTCACGCCGCTGACGGGCTGGCAGCGCTCGGTGGTGAACTGGGCGGTCTCGCTCCAGTCGCTCTGCTGCGTCTCGCTGCAGATGGCGCGCACGCGGACGGTGTAGGTCTCGTTGGAGGCCAGGCCGGTGAGGGTGTAGGGGTTGGTGTTGGCGTTGAAGGTCTGGTCGTAGCTCGGGCCGGTGACGTTGACCTGCCACTGGGTTTCGTTCTCGCCGGGTGTCCAGCCGATGACGGCGGCGTCGAAGGAGATGTCGGAGACGGTGACGGCGGTGGGCACGAAGCAGGGGTGCTCGAGGGTGGTGATGGAGCGGACGGCCCAGTCGGAGTAGAAGCTGTTGCCACAGACGGCGCGGACGGCGACGGAGTAGGTGGTGTTGGCGGTGAGGCCGGTGAAGGTGTAGAAGGTGTCGGTGGTGGCGACGGGGGTGAGGGTGGCAGCGGAAGTGCTGTCATTCCATTCGCCCTCGATGATGGCCACCTCGAAGTTCTCGCCCGTGGCGGTGTAGGTGATGGAGATTTCGTTCTCACCCACAGTGTCGGAGGTGATCATCGGGGCTTCGCAGACTGCATTGCCGCAGGAGAAGAAGCGCATGTCGGCAAGATAGGAACCCGAGCTGAAGGTGTTGGGAGTGGCAGTGGTATCCCATGCGGTGTCGTCATCGTAGTAATAGATGGCGCTGTTGGGGCTGGCTTCGTGGCGCGAGAAGTAGTAGCCACCCTTGTAGCTGCCAGTGGTGTGGAAGCAGACCACGAGGTTGCCGGTGCCGGAATACTCGAAGGGAGCGGAGAGGAGGAATTCATTCCAACCTGCAACCACATTCATGGTGCCGCTATAGACGAGGTTCAACGCATCGAGGCTATACCAGTCGGAGATGGTAGTGACGTTGCTGGGGACCTCGAGGAGGTAGATTTGACCGGTGAAGTCGGTCAGGGCATCGGCGGTGGTGGAGGTGGAGCAGTTGATGGAGATGCTGTTGATGGAGAGCGGGCCGCCGAGTTCAGCAGCGGGGTAGATCTGCTGCGACAGGGAGTTGTTGAAGTAGACGTGGATCGGGACATAGCCATAGCTGGTGGGGAAGGCGGAAGTGCTGTCAGTGAGATCAACCATGGTGCCGTTGGCGCAGCGGGTGGTGAAGATGAGGGTGTCGGAAGTGGCGGTGACGGTGCCGCTGCAGTTGAGTTCAACCAAAACCTTGTAGGTGGTGGAGGGGAGGAGGTTGGTCAGAGCGATGGGCGACGAGGCACCGCCGAAGTTGGCAACGGGGGCATTGGTGCTGGCATCGAGGACGCGAACCGAGTAGCTTGCGCCGACGTTGCGGCCGAGGTCTACTTCAAAGACAACACCTGCCGAGTCAGACATGACATCGACGATGCTGGCCGAGCGGAAGGCCTCGGAGCAATCGGGGATGTTGGCGATGAGGATGTCGTCGAGATAGAGATAGTAGGCAGAAGTAGAGGTGCCGACGGCCTTCAGGGCGAAGTGGAAAACGGTGTCGGTCAGGGTGAGCGAGTCGGTGGAGAACTCATACTGTGTTTGTGTGCTGGAAGTGTTAGGCACGTTCAGCATGGGGATGAAGGTGGAGGTGTCGGTAGGATCGGTCATGAGGCCAGCCACAAATCCCATGGAAGAGGATCCATAGACCCAGAAGGAGACGTTGACGTTGTTGATTGGGCCGACGATGGCGGGTGAGACAGCCATGGAATGAGCGGTCGAGGTGGAAAGGAAACGCAGAGTCTGGGAGCCGGAATGGGCGTAGTAGCTGTAGTTGTAGACATAGGGTGTCATGTAGCCATCGGAGGAGGGATACTGGGCGAGGCGGTTCCAGCAGTCGGCGATGTCGTTGCTGGGCTGCGCCTCGAAGTCCTCACGATAGGGGACGGCGAAGCCGACGCAGGGAGTGGTGAAGAAGGTCGTACGCGGGAGGCTTTGCTCGTTGGCAGAGCAGCGGTTGTAGACGCGGACGGTGTAGCTGGTGTTGCCGGGAAGGCCGGTGAGGGTGGCGGAATTGGTGGTGGTGGTGAAGGTGGTATCGCCTACCACTTCGACGGTGTAGCCAGTGCTGCCGGCGACGGCGGGCCAGGTGATGGTGGCCGAGGCGGTGGTGCCGGCGGCAACCGCGGTGGCGACAACGGAGTCAGGACGTGCGCACGGCGGGATGGCGTCGATATAGATATTGTTGAGGACGAGGCCGATGTAGCCTTCCTGGTCGGCATCGTTCTGGATGCTGACACGGATGGCCACGTAGGCGCTGTCGGTGATGGGGAGCGCGCTGGTCAGGAATTCCTGCTCGATGGCCATTTCATTGGTGGCGGGGAAGCTGAGGACTGGGATGAAGGTGGAGGTGTCGTAGAGGTCGGTCATGACGCCAGCCTCGAACGTGGTCGTGGTGGCAGAGCCGACAACGCCGGTGTAGCCCAGGATACGCACATAGAGGTTGTTGGCCGGGTTGAGGAGCTGCGGGGTGGCAGCCATGACGACGCTCTTGGTGCTCTCGGCGCCGCTATAGGCCAGGAGGCTGTAGCGACCCGTACCGATGATGGAGGGATAGGTGTAGCCATTGTAGAAGTTGGTCACGGGAGCCGACCAGCAGCCGGGTTCGGGAGTCAGTTCGGTGTAGGCGGAGAAGTCGTCGTGCCACGGGAGAGCCGTGCCGCTGCAGCGGGTGGCGCTCGGGACGGAGATGGAGCAGGAGGTGTCGGTGCCACAGACGGCGGCGAGGGTTACTATATAGGGAGTAGCCTCTGCCAGGCCGGTAGCGGTGTAGGTGGGAGTGGTGGCGGCGCCGGAAACGACCACGTTGCCGGCAGTGTCGGCCACGGTGACGTACCAAGCGGAGGCGCCGGCAGTCCAGGTGGCGGTGATGCTGTTGGCGGTGGTGCGGGTGACAGCGAGGCCTTCGGGGGCGATGCAGGAGCGGCACTGGAGGGCGCCGAACATAAGGGTGTCGCCCTCAGCGTAGTCGAGACCGCTAGCATTGTCGGCGATGCGGCAGCCGTCGCCAGTGGCGATCGAGAAGGACATTTCGCCGGGGTAGTTGCCGCGGGTGAAAGTGAGCAGGATGGTGTCGCCGTTGCAGACGGGATAGTTGAGCGTTCTGGCAGCACCCGTCTCGATGGTGATCAGTTCCGCATTGAGGCTGTCGCCATTCGACACGTAGAAACCGCCGTCGTTCCAACCATCGCCATAGCTGTCGACCATGTCGAAGTTGATGAAGCAGGTGCCTGTGGCGCAGTCGGTGCGGGTGGCGAGGGTGGTGAAGCCGGTGGCATTGCCGCAGAGGGTGGCCACGCCGACAGTGTAGGTGGTAACCGCGGTGAGGCCGGTATAGGTATAGTAAGGTGTATTGACGGTGTCGACGATTGTGCCGTTGAGGTTGACGACCCACGTGTCGTCATAGTCGTTGCTGGGGACCCAGCTGACGGAGATGGTGGTGGTGGTGAAGGAGTCGACCACGATGCTGGTGGGAGCGAAGCAAGCGGGGCAGCCCACGGTGGAGAAGAGGGTGTCGCCAATGAGTTCATGGCCCGTGCCGGTCATCTCGACAAGGCCGACGGTGATCTTGTAGGTTATCTCGTCAGGGAAGCTGCCGACGGCACTGACCAGGTCGAGCTTGGTGGAGCCGCAGATGGAGGTGGTGATGCGGTTGTCGTAGCCAGTGGCGATGGTGGCGGAGACGAACAGTGAGTCGTCCATGAAGACGTTGACGGCATAGCCGTTCCAGCCGTCGCCATAGCGGTCGAACATCTCGATGTCGACGATGCAGCCGTCGGGGCCGCAGAGGGTGTTGAAGGAGGGGCCGGCCACCCAAATGCTCTCGTCGTCGTCGCAGACGCTGCGCACCCAGGTGTAGTAGGTGGTATTGGAGTCGCAACCGGTGATGGTAACGGTGGGATCGGAGAGGCCGGTGATTTCCACCACATCGGGATCGTTGACGTTGTTGCGGGTGCTGTAGCGAACGTCGTAGGTGTTGACCTCAAGGGTGTCCCAAACGAGGGTGGCGCCTTCGTGGGAGTGGGCGGAGACGGCGATGTTGGCGGGACGGGGGCAGGTGCTGTAGCGGACAACCTCGACCTCGTCGATGTAGCCGTAGGCGTAAGCGTTGGGAGAGCTGACGCGGAAGGCGATATAGATGGTGTCGGTTTCTTCGACGAGTTCGCTGGTGTTGAAGTTGTAGGTCATCACCGTGGCGTAGTCGGTGACGAGGGTGTCGATGACGGTGAAAGTGGACATGGCGTTGGTGTCGAGCGTGGTGACATAGCCCACCTCTATGACGCCCTGGTAGGTGTCGCCCCAGCTATTGTTATGGTATTTGACCGTCACGTCAAGCTGGTTGGCCGGCAGGTCGAAGCGGGGCATGGCGATGGTATTGGGCTGGCCATACTGGGGGTAGAAGTAGAGGTAGCCACTGCTGCTGACGTAGGGGTAGAGGGAGGAACCCGAGTTGTAGGTCTGGAGCTGGGTCCAGCAGGCGGGTATCTGGTAGCTGTTGTAATCGAGGAAATTCTCGCGGTAGGGGACGACAGCGGTGTCGGAGCAGAGGGTGCGCTGTTTGCCGACGTAGGTCCACTCGGTGGTGGTGCCATCATCGCAGACAGAGCGAACCCAGAAGCGGTACATGACGCCGGGGTTGAGACCGGTCACCTCGTAGGAGGTGTCGGTGATGCCGGTGCCGGCCACCACGATGGTGTTGAGGTCCTTGACGGTGTTGTAGGCCACTTCGTACTCGGTGGCGGTGCCGTTGGGAGACCAGTAGAGGGTGACGTTGCTGGAGGTGGTGGCAGTGTCGAGGATGGCATAGTTGGCGGGGCGACGGCAGTCGGTGGCTTCCTCGATGCGGAGGTTGTCGATATAGGTGGCACTGTAGGTGGTGTGGGAGAAGGCCACGTAGATGGTATCGGCAGTGACGGTGTCGGTGTAGAACTCGAAGTAAACCCATTCGCTATTGGTGTTGGGGAGAGTGATGACGGGAACGTAGGAGTTCACGTCGCTGGGGTTGGTCGTGTAGCCCACGGTGGCGGCGCCGGCAGAGGAATTACGTGCCATGAAGGAGACGTGCATCTGGTTGCCCGCGAGGTTGACCTTGGGCGAGACGATGAAGTTGTCGTTGTACATGTAGAGGCTACCACTGCCTTCGTAGCAAGTGGTGGAGATGCGGGGGTAGACGGTGCCGTAGCTCACGTAGTCGAGCGTGCGGACCCAGCAGTCGAGGACTGAAGAGGACTCAAAGCCCTCGAAGTAGGGTACCGGGCTGGTGACGCAGGGGACGAAGCAGCGGAAGGCGACAGCACGGCCGGAGGTGCCGTCGGTGCAGTTGGGGGAGACGGTGCCGGTGTACCAGGTGCCGGCAGTGAGGCCTGTGATGTCGCAGGTGGTGGCGTTGATGTTGTCGACGGTGGTGGTGTCGGTGCCGCCGGTGGCCACATAGGTGACGGTATAGGAGGCGCCGGTGTTCTCGAGGTCGGTCCAACTGAGGTTGATGCTGGAGGTGCTGGTGGCAGCGGCAATCAGGTTGGTGACGGGGAGGCAGGTGGGTTCGGTAATGCAGGAGACGTTGATTTCGAAGCCCGAGCGGGCGACGGAACCATCGGAGTGGAAGTGGATGGTGATGGCGGCGGCATCAAAGGGGCCGAAGGGGGTCTGGGCATCGATGCCGTAGTCGGTCCAAAGGACGGAGCCGCTGGTGCCCACGCCTTCGTAGATGGTGATGTAGTCGTAGGTGGACTCGGTGTAGGAGGTACCACTGATTGCAACATACTGTCCCGGGGCGTTGGGCAGGAGGACCAAGGTGGCATCGCAGTTGCTGGAGTAGTTTCCATTGGCACCGCCGTCGTCGTAGATGGTGGCGCTGCAGGTGCGAAGCGTGTCGCTGCCGGAGGTGGCCATGTTGTGCACGGTGTCCGGCGTGGTTTGCGCGGTCGCTCCCAGAGGCACGAAGAGGGCTGCAAGGAGCATCAATCGTAATAACTTTTTCATAATAGAAACAGGTTGATTAATAATAGGGTTAATTTGTTGTTTGCTGTTTGAAGGTTGTGTGATTGTATGATTGTGTGTTTATATGGATTAATATATAATAACGCGGTGGCGGCAGGGGTGCGCGGCACAGCTCCAGCAGTGTCGGGGAGAGCGGAGGGGAGAAATGGAAGTAAGCCGAAAAGGATTAATGTGTTAGCAATCAATGCGCTGCCGAGCTCTTGGCAGCAATGTACCTAGGTGCAAATATACACATTATTTTGAATGTGCCAAACAAAATGTGTTTTTTTTAACATTTTTTCTGCCGAGGCATACAAAAAACCCTCCGAAACGGGAGGGGACGGTAGGGGAACGGTAGGGGGTCTCTAGGGTAATAGTTCGGCCTTTTCCCCTATTTACCCACGGGTGGGAAAATAGGGGAAGATTGTGGCGCGGTTATTCCCCGGGGGGCTGATTGTCGGCCGGTTCGCGGTCGAAGACGCCGAGCTGGCGGAGGAGGAGGTAGTAGACGGTGAGGAAGAGTGCGGTGAACATGAGGTCGCCGAGGCCGAGGTAGGCTTTGCCGAGGAAGAGTAGCGGGAGGAGGAGGAGGAGGAGCTGTGCGATGGCGTAGGCGTGGAAGCCGGAGCGGCGGAGGTTCCACATGAGGATGCATCCGACGAAGGAGAGGATGTAGAGGGCGCTCTGTGCGGCGTAGAGGGGCCGCGGGACGGCGGCCATGCGCTCCCACATGACGCCGAATTCGGCCGGGAAGAGGGCGGGGTTGGCCTCGACCATGCGGCCCATGGAGGGCAGCAGCAGGGCCATGCCGAGGTAGGCCACGGCGGAGACCACGGCGGAGACGAGGCTCAGCACCAGGAGGATGCGGAGGGTGGTGAGGTGGGGCTTGGGGTTCATAGCAGGGCGGCCATCTGTTGTTGCAGTTTGAGGGCTTCGGCGCGTGCGGCGGAGGCGAAGTCGGTGCCGGCGGAGGCGTAGATGATGCCGCGGGAGGAGTTGACGAGGAGGCCGCAGTCGGGGGTCATGCCGTGGCGGCAGACCTCTTCGAGGCTTCCGCCCTGGGCGCCGACGCCAGGGACGAGGAGGAAGGCGCCGGGGACGATGCGGCGCACGTCGGCAAGCATGTCGGCCTTGGTGGCGCCGACGACGTACATCAGGTTGTCGTCCGTGCCCCACTGGCGCGAGGTGTGGAGGACGCGCTGGTAGAGGGGGATTGCGGTGGGGATAGAGGTGTTAGAAATACTAGAAATGCTAGAATTTCTAGAATCACTAGTGTTGCCGGTTGGCAGGAGTTGGAAATCGAAGGCGCCCTTGTTGGAGGTCAAGGCCAGCAGGATGACCCATTTGCCGGGGTAGGCCATGAAGGGCTGGACCGAGTCGGCGCCCATATAGGGTGCGACGGTGATGGCGTCGAAGTTGAAGTCGCCCTGTGGGTCGAGGAAGGCGCGGGCGTAGCGCTCGGAGGTGTTGCCGATGTCGCCGCGCTTGGCGTCGGCGATGGTGAAGACGGGTTTGCCGAGGCCGTGGAGGTAGTCCATGGTGAGCTTCAACTGGCGGAGGCCTTCGATGCCGAGGGCTTCGTAGAAGGCCAGGTTGGGCTTGTAGGCGACGCAGAGGTCGATGGTGGCGTCGATGATGGCGCGGTTGAACTGGAAGACGCCGTCGGGCTGGCCCTGCAGGTGGGCGGGCATCTTGGCGGGGTCGGTGTCGAGGCCGACGCAGAGGAAGGAGCGGCGCTCGCGGATGAGGGAGATTAATTCTTGGCGGGTCATGTTTTTTTTGTTTTTAAGGAGTGAAAGGGAGTGAAGGGGAGTGAAAGGGAGTGAAAGGACGAATGTTTTTTAGGGGAGTTTTTTCTGGGGCGGGTTTTTTCTGGGGAGTGAAAGGGAGTGAGGGGGAGTGAAGGGGAGTGAAAGGACAATGGTTTTTTTATTCGTCAATCATGTTTTTTACTCAGGTTCACCTCTTTCAATCATTTGTATGTGTTGATTTATTTACAATTCATTTTCTTTTATTGCGGCGTTTTTCATTATGCCATCGCAGTAGGAATTAATCATGCGGCTGGCATATTCCGATTTTTCTTGCAATTCGTGGAGTGTGGTGTCGTCGAGGTATTCCAAGTCGCGGGCGAGGATGATATAGTTTCTGCATTCCTCCATGCTGCCTTGGGAGATATTGAAGAAGCGCAGTTTGTCTGCTTTGCTCAGTTTCTTGTATCCTTCGGCGATATTAGCTTCAATAGAGACAGCGGCACGACGGAACTGCGACACCAGTCCAAAGCGCTCGTCCTCGGGGAAGTGCCTTGTAGCCCTGTACACGGCCAGCACAAACTCGTGCGCCTTTTGCCATGCGATGACCCTTTGAAATCCGTAGTCCATTTGTCTGTGTTTTTTATCTTACATTGTTTTCAAACATCATTTGTCCTTTCACTCCCCTTCACTCCCTCTCACTCCCTTTCACTCCCCAACATCACTCCCCAGAAGTCAGACTGTGGAATTTCTCAGTGAGTTGGGTGGCGGACTGGTTGGAGACGGGGTCGTCGGCGACGATGCGGCCGCGGTTGATGATGACGGCGCGGGAGCACATGGCGGCGACCTCCTGCATGATGTGGGTGGAGAGGAGGAGGGCTTTGTCGCGGCCGGCCTGGCGGATGACGCTGCGGATGAACTCCAGCTGGTTGGGGTCGAGGCCGGTGGTGGGCTCGTCGAGGATGAGCACCTCGGGGTCGTGGATGAGGGCCTGGGCGAGGCCTACGCGCTGGCGGTAGCCCTTGGAGAGCTGGCCGATGCGCTTGTGGGCTTCGGGGGTGAGACCTGTGAGCTCGATCATCTCGTCGGCGCGCTCCTTGACGGCTTTGACGCCGCCGAGGCCGGCGGCGAAGCGGAGGTACTCGCGGACGTACATGTCGGGATAGAGCGGGTTGTGCTCGGGGAGGTAGCCGATGTGGCGGCGCACCTCGAGGGGGTCGTCGTAGATGCTGTGGCCGCAGACTGTGGCGTCGCCCTCGGTGGGGGCGATGTAGCAGGTGAGGATTTTCATCAGGGTGGACTTGCCGGCGCCGTTGGGGCCCAGCAGACCCACAATTTCGCCCTTGGCGACATGGAAGCTGACGTGGTCGACGGCCGTCTGCGGGCCGAAGGTCTTGGTGATGTTCTGTATGTCAATCATTTGTGCGGCAGATACTGGTGGATACGTTTGCCGTCGCGGATGGCGAAGACGAAGGCGTCCTTGAAGGGGGTCTTGCGCTTGAGCTCGGCCAGGGCGCGGTTGGCCTCGGCATGGGTGGCGTAGTCGCCGGTGGTGTAGATATAGTACTGGCCGGCCTTCGAGAAGCGGAAGTCCTTGATGCCGTGCAGGTCGGGGTCGCCGGCCTTCATCTCGCGGGTGGCGGTGCAGAACTGGATGCGGTAGGTGGTCTTGGAGGAGTGGGGGGTGGGGCTGGCGGAGCTAGTAGGACTAGTAGAACTAGTAGTACTAGTGGAACTAGTAGAACTAGAAGTACTAGTATCTTTGGTTTCGTCGGGCTTGTGCAGGTGGGCCCAGGCGTCCTTGAAGCGTGTGGTGGCTTTGAGGTGCTGGCTGTAGTCGGAGGCCTCCTGGAAGGTGGCGAAGCGGCCGGTGGAGTAGGCGTAGTACTTGCCCTTGTGCGTGCGCTCGACTCCGGTGACGCCGTCCAACGCGTGGTGGCCCTCGTCGAAGAGATAGTGGGTGGTGAGGAACTGGACGGTGTAGTACTGCTTGGCGTCGGGCGGCGCGGTGTTCACGGGCGGCACCAGCGTAGGCTTCGCGGGTTCGGGCTCGGGGGCGGGTTCGGGCGTGGGCGTGGGCGCAGGGGCAGCGGGCAGGGAGGCCGCAGGCACGGGTTTGGGCGCCGGCGAGGGCACCTCGGCCAGCACGGGCGCACTGGAAAGACTAGAATCTCTAGAAATACTAGAATCTCTAGTAGGACTGGCCAAACTGGCTGAATCCTGCGCCTTGGCGACGGCGGGCGCTGGCGGCACCGGTGCCGGTTCGGGCTTGGGTTCGGGCTTGGGTTCTTCTTTGGGCTTGGTCTGGTAGCCGGGGATGTCAATCTTGGGGTTGGCCGGGCGGTCGCTGCCCTCCTCAGTGGCCTTGTAGACCATGAAAGCGTTGAAGAGGCTGACGGCTATCTTGGCCTGCCCCTCCTCGCTGAGCATGAAAGCCTCCTCCGTGGGGTTGGAGATGAAGCCCACCTCGGTGAGCACCGAGGGGCAGGTGGTCTTGTAGAGGACGAAGAGCTCGGCCTGCTTCACTCCGCGGTTGATGGTGCGCAGGTTCTGCTTGTATTGGTTCTGAATGGCCTGGGCCAGGTTGAGGCTCTTGTCGATGAAGGCGTTCTGGAACATGGCCAGCATGACGAAGCTCTCCGGCGCGTTGGGGTCGAAGCCCTTGTACGCCTCGTTCTTCTTGTAGTCGGCTTCGAGCAATATGTCGGCATTCTCGGTCTTGGCCACCTCGAGGTTGGCGCGGCTCTCCGAGAGACCCATCACGAAGGTCTCCACGCCGGTGGGGGCCGAAGTGGGGTGCGAGTTGGCATGGATGGAGATGAAGAGGTCGGCCTTGTTGCGGTTGGCGATGTGGGCGCGCTCGGCGAGCGAGATGTCCACATCGGTGGTGCGTGTGTAGATAATCTTCAGGTCGGGGTAGTTGTCCTTGAGCAGCTTGCCGAACTTGAGGGCGATGTCGAGGGTGATGTCCTTCTCGAACGAGCGCGAACCCTTGGCACCGGGCTTGGCGCCGCCGTGCCCCGGGTCAATCACCACCGTGCGCACGCGATAGGTATCTTTTTTTTGCGCGTAGAGGGGTGCCGCAAGGAGCACCATGGCTATCAGGAGTGAAAATAATCGTCTCATATTCAGTATTGTGTATTTTTGTTTTTTGATTTGCATAAATAGTTTTATCTTTGCAAATCGAAAATGCAAAAATACGAAGAATTATTGAATGGTGAAAATAATGTTGTGAACAGGGGTTGAAAAGGTTGAAGTTCATACTGTTTGCACTGCTGTTGACCCTGTGCCGGCCGGCATGGGGGCAGGTGGATATCGACACGCTGATGGCGGTGTCGAAAGACGGCGTGGACAAGGTGGTCAAGTACCAGGCCAAGGACTCGGTGGCGATGGACCTCAAGACCCGCAAGGCGTTCCTCTTCACCGACGGCAGCATCGACTACGACAGCATGCTGCTCAAGGCCGACCGCGTGGAGGTGGACTTCGAGGCCCACACCCTGCACGCCCACGGCACACAGGACACCGCCGGCAACACCATCGGGCGCCCCTTCTTCCACCAGGACGGCACCGACTACCACGCCGACACGCTCACCTTCAACTACGTTACCAAGAAGGGCATCATCAACGGTGTCATCACCCAGGAGGGCGAAGGCTTCCTGCACGGCAACCGCGTGAAGAAAATCAACGACAGCGTGATGTACCTCTCCGGCGGCAGCTACACCACCTGCAACTACGCCCACCCGCACTTCGCCGTCAACTTCACCAAGAGCAAGCTCATCACCGGCAACAAGATTGTTACCGGCCCGGCCTGGCTCAGCATCGAGGACGTGCCCACGCCGGTGGCGCTGCCTTTCGCTTTCTTCCCCATCACCAAGAGCCGCACCTCCGGCGTGCTCATCCCCTCCTACGGCTGGCAGAACTACCGCGGCTACTACCTCCAGAACGGCGGCTACTATTTCGCCCTGGGCGACTACTGGGACCTCTCGCTGCTGGGCGACATATACACCAACCTCTCCTGGGCCGCCGAGGCCAAGGCCAACTACTACAAGCGGTACAAGTACAAGGGCTCATTCGACGCCCGCTACGGCATCACCAAGGAGGGCATCTACGGCGACGACAACACCTACAACGAGTACACCGACTTCAAGTTCACCTGGCAGCACGACCAGGACGCCAAGGCGCACCCCTACCGCCGCTTCTCGGCCAACGTCAACCTGCAAAGCCGCAACTACAACAAGAACACCTCCAACCGGGGCGACTACTTCAACAGCACCACCACCTCCTCCATCAGCTACAGCACCAAGCTGGGCTCCTACCTCAACCTGAACCTCTCGGCGCGCGAAAGCTACAACGCACAGACGGGCGTGATGAACATCAAGCTGCCGTCGCTCTCGCTCTCCTCCATCACCATCTACCCCCTGCGGCGCAAGAACCCGTCGGGCGCCTACCGCTGGTACGAGAACATATCGCTCTCCTACGTGCTCAACGCCGAGAACAATATCACCACCGCCGACAGCGAGCTCTTCACTCCCCGCACCCTCGACCTGATGCAGTACGGCGTGCAGCACTCGGTGCCCCTCTCCAGCACGGTGAAGGTGCTCAAGTACTTCAACTGGACCAACTCGCTGCAGCTCAAGGAGCGGTGGCACTGGAGCACCATCGACCGCACCTACGACCCCGCCACCGGCAAGCTGACCACCGACACGGTGCGCGGCTTCCGCGCTAACCGCGACTTCAGCGTGACCTCCTCGCTCTCCACCCGCATCTACGGCATGTTCCAGTTCAAGCGCGGCCCGCTGAAGGCGCTGCGCCACGTGCTCAACCCCAGCATCTCGTTCTCCTACCACCCCGACTTCGGGGCGGCCAGCCTGGGCTGGTGGAAGTCGTACACCGACACCACGGGCTACGTGCACCGCTATTCCATCTTCCAGCACAGCCTCTACGGCGGCCCGCCCGACGGACAGAGCGGCGCCCTGCAGGCATCGCTGGGCAACAACCTCGAGCTCAAGTGGCAGAACCCTTTCGACACCACTGCCGAGGTGAAGAAAATCACACTGATAGAGAACCTCACCCTTTCGATGAGCTACGACCTGGCCAAGGACTCGCTCCGCCTCTCCCCTCTTTCGGTCAGCGGCCGCACCACCCTCTTCCGCAACCTGGTGCTGAGCTACAACGGCTCCTTCTCGCCCTATGTCATCGACAGTCTGGGCAACCTGCACGACGAGCTGCTGTGGCACCGCGACCGCAAGCTGTTCCGGCAGCAAAGCTCCACCTGGAGCGCACAGGTGAGCTTCAGTTTCAACAACAGCACCTTCTCCGGCGGCAACAACAGCGGCAACAGCCAGGGCCGCGCCGCCACCACCATCCTGCAGACACCCTACAACTACAACCCCGTGCTCATGACCGGCGGCTACTATGACTTCTCGGTGCCATGGAACATCAGCATCAACTACACGTTCAACTACGTCAACACCTTCGTGGCGCGCGAGATGAGCCTCGAGCACCAGACCACCCAGAGCCTCTCGGTGAGCGGCAACGTGAGCCTGACCGACAAATGGCGCATCGCAGCCACTACCGGCTACGACTTCGTCAACAAGGGCATGTCCTACACCACCGTCGACATCTCGCGCGACCTGCACTGCTGGGAGATGAAGTTCAGCTGGGTGCCCTTCGGCTACTACAAGAGCTGGTTCTTCCAAATCAACGTCAAGGCCGACGCCCTGCGCGACGTGAAATACGAGAAGCGCCAGCAGTACCAGGAGAACCAGGGGTATTATTCATACTAGATAAACTAGAATTTCTAGAAAATCTAGAATCTCTAGAAAATCTAGAACCGCTAGAAAAACTAGATTGTCCAGAACCGCTAGAAACAAAAGACACAAGATATGGAACAAAAACTCTACTACACCATCGGCGAGGCCGCCGCGATGCTGGGCGTGGCGCCATCGGTGCTGCGCTTCTGGGAGATGGAGTTCGACCAGCTGCGCCCGGTGAAGAACCGCCGTGGCACCCGCAGCTACACCGCCCGCGACATCGAGCTGCTGAAAAGGATCCACTACCTCACCCGCGACTGCGGCTACACCCTCGAAGGTGCCCGCGAGCAGCTGCGCCAGCGACCCGAGGGCGACCCGCGCGCCGACGCCGCACGGCACCTGCAGGAGGTGCGCCAATTCCTGGTCGACCTCAAGGGTATGCTCTAGGGATCTCTAGGGGAACGGTAGGGGATCTCTAGGGGAATACAAAGGCACTGGAAGGATATGGTAGGATATGGAACCATTCCAAAAACTCCTCCCCTAAGTTAGGGGAGGTGGACGCGCGTAGCGCGGACGGAGGAGTGTGTGTGCAAACGGAGAAGTGTGCGCGGACAGAAGAGTGTACAACCGCGGCCTGGACACACGCCCCCGCCCTACGGGCACCCCCTCTAACTTAGAGGGGGAGTTGAAACTAGATATAGCAAATATTAAAAAACTACAATAATGAAAACCCACAACCTAATTTATCTGAAAGACTTCCGCCGCGACCTGCGTACCAACGGCACTCCGGCCGAGGCAGCGCTGTGGAAAAGACTCAAAGGAAGACAGGTTGAGGGCTTGATGTTCCGTCGTCAGTTCAGTGTGGGCAACGCCATCCTCGATTTCTACTGCCCAGCGTTGCGTCTGGCGCTGGAACTGGACGGGCAGGTGCACAACAACGGCATCTGGGGGCGGCGACAGGAGGACTTCGACCGCGATAGACTCCTACTGGCCGAACACGGCATCACGGTGCTGCGGTACGAGAACCGCATCGTCTTTGAGCGCCCGAACCATATACTGGACGACATACGGCTCTTTGCCCAAGGGCAGCGGAACGGTTTCTGTGGAACAATGCTTACAGAATGGGGACACACGCCCCCGTCGCCGCCGCAGGCGGCGCCACCCCCTCTAACTTAGAGGGGGAGTTTTGGTATCACGCTCCTACCCTTAAATTAGCCATCTCAAACTCCTCCCCTAAGCTAGGGGAGGTGGACGCGCGAAGCGCGGACGGAGGAGTGTGTGTAAACGGAGGAGTGTGTGCAAACGGAGAAGTGTGTGCGGACAAAAAAGTGTGCAGCCGCGGACTGGACACACGCCCCCGCCCTGCGGGCACCCCCTCTAACTTAGAGGGGGAGTGAAAATACCACGCACACCGCTCCAGCCTCCACTCCTCCCCTTAAATTAGCCAACTCCTCCCCTTAAATTAGCCATCTCAAACTCCTCCCCTTAAATTGGCCATCTCAAACTCCTCCCTTAAGCTAGGGGGAGCTATAAGAAGAGGCCCGCTGCGAATGCAGCGGGCCTCCCAGTTTATCGGTTAGCGGCGGGCAAACCCACGCCCTTTGGTTATGACGGGGTAGGGGTCGGGGTTGTTGGAGCGGGTGTAGGGCTTGAGGACGGGGATGGAGACGCCGCCCACGGTGGTGAGCTCCCACTCGGCACCGTTGCTGCCGCGACCCGCGTTGAGGGGTTCAAGCATCTCGCTGGCCGTGGAGGAGGTCTTGACGGTTACGCCGGCAGGCGCCGTGGCGGGACCCACATGGAAGCAACCGGAGACTCCGGGAACCATCTGCACGTAGAAGAAGGGGTCGATGGGGGTGCCCGTCTGGAAGACGTAACAGTTGGTGACAGAGCCTTCGAGGTACTCGTGCGCCATGGCACCCACCATGTAGGAGCGGGCAACGTTGGGCTTGAGGACACGGGGGGCATAGAGGAAGCAGTTGTGGATGGTACCCATGTTGGTGTCGGCAATGCCGCCGGCCGTGCACTCGTCGGCATCGCCGGGGAATATCATCTGGGCAGCCAGGACATAGCAGTTGGTGACGGTGCCGGTCATGGCACCCTCATAGCTGTTGAAGCCCACAATGCCAGCCAGGGAAGGAGCCGTAACACGACCCTGGAAATAGCAATAATTGATGACGCCTATATTATCCTGCGCAATACCGCAGAACCTGCCGCTGGTGTTGATATAAGTGGTGGCGGAGGTATAGCAGTGCTCGACCGTAGAGGCATTGGACGAAACGATGCCGCTCCAATGGAAATCGTTGCCCTCGGTCTGGTTCATGGTGAAGTAGGAGTCATAGATGCCCTTGTCGAGCGGGGCCACGTTGCGATGGCAGATGCCGGCCACCTTCTTTTCTCCGGCAACAAGACCCACCTGCATGGGGGTGGCGGCGGCGCAGTTGCGGATGGTGCCGTAGTTCTCGTAGCAGATGCCGGCCACGTTGCCGGCCGAGGTGGCGAAGTAAGCCTCGCTGTTGCAGCCGATGATGAGGCCGTGGTTGATAGCGCAGATGCCGGCCAGGTGGCGCTGCGCGCTCTGCACGCCCTGGTCAGGGAATTCGGCACCCTTCATCATCTTCATGCCAGGAGGTTCTTGGCTCACAAGGGTATCGTAGCCCAAAGCATCCAGGTTGAGGACGCGGCAGTTGGCAATGGTGCCGTAGTTGGTGTGGACGAGGGGGGAATAGATCTCGTCAGAGTTGTACACTTGCCCAGCCCCATTCGGGCCGTCGTCGACGCCCGCAGCGCGGACGGGGATGTCCTCGACAATGCCCTGCGGAGAGACACTCTCGAAGATGGGCACACCGGAGATGTTGACGATGCCGGCCTTGTTGGAGGTCTGCGCTTTGAAAATCATGCGGCCCTTGAAGCCGGGAATGCCTGCAAGCCAGTTCGACGGTTTTAGGATGATATCATTGCGCATGACGTGGAAGACGGTCTGCTCGGTTACCTCGCGGCCGTTGATATAGGCAGCACCCGGGCCGCCGAAGGCACTTAGCACATATTGCATATCGCGCACGGTGTAGATCTTGTAGGGGCGCTCCGGGGTACCGTTGCCGACGAGGCCGTTACTATTATTATTGACGTCGAGGGCACGGATGTAGGTGATACCATTGCGACGGAGAGAAACGGTGACGTCACCAAGATTTTCCTCTACGCCACCGGCATAGGTGACGCGTGCCGAAAGATGGTATCTTGTGTATCCGTTGTTCGGGGTGGTGGCAGGGAGAACCAAGTAACAGGTGATGACACCGTCGCCGGCCACCACGTCGCGACCGACGGGCATGGTGATGGTGTTGGTGGTGGCGCCGGAAACAGGCTCGAGGTAGGGGTAGTGGGTCTTGTAGTCGCGCACGCGGAAATTACCGGATATGGCCTGGTCGGTGTATTCTGTGAATGAGATGCTCTGAATCGTGGAAGCCGTCGCGCCAGAGGTGAAGAACTGGATGCGCACCAGGCCGCCGAGGGAGTGGAAGTCGAGGTTGAAGGGAGTGGAGGGCTGCTCGGGGCGCCACTCGCCGCCGTACCAGGCCACCATGGGGAAGACATTGCGGGCGAAGCTGATGTCGGAGGTGGCGGGCTGCACATCGGGCATGACAATCTGCACCTCGCTGAAGTCGCTGGAAGTGGGACCGGCGGGGGTGATGACGTTGTAGCGGTTGTAGGGGTGCAGGCCGAGGAAGTACCTGGAACCCTCGGGAAGCGAGGAGAGGAAAAGGCCGTTGAAATCCTGCCAGTCGCCGTCGGGGTCGTTGATGAAGCCGGCATTGATGTTGGCCAGCTGGGCCATGTAGTTGAGCACGGAACCCTCGCCGGTGTTGCTGTTGATGGAGATGACGTCGCCATCCTCCCAGTAGATCCACTTCTCATTCTGGAGATAGACCTTGGCACCGTTGGAAGTGGTGTCGCTGGAGACGAGCCCCTCGATGGTGGAGGAGAAAGAGAGCTCGGAGAGGGTCTCCGGCTCCTCGCAGGCGGTGAAGAACGCCACCGCGAGGAGCAGTCCGAAGAACGCTGAAAATGCTTTTCTTGTATTCATAATGAGTTGTTCTTTCGTTTTAAGTAATCACTTTATTACCAGGTTCCCCAAGTAGAGGCAGTGTACTCGCCGTCGGCATCGGTGATATCGGTGATTTCCTCCGAGGCACGGGTGGTGCTGTGGTCGTTGCCCTCGATGAGGACATAGTCGCGGTGGAGGGCGACGGTGTTGGCATAACCCTCCTCGGCAAGGTAATCGTAAACCTCAAGGGCAGGTTTGACATAGATTCTTTTCATATCATGTGCTTTTTTGACTGTTACACTATCGTTTAATGACTTTCTGGATGGTTACACCATGCGGGGTGTGGACGCGGATGTAGTAGACACCGGCAGGATAGACCGAGAGGTCGAGCGAGAAGACGGGCTGTCCGTGGACCTGGTGGTTCTGCAGGGTGCGGCCACCGTTGTCGTAGAGCTCGACACGGGACATCTCGTCGGTCGCCACGTTGACCACCGAGGTGGTGGGGTTCGGGTAGACCTTGATGTCAGCCACAGGCTTGACATCGGTAACACCCTTGGTGCCGGAGAAGGTGAGGGAGAGGGTGATGATGGAGTCGCATCCATGGACGCCCTGGAGGGTGTCGGTGAGGACGAGGGTGGCGTAGCCGGCGCTGTCGAGGGTGCGGCGCAGGAGCTCGCTCTCGGCGGCGGAGACATAGAAGCCATAGCCGGAGTACTCGAGACCGACGGTGGCCGAGTCGGCGTACTGGGTGTAGGTGGCGTGGTGCACACGGATAATGGTGGCCAGGGTGGAGTCAATCATCTGGACAGAGTCGATGAAGTTGACCACCAGGCGGGTGTCCTCATGGTAGAGGATGCCGTTCCATTCCACCTCGCCGCAGTTCTCGAGGACAACGCTGTCGTAGACCGGGATGAGGTCGGGAGTGCCGAAGACCGGGTAGCCGTGGTTGTCGCCCACCATGTCGGAAGTCCAGGTGAGGTATTCGCCACCGTTGGTGTTCTGCTCACGCACCCAAATGTTAAGTACGCGGGTGAGGTTGTTCACACCGTCGACACGGTCGCTCATGGTAACGGCGTTGCCGGAACCCTGGAAGGAGGCATAATCAGTGAGGTTGGCGTTGCCGGAGGTGGAACCGACAGCCTTGTCGGCCGCGGCACTGGCATAGTAGTTGTGCGAGACATTGGCATTGTTGCCCAGCGTCGAGGCGACACCGCCGTCGGAGAAGAGGCTGGTAACCTGGCCATAGACATAGTTGTTCTCCATGATGGTGTTCTCGGCGTGGCCGACAAGACCGCCCACCTGGGTGGCGCTGGAGTGGGTGGTGAAGCGCACATAGTTGTTGCGCAGCACCGAGGGATTGCCGGCACGCTTGGCGCGGAAGAGGCCAGAGACCGGGGCATCGCCGTTGAGGTAACCGGCTATACCGCCGAGGTAGAGACCGTTCATGCGGTTGTCGTTACGGGCCGCGCTGTTGGCGATGGTGGACTTGTTACCATAACCGACCACACCGCCGCTGTAGACGGCATCGCCGAGGTACTTGGCCTTGATGGAGGTTCTGTTGATGATGTCGTTCTCAGAGTAGCCGATGAGACCACCGGAGATGTTGTGGGTTACAAGCAGGGTAGTGGTTACATCGCGCTCGAGGCTGTCGACGACGGCCACGTTGTTGATGCGGGCGTGCGTCGAGCGGGCGGCGAGGGTACCCACGTGGTGGGCACCGCGCATGAGGGCGCCTTCGAACTTGATGCCGCTGATGCGGGCTGTGTCAATGTGGCCAAAGAAGCCGACATTGGACATCAGGGGCTCGTCGACAACGAGGTTCTTGATGACAACATAGTCGCCGTTGGCAAGTCTGGCAGTGTCATTGTATGTGCTGCCGACACCGATGAACCAGCCACGGAAAGGATGCTGGGCGTTACCGATGGGCGTCCACTTGTAGCAACCCATGTCGTAAGGCGTGCCGTCAGACTTCTTGTGGAGGTAGATCTGGTTGAAGTAGAACTGGCGGAGCTGCTGGAGGTTGAGACCGTTGGCGATGCTGATGAGCCAGGCCAGACCGGCCTCGTTGTAGATGTGGACATCGTCGTTGTAGGTGGTGATGTAGCCCTCGTCATTGGTGCGAGTGAAGTAGTAGTTGGGGTCATTCTTGGCACCAGCGGAAGCCTCATCGTAGATAACATCGGTCCAGTAGTTTATCGGGCCATAGTAAGCCATGACGGTGGCATCGGCGGGAGGAACAATGTAGTTGGAGGTGGGAGAATAGACCTGGTCTACATAGGGATCGAAGTCCCACATGATGAAGCCCATGCTCGAGCGTCCATTTTCATCACATGCGGAAGACGCATTATCCGCTGCCTGGAGGTTGATGACATCGCCCTCGCAGAAGCTGGTGGTGGCAAGGTCAATGACTCCACCGGCCTGCAGGTGGGCATACTGGGCATTGGCACCAGTGGCCGTAATGATATCATAGCTAGCATCGGCAGTGCTGTGCGACGGCCAGGCATAGGGAGTGATGACCACGCCGCGGTAGACACGTTCACCTTGGGCAATAACATCAGCACTATGGATATAAGAATTGGTGTCAGTCCAGTGAGCAACAGTACCTGTCTTTCGGAAGGTATTGGGGACATCCAATTCACGATCCTTGTACATGGAAATCTTGATACGCTTGGACAACTGACAACCAAAGGCATCAGTAGCTGTTACCGTGTAGTCAAGTTCCTGGGCAGTGTTATCTATCGGCAATTTGACATAGGGGATAATCACACTACTTTCGAATGTCTCGTCCAAAGGTATCTTTGCATTAGCAATCCAATCGGGATCTCCATCATAATAGGCATCGACATAATCCCAATAATATCCATCCCACATTTCTGTAGAAGAATACGGCGTGGTGTAGTCGGGCTGAAGCTTACGACGGCTGATGTTGTCGTACCAAGAATAGGTGTACGGTAGCATGCCCTTGGAAACACGGTAGGTGATGGAATCCGCTCCATTGGGACAGGTAGCATCTGCATCACCCAAGAATTCGAGAGGTACGGCCTCCTCGATAATATGTTCGAATGCATGTGCATCGTCCTCACTGTCCATTATCTCACCCTCCATTTGGTGGCGGAAGGTGGCACAACGGGTAAGGTAAATGTTCGCCTCATTTACACCATGGCTGTAGCGGATATTGTATCCCTCGTCGGAGGAGAAAACATTAGCGGCGACGAGTCTAGTGGGCATACCCTGATTGAAGTCATCTTGATAGGCGAAATAGATGGTATCGCGGGGTGCTTCGCCAAGAGTGTTTCCAGGCTCACCAGGGAACCACTTGGTAATACCGATACGTGAAGTGGGGGTCAGCTCAGCCGAGGTATAAAGGGGCATACCATCACTGAGATAGCCATCACCCTTGGAGCCATTAGATTTGCGCATAAGGAAGAGGTTAGCCTTGTCGAGGGTGGTATCGATTCTGAGCGAGTCAATGCTCCACATATAGAGTTTGGTAGGATCCGCCTCACTCATGGTAGGAATCCAATACTGGGTGGTGGGTACACTACCGCTGGTACCGATGAGGTAGTTCTGGAGGAGTGTGATAGCAGACGAGGGGGCAGAAACTTCGGGGTGCTCAACGATACCACGGTCGACATAGACGGCACCATTGTTGCAATGGGAAGTACGTGAATCCGTGACCAAATTTTTGCGGATAGTTACATTATTGGAGAGTTGAAGGATGCCACCATTAGTGACACTGATAGCACCGCCACGAAGGTGAGGAACGTTGCCAGTATAGTGGTTCCAATTTTCCTCAACAACAACATTGTCAGCGAAGTGAACCGTGCCGCCATTGCGGATAGAGAAAATAGGGGCTGCTGCTGCGTTAGTGTCAGCAAGAAGATGCGATTTGGAGGGGCGGGCGGTGAGTCGATTGGGTTCGAGATAGATGCCAGTGGTGTCCGGAGTGTTGCGGAACTGGCGCATGGCAACGGCACTACCCTGCAGGATGACGTTGCGCATGGTGAGCTTACCACCATCCTTGACAATAATCATAGGACCACGATAGACACCCTCTTCATGAGGAGCCTCGTTGTGGTGGCCTTCGTAGCGGATAATCTTAAGAGGTTCATCACTCGAGCTGCCTTCAATGGTGATGTCTTGTCCTGCACCGACAACAACCGAGTCGAGAACACAGATTACGGTATTCGGCTTGAGGTTGCCCTGGTTGTCGGACGCGGCAGCGATGGCATTTTCGAATGTCTGGACATAATGGACGGGCGATTTGGCTGTGACGCCATCCCTGATATTGGTCCATCCACTTTCGTAGTCGATACCGATGCTGTGGCGCTGTATTCTGTTGGCAGATGCAACGTAGAGAGTATCCGAACCGGGGCGAACCTTGATGTGGAGAGTTATGTTGAACGTACTGGGAGTAGCCGAGGCAACACCCGTGGGGTATGCAGCCATACCAAGAACAACATCACCTATGTAATAGCCAGGGTAATCATTCAAAACACGCCCATCATAGAAGAGCTCGAAGTTTAGACCGGCAATACCACGACCGTCAAGGACGCCGATTTGTACGCCCTGATTACCCGGACCTGTCAGGTCATTGAAAGCGACATGAGAGGCCTCAAGCGAATCGCCAGTAGCCAGCGGATAGCCGGGATAGTCGGACTGGTTGCTGGTGGTGGACACATTGGTGCGTCGACCGAGCAAATCGGAATAGACCAAATTGTAGACATCAGTGTTGGGGCGAGAAATGGTGTACCAACCCACATCGGAGGTAGTACTAGAAGAAGTGTTTTCAATGGGTTGCACAGCAACACCAAAGCGATACTTGTTACTATTGATAGAATTCTCGTCAGACGTGAGGATGTAGCCGCCATAACTTCTGTCGCCAGAAATCTGGAACTTGTTATTCTCCACACCCGAATAGGGAAGCGAAGGAACAAGACTCGGCTCGGTAGGATACCATTTCACCGACTGGATAAAGAGATCCTGAGTCTTAAGAGTAGCAGGAAGAATAGCTCGTGTCAGGAAGATATTCGATTCACCCTCATTGGTAGTAGCGATGAGGTCGTATGACATATCCTTGAACTCGTTGATGATGGTAGAGACATATGCTTCGACATTGATAGAGTCACCAGTCTTGCGCCCATCACTATCGTACTCAACCAAAACGAATTTGACCGAACCAAGTATAGAATTAAACAGGGTGCTGTCATATGTCAGGTACAAATCTATAACAGGAGAAACATCGTTTTCTGCCACTTGCGCGGTAGTGAAGGTATTTAATGTAGTGGTATGCGTACTAGTTGAGATTGACGTTGCTCCATTAGTGAAGTTTGCAGTGGCGCTGGACGGTGCTACATAGGTGTTGGGGGCAGAGGTCTTAAAGCCTTCACCCGAAGCCAAGACAAGACCAAATATTGTGTTGACATCGGTGGCAATATAATCCTCCTTAAGGAAATTAGAGCTACTACTTCCGTCCGCTGCATTAGGGACAAACCACTCGCCTGTACTGGATGTTTCAAGTGTTTGCCAACTGTCATCATGAGGAGAGTCCCAACTGACTGGGTTCCATGCAACATCAATGAGGCTCATCTTGTCATTGGACTCGCTGATATGAACACCCGAAATGCCAAGTTTGTAATAATTGCCCTGTGCGCTGGGGGGAAGAGTAATCGTAGTGTGGGCAAGGGCGAGTTTGCGGACTGTAGATCCGTCCGTACCAGTGACCTTAACGGCCTTGTCCTCTGGAAGAAGATGTGGGTTAGCATGAGCAAGGAGAACAACAGTGCGATTGCTCTCACCAGCACCGGGATTCCAATAACGATATGTATTCGAGTAGGGAGTATTAACCATACCATCATTCGAGTTCTCACTTGTACAGAGACCCGAGAAACCACCATCATTGGCACCAGCACCAGTCTTTTGACGGGCACGTACAGTAGGATCCGTTCCATCCTCGGCCACAAGATAAGCGTAACCCGTAATCTCTCCAAAGTCACCGCTTTCAGCCTGAACATCGATAGTGACACCATTATTCATTAAAATGGCTGTGTGCTTGTTAGTCACAGGGTGGATTTTGCCAATTTTATCACAGTCGGTTAGAGGTGTTGTTCTACAATTCACTACAGAGTCAAGCAGAACATTAAGTGAAGCGGGAATAAGGCAACTACCAGACTGGGGATAAGTGGTATAATCGTAGCACGTCATGTCGGATACATCCTCGAAAAAGCGGAGAATCTCGATATTTGCTTTGGGCGCATCAATCTCAATCAGATTGAAGCCAACAGCGTTGACGGTATCAACTTTGTTAATTGCATAATCTGGAGAATAAAGAGCTGAAGAAGCATCAGGAGTACCTGTGAATCTAATACCGGTGTTATGCAAATAGAGTGCGTCAGCACGCTGGAGGGCCTTGAGGCGTTTCTCGGCACCGCAGTTCTGGATACCGCCATAGTTGCGAATATCAATACGGCTGTAAAGGTCGCCGCCAAGAACGGAGGTACCGGCACCAAGAATCGAGTTGCCGATTTCAATCATGGTATGGTCGTCAGAATAGCCTTTACCATCAACCAAGATGCGGCTCTCACCGCCATAGAAACCGGCACCGGTAAATTCGTAGGAGCCATCGTTCTGACCCCAGTTGGCACCGGCGTAGACGGAAGCTATCAGCATGAGAGGTTCGCCGAAGGTGAGGGCGGGGGCGATGCCGTCGGTAACGCCGGGTTTGAAGTCGGCGTAGGCGGCAGCGGTGCGGTTGCCGGCGGGGCCGTAAGGCGTGCGCCATACGGTGGAATTCTCGACAGCGTCGCGACCGACATTGACATAGACGGAGCCGTGGGTGAAGCCCTTGAAGCCGGCACCATAGACGTGGTTCTCGACAGTGCCGCCGACGAGGTTCAGGACAGAGCTGGGACGCATGGTGGTGGTTACGTCGATGCGGCCGTCGTTTGCGCCATCGCTGTTGCACTCCTGGCGGCTGTAGCCGTCGGAGACAGACTGGGAACCGCCATAGATGGACTGCTTGACATAACCGCCGTCCATGTTGAGCATCTTGAGACCATAGACCAGCTGGCTGTGGCCTTCCTCACCCTGGGCACCGGCGAAAATATCCTTGGCGAACTGGCCACCGTGGACATTGACGCTGATGTAGGCATAGTCGTTGGCGTTGGTGTGGGCGTTGGCGACGGTGAGGTTGGTGTCGGCCACCTTTGCCTGGGCGGCAGAGGTGATTTCATTGTTGCTGGCATCAATGTAATGGCCCATGCTGTTCTTGACATAGCGCATGGTGGTACCCATCTGGCCGCCACCGAAGAGAATGCCGTTGACCCAGACGGTGGTCTCGGAGGGGTCAAGCGGGTCGGAACCGTTGACGGTAACCACCACCTCTTCGTTGTTGGGCACATAGAGGTCGCGGTTCTGGGTGTAGGTACCGGTGGAGGTGAGGTAGGGCGTAGCAGGGTATTTACCGCAACCGGCACCGTAGACAGTGTCGAAGCGGCCGCTGTTGAGGATGAGTTCGGAGCGGAAGCAGTTGCCGGTGAAGTCGTTACCGCCAAAAATCTGCTCTGCGGTGTAGATGCTATTGTCGCCTGCAAGGATGGTCATGTTGGCGTCGATGGTGGTGCGGGCAGTACCGGTAACATCGGAACCCCAGCAGCCGCCGAAGATTCTCTGGAAGCTTTCGTCCCAGGTGTCGAAGGAGGTCAGGTTGGCATTGTGCACATCACCACCCTTGCCGCCACCGTAGGCGATGGCGATAACGTCGGAGGCGTGGTGGAGCTCGACGTTGGTGGCCTCGCGGACGTTACCGCGGTGGGCGATGTCGAGGCGAGCGGTATCACCCTCACCACCGCCGTAGACACGGCCGCGGAGGATGGCGCCGCCACCGGCGGTGCCGGGGCAGACATCGTCGTTGATGATGACGTTGGTCAGACGGCAGTCGCCCATGCGGCCACCACCGTAGATATTGTTCTTGACATAGCCGCCGAAGATGTTGACGGTGGTCTCGTCGACATAGGGCGAGCCGATGGAATTCTCATAGAGGATTTCGCCGGTGTTCTGGGCGTGGTTGAAGGTGCGGACACGGTAGTCGTTGATGCCGTGCTCCTCGTAGTCGTAGTAGCCGTTGGAGCCGCCATAGATGGTACCGACATTACCGCCGAAGATGTCGACACGGGTGTCGCCGGTGATGCGGCCGGAGACATCGTTACCACCGTAGATGGTGTCGACGCCGCGGTCGGAGGTGTTGACAACCTGCACGTAGGCCATGCCGTGGACGTCGGCCTTGTTGCAGCCGCCGAAGACGGCACCGAGGACGGTGGCCTCGTCGCTGTTGAGCAGCACATAGGAGGAGACGGAGGGGACGGTATTGCCGCACTGGTCGAGGATGGCGTCGGTGGTGGCGAGCATGTGGCCCATGTTACCACCGCCGAAGATGGTGTTGACGACACCCTTTTGGACCTTCACCTCGGGGACACAGTTCATCGAGGCCTGGTTATTGCCGCCGAAGATGACGCCGACGGTGGTGTCGTTGATGTCGTGGTTGAGGGTGTTGAGGAGCACCATGACGTGGTCCTGCACGTCGGCCGCGTTGCCGCCACCGAAGACGGTGTCGATGCGAGCGGTGGAGTCGGTGTTGATGTCGATGAAAGCGGAGGCGAGCACAGGGACGGTGGTGTGGTTGGCCGTGCTGGTGCAGAAAGCCTCGAGGGGCTCTCCGTACTCGGGCTGCTCACCGTAGTTGTAGGCGCCGTTGCCGCCGCCGAAGAGGCGGTTGATGTGCGGGGTGCCCTGTACATATATATATGTATTATAGTTGGCGACACCGCCGTCGTTGAGGGGCGTGCCGTCGGAGGCCGTCAGCTCGGTGCCGGAGGCGTCGGCGAAGGGCAGGGTAACACCGTTACCGACATCGCCGAGGCGGTCGTTGCCGCCATAGACGTCGCCGAGGACGGTTACGTATTCGCCGTCGGCCTTGTTGCCGATGTAGAAATAGGAGAGGCCGTAGACGGTGGACATGTTGGAGCCGCCGAAGACGTTGCCGTGGATGGTACCCTTCATGAGGGAGAGGTGGACGGAGCCGTGCTTGGGCGAAGCCTCGCCGCTGGCGAAGCCGCCGGCTGCGTTGACATCGGGATAGCCGTAGGTGGAGTTGAAGTAGCCGACGGTGGCGTGGTTACCGCCGCCGTAGACGTTGCCATACACCTCGCCGCCGTTCATGAGGAGGTGGGTGTAGTTGTGGGTGGGACGGAGGAAGCCGACATAGTCGTTGAAGGGGTCGAAGGGAGTGCCCTGATTGTCGGTGAACTGGGGGTCGGCGATGTACTTGGCGGCAGCGGCCTGCTCGTTGTCGACGCAGTGGTAGTAGCCGTTGGAGCCGCCGAAGACGTTGACGTAGACCTTGGCGCCCTCGTCAATGACGACGTAGGTGCCGCCGCGGCCGCGGCCGGTAGGACTCTGCACTTTGGCCCAGCCGACGTTACCGCTGATGTTGCAGCCGCCGAAGACGGTGCCGATGTGTCCGCCCTCGAGGTGGACGAGGGTGGCGTGGTTGACGTTGGCCGAGCGGCAGCCGCCGTAGAGATAGTCGACCCAGAGGTCGGTGGAGGTGGCGGGGACGTGGATGAAGGTGCCGAGGGCGGCCTGCGGAGCCACGAGGCGGTTCTTGGCCTCGTTGAATTCGTTCTTGGCGTTGGTGATGGCGTTGCGGTGGCGCTCGACGTAGGTAACATCGGAGGCGATGTTGAGACGTTCGTTGACCATGTCGCCGGCGCTGCCGCCGCCGTAGACGACGCCGATGCCGCCAGCGATGAGGAGCACGTCAGGCACGCACTCCATGGGGGCGCGGTTGTTGCCGCCGAAGAGGGCGCGGATATTGTAGTTGCCGCGGGTGCCGACCCACTTGTCAACCAGGTCGGCCTCGGTGTCCCAATCGTGGTCGGTTACCCAGCCGTTGTGGTAGATCTTGTTGGTGTCGTTACAGTCGACATAGACATTGGCGCGGTAGACGGAGGCCATGTTGCCGCCGGCGAAGCAGGTGTCGATCATACCGCCGTTGACATAGACGTCGGAGCGGAGAGCCGAGAAGACCTTGTTGCCGCCGCCGAAGACGTAGCGAAGGGCGTACTCGCGACCGAAGCGGGTGTAGAAGCTGTTGACCACAGCGGTGTCGGTGGCGAGGTTGGGGTTGAGGACCGTCTTGTTGATGTTGACAGCCGAGCGGGCATGGTTGAGGGTGTCGTTGTTCATGCAGCCGCCGACGTTGTTGCCGCCGAAGACAGCATAGACGATACCGTTGTTGACGGTTACGGAGGCCAGGGTGTCGACGATGTTGGCGGCGATGCCCGGGCGGAGAACCACGTCGGCGTTGCGGGCGCCGCCGAAGACGGTGTCTATACGCGCGTACGCGGAATTAATGAATACTTTAGTTTTATATATAAGGGGCACGTTGGTGGGCACGTCGACGGTGGCGATGATGTCGCCGGAGTTGTCGCCCCAATTGCGCACCTGGGTACCCACACCGATGGCGGTGTTGCAGACGGTGAAGGGTGCGGAGGTGCCGTCGTAGGAGTAGAAGCCGTTGCCGGCGCCGTAGACGGAGTTGATGCCGAGGAAGTCGGAGGTGGCGGTGTTGCCGATGACGACCTGGGCGCTGTCGCGGATGGTGCCGCAGATGTCGTTGCCGCCATAGACGCGGGAGACGGAGTCGCAGTTGATGACGAGGACGTCGGTGGAGCCATCGATGTCGGCCATACGGCCGCCGCCGAAGACGGCACCGTTGATGAAGACGGAGTTCTCACTCTCGGTGAGGGTCTGACGGTCGAAATCGGAGGAGACGGTGAAGGTTACCGTGGCGGATTCAGTGATACCCTGTGTGGTGGTAACGGTAACGGTGAGGGTGGCGGTAACATCGTTGGGAGCCGGGGTGGCGATGCAGGTGATGGTGGGGCTGGCGGTGTTCTCGCCGGAGATGGTGAGGTAGCGCTTGGAGGCGTTGTCGAGTTCCCAATGCCACTGGTTGACGGAGGCGGAGGAGATAAAGGTGCTTACGGGCGTGGGGGTGGAGGTGCGGCGGGTGGCGTAGCCATCGCTGCTGTAGTAGTAATAGGAGGTCCAGGTGGGGATACCGTGGTCGCCGTGGACGTACTCGTTGCCGATGCCGGCGAGGGTGAGACCCTTGAGTTTGGTGCAGACGCGCACCTCGCGGTAGGCTTCGATGAGGTCGTAGTTGGCGCCGGCCTGTGCCTCGGGGGTGTATACGACCGCGGGGCTGAAGCTCTCGCCCAGCTTGAGGGTCTGGGTGCCGCTGATGTCAGCCACGCCGATATTCTGCGAGGCGGCGTCGGGGACGCTGGCGGCATGCTCGATGGTCTCCACGGGCAGCAGCACGGCCGCGACGCCGGTGGAGCCGGTGCCGGTGCCGTTGGGGCAGTAGTAGGTATAGGCGTTGCCGGTCTGGGCGACGAAGCGTCTGGACTCGGGACGGTGGAAAGCCTCACAGGACATCTTGGGGAGGCTGCCGTCGAACATCATCCAGTAGCGGGCCACGACGGACTGGCCGTTGCGGACGAAACTCTGGTCGAGGTAGCCGCCGGCTTCGAGGGCGGTCCACTTGGTGGCGGTGCCGATGGGCTGACCCACGGCGACCTTCCATACGCTCAAGCCGTTGACGGTGCCGCGGAGGTAGTAGCGGTAGCCTTCAACCTCCTGGTAGCAGTAGCCGGGGTTGTCGGAGTTGTGCCACACGCAGCGGTCGGAGAAGGAGTTGGTTACCGTCAGCGAGCCGTCGCCTGCGGGGTTGAGGGCGAGGTAGTTGGCGCCGCCGTCGACCTGGAAGGTAACGTCGCTACCGGTGTAGGAACCGTAGTCGGGCGAGCCGTTCGGGCGGTAGGACATTATCTGGGTGGAGCCACTCTGCCCCCCCAGGAGCCAGTTTACCTGGCCACTGGAGATGGTGAACGACCGTCCCGTCTGGGCCTGAATCTTCATCGGCAAGACACTCACCGCAATGGCTGCGAGAAGAGTGTAAAGGAGTTTCGATTTCAATTTCATATTAGGTGTATTCATTTTTTTCTATTTATCAACAACATTTTAACAGCGCACAACTCGGCCAATTAATTGGCATATAATATAATACGCCAATCGGGGCTTTGTGGTACAAAATGCAAATATACGAAGATTTCGGAAACTGGCAAAGAAAACTTTTTTTGCAGTTTTTTTTAACGGTTTTTTTGTTAATTTTCGCCAACGTGCAGCGGGGCGGAGGAGGGGCGGTAGGGGGACGGTAGGGGTTCTCTAGGGTAATAGTTCGGTCCTTTCGCCTATTTACCGCTATTTTCCGCTGTGCGCTGCGATTGGTGGGAAAATGGGGGAAAATGGGGGAAAATGGTGCATGCTTAACATTTTTTTACACTTGGTTGCTTTCATGTCAATTTTTTTTTGTATTTTTGCATCGCGATTTATGCACTAAAGATACAATAAAAATAAACAAAAACAGAGACAACGATTATGGAAATCCCCTTTGCTGAAGCGTGGAAAATCAAGATGGTGGAACCCATCAAGAAATCCACCCGCGCCGAGCGCGAGAAATGGCTCGAAGAGGCCCACAACAACATCTTCATGCTCAAAAGCGACTACGTCTACATCGACCTCCTCACCGACTCCGGCACCGGCGCCATGAGCGACCGCCAGTGGGGCGCCATGATGCAGGGCGACGAGAGCTACGGCGGCGCCCGCTCGTTCTACCACATGAAGGACACCATCACCGCCCTGACCGGCTTCAACTACGTCATCCCCACCCACCAGGGCCGCGCCGCCGAGAACGTGCTCTTCTCCTACCTGGTCAAGCCCGGCATGGTCATCCCCGGCAACGCCCACTTCGACACCACCAAGGGCCACATCGAGAGCCGCAAGGCTTTCGCCATCGACGTAACCATCCCCGAGGCCAAGGACACCCAGCTGGAGCTGCCCTTCAAAGGCAACGTCAGCCTCGAACTGCTTGAGAAAGTGCTCGTTGAGAACAAGGGCAACGTGCCCTTCATGGTGCTGACGGTGACCAACAACACCGTGGGCGGCCAGCCGGTGAGCATGAAGAACATCCGCGAGACGTGCGAGCTGTGCCACAAGTACGGCGTGCCGGTGAACATGGACTCGGCCCGCTTTGTGGAGAACGCCTACTTTATCAAGACGCGCGAGGAGGGTTATGCCGACAAGAGCATCCGCGAGATTGTGAAGGAGATGTTCTCGTATGTCGACTCGATGACGATGAGCGCGAAGAAGGACGGCCTGGTGAACATGGGCGGCTTCATTGCCACCAACAAGGAAGACTGGTACGAGGGCGCGAAGCTGTTCTGCATCCCGTTCGAGGGCTTCCTGACTTACGGCGGCATGAACGGTCGCGACATGGACGCGCTGGCCGTGGGCCTGCAGGAGAACTGCGAGTTCGACATGGTGGAGACCCGCATCAAGCAGGTGCAGTACCTGGCCGACAAGCTGGACGAGTACGGCATCCCCTACCAGCGCCCCGCCGGCGGCCATGCCATCTTCGTCGACGCCGACAAAATACTGACCGAGATACCCAAGGAGGAGTTCCCCGCCCAGACGCTCACCTGCGAGCTCTACCTCGAGGCCGGCATCCGCGCCTGCGAAATCGGCTACGTGCTGGCCGACCGCGACCCCGTTACGCGTGAGAACCGCTTCGGCGGCCTCGACTTCGTGCGCCTCTGCATCCCGCGCCGCGTCTACACCAACAACCACATGGACGTCATCGCCGCCGCCCTCAAGAACGTCTACGACCGCCGCCACCAGATTACCCGCGGTCTGGAGATCACCTGGGAAGCCGAGCTGATGCGCCACTTCACCTGCCAGTTCCGCCGTTTGGGCTAAGGCCTGTGCGACAATACACAAAAGGCTGCGGGCCGCCGGATGGCGGCCCGCAGCCTTTTTGCTCGCATCCTTAGGACGGGCTAGGCGTTCTTGTATTTCTCAATCTGCACTTTGAGCGTGTCCACACAGTCGGACACCGCCTGCTCGAAGGTGTCGGCCTGTTTGGTCACGAAGAGGTCTTTGCCGGGCACGGAGAGGCGGATGTCGGCAATCTTGTTGTTGTCGCTCTCGGGTTTGTCGACTTTGAGGTTGACTTCGCAGGCAACGGCGTTGTCGATCATGCGGTCGAGTTTGGACACTTTGTCGTGCACAAACTTTTCGAGTTTTTCGTCGGCTTTGAATTTGACCGAGTTGATGGTGGTGTTCATAATATCCTCCTTTTTTTGTTTATGGGTTATTATTGTCTTTTGTTGCGCGGATGGGCGTGGCGGTAGACCTCTTTGAGGTGCTCGCGGGTGACGTGGGTGTAGACCTCGGTGGTGGCGAGGTCGGCGTGGCCGAGGAGCTCTTTGATGGCCTGTATGTTGCCGCCTTCGTTGAGGATGTGGGTGGCGAAGCTGTGGCGGAAGACGTGTGGGCTGATGCGGTCGGCGTTGGAGAGGGCGGGCATGTATTTTTTCACCACGCGGTAGACCTCCTGGGGTGTGATGGGTTTGCCCTTGCCGTTGACGAACAGCCACTGGCTGTCACCCGTTTCCTGATGCTTTAACGCGAGATAGTCGGAAATATTGCGTGCCAGCTCGGGTTCGATGGGGATGACGCGCTCTTTGTTCCTCTTGCCCAGCACCTTAAGGGTGAGCGCAGAAAGGTCGGCGGAGGCTTCGGTGAGGCCGGCGAGTTCGGAGCGTCGGATGCCGGTCTCGTAGAGCAGGCGGAGCATCAGGGCGTCGCGGCGGCCGAGGAAGTCGGTGGGGAAGATGCCCTCGTCGTAGAGGTGCTCGAGCTCGCCTTCCTTGAAAAAAACCGGCAGTCGCTTGGGCTGTCGCGGGGCGCTGACCTTGGCCATGACGTCGGCCTCGATGAGGCCGCGCCGGCGGAGGAAGCGGAAGAAGGAGCTGAGGGAGGAGAGGCGGCGCTTGACGGTGCCGGCGGCCTCGCCGCGGTCGAGGTGGTGCATCTGCCACTGGCGCACTTCGCGCGAGGTGATTTCGTCGAGCGACCCGATTTCGAGCGGCTGGAGGTAGGCGGCAAAGTCGCGCAGGTCGGACAAATAATTGTCCACCGTGCCCGCTGCCATGCGCCGCTCGTGGGCGATGTAGTCGTGGAAAAGTGCTATGGCCTGATCGATGCTCATCGGGTGCAAAGATACGAAAAAAAACCTTTGGTTAAAAAAATTTAACAAATTTATTTTAATTTTTTCGTAATTTTGCAGCCCAAAAAATAGAACTATCCACGGTATGAAAGAGATACACAACTTCACCATCCTGCAGCGGCGTCAGCTGGGCAGCCAATACTTCGCGCTGACGCTGCAACACGCTGGCAACATGCAACCTGTGCTGCCCGGTCAGTTTGTGGAGGTGCAGGTGGACGGCGTGCGCGAGGTGATGCTGCGGCGCCCCATTTCCATCCACGACGCCGACCCCGAGCGCGGCACCCTGACCCTGCTGGTCCAGACCGTAGGCCGCGGCACCCGTCGCCTGGCCGAACTGCGCGAGGGCGACCGCCTCAATCTGGTCTACCCGCTGGGCCACGGCTTCACGACCGACATCGCACCCGGAAGCCGCGTGCTGATGGTGGGGGGCGGAGCCGGCATCGCGCCGCTGCTGATGCTGTCTAAAGTGCTGAAAGCAAAAGGAGTGGCATGCACCGTGCTGCTCGGTGGACGGACGGCAGAGCTCATCCCTGTGCGCGACGAGTTCGAGCCTTACGCCACCGTGGGCATCGCCACCGACGACGGCTCGCTGGGCCACCACGGGCTGGTGACCACGCATCCCGCCTTTGCCGAACCCTACGACATGATCTACACCTGCGGCCCGACGCCGATGATGAAGGCCGTGGCCCGCGCGGCGGCCGAGCGCGGCGTGTGCTGCGAGGTGAGCTTGGAAAACATGATGGCCTGCGGCGTAGGCGCCTGCCTCTGCTGCGTCACCGACACCGACCAAGGCCACCGCTGCGTCTGCAAGGAAGGACCCGTGTTTGATATATCCACAATGAAAAAATGGTACCAATGCTAAACGTCAACCTACACAACCTCAAGCTGAAAAACCCGGTGATGACCGCCAGCGGCACCTTCGGCTACGGCGAGGAGTTCGCCGACTTTATCGACCTCAACCGGCTGGGAGGCTTCGTGGTGAAAGGCACCACCGGCACCCACCGCGAGGGCAACCCCTACCCCCGCATGGTGGAAACCCCCTCGGGCATGCTCAACAGCGTGGGCCTACAGAACGGCGGCGTGGAGAAGTTCTGCACCGAAGTATATCATAGAATCAAGCACTTAGACACCAACATCATCGTCAATGTCAGTGGCTCTTCCATCGAGGAATACTGCACTGTGGCCGAGCAGGTGGATGCGCTGGACAAAATACCCGCCATCGAGCTGAATATCAGCTGCCCCAACGTCAAACACGGCGGCATGGGCTTCGGCACCCAACCCGGCATGGCGGCCGAGGTGGTGGCAGCGGTGCGCAAGGTGTACCATAAAACACTGATAGTGAAGCTATCGCCCAACGTGACCGACATCGCGGAGATAGCCAAGGCAGTGGAGGGCGCTGGGGCCGACAGCGTGAGCCTGATCAACACCCTGCTGGGCATGGCCATCGACATCGAGCGGCGCCGCCCCTGCATGGCCAACGTCACCGGCGGCCTAAGCGGTCCTGCAGTGAAACCCGTGGCAGTCAGGATGGTATGGCAGGTGGCCAAGGCGGTGAAGATACCCGTCGTGGGCCTGGGCGGCATCTGCACGGCCGAGGACGCCATCGAGTTCCTCATGGCCGGCGCCACGGCCATCGAGGTCGGCACTGCCAACTTCATCGACCCCGCCGCCACCATCAAGATTGTCGACGGCATGGAGACATGGTGCAAGAACCATGGAATCAACGATATAAACGAAATCATAGGCATTATATGACCCTCATCGCCGACAGCGGGAGCACGAAGACCACCTGGATGGAGTTAGCGTCTGGTAACATGATAGTTACCGAGGGGCTGAACCCCCATTTCACCACTGAGGAGCAGTTCGCCGCCGCCTGCGCCATGGTGAGAAGCCATTTTTCAATTCTCAATTCTCAATTCTCGATTTACTTCTACGGCTCAGGCTGCGGCAACGACAAGCAACGCGCAAAAGTGCAGCAATGGTTGGCTAAATATCTTGGAACAAGCGATATACATGTCGAGACCGACCTGCTGGGCGCCTGCCGCGCCACCTGTGGGAGCAACGCGGGGCTGGTGGGGATACTGGGTACCGGCAGCCATGCCTGCTACTATAACGGACAGGAAATCAGCATGCAAGCCGTCAGCTTGGGCTATGTGCTGGGCGACCACGGCTCGGCCAACCACGTGGGGCGCATGCTCCTGCAGGACTACCTGACGGACAAGATGCCGGACAACGTAAGCACCATGTTCCATGACACTTACGGCGGAATCGACGAGGAATGGATGGAGGCCGTATACCACCGCCCGAACCCAAACCGCTACCTGGCCTCGCTGGCCCCTTTCGCGGCGCGGCACATGGACGAGCCCTACTGCAACGGATGCCTCTGCGGCGCGCTGGACGACTGGTACTGCTACCAGCTGGCCGACCTCGCGCTGACGGCCGAGCGGCGGGTGCTGCACGTGGTGGGCAGCTTCGGCGCCGCCATCCGCCCCCTGCTGGCCGGCTTCTGCCGCGACAACGGCCTCACCCTCGGAACCGTCACCGCCGACCCCATCGAAGGGCTCCGCCGCTACCACGGCATGCAGCATCAGTTGAAATAGAAAGGACGCACAAGATGACACAGGAAGGGAAAACAGCATTAATCCAGTTGCTGAATCAGCATCAGAGACTAGGCATATCCGAGCAGATTGACTTCAAGAAATTCTACCTCTACTCAATTATTGCCCATTCCACAGCCATCGAAGGCTCTACCGTAACGGAAATAGAGGCGCAACTTCTTTTTGATGAGGGCATCGGTGCCAACAAGCCCATGATCGAGCAACTGATGAACCTCGACTTGAAAGTGGCATACGAGTATGGCATGACATGGATACAACGCCACGAGGACATCACGGTGGAATGGCTCATCACGCTGGCGTCGAAGGTGATGGCACGTACCGGAGGGGAATACAGCACCATCGGAGGCAACTTCTCTGCAGCAAGGGGCGAGCTGCGCAAGCTGAATGTATCGGCAGGGTTAGGTGGTCCATCGTACCTTTCCTACCAAAAAGTGCCATCGCGACTTCAGGCATTTTGCGAAGAACTGAATTCCAAGCGCAAGGCTCTCGATGCAACAGACCTTGCTGCCGTCTATAACCTCAGCTTTTGGGCGCACTACGAGTTGGTGACCATACACCCCTGGGCCGACGGCAACGGACGCACAAGCCGACTGCTGATGAACCTGCTGCAATGGGAATACGGAGTGTTGCCCGTAAAAGTGCTCAAAGAAGACAAGTCGGTATACATACAAGCCTTGTCGGACAGCCGCAAACACGAGGACATCAACATCTTTCTCGACTGCATGACGCAACTGCACATCCAGCATCTGAGACACGACATCGACACCTACCTGAGAACTACAGAGGGTCAACCCTTCGGAAAAAAAGAAAAAACTACCCAGAAAACTACCCAGAAAACTACCCAGAAAATTATTGAGGCACTCAAGAGCAACCCTTCGCTAAGCAGGGTAGCTCTCGCTGAACTCTGCGGTATTTCCGCCGACGGAATCAAGTGGCAAATGAAAAAAATGCAAGAGAAGGGCATCATACGTCGCGTAGGACCCGATAAAGGTGGCCATTGGGAAATCGTCGAGGAGGGTGATGCACATTGACACAACACTGCCCGGGATACGGCGCATGGCAGACCTCCGGGCGCTGTCCGTCCGCTACCGCCTAGGGGAATGGTAGGGGTTCTCTAGGGGAATAGGAGGGCATTGGAAGCTTATGGAAGGATATGGTACCATAAGCTTCCAAATTCAGAAATTAACATTTTTTAACAGGTGGAGGGAAATAATAATCCACTTTGGACGTTTTACATGCCCAATACACACACAATTACTATACAGAAACAAACATGGAATTATCAAACATCCTGGTAGTGGCCGGCAAGCCGGACCTGAGTGAACTGGTGTCGCAGACCAAAGGCGGCGCAATAGTGAAAAACCTGGTGACGGGTCAGAAATACCCCGTCTTCAAGAACGACCGCATCAGCTCGCTGGGCGAGATACGCCTTTTCACCGAGAGCGACGAGAAGCCTCTGGAGGAGGTGTTCGGCGCCATACGCGACCACCTGAAGCACGAGGCGACCGCCTTCGACCCCAAGAAAGCCGAAAGCAAGGAGATGTTCGACCTGCTGGCGGCGGTGCTGCCGGACTACGACCGCGAGCGCGTGCACGCGTCGGACGTGAAGAAGCTGTTCGCATGGTACAACATCCTGCTGGCCGCCGGCAAGCTGGAACCAGACCCCGAAGGCGACGCCGAAAAACAGGAAGAGAATACAAACCAATAAAAAAAACACAGAATTATGAAGAAAACACTGTTGGCGCTTGGCGCCACCCTCGTGCTGGGCCTCGCAGCCTGCGACCCGGACGACAGCAAGACCGCAGCCCCCGGCGGCGGAGCAAGCAGCGGAGAGTACACCCCCACGGTGAAAATCGCCTCCATCAGCGACGACGACGACATCGACCGCTGGAACTGGGCTTCCGACAAGGTGACCAGCATCGACCATTATGACGGCGCAACGCTGCGAAACACGACCACCTTCACCTACGACGGCAACCAGCTGACCAAAATCGACCTTCCTGGCAGCGAATCTATTGAGTTCACCTACAGTGGCGGCAAAATCTCGCACGTAACGATGGCCCACCACGACCTGCCGATGCCCATATCGATGGCCGTCAGCTACAACGGTGACGCCATGAGCGGCCTCTCGATGCCCATCAGCGAAGCGATGGTGCAGCAGCTGATAGCCGAGATGCTGGGCGATATGATGAACGGCGGCGGCATGGACTTCAAAGGCGGCAAGGCCACCGGAGGCTCTATGCAGGTCGACCTCACCTGGAACGGCAGCAACGTCAGCCGCATGGTCAACACAATGAGCCTCACCTACGACCTCCCCGTGGAGCAGCTGCTGAACCTGGCCAGCGCCATGATGGGCAGCGAGATCGCTCAATACGCCGATCTCATCCGCAACGGATTGGCAATGATGGGCATGACCGCTGTGCCGCTGAACCTGACCATCGCCGACACCACCGACTTCACCCACGACCAAAACAACAATCCGATGCACGGTTTCCTGGGCGGATTTGAAGACCCCGAGTCGCTGCCCGGGCTGCTGTCGAGGAACAACATTGTCAGCACGCACCAGTACGGCTCCACCAGCTACCGCCTCGAACTGGGCGCCCTGGCCTCGATGCTGCCCGAGCAGTATGCCCAAATGGTGGCCAACACCATGCCCCACGAAAGCGACCGCGAGAACTACACCTACCAGTACAACGCCAAGGGCTATCCCACCTCCGTCACCTCGAGCTATGGCGACGTGAAACAGTTCACCTACATTGAATAGACATTCCCAATGGTATATACCGAAAAAGACCGACAGTATAAGCGCTACACCATCACCTCGGCACTGCCCTACGCCAACGGACCCGTGCACATCGGCCACCTGGCCGGTGTGTACGTCCCGGCCGATGTCTACGCCCGCTACCTGCGCGCGCAGGGCGAGGAGGTGGTGTTCATAGGCGGCTCGGACGAGCACGGCGTGCCCATCACCATCAAGGCCCGCAAAGAGGGCGTCACGCCGCAGGACATCGTCGACCGCTACCACGCCGTCATCAAAGACAGCTTCCAGCGCCTCGGCATCTCGTTCGACATCTACAGCCGCACCAGCTGCGAGGAGCACCACCGCACGGCAGCCGAATACTTCAAGAAGCTGTACGATGCAGGCAAATTCGTCGAGAAGACCTCGATGCAGTACTACGACGAGGAGGCGCAGCAGTTCCTGGCCGACCGCTACATCACCGGCACCTGCCCGCGCTGCGGCAACGAGCACGCCTACGGCGACCAGTGCGAAGCCTGCGGCACCAGCCTCAACGCCACCGACCTCATCAACCCCAAAAGCGCGCTCAGCGGAAGCAAACCCGTGCTGAAAGAGACCAAACACTGGTTCCTCCCGCTGGACCAGGACGAGGGGTGGCTGCGCGAGTGGATACTCGACAGCCACAAAGGCGACTGGAAAGTGAACGTCTACGGCCAATGCAAATCATGGATCGACGCCGGCCTGCAGCCGCGCGCCGTCACGCGCGACCTCGACTGGGGCGTGCATGTGCCCCTCGAAGGCACCGACGGCAAAGTGCTCTACGTATGGTTCGACGCCCCAATCGGCTACATCTCCTTCACCAAGCAACTCAAAGGCGACGACTGGGAGCGCTGGTGGAAAGCCGACGACACCAAGCTGGTGCACTTCATCGGCAAAGACAACATCGTCTTCCACTGCATCATCTTCCCCTCGATGCTCCACGCCGACGGCTCCTACATCCTGCCCGCCAACGTGCCGGCCAACGAATTCCTCAACCTCGAGGGCGACAAAATCTCCACCTCGAGAAACTGGGCCGTATGGCTGCACGAATACCTCGACGAGTTCCCCGGCAAGCAGGACGTGCTCCGCTACACCCTCTGCTCCAACGCCCCCGAGACCAAGGACAACGACTTCACCTGGAAGGACTTCCAGCTGAAGAACAATTCCGAGCTGGTGGCCATCCTGGGCAACTTCGTCAACCGCACCCTCGTGCTGACGCACAAGTTCTACGAAGGCCGCGTGCCCGCCACCTCCGACCTCCAACCTTCGGCCTCCGACCTCGACAACGAGCTCGTCCGCGAACTGGCCACCTTCCCCGAGCGCATCGGCCGCTCCATCGAGACCTACCGCCTGCGCGAAGCCCTCAGCGAGATGATGAACCTGGCCCGCCTGGGCAACAAATACCTCACCGACACCGAGCCCTGGAAACTCGCCAAGACCGACCCCGGGCGCACCGCCGCGGTGATGAACCTCTCGCTGCAGATCTGCGCCAACCTGGCCATCCTCTGCGCCCCCTTCCTGCCCTTCACAGCCGACAAACTCCACCGCATGCTCAACCTGCCCGCCAAAGGTTGGCAGGACGCCGGCCGCGCCGACCTGCTGCCCGAAGGCCACACCATCGGCACCCCCGAACTGCTCTTCGAGCAAATCAGCGATGAGACTATCCAGGCCCAAATCGACAAACTGCAGGCCACCAAGGAGCAGAACGCCCTCGACGCCTGGCAGCCCGCCGCCGTCAAGGAGAACGTCACCATCGATGACTTCGGCCGCATGGACATCCGCGTGGCCACCATCCTCGAATGCACCAAGGTGCCCAAAGCTGACAAACTGTTGCAATTCAGCCTCGACGACGGCACCGGCACCCCCCGCACCATCGTCAGCGGCATCGCCAAGTTCTACCCCGAGCCCGAGAAACTCGTCGGCCGCCAAGTGTGCTTCATCGCCAACTTCCCGCCGCGCAAGCTCAAAGGCGTCGAAAGCCAAGGCATGATCCTCAGCGCCGAGGACAAGGACGGCCGCCTGGTGCTGCTCACACCGAGCGACCTCGTCGCCCCCGGATGCAGCGTGGGTTGAACCTGCCGGAAAGCACGTGTCCTCCTATTTCCCTACCGATCCCCACCCTCCTCGGACCAAAAACACGACACTTTTGGCCCGAGGAGGAAAAATATGTGTGGCCGAGGGAAATTTCCTCGGGGAAAGGTTGTACTTTTGCAGCAGAAACAGAAACGAATTAAAACCAACAAAGAAAGGAGTAACGACATGAAAACCACAAAGTTGATTGCAATGGCAATGGTGGGTTTGACCCTGAGCTTCACCCCGGCGCTGGCCCAGCGCGGCGGTGGCGGGAGCACGCGCGGCGGCGGTGGCGGAAGCCACAGCTCGTCGTCGGTGAGCCGCTCGTCGGGCGGATTCAGCGGTGGCAGCAGCCGCGGCAGCTCGTTCAGCGGCAGCTCCAGCCGCAGCAGCTCCTACAGCTCGCCCAGCCGCAGCAGCTCCAGCAGCCGCAGCTCTTCCTTCAGCAGCCCCAGCCGCAGCTCCTCGTCGAGCCGCAGCAGTTCCTACAGCTCGCCCAGTCGCAGCTCGGCCTCGAGCAGCCGCAGCAGCGCCTCGATGCCCAGCCGCAGCGCCTATAGCAGCGGCGAGCGCGGCAGCCGCAGCGCCGCCGCCTCGGCACGCAGCTCCGCCGTGCGCGCACAGGGTAGCGCCGACGGCTTCCGCAGCAGCAGCCGTGCGGGCGCCACCCGCTCCAGCGCCGTGCGCGGCACTGACGGTCAGCGCTCCGGCGCCCCCGCCGGCAGCGGCCGCGTGGCCACAGCAGGCCGCGGCACCAGTTCGCACGGCACCACCGTGCACCGCAACGCCGAAACCCGCAGCGGCGGCTACGCCCGCCCCGGCCACCCCGGCGGCGTCATGCCCCCGAGCCATCGCCCCATCCGCCCTGCCCCCTACTTCCACCACCCCTGGCACGGCTACGTGGTCCACTGCCGCCCCATCTATTGGCACCCCGTGCCCCCGCGCCCCTGGTACTGGCCCGGATTCTGGCACTACTGCCACAGCTACTGGTACGACTACCATGTGACAGACGTCGTCGTGGTGCGCCAGTACGTGCAGGAGACCTACAAGGTGGACATGATCACCTACGGCATCAGCGGCGACATCATGTATGCCATCGTGCGCGACGACGGCGACACCTACCTGCAGGTCTACGACAAAGACGACCACCTGCTGGCTGAGCAGAAAATCCACCGCAAATACTGCAACATGGTGATCGACCCCGACAACGGCGGAGCCTGGATCAGCAAGAAAGGCAACAAGGACGCCCTGCTCTTCATCTGGGCTGACGGCCAACTGCTTATCTACGAAGCCGAATAGCGTGGGTACCCCGCGGAAAAGAACCATCGGAGCGGAGGCGGCGCGCATGCGCCGCCTCCGCTTGCTGGTGCATACCCGCCACTTCCCCTTCGGCTCCTACCACGCCATCACCCTCTTCCCCTTCATCTTCTACAAAGGCCACCTCTCCGTGCGCGACCTGCGCCACGAGCGCATCCACCTCTGGCAGCAGGCTGCACTGCTGGTAGTCCCCTTCTACCTCCTCTACGTTGCCTTTTGGCTCGCCGCCCTGCTCCGCCACCGCAACGCCCACCGCGCCTACCGCAGCATCCCCTTCGAACGCTCCGCCTACCGCCTCGAGGCCTCCCCTGCCCTCTCGCGGCGACGGATGGCCTTCGACTGGCTGCGGTGCTTGTTTTAAGAAACAGAAACGGGGGCCTCGGCCCCCGTTTCCTTAGTAGTTCTGCTTGTTGATTTCGAAGTAGGACTGCGGATGGTTGCACACGGGGCAAACCTCCGGGGCCTGAGTGCCCACCACGATGTGGCCGCAGTTGCGGCACTCCCACACCTTCACCTCGCTCTTGGCGAAGACCTCCTTGGCCTCCACGTTGTGGAGCAGGGCGCGGTAGCGCTCCTCGTGGTATTTCTCGATGGCGGCCACGCCGCGGAAACGGGCGGCCAGCTCCGGGAAGCCCTCGGCCTCGGCGGTGCGGGCGAAGCCCTCGTACATGTCTGTCCACTCGTGGTTCTCACCCTCGGCGGCGGCCAGCAGGTTCTCGGCGGTGGTGCCGATGCCGTTCAGCTCCTTGAACCACAGCTTGGCATGCTCCTTCTCGTTCTCGGCGGTCTGCAGGAAGAGGGCGGCAATCTGCTCGTAGCCCTCCTTCTTGGCCTTCGAGGCGAAGTAGGTGTACTTGTTGCGGGCCTGGCTCTCGCCGGCGAAGGCCTCCATCAGGTTCTTCTCGGTCTGCGTGCCGGCATAGGGGTTGGCCTTGGGAGCCTCCTCGATGGAGGCGAACTTCTCCTTGGCCTGCTTGCAGCGGGGGCACTTCCAGTCGGCGGGCAGTGCCTCGAAAGGCGTGCCGGGGGCTATGCCCTGCGTCGGGTCACCCTTGGCCGGGTCATACTCATACTTGCATACGGTGCATTGGTACTTCTTCATGTCTCTATATGTTTTAAGGTTGATAATTCATTGAAATCATTGCTGTTATGCTGCATCCCTTCGGGGTTTTAGCGCGATAATAACAGGTGCAAAGTTAATAAAAAAATTGATTTCAACAGAACTTTTTTGCCAAAATATTTGGGGTGTCCCCTCATGTGTCATGATGTGACGCACAGTTTTGCTGATTTTGCAGCCGAAAAAAGTTTGTTTCTTTGAAACAGTCGTTTTCTCGCCTCAGCATAGTGCAAACACTACGTGATTTGCTCTCTGCATTTGGCTTAACTAAAACGTTGTAATATGCAAGGACAGAAAAGACCGTTTCCACCATCATTGAGCAGGTGAACTGACGTCTACGGCATCACCAAATCCCCAAATTCATATTAAATTTGGCGATTATATCAAAAAAGTTCGTTTAGTCATTCTCACAAATTATAAAGAATTTTAGCGGTGTGTCATGACGTGACGCACTAGCAGGAGATCATGTTGTTCGTATTTGCGTTGGATCAAAAGAAAAATAAGATCATTAGATGAATCTTATGGCTGACCCGTATGATGACATAGATGACTTTGTTGTTTTTACTACGACATCTACTGGAACATATAATCAAGATAGTTAAACGATAGAATGGCCATGATTTGATTGCATGGCCTGTCGGTTACTGGTAAATGGAAAAATGGTGCGTTCAGGATCTGTCTCATGAATAATCCTCAAAAGAACATCGGGCAGAACATATAGTTACATCATTTGTATTATCCAGGATATTTCTTTAGCCATTTCGGGCACGTCAATTAATTTAAATGATCCATAAGATGGATGCAAACCAACTAAAGACATAGAATGTATTTTCAAACCATATTGATGCTCTAAGATGTATTTGTATAAATTTTGTTGCAAGTAATAGTGGTTTCTTGGGGTGTCTTCGAGGGAACACAGTCTTCCAAATCCAGATTGATATGGGTTGCTCTGAAATAAGCGAGAACTTCTTTTCCAATCGTAAATATCGTATGTGCCTTCTTCGTTTTTTGATATCAAATCAATGGTTCCGGCAAGTTTTAATGACTTGTCAAAAATTCTCCATTCAGAGCGAAATGGATTGATTGCTACTTCATTTAAAAACTCTTTGAAAGAACAGAATTCTGAATAGATATCTACGGTGCAATCATCCTCTATATATGCTCCTTGATAAACGTAATGATATTCGTACTCTATTGGCTTTTTCAAAAAATAATTCTCTATTTGTTGATGCAAAAAAGTTCCCACCTCACGGGATTGTCGGCCTTTTGAATCCCATTCTTCAGCAACCTTTTGTGAAGCAACCCCTCGTTGCCGCCCTTTGACGGAAGACCAATAGTCGGAATCAAATTCTGGAAACAAATCAGATATTACAGAACTGACAGATCTGTATTGGATACCATCTATTGTATATATGTGCTTATCTGGGTTAAATTCAATATGTTTATCTTGTTCAAAGGCATTCGTTTTGTTGTAAAGTATGTTATTGTTGCTATCACAATCCTCTTCAATAATAGTCGTACTATGTATAGGTTTGCCTATGATAGTATGGTCGACCTTGTCTATGATTGAAGTTTCAAATGGAGTGAGTTTTAAGTCTTTATTTGTGTAAATAGCCTCATCGGTTTTGCCAAATCTATGATTTAGATATTTTTGCCTAAGCATTTCCTGAGCCATTTTTTGGGACTCTATTTTTGTCCATTGTTTTTCAGGCTCAAGAGACGGGATGTTTTGAAATCCTTCAAACTCAAAGTTACTATCGATGTTCTTTATTATTTCAGAAACATATTTGGCACATTCCAAAGGATGCTTAGAAACTTGATGCTCGGAAAACCTAATGACAATCCATCCCAATGCATTAAGATTGGCATCTCGATAGTCATCACCACATCCTATATAGTGGGTTGGTTTGTTGGTAAGTGCGGCATATGGTTCATCTATTTCAATATCTATTCTAACATTATACCCATTTTCTGAATATACAACAGCAATATCCGGCTCGTAAGGTCTTACGCCATCCTGAGGCAGAATATTCACGTCTCCAAGAACAATGGCTCTAGGTGACAAATGTTTTTTTAGAATTAGCTCGAAATCCTGTTCTGTGTAACCCCTACGTGCTATAGTTCTTCTCCTGTATGGCCATACAATACACCCTTTCTTTGGCATTCGGGTAATTGCGTAATAGCCTTCCTCAGATTTTATTAGTGGAATATCATAATTCACAAAAAGAAGCATTTCTTTTTGTGGTATACCTAGCTCCTTTCTTGCGTTATAATCAACTTTGTTTCGTTCAAAAGCAATCTTCTCTTTCTCGGAAACGAAGTTGATATTGTCTTGTATATATTGAATACATGCTTCTATATGTTCAATGTTATTTGATTCTAATAATACAGGTAGGTCTTCAATCTGTTTTTCAATGCTTTGCTTTTTTTGTTGCGATTGTCGTTCTTCTTCTTTCTTCCGTTCCTCCTCTGCTTTTTCTTTATTCTTTTTTTCAATTAGGGACAGCATTTCATTTCTATCTAATCCTTTTAGGAGACTGATATATGTAATGAGCGGGTGTTTCTCCTTGTTTTCCGCGAGGATATTACTGCAGACTTCTTTAAGGTGATTGTTGTCAGTTTGCATTTCGACAACAATAATATGCCTATTTGAAAATTTTATACTATCACTATAATCCAGAATATCGTCAAACAATAGAGACTCTGTCGCAGGATCACATATTTCTATTGATGCGGGAAGATTATGGAACTGAGATCCGTCTACAAGACAATAATGATAGTTGAGGCTTTTGGCGTCCCATTCTTTATTGCTTGCACATAAATACAGTGTTACATCGTGTTCTTTTGCAATTTTATTTATAAAGTTCTTAATCGCCTCATAAACAGATGGCAAGTAGTGTTTGTTTCTTTCTCTGAATTGTATGACGTTTTTTGTGCTCCGCTTAATATAATCAAAATCAGAATAATCTAAATCCTGTTCAAAGCAATATGTACCAGCAAAAAATTGCCAAACAAGGTATTTCCCGGCCACATTTTTTCCGGTATCATCTGTTTTTTCAAAAGGAATATTATAGTTATAATAGCCAAACGTAGGCATCATTTCTGGTCCTATTTGTCGGCACATTTTCGTAAATTCGGCTTGGTCTTTTTCCCAGGCATTGTATTCTGCTGTCTTATTGTAATATTCTTCATACTTCTGTATATCACTAATATTTGCAATTATTGTTGCGTTTCCATACAACCCCTTTTCTTTCTTCCATTTTTCTATTCCATGAGGATATTTACGGGCAATTTCCGCGCTTTTTTCAGCTTCCTCCTTTCTTCTCTTCGCTTCCTGTATCAATTTCTTTTCTTCCTCGCCCCATTTCTCATACGGGTGCTTTATGGCTTTTTCTGCTATTTCTATATCGGATAATGTTGAAGAATAACTATGACTTTGTTTTAATTTCGTCACAAATTGATTAAAGGCAAGAGGGTGTTTTCTTTTGATTTCATCTGCCTTTGCCAACTTCTTCTTTTTTTTTGCGTCGGCTATTCGTAAATAGATGAAAAAACCACCTCCGCCCACAAATGCTGCTATTCCTACAAATATTAATAAGATAAGGAATGGGCTAATTCCAGATGAGTCGCCAATATACATACAGGCACCCCATAGAATAAACCACCCTACAATTGCTAAAACCCATAAAAAACATCCTTTTAATTCATCCATGGTTGTTTTCCATTTGAAAATACTATTTCCGTTTTAAAGTGCAAAAGTACTACTTTTTACCGAATGGGCCAAGAACTTTTTGTTTTTGGCGCTTCTTTTTTTATTTCTTGTGTTGCATTTTCTATTTGAACTGTTGTTTGTCATGCTGTTGTTGCAAAAAATGCAACAATAGATAAAATGCCAACGTTTTAGGAGTGACCTGTACTACGAAGGAGCCTAAGAGTTACCCTATAGGAACCATGGAGGCACGTAAAATATGATTAGGATTTGAGTAAAAGGGGAGTAAAACCTATAGATGTTTTGTTAGGTGAAAGTCAATATGATTTGTACAACCTATGAACAAAAGCTGCTTGTGCAATTGTTCCAAACAGACCGTACATTAATAGTTCGCCATATTAATAACATTTGAATTGGAGCGAGTGGGAACCTGTGCAAAAATTGCACAAGTTCAAACTGAAGGTAGCAGAATGGTTACGCGTACCATTCCTTATTTCAATTTGGACATGATTATCTCCGTCGGTTATCGAGTCAATTCAAAACGAGGTATTAAGTTCCGCCAATGGGCCAATAAGGTGCTGAAGGAGTATTTGATTAAAGGCTATGCTGTGAACGAGCGCATCCCCACAAGGAGCAGATTGGCGAGCTGCGGCAGCTGGTGGGCATGCTCGGACGGACCATACAAAACCAGCCGCTGCTTTCGACCGACGAGACCAATGCACTACTCCATCCCCGACCTCCTCCGCATGACCACCTACGCCTTCAACTACCAAATAAACACAAACGTCGATCACGTGCCGCTTGAAGGATAAATGCTCTGATATCAGAAAATATTCGTATCTTTGCACCATAAATATATGCTAATAAATGAAAAACACAAAAGAACAATTATTGCAGATTCAGGAGAAACTGAATGATTTGATTGACAGCGATGCCACGCAAGATGAGGCAATATGGGCGGTAAATAGAATTCTATACGACATAGATGTCAATATTCAACCTGATATAGATTGGATAGAGCAAGATATTGAATGTACTATTCAACCAACTAAAAGTCAAAAAGAATTGTTGGAAACATACAAAAAAACAATGCGTATGATTCAACACGTAAAAGACCATTTTGATTTTCCGGACCCGGAAGCAGAGAGAAGATCAATGTTTACTGATGGATTGAATAATCCCGATTATGAATTATAAATTGAACAATTGTTAACCTAACATATTTATTAGTTATGCTGTACAAAGTAACTGTTAAATCCAACTTGAACTCCAATGGTGTTCGTTTAGAAAAAGGGATGTCTGTTGAAGTGGCATTCCACCAAAAAGCCAACTTGGCATCTTTATTGAGCGATGGAAAGGGGCAAGAGCTTGTAATTAATGCATTCAAGGCCAAGTATGGCGTTGATGTAAAGAAAGCAGGTGCATTTACTCCAAGATATTTGGACCTGGAAACAATCAATTAAGTTATCTGTATTATGGAACATGTATTTTTTAAGCCTTGGAAGGGAACGAATTATGAATCCGGTGGGATTTTCCGAAAAAAAATTCTAGCTATCGGTGAAAGCTTTTACTGTTCAGAGGAAAAAGCTGTAGCTACATTGACGAAAAGAATTGTAGAAGACTATCTTGCAATAAGGAAAGGTGAATGCCGCGAAAATAATGGTGGTTGGACAAATACCTATTTGAAGTTTGAACGTTCGCTTGTGGGTGAAGAAACAAAACCTGAAAAAAGTCAGGAAATATGGAATTCTATATCGTTCTATAATTATCTTCAAGTTCCAATGTCTGGTGCCAGAGAATCTGGTTCTCCAATAGACTATAAAAATGCAGAGGAAGCATTTTTTGAGGTTTTAAATGATTTACAGCCTGATTTGATTATAGTGTGGGGCGTGGGTAAGTTATTTAATAATTTGCCCGAGGACAGATGGACATGGGATAAGCCATTGAATGTAGATGGATGGGATATAAATAATGGTTTTTATCAATTGAATAATAAGAATCAAGTTCGCTGCATAGCTGTGTATCATCCATCTACAGGTTACCAGTGGGATTGGTGGTATAAGGTGATTTCAAGTCAATTGTAGCTTCGCCTTACTTTTTTATTTATAATAATGATACAATACATCGCCGACAAGGACCATTACACAGAAGTCCTCTCGCGTTGCGAGAAGGTCAAGCACGACCTATGGATTAGCACAGCCGACTTGAAGGATTTGTATGTGGAAGGTGGACGGGACATGGTGCCGTTTCTGTCGGTGCTCGACAAGTTGCTGAGACGTGGTGTCGACGTGCGTCTGCTTCATGCAAAAGAACCAGGTGAGAACTTCCGCGAGGATTTCGACAAATATCCAGGATTGTGGAGTAGATTGGAGCGGAGACTCTGCCCAAGGGTGCATTTCAAGATAATGATTTTCGACTGCGCGGTAGCCTATATCGGCTCCGCCAACCTCACGGGTGCCGGCATCGGTATGAAAGGCGACAACAACCGCAACTTCGAGGCCGGTATCCTCACCGACGACCCCCAATTGGTCGATGCCGCCGCCGACCACCTCGACTCCGTCTGGCAAGGAACCCACTGTGCCAAATGCAAGCGGAAAGACTTCTGTGGGGATAGGATTGGATAAAAACATTTTACAAAACAGATAAGACATGAAAGGAGAAAGATTTCTTTATTGTTATAAGATGACTCATGATACTGGATTTGCCCCAAATCCATATCAGGGTGTATTGACTTTGGCTACATGCAAACCCACAATTCGAAGGTGTGCAGAAATAGGTTATTGGATTTCTGGATGGACTTCTAATAAGGTTCAAGGGAAAAAACAGAAGTACACTTTTAGTGATTATGGTCAAAAACTAATCTATCTGGCTAAAGTAAGTGATAAAATGCTCATTAAGGATTATTGGGAAAAATATCCAGAGAAGCGACCCTCGCCCAATGATTGGGTTAACGATTTTGGTGATAACATTTACGAACCCTTTGGCGGTGATGATTTCCACCAGCACAATAATGGCGGAGGACACAATTCCACTAATATAAAACGTGACTTAAGTGGAAAGTATGTTTTGATTTGCAATGAGTTCTACTACTTTGGTGTGGAGAATGCAATCTCTATCAATGTGGAGAAAGGATTTGTCGTGCATCGATTAAATAAACTCTCATTAGAAAACAATAGTGCAAAGAAGATTATTGATCAAGTCATTAACAACTACAAACCCGGAATAGTTTACCCTTTATCATGAAAATTATATTAAGCAGAAAAGGCTTTGATTCTTCGAATGGAAAGCAGCCTAACCCAATTATGCCAGATGGGACACTTTTGTCTTTGCCAATTCCAGACAAAGATGGTAACAATACATTTGATTCTTTATTATGGGATGGCGTGAGTTATTATGACATTATCAGTTCATTGAAACCCAAAACAAAACTACAGCCAAAAGATTATTGCCACTTAGATCCCGATTTAAGAAAAGAATTAAAGGACAGACTTCCGGGTTGGATGCCAGCCTTTGGACAAGCCAGTAGTGCATTAACTCATTTGCGAAATCATGGAGTCACTGAAGGAGATTTGTTTCTGTTTTATGGCTGGTTTAAAGAAACGGAAGTAATTAATGGAAAGTTAGCATACAAGAAGGGAGCAAGAGACTTACATGTGATTTATGCCTATATGCAAATTGGGGAGATTGTCGAGCAAATGGACAAAGCCCCGGAGTGGTTGAAAGATCATCCCCATATTGGTGACCAAAAAGTAAGGAATGATAAAAAAAATGCAATATTCTTGCCGACTGAATGGTTGTCTTTTATGGATAACATTAAAGGATGCGATGTACTTACCTATCGAAAGGATAGAATATTGACCAAAGAAGGAATGACGAGGCGCTGTTGGGACTTGCCTGCTTTCTTTAGGGATGTAGACATCAGCAACAATCCCAATTCCTGGAAGGATGATTATTTCCTTTCTGCTGCCATAGGGCAAGAGTTCGTTATTGATGCCACTCAAGAAATAATGAACTGGGTAAGAAAAATCATTTTGTGATTTTATCTTTTTTGTAAAAAAAAAGCAGGAGTGTCACAATATGGCACTCCTGCTTTGTATTTTTGCAGTCAGAAAAAGACAAGTAATAATATGACTTATGGAAAAGTTCTTTAAACCTTACGACTGTACTTTGAGGGAGTATGAGGCTCGTTTGGCTTCCTCACGCGAGATTTGGGACGATTTTTCCCACGAATGGTCCTATAGCCCTTTTGATGAAAAAATAGTTATTCTCGGAGGGTTCGCCTTGAAGGGAGGCAACTTTAAGCGGGCCATAGAACGCTATGCAGAAGAGCGCGCCGAGACCTACCGCAGCCGTATTCATTGGGTAATCTTTGCCTATATCTGGCGAATGATGATGGGTAAGGAGAGACCATTCGACCAAAAACCGACTGCTGACAGAATCAAACGGCTGGAGATGGACGAGTTGCTGCGCCTGCTAGCGGAGGAACTGAAAATGTGTGTAAAGAGAACCACCGAGTTTGTATACGAGAACCGATACAAACCCAATAGCACACCGGGTTTCAAGACATACGAGAGTTGGATTGTGTCGGACGAATACAAATACAACGACACCATCCTCGACACCATCGAGCGCGAACACTGGCGGGCGTTTCCCGACGAGAGCTTCTCATCCTATCTGAACAAGTCCAAAAGGTGGGAACGAAATTATTGTTTCTTTTAGTTGAATCACAATGGGTTGTCTGTATATAATAGAATGTCCTCAATGTCATAACCCGTTTGAATGGAATGAGGGACCTGGCGCAGTCGCTGATGTGCTGCATTGCGACAAATGTGGCCGAGAGCTCTGGACAACGGAAAGACTACTGGAATTTGAGAATATCAAATGTCAATGCGGTGGAAGTTTTGACAAAGATGTGCCAATTATCTGTCCATTCTGTGGCAGAGAGGTTGAAAAACCAAGAGAATTCATAAAAGAGGCAATAATGTGGGATTGATTGCCTCTTGTAAAATGATGGGCACACCACTATGGGGCGCACTTTCCTTTTATTTAGCAGTCGAAAGGACTAAGAACATTTAGTGTGCTCTGCAACGACACAATAGGTGGATTGAATGACATAACCAATTGTCGGTACAACATACCCCGAAGGAACACTATAGTTACCATATAGGCACCCAAAAGAGGATGAAAAGAGGAGCAAAAGGGGAGCAAAACCAATAGGTGTATTATGCGATGATAGTCAATATGATTGAAACAATCACATACACCAGTAAAGGTAGATTATATGTATGTCATGAAATGGCATAAAGTTGCTGTATTTTTGCATCTCGAAAAAATAAATCTTTATTGTTATGAAACTATACATTGATTATGAAGCCTGTGGCGAAAATGGGGATCCGTTGAATCCCGTGGAGATTACTCCCGAATACATTGATGCACTTATTGAGAAGGCCTCGGGGATTGAAAAGATTGATTATAGCACGCAGGTGATAGCCGATATTACAGTTAACCGGCCGGACAAGAAGATTGGTAGCGTTCAGCAGATGATGGACGAGTATGGTGTATCGCGACAACAGGCGGAATTCGCATTGAATAATCCTTTGAAGTATATTCCGCTTTTCTTCGACGAGGAAGAATATCCCAAACAGATAGAACGTATGACTATCCTGCGACGTATACTTCAAGAGACACAGGATATTTTAAATAATTGAAGATATGGAACTTTACGCAAAACCTATTATTACAACATCGGAGGACGGCACTATCAATATAAAGGTACTGCCTATCACCCCAGAGTATATAGATACACGTCTGGCAGAGCTGGCGGTCTTTGGACAGATAAACTACAATATAGAGGAGGTAGTCAGTACGGTGCAAAACTCGGCTTCGCAAAAGCAAGCAGCCAAAAGGCTAAAGGCCACGCTCGGCATTGGTCCCGCAGAAGCAGACTTCCTTCTGGATTTAACTATCGAAGAGATGGCATACTATTTCAATCGTGAGAATTGCGAGAAGGAAATAGCCAAATGGGAAAAACTGAAAGAGGTGCTTGTGCAATAAAATGGCACAAATGGCGTTATTGCATACATGGAGAACATAAACGACAAGATAATCATCTATCAGACCGACGACGGGCAGACCGCAATCGATGTGCGGTTGGAGAACGAAACCGTGTGGCTGACACAGGCACAGATGGCGTTGCTCTTTGAGAAAACGCCGCAGAATATAACTATGCATATACGAAATGCTTATAGCGAGGGTGAATTGGACGAACGTGCAACTTGTAAGGAATTCTTACAAGTTCGAAGGGAAGGTGTAAGAGAAATAAAGCGTATGCAAAAGTTTTATGACCTTGATGTCATTATCTCTGTTGGCTATCGCGTGAAGAGTCAGCGAGGTACTGCATTCCGTATCTGGGCAAGAAATGTCCACAAGGAGCAGATTGGCGAGCTGCGGCAGCTGGTGGGCATGCTCGGACGGACCATACAAAACCAGCCGCTGCTTTCGACCGACGAGACCAATGCACTCTTCGACGTGGTGACTGACTACACCTACGCCCTCGACACCCTCGACAGTTACGACTACCAGCGGCTCACCGTCAGCGACACCACCAGCGAAGCCCCTTTCCATGCCACCTACGACAATGCCATGCAGGCTATCTGCTCATTGAAGGAACGCTTCGGCGAGAGCGCACTCTTCGGCAACGAGAAGGATGAGTCGTTCAAGAGCTCCATAGGACAGATCTACCAAACCTTCGACGGCGTGGAGCTCTACCCCAGCACCGAAGAGAAGGCCGCCATGCTGCTTTACCTTGTCACCAAGAACCACTCCTTCAGCGACGGCAACAAACGCATCGCCGCCACGCTGTTCCTGTGGTTCCTGAACAACAACCGCATCCTCTACCGCGAGGACGGCAGCAAGCGCCTCGCCGACAACACCCTCGTGGCCCTCACGCTTATGATTGCCGAGAGCCGCCCTGAGGAGAAGGATGTGATGGTGAAGGTGGTGGTGAACCTTATCAACAAGAACAACCTATGAACGTACTGAAGAAATACACCTGGCTGGTGGGGACGCTGATGCGGGTGGGCGACAAGGGCCTGACGCTGGAACAGATTGCAGACCGCTGGAACGCCACGGACGAACTGCATGAAGAGGGCGCCTTCGCACGGCGCAGTTTCCACCGCCACCGCAGCGAGATTCTCGACCTCTTCGGCATCGAGGTTGAGTGTTACATGGACGGGGGGCAGTATCGCTACCGTCTGGCCGACGACGGAGGCAGGGAGTACTTCCGCCAGTGGATGATGGATTCCATAGCGGTGCATCATGTCGTGGCCGACAGTCGCGAAGCGGCACAGTATATCATGGTGGAAGCCACGGACAGCCGAATGCTTCCGGCACTATTGGAAGCGTTGAAGGAGAAACGCACGCTGAAATTCACGTATGCACCCTATTGGAGCGAGTCGCCCTACAGTTACAGTGGCGTGCAGCCCTATGCCCTCAAGATGTTCGAACGGCGGTGGTACCTCATTGCCCGCCGCGACGGCGACTATCGCATTTTCGCCCTCGACCGCATGTCGAAGGTGGAGCAGCAGGCGGAAACCTACAAGCGCGACCCGAAGTTCGACCTGAAGGAGATGTTCGAAGGTGCCTACGGCATCATTGTGGACGATACACCCACGGAGTCCATACGTCTGAAGGTGGACGCCTACCAGGCCAACTACCTGCGCTCGTTGCCCTTGCACAGCAGCCAGCACGAACTGAAGCGCACCGGGGAGTATTCCATTTTCTCTCTGCGTGTGCGTCCCACCTACGACTTCAAACAGAAACTCCTCTCCCTCGGCAGCACCGTCGAAGTGCTCCAACCCGAAAGTCTCCGTGCCGACATGCGTGGCGAGATACAGGAGATGATGAATAAATATCTCTAAATGCCGACTGGACGAATGATTTAAATCATTGGATAACATGTGTATATAATAATTATGCAAATTAAATTATGCAAATTACATAATTCAATTTGCATAATATGAGAAAAAGTTTGTATCTTTGCAGCCGAAAAACATAGAGAATTATGAAAGAAGACGAGAATCCCTTTGTGGTTTCAGGGCGAATAAAACCTGAGTATTTCTGCGATCGTGAGCAGGAGTCGGCTCGACTGATAAAGCTTCTGCGCAACGGAAACAATGTGGTTGTCCGATCAGAACGCCGTATGGGCAAGACGGGATTGATACAATATTGTTTTGATCAAACGGTGATTGCCGACAATTACTACACTTTCTTCATCGACATTTTGCACACCACGTGTCTTCAGGAGCTGGTCTATGACCTCGGGCGCGCGGTGTACGAACAGACCGTCCCCTATGGCAAGAAGCTGACACAAAAACTCGTCCAAGCACTCAAGAGCATAAATGGAAAATTTGGATTTGATGCGGCCACTGGTCTTCCCTCGTTCAACATCGCACTTGGCGACATCGACCGACCGGAATTCACGCTGGAGGAGATTTTCCAATATCTACAACAGGCCGACCGGCCATGCATTGTGGCAATAGATGAGTTCCAGCAGATTGCCAAATATCCAGAAAAGAATGTGGAGGCCTTGCTACGGGGATACCTTCAGAAAATTGACAACTGTCGCTTTATTTTTGCCGGCAGCGAACGACACCTATTGGGCATGATGTTCGACAGCGCCAGCCGTCCGTTCTACAAAAGCGCGGACAATATCTCACTTGATGCTATTACACGTGACAAGTATGTTGCTTTTATTGAAGAGAAATTCCGTGAACGCGGGAAGACGATGCCTCACTCCATTGCAGCGGAGGCCTACGACCTGTTTGAGGGGCATACCTATTATGTGCAGAAGCTGATGAATGAGGCTTTTTCCAACACGGAGGCTGGTGAAGTCTGCGACAAAGAAACAATCCGATACTCCCTGCATACCATTCTGGAAGGCAATGATGGCTTTTACCGTGAGATTCTTTCCAAAACCACCATCCGTCAAAAGTCGCTTCTCTACGCTATTGCCACTGACGGCTGGGCTTCGCAGATTACCTCGGCAGCCTTCATCAAACGACATCGTTTGACCACCGCTAGTTCTGTGCAGGCTGCTATTAAGAAGCTTCGCGAGGAAGACCTTGTGGTGGAAGCAGACCGGAAGTATCGCATCAGCGACCGATTCTTTGGTTTGTGGATAAAACAATACATTGTGTGACCCATGCAGGACTTTGCAGCCATAGACTTTGAGACGGCCAACGGGGAGCGCTCCAGCGTGTGCAGCGTGGGGGTGGTAGTGGTGCGCGGGGGCGAGGTGGTGGATACGTTCTACAGCCTCATTCAGCCGGAGCCGAACTACTACGCCTGGTTCTGTCAGCGGGTGCACGGGCTCTGCCACGAGGACACCGACGGCGCCGAGGTGTTCCCTACGGTGTGGCACAAAATAGAACCGCTCATCGAGGGGCTGCCTTTGGTGGCCCACAACGCCATGTTCGACGAGGGCTGCCTGCGGGCGGTGATGCAGGTGTACCGGATGGACTGGCCGGGGTATGTCTTCCACGACACCCTGCGGGCCTCGCGCCGCAAACTCAAAGGCCTGCCCAACCACCAGCTGCACACCGTCAGCGAGGCCTGCGGCTACTGCCTGGAGAACCACCACCACGCCCTGGCCGACGCCGAGGCCTGCGCGGCGATAGCGCTGAAGATTCTGTAAATATTTATTCGCCTGCTCGCACTGCGTGCATTGCGAGATCTTGTAAATCTTGTAGATTATTCCGCGTGTGGCGGGAATACTAATTTGTTTATTTACTGTATCTGCTGCCTTTGAAGCCTTCGCGCACGGTGCCGTCGTTGAGGTTGGCATGCAGCACGATGGGCGGCGTGGGGCGCAGGTCGTAGTATTCCAGCTGTTCGACGGACAAACGGAAGTAAATCATCTGTCGGTAGTCGTCGTAGAGGCGACGCAGGACCTCGTTGTGGTCGTAGATCCAGCGTTGTGTGTCGACGTCAACGTCGAATGCCACCGTGCCGCCGCAGCGCACGCTCACCTTGTCGGCCAGCACGATAAACTCCGCGTTGGGGTTCGTCTGCAGCTGGCTGTAGACTGCTTTCTTGGCCGAGGTGGCGAAGTAGAGCGTCGTGCCCTCGACCTTCATGGCCTGGAAGGCACGCGTCTGGGGGCGGTCGCCGCTGACGGTGGCCAGCACGCCCTCGTTGTGTTGGCGCAGGAATTGGAATGCTTGTTCTATCATAGTTTGTTGAGTATTGCGGATATATCTTCGGTGAAGGCCATGAAGTGCCCCTCGATGCCTTCGAGCGAGGCGTCGGGGTAGTCGCGGTTGAAGCGCACGAGGGCCGTCTGCGGGAAGTTGAGGGCCATGTGCTCGAAGGGGAAGCGGATGATGGCGGGGGTGTTGAATCCGATGCCGAACTCCAGCAGGAGCAGACGTCCTTGGCAGTGCCGGCGCACGAAGTCATGGTAGCGCTCGGCCTGGCGGTGCCAGCGGTCGTCCTCGACGAAGGTGTCGTCGCAGCGCAGGTTGGGTGCCAACAGTTCGCCGGTACGCGGATGGCGCGGCACGAGGCTGGTGGGTATGCGGCAGTCCTCGGTGGCGGCCATCGCCCGGAAGACCCAGTCCTTGCAGTAGACAAGCTCCTTGTCCTCGCCGCTGCGGCTCTGCAGGTAGGCGTAGTCGCCCTGCGTGGCGAAGATGCGGTCGCGCGCAAAGCCGCTCTGCTCGAACTGGCCGTCGGTGTTGGTGGTGACCACGAACCATTCTTTCCCTTCGACAAGTGGCAGCAGTCTGTGATATAGTTCCGTGCCGCCGGTGCGGAACCGCGAGAACCAGATGTGGCGCGCCCAGTAGGCCCAGCGCTCCTCTTCGGATGCGAAAGGGTAGAAGGCGGAGGTGTAGAGGTCGGTGAAACCATAGCGTTCAATCCAGGGCGCGAACTCTCGGCGGAATTCCTCGCCGGCATAGTCCAGCCCTGCCGCAGTGCTCAGACCGCTGCCGGCACCGATGATGATGGCGTCGGTTTCTGCAATCAGTTTGCGCAGGGCGTCAACGCGCTGCGAGAAGTTCCCGGTAGATATCATAGTCGATGTCCTTGAAGACGTTGAAGACCACCTTGATGGGGTAGCGCGACGATTCGTGGAACTCGCGGACGGTGCGCACGGCCACCTCGGCGGCACGGCGGTTGGGGAAGTGGAACTCGCCCGTGGCGATGCAGCAGAAGGCTATGCTGCGGCAACCGTGCTCTTTGGCCAGGTAGAGGCTGCTGCGGTAGCACCCTGCCAGCAGCCCCTCCTCGCCGGTAGTCGGCTGGTCGGCGCCGATGATGGGGCCCACGGTGTGTATCACATACTTGGCGGGCAGGTTGTAGCCCGGGGTGATGATGGCGCCGCCCGTGGCGATGGTCTCGCCCTGCAGGATGCGGTTGCACTCCTGGCGCAACTGCAGTCCCGCAGCCGAATGGATGGCGTTGTCGATGCAGGCATGCATCGGATGCCAGCAACCGAGACCGCGACTGTTGGCGGCATTGACGATGGCGTCGACCTTCAGCCGTGTGATATCGCCCTGCCAGAGGAGGGGGATGGCAGGGGCGGCAAGGGGCGAATGGCCGGGTTCGGCGATGTGCTTCAGCGACACGACCCCTTTGTCCTCCCGTTGTGCCTGCAGCTCCGCATCCTGAGCCTGGAGGAACGCGATGTCCAACGGCTGCGGACGCCAGATGTTCATCAAGACGCGCAGCAACTCCTGCTTGCGCTGCAGTTTGCGCGGTATCTCCGCCTGGGCATGGTCCTGCTCCAGCAGGTAGCGGATGCAGTAGTCGATGTTTTCAATTCTGTCCATAGTATCTTTCGCGGTCGGTTACGATGTCGTGGAGGTTGTTGTAGGCCCAGTCCATGAGTTGCTGCATGACGGGCATGAAGCTGCGGCCGCGGTCGGTGAGCGCATACTCCACGCGCGGCGGCACCTCGGGATAGACCTTGCGGCTGACGAGGCCGTCGGCCTCCAAGCCGCGCAGGGTGCTCGTGAGCACTTTCTGCGAGCAGTCGGGGTTCTTCTCCGCCAGGTCGCGGAAACGCATAGGAGTGTCCCTGCCGCTGAGGGTGTAGATTACCGCCAGCGCCCATTTGCTGCTGAAGCGCACCAGCACGTTGCGGATGGGACACTCCGGGAAGACGGGGTCTTGTATGAAATCTTTGCTCATCCTTTTTTTCTTTAAAATGACGGTGCAAAGATACGAAAAAATCACCACACCAGTGGATCGGCAAGGATATTGCCGTCGGTCATCGGGCTGTCGGCCTCGGTGAAGTTGTCGGCGCGGTACTGGATGCAGAGCATCATCAGGTTCTCGCTGCCGGTGTTCTTCAGGGCGCGGCGGCCGTCGGGGCTCACGCGGACGATGGTGCCCTCGCCGACGGGGAACTGCTCGCCGTCCACCTGGTAGGTACCTTCGCCACGCAGGATGATGTAGAGCTCCTCGTGGGTCTTGTGGGTGTGCAGGAACCCGCTGTCCTGACCGGGGACGAGGGTCTGGAACGACAGCTCGCTGCCCATGGCGCCCACGGCCTGGCCCACGAAGACCTTGCCCTGGATGACGTTGGGACCCATCGGCAGCTCGTGCTCGATGATCTGGTTGATGTTTCCGACGCTGACGGCCTTGTAGTTGCGGCCACTCTTGATTGTTTCGATTGTTCTCATTGTTGTAATGTTTTTGTTGTTTGATTTTCGGCTGCAAAAGTACACCCATTCCTCCGTTCCGGCAAGAAGGCACCCAGGAGGAAGTCAGTTACTTCATGGTAACCTTTGCGCCGAAATCGGGGTTCGTCCATAAGACATTAACACTTTTTTAACGTTTCCAATACGCTGCGGTTGTGTGAAAATCGTGGGAAGATGGCCTCAATCGCGGTAATTTTCCTCTATCTTGTCGAGGATGGCGAGCGTGGCCTCCACGGTGGTGGCGGCGCCGAGGGCGAGGCGGTGGGGCTTGAAATTGTACAATCCCTTGAAATAGTTGCCGTAATGGCGACGGAGGCTGAAGACCGCCGTGCGCTCGCCATAGAACTCGACGGCGGCCAGCAGGTGGCGGCGGCACACCTCAACGCGCTCTTCTACAGTGACTTCCCTTTCGGGCAGCCCGGCGAAAGCCCTTTGGCACTGCTCGAAAATCCAGGGATTGCCCACGGCGGCGCGCCCGATGAGGATGCCGTCGACGCCGTAGCGCCGATGGTGCTCCACGGCCTGCTGCCCGCCGGCAATGTCGCCGTTGCCGAAAATGGGGATATGGATGCGGGGGTTGGCCTTGACGGCGCCTATCATCGTCCAGTCGGCCGTGCCGCCATACATCTGGCTCTTGGTGCGGCCGTGGATGGCCAGGGCGGCAATGCCGGTGTCCTGGAGCGCCTCGGCGAAGTCGACGACCGGCATGGTCTCCGCGCTGTAGGCCAAGCGGGTCTTGACGGTGACGGGGAGCGTGGCGCGACGCACCATGGAGGCGGTGATTTTCAGCATCTTGGGAATATCCTGCAGGATGCCGCTGCCGGCACCGCGGCCCGCCACCTTGCGCACGGGGCATCCCCAGTTGATGTCCACAAAGTCGGGCTCGGCACGCTCCACCACCTCGAGGCAGCGCAGCAGCTCCTCCTCGTTGGCGCCGAAAATCTGTATGCCGATGGGACGCTGTCCGTCCGTGAAGCGCATCTTGCGCAGGCTCTTCTCGGCATCGCGGTTCAGGGCCTCGGAGGCGATGAACTCGGTCACCAGCCAGTCGGCGCCCATCTCCTTGCAGAGCTGGCGGAAAGGCATATCGGTCACATCGTCCATCGGCGAGAGACCTATCACACAGTCTTTTACGGGCAGTTTCAATTCCATATCCAAATGCAAAGATACTACTTTTTCGGAAATATGTGTATCTTTGCAGCCAAAACAGCATCCCATGGACAAATCGCTACACATTGACTATCAAGAATATGACGCCATCGAGCAGCTTTCCGCTGCCGACCGCCAATTGATGCAGGCCGCCATCGAAGCCACCGACGGTGCCTATGCGCCCTATTCGCACTTCCACGTGGGTGCGGCCCTGCGACTGAAAGACGGCAGTGTTGTGCGCGGTGCCAACCAGGAGAACGCCGCCTACCCCTCCGGCCTCTGCGCCGAGCGCACAGCCATCTTCGCCGCCTCGGCCGGGCGGCCAGAAATGCGTGATTATGAAGCACTCGCCATCGTCGGACGCAACGCTGCGGGACAACTCTGCGAGGCCTCGCCCTGCGGCGCCTGCCGCCAAGTGCTGCTCGAATACGAACAGCAGCAGGGGCACCCGATGCGCATCCTCTGCCACCTCGCCGGTGGGCGCGTCCGCGTGCTCCCCTCCGTGGCCAGCCTCATGCCCTTCGCCTTCGATTTTTGACCCCAATATGAGCAACTGTTTTTAACCCGCCTTACCAGTGCCCTGGCAAGGAAGAAGAGGGGAAGAAGAGGGTGCCTCCAATAGGCTGATTTTCACCATATTGAAAACTACCCAAAATCGCCCTTTTTCCGGGGAAAAACCGTTTTTTCGACGGGTTTTTGACAGCGTCCCTACGTTGAATATATGTGGTTAATATACAACATCTTATACCAAAACATGTACGCTACTGCCACAAATGGCAGCATTTTCACTCCACACACCCGCTCTTCGCCCCACTTTTCGCCACCGGCAACCCGATGTATAAGGTTAAATAAGCATAATAAAACACAATGAATAACAGAATGTTATAAAAATAAATTCCGCGTCGGGATAAAAAAAATTTCTCCACGACCGAATTTATTCGTACCTTTGCACGTTTTTATACGCGAAAATAAATATAAATAATAATAACAAAAACCGCTAACAAACAATGGGAATCATTGGAAGTATCAGAAAGCATTCGTGGATAGCCGTGGCTATCGTGGGTATTGCCATCATCGCCTTCATCCTCGGCGACCTGACCAAAAACAACCAGTCCATCCCCGACATGGGCAAGGTGGGTAACTCCGTCATGACGCGCCAGCGCTTCGACGACCTGGTGATGCAGATGGAAAACAACTACAAAATGCAGCAGCAGACCAGCCAGGTGCCGGCCGACGTGCAGAACCAAATCCGCGACGCCGTCTGGCAGCAGTTCGTCGACGAAACCCTCCTCGAGGAGCAGACCTCCAAGCTCGGCCTCCAGGTCACCCCGGCCGAGGTCAGCGACATGTACACCGGCCAGTTCATCCACCCCTACATGCGCCAGAACTTCACCAATCCGCAGACCGGCCAGTACGACTACGCCTACGTCAACCGCATCATCGAAAACTTCGACCAGCTCGACACCGCCGCCCGCCTGCAGTGGGTCGAACTCGAAAAAACCGTCAAAAAAGACCGCCAGCAGCAGAAATACTCCGGCATGATCACCTCCGGCTTCTACATGCCCAAGGCCATCGCCGCCAAAGTGAACGAGCTCGGTAGCCAACTCGCCAACGTGCGCGTCGCCGCCCTGCCGTTCCACAACGTGGCCGACGACGAGGTCACCCTCTCCGACGCCGACTACAAGGCCTACTACGACGAGCACCGCGCCGAATTCCGCGTCATGGAAGAAATGCGCGACCTCGAGTTCATCTCCTTCCCCGTCAACCCCACCCCCGCCGACCTCGCCGCCATCGAAGCCGACGTGCGCAAGGTTTGGGCCGAGTTCGACACCATCGCCGACGCCGAAATCCCCTTCTTCGTCAACGGCGAGAGCCACCGCAGCTACGACTCCTCCTACGTCAAAGCCTCCTCCTTCCCCTCCCCCCTGAGCGACCAAATCGCCGCCTCCGAAGCCGGCGCCAAGTTTGAGCCCGCCATCGTCGGCAACGAGTGGATGATGGCCAAAGTGCTCCGCACCGCCGTCCGCCCCGACTCCATCCGCGCCAGCGTCATCTACGTCCTCAACCAAAATGCCGGCACCGGCATCACCACCCGCTCCAACGACCAGGCCAAAGTGCTGGCCGACAGCGTGCTCGCCCTCCTCAACGGCAACAAGATGACCTTCGAGGCCGCCCTCGAACAGTTCAGCGACGACCCCCAGAAGAACGAGACCAAGGGCGACATGCAGTGGCAGCTCGACGGTGGCTACGGCTTCCTCAACGAGCAGATTATCAACACCCCCGTCGGTGGCCACTTCGTGGCTGAGCATCCCCAGGGCGTGGGCTTCCTCGTCGTCAAAGTGACCGACAAGACCCAGGCCACCAAGAAATACCGCGTGGCCCTCATCACCCGCGAGATCGAACCCTCCAAGGCCACCAACGACGCCGTCTTCGCCGCCGCCCACAAATTCGCCGCCGCCAACCGCTCCATCGCCTCCTTCACCGCCTCCGCCCAGCAGGAAAACCTCCAGGTGCGCAACGCCCGCGTCAACCTCATGACCGAGAACCTCGCCGGCGTCTCCAACGCCCGCCAGGTGGTCCAGTGGGCCTTCGGCGAGGAGACCAAGGTGGGCACCGTCGCCGACCAGGTCTACGAGTGCGACGGCCAGTTCATCGTCGCCGCCCTCAAGGACGTCTTCAAGAAAGGCTATGCCACCCTCGACCAGGTGAAACCCATGATCGAACAGCAGGTTCGCAACGAGAAGAAGGCCGAACTCCTCATGGCCCGCGCCGAAGAGGCTGCCAAGGTGGGCAAAGACATCAACAGCATCGCCGCCAAACTGGCCGTGCAGGTAGACACCCTCGACAGCATCTCCTACGCCGACTACTACCTCGGCCGCTATGGCATGGAGCCCAAGGTGCAGGCCGCTGTGGCCGTCGCCAAGGGTGGCCTCGTCGGCCCCGTCAAGGGTTCCAGCGGCGTCTACATGGTGCAGGTCGACTCCAAGACCCCCAACGCCAATGCCAGCGCCGACGCCGTCAAGGCTCAGCTCGAGCAGGGCTTCCGCAACAAGGCACGCTTCCTCACCCAGGCCCTCCGCATGAGCGCAGACATCACCGACCAGCGCAACAAATTCTTCTAGCATAAACCAACCGCAACGCATCGAAGGTGGAAAGCGGAGCCCTACTGGTTGTTCCACTTTCCACCTTCGGCTTTCGACGAGACAATGAACCTCAAGCAATGGTGGACCCGACTGCGTAGCCGCTCGATGAGAGAGGTGATGCGCCACAAACACAAATTTGTGGTGATGGATACCAATACCTTCAAGGAGAAGTTCTCGTTCGAACTCACCGGTTCCCACCTCTTCGTTGCCCTCGGCATCGCCGTCATCGTCCTCGTCGCGCTGACCACCGTCCTCATCGCCTTCACCCCTCTGCGCGAACTCATCCCCGGCTACACCAACGCCCGCGCCACACAGCTGACCTACGACAACGCCCAGCGTGTGGACTCGCTCGAGGCACGCCTCGAGCAGCAGGAGTGGATGCTGCGCACCATGCGCGCCGTCCTCTCGGGCGAAGACCTGGGGCGCGAGGCCGACTCGCTGCGGAGCGACACCCTCGCCACCCTGCCCGCCGTGGCCAAAGCCTACCGACGCTCCAAAGAGGACAGCCTGCTGCGCCTCGAGGTGGAGCGCGAAGACAGCCGCTATCAGGTAAAATCCGCCGCCTCGCCCGCCACCGAAACCACTCCCGCCATCATGCACCTCTTCTTCGCTCCCCTGAAGGGCAAGGTGCTCAAACCCTACAGCCCCAGCGAGAAGCACTATGGCGTCGACATCACCGGCGCTGTCAGCCAGCCCATCCACGCCGCCTACAGCGGCACCGTCGTCTCGGCCTCCTTCACGGCCGACGCCGGCTATGTGGTCTCCATACAGCATCCCGGCAACGTCATCTCCGTCTATCGCAACCTGGGCACCCTGCTCAAGCGCCAGGGCGACGCCGTCCGCGCAGCCGAACCTCTCGGCTACGTCGGCAACGCCGGCTTACGCGAGCAAGGCCCCTACCTCCACTTCGAACTCTGGGTCAACGGCTCGCCCGTCAACCCCACAGAATACATATCATTCTAAACCCCTACCGCTACGAAACAGATTGCCATACTAGGTTCCACCGGCTCCATCGGCACACAGACGCTCAACGTCGTCCGCCGTCACCGCGACCTCTTCGGGGTCGAGGTGCTCTGTGCCGGCTCCAATGCCGACCTGCTCATCGAACAGGCCTTGGAATTCTCCCCCAACGCCGTCGTCATCGCCGACGAGGGCAAATATCAGCAAGTACACGATGCACTGGACCCGCACGACATCAAAGTCTTCGCCGGCCAGCAGGCCATGGTGGAGGTGATGGAGATGGGCGGTATCGACATGGTGGTGGCCGCCATCGTGGGCTTCGCCGGCCTGCGCCCCACCCTGCGCGCCATCGAGTGCGGCAAGCATATCGCCTTGGCCAACAAGGAGACCCTCGTGGTGGCCGGCAGCCTGGTCACCGCCGCCGCCGAGCGCCACAGGGTGGCACTGCTGCCCGTCGACAGTGAGCACTCGGCCATCTTCCAGTGCCTCATCGGCGAAGGCCCGGTGGACAAGATACTCCTCACCGCCAGCGGCGGCCCCTTCCGCGGCCGCTCGCGCGAGGAGCTGCAGCACGCCACCCTCGAGCAGGCCCTCCACCACCCCAACTGGAGCATGGGACGCAAGGTGACCATCGACAGCGCCTCGCTTATGAACAAGGGCCTCGAGGTAATCGAAGCCAAATGGCTTTTCAACGTGGAACCCTCGGACATCGAGGTGCTGGTGCATCCGCAGTCGGTGGTCCACTCGATGGTGCAGTTCTGCGACGGCAGCATCAAAGCCCAGCTGGGCACCCCCACCATGGAGACCCCCATCCAGTATGCCCTCTCTTTCCCCCACCGCATCGAGAGCCACCTGCCGCGCTTCGACTTCATGCAGCATCCCTCGCTCACCTTCGAGCAGCCCGACCGCACCACCTTCCGCTGCCTCGACCTCGCCTACCGCGCCATCGAACGCGGCGGCAACATGCCCTGCGTCCTCAACGCCGCCAACGAGGTGGCGGTGCAGCGCTTCATCGACGGGCAGCTCTCCTTCCTCGGCATCGCCGACTTCGTGGAGCAAGCCCTCGAACGCGCCCACTTCATCCCCAACCCCACACTGGAAGACCTATTCGAAACCGATAAAACCATACGACAGCAATGAACTGGCTAGCCCTCATCCTCAGCCTCACCATCCTGGTGGCCACCCACGAGTTGGGCCACCTGTTTTTCGCCAAGTTGTTCCACACGCGTGTGCGCAGGTACTATATATTCTTCAACTGGCAATTCTCCATTCTGAAAGCCAAGAAGTTCGGCGGCAAGTGGCACTTCCTTTGGTTCAACTCGAAGACCCCCGACAGCTGGGACGAGAAGAACCTCGCCCCCGAGGACCAGGACAACACCCTCTGGGGCCTGGGCTGGATACCGCTGGGCGGCTACTGCGACATCGCCGGCATGATCGACGAGACCAAGGATGCCAAAGACCTCGAGGCCGAGCCCCAGCCGTGGGAGTACCGCACCAAACCCGCCTGGCAGCGCCTCTGCATCATCAGCGGCGGCGTGCTGGTCAACTTCGTCACCGCCCTGCTGCTCTACGGCATCATCTTCGCCCACTGGGGCAAGGACGAGCTGCCGATGCACAGCGCCACCCTGGGCTTCCAGTACCACCAGGTGATGCTCGACGAGGGCTTCCGGCAGGGCGACCTCATCCGCTCGATCGACGGGCAGGAGGTGGACGACTACGTGGCCGTCAACAAGATGCTCCTCCTCGGCGACGCCCGCAGGGTGACCGTGCGCCGCGGCGACTCGCTGGTGGACATCACCATGAGCGGCCGCCTCGTGGAGCGCGTCAACAACGAGCGCGTCAAGCAGCTCATGTCGCCCCGCATCCCCTTCGTGGTGAAGAGTTTCGCCGCCGGCTCGACAGCCGAGAAAGCCGGCATGCTGCCCGGCGACAGCGTGGTCAGCATCGCGGGCAAACCCATGACGGCCTTCAACGACATCACCGCCGCCCTGGGCGACCACAAGGGCGAGACCATCACCGTGGGCTTCTACCGCAACGGTGCCCTCGACTCGCTGCCTGTCGAGGTGAGCAGCGCCGGCAAGCTGGGTGTGCAGTGCGAGACCGACATCAAGCGCCTCTTCCCCGACGTGCGCCACATCGACTACACCCTCCTCCAGGCCATCCCCGCCGGCATCAGCCACGGCTGGGAGACGCTCATGACCTACGTCTCGGGCCTCAAGATGCTCTTCGCCCCCGGCGGCGCGCAGAACCTCGGCGGCTTCGGCGCCATGGCCAGCCTCTTCCCCGACCACTGGCACTGGCAGGCCTTCTGGGAGCTCACCGCCCTCCTGGCCCTCATCCTGGCCTTCATGAACGTCATCCCCATCCCCGGCCTCGACGGCGGCCATATCCTCTTCACCCTCTGGGAGATCGTCACCCGCCGCAAACCCTCCGACAAGTTCCTCTCCTACGCCCAGAGCGTGGGCATGTTCCTCCTGCTGGCACTGATGATTTTCGCCAACGGCAACGACCTCTGGCGCTGGCTCTCTTCGAAATTCTAACCCCGCATGAAACGACTCGACCGCCTCATCCTCCGCTCCTTCATCGGGCCGCTGGCACTGACGTTCACCCTCGCCGTGCTGGTGCTGCTGATGCAGTTCGTGTGGAAATATGTCGACGACCTCGTCGGCAAGGGGCTCGAGTTCAGCGTCATCGCCGAGCTGCTGATGTACGCCTCGGCCACCTTCGTCCCCATGGCGCTCCCCATCGCCGTGCTCTTCGCCTCCATCATGACCATGGGCAACTTCGGCGAGAAATACGAGCTCGTAGCCATGAAGGCCGGCGGCGTCAGCGTGCGACGCGTCATGATGCCCATGGCGCTGGTGGCACTGCTGCTCACCGGCATGGCCTTCTACTTCGCCAACAACGTCATGCCCACTGCCATGCTCAAATACCGCATGACACTCTACGACATCACGCGCAAGAAGCCCGCCGTCAACATTCGCCCGGGCGAATACTACAAAGAGCTCGACGGCTACGTCATCCGCGTCGGCAACAAAGGCAAGGACGGCCGCACGCTGGAGGACATCATCATCTACGACCACTCGCGCGGCTCGGGCGAGATGAACGTCATCGTGGCCCGCAGCGGCATCATGCAGGCCACGCCCGACAACCGCTTCCTCCAGTTCACCCTCCGCGACGGCTACTCCTACACCGAATCCACCACCGGCGAGAACTACCAACGCCGACCCTTCACCACCATCGGCTTCCGCCAGCAGACCATCTCCTTCGACATCTCGTCCTTTGCCTACAACAAGACGACGGAGGACATCTTCAAGGGCAGCTACCAGATGATGAATATCAACCAGTTGGACACCGCCATCCTCAAACTCGACTCCTCGCTCGCCAAGCGCCAAGAGCAGTGCCGCACCGAGCTCACCTCCGCCCTCCACGCATGGCCGCGCATGTCCGAAGCAGCCGACAGCGCTGCCGCCGCCACCACCGACACCTTCACCGCCCTGCTCGACAGCATGCCCGCCGCCGACCGACAGCGCGCCCTCACCTACGCCCGCAACGCCGCACAGACAGCCTCCTCGCAGGCCAAAATGTACGCCGACATGATCGAGTCCGACCGCGAATACATCAACCGCCACCACATCGAGTGGCACCGCAAATTCACCCTCTCCGTCGCCTGCCTGCTGCTCTTCCTCGTCGGCGCACCCTTCGGCTCCATCGTCCGCAAAGGCGGCCTCGGCCTGCCGCTGGTCGCCTCCGTGGCCTTCTTCGTGCTCTACTACGTCGTGGGCATGATCAGCGAAAAGGCCGTCCGCGAGTCCGCCCTCGGCCCCGAAGGCATGTGGATCTCCTCGCTCGTCATGCTACCCATCGGCATCGTCCTCACCCTCCAGGCCACCACCGACTCCTCCTTCTTCGACTCCTCCTCCTGGGGCAAATTCTTCCGCCGCCTGGTGGGAAAAAAATGACACCCTGCCCACAAAAACTTCCCCTATTTTCCCATCGGTGGGTAATAATGGGAAAAGGCCTATCAATTACCCTAGAGAACCCCTACCGTTCCCCTAGGGAACCCCTGTGCGCCAGCCACGCGTCGCACCCCCCGCACCTCGAACCCAACCCCCTGTTCCACTGCACCTTATACACTTTATTTGTTTTTCTCAAAAAAAAAAGCATACCTTTGCAATTTCAGAACAGAAAACAGTACCAATATTAACACATTAAACAACCGCACATTATGGCAAAAGAAGTCAACGATGCCAACGCCCAGAAGCTGGAAAAGCTCAAAATACTGCAAAGCACACTCGACAAAATTGAGAAGAGCTACGGCAAAGGTTCAATCATGAAACTCGGCGACCGTCCCGAGGAGCAGCTCGACGTCATCTCCACCGGCAGCATCAGCCTCGACAACGCCCTCGGCGTCGGTGGTTTCCCCCGCGGCCGCGTCATCGAAATCTACGGCCCCGAGTCGTCCGGTAAGACCACCCTGGCCATCCATGCCATCGCCGAGTGTCAGAAGCAGGGTGGCATTGCAGCCTTCATCGATGCCGAGCACGCCTTCGACAGCTTCTACGCCAAGAAGCTCGGCGTCGACATCGACAACCTCCTCGTCTCCCAGCCCGACAACGGCGAGCAAGCCCTCGAAATCGCCGACAACCTCATCCGCTCCGGCGCCATCGACATCATCGTCATCGACTCTGTCGCCGCCCTCACCCCCAAAGCCGAGATCGACGGCGACATGGGCGACAGCAAAGTCGGCCTCCAGGCACGCCTCATGAGCCAGGCCATGCGCAAACTCACCGCCACCATCAGCAAGACCAACTGCTGCTGTATCTTCATCAACCAGCTCCGCGAGAAGATCGGCGTCCTCTTCGGCAACCCCGAGACCACCACCGGCGGCAACGCCTTGAAGTTCTATGCCTCGGTCCGTGTCGACATACGCCGCACCCAGGCCATCAAAGATGGCGACCAAAACATCGGCAACCGTGTCAAGGTACGCATCGTCAAAAACAAAGTGGCACCCCCCTTCCGCACCTGCGAGTTCGACCTCATGTTCGGCGAAGGCATCTCCAAACTGGGCGAAATCATCGACCTTGGCGTCGACATGGAGGTCATCCGCAAGAGCGGCTCCTGGTTCAGCTACGGCGAGAGCAAGCTGGCTCAAGGCCGCGAAGCCCTCAAGCAGCTGCTGCGCGACAACCCCGAACTCTGCGAAGAGCTCGAAGGCAAGATACGCGAAGCCCTCAAATCCAAGACCGAAGAATAACCCTCTCACCCCCATAAAGCTATGAAAAGATTATTCGCAACACTGCTTATGCTGGCTTGGCTCCCGGTGTGGGGCCAGGTCGTGCAACCCGACACCGCACGACGCGCCATCCCGGCCGACAGCATCGCCGTGGACGACGCCGTGGACGACGACGGCCCCAACGTCATCGGTGCCCAGCCCGCCCCGCGCCGCCCCAAAGGCGAAGCCAACGTCATCGGCGCCCCCGTCTACTACAACCAGGACGGCAGCGTCCGCGGCTCGCGCCAGCCTGCCCCGCCCTCCCGCCGCGGCGGTCGTCCCGCCATGCCCGAACACCACTACCTTAACAATGTCGGGCTCAACTTCAACAGCGTCTTCCTCGAAGTGGAAGCCGCGATGGGGCACCGCAGTGCGCTGGGTCTCAACCTCACCTACCTGCCCGAGCGCTGGGGCGTCTACGGCTCGGCCCTCTTCGGCCCCCGCCGGCAGTACTACAGCATCGGCCCCGCCGTGCGCCTCTCCGGCCGCCAAAGCAGTGTCGACTGGCACCTCTATTCCGGTCTCACCTTCGGCCGCCGTCTGGGCAGCGAGATAGGCTTCCGCGTGGCGGCGCCCTCCAGGGGCCACGAATTCTGCTGGACCTCCGCCTCGCTCGGCATGGCCGTCATCGACGGCAACAGCTACCTCACCCTCGGCCTCAGCCTCGAACTCTCAGCCCTCCTCGGCCTCAGCCTATTCTTCTGGTAAACACCTATGTACATCATCGACGAGCAACGCGAAGAACAAGAGATACAAGCCCGCTACGACGAGCTGCTGGAAGCCTGCCAGGCCCTCAAGCCCCTCACCCCCAATGAGGAGATGAGCATCCTGCGCGCCTACCAGATGGCCAAGAAAGCCCACGCCGGCACGCGCCGAAAAAGCGGCGAACCCTATATCTTCCACCCTTTGGCCGTGGCACTCATCGCGGTCAAAGAGGTGGGCCTCGGCCCCACGGCCGTCATCTGCGCCCTGCTCCACGACGTGGTGGAGGACACCGACATCACCGTCGACGAGCTCCGCGTCGTCTTCGGCGACCGCGTGGCCAAGATAGTCGACGGCGTCACCAAGATAGAGGATGTCATGGTGCTGCAGCAGACCGAGAGCAAGCAGGCCGAAAACTACCGCAAGATACTGCTCTCGATGTGCAACGACGTCTATGTCATCTTCCTCAAGCTCTGCGACCGGTTGCACAACATGCGCACGCTGGACTCGATGAAGGAGACCAAGAAGTTCATCATTGCCAGCGAGACCTCCTACCTCTACGTGCCCTTGGCCCACCGCCTGGGCCTCTACACCATCAAGACCGAACTCGAGGAGTTGGTGATGAAATACACCAATCCTGAGAAGTACGCCGAGATAGAGGCCAAGATAGCCGCCACCGCCGGCACCAGCGAGCGGCTGGAGGAGTGCCTCGTGAAGCCCGTGCGAAAGATGCTCGACGAGGCAGGGTGCGACTACAAAATCAAAACCCGAGTCAAGTCGGTCTACAGTTGTTGGAAAAAGATTGAGAACAAGCATGTGGCCTTCGAGGAAATCTTCGACCTCTACGCCATGCGCATCATACTGAGAGGGGTGCCCCGCGAGCGCGAGAAGGAGGAATGCTTCCGTGTCTATGCCCTCATTTCGGGCCAGTTCGAGCCCAATCCCAAGCGCTTCCGCGACTGGATCACCCACCCCAAGAACAACGGCTACGAGAGCCTGCAGACCACTGTGATGACCCCCATAGGGCGCTGGGTGGAGATACAGATACGCACCGAGCGCATGGACACCATCGCCGAAAAGGGCATGGCGGCCCACTTCCTCTACAAGGAGGCCCACCCCGACGAGGAGCTGGAAAGCAACCCAGTGGAGGAGTGGCTGCAGCAGATACGCACCACGCTTGAGCAGACCGACAAGAGTGCGCTGGACCTGGTGGAGGAGTTCAAGGAGGCTCTCTACACCAAGGAGATATACCTCTTCACCCCCAAGGGTCGCACCGTCACTCTGCCCAGCCGCAGCACGGTGCTTGACTTCGCCTACGCCATCCATACCGACCTCGGTCACCACTGCATCGGGGCCAAACTGAATGCCCGCGTAGCAGGACGCAACGAGCGCCTGCACACGGGCGACCAGGTGCAGGTGCTGACCACGGAGAACACCGTGCCCAACGAGCAGTGGCTCGCCGAATGCACCACCCCGCGAGCCAAGGAAGCCATCAAGGACTTCCTGAAGGCTCACAAGAAGGAGCGTGCCGACGAGGGGCGCCGCCGCCTGCGCGGCTACCTCGAGGGGCTGCACCTGAAGGACAACCGGCAGAACTGGGGCCAGCTGAAGCGCTACCTAGGCAACCCGTCGGACATCGACGTGCTCTACGGCCTAGCCGTGGGGGCGATCACCGAACACCAGGTGGCCGAATGCTTCGGCAAGGCCCGCCCGGCGCCCAACCTGCTCTTCCTCAAGCAATACAAGGACATTTTCGACGGCATGACCGACAAGGCGGCGCTGCCGGAGAACGTGGAGTCCTCGACCCCCTTCCTGCTGGACAAAGACTATGAGCACCTGCCGACCGAGACGGCCGCGTGCTGCAAGCCGGTGCAGGGCGACCAGGTGGTGGGCATCGTGCAGGACGGCCGCATCATGGTGCACCGCACCAACTGCAAGGAGGCCATGCGCGAGATGGCGAACCACGAGAACCACATCGTGCGCGCCAAATGGCGGCCGGGCGAGCAGTTGTCGCTCCTGACGGGTATCGCCCTGACGGCCATCGACCGCAAAGGGCTGCTGCAGGACATCACACGCCTCATCTCCGAAGAGATGGACCTCAATATGCGCGCCATCACCCTGGAGGCCTCCGAGGGCGTTGGGCGCGGCATCATCATGCTTTACATCAATAACCTGGACCACCTGTCCAGCCTGATCGACAAACTGCGCACCATTGATGGAATCGAAGACGTACGACGCATTTAAGCGCCTGAACGACATTCTGGACACCCTGCGGCGTGAATGCCCGTGGGACCGCCAGCAGACGATGAAGAGCCTGCGCTACCTCACTATCGAGGAGGTGCACGAGCTGAGCGAAGCCATCGTGGCCGCCAACGCCAATGAGATGAAAAAGGAGCTGGGCGACCTGGCGATGCATATCCTGTTCTATTGCAAGCTGGCCGAGGAGCAGGGGCTCTTCACGCAGGCCGACGTGTACAACGCCATCAGCGACAAGCTCATAGCGCGCCACCCTTTCATCTACGACCGCGAGAACTACCACGGCGAGAACTGGGAGCAGCTGAAGATGCGCGAGGGGCGCAAGGACGTGCTCGAGGGGGTGCCGGAGAGCCTGCCGTCGCTCGTCAAGGCCATCCGAATGCAGGAGAAGGTGGCAGGGCGGACGGAGAACACGGCCGAGCCTACCGAGATGACGGAGGAGGAGTACGGGCAGCAGCTGTTCGACCTTGTGGACTGGGGCCGCCGCCACGGCCTGAATGCCGACGACGCGCTCTGCCTGGCCAACCGCCGTTTCGCCGAGCGCCACCGGAACGGGTAGGGGTTCGGTAGGGGTTCTCTAGGGTAATAGATAGGCCTTTTCCCATTATTACCCATCGATGGGTAATAATGATACCGTCTGCGACCGCCTATAGGCCTTTGGGACCGAGAATCGAGGGCGGGCGAAAAGGAGTCCGGCACCCGACGCAAGCGTCGGGTGCCGGACATGGGCATACCTATGCAACAAGGATTATTTGTTGTAGCGCTGGCACTCCTTGGGGGTGACGCAGGTGCCGGTGGCGCGGGCCACGAGGATTTTCTCCGGCAGCACCTCGGCGGCGGAGTCGCTGATGTCGGGACGGGGCTTGATGACTTTGTAGGCCTCGAAGCTCATCTTGCGGCTGGTGTTGCCGACGTGGGTGATTTCGCCGTAGGCCTCGATATAGTCGCCGGCGTAGACGGGGGCTTTGAACTCGACCATGTCGTAGGCGCAGAAGAGGCCTTCGTCGCCGTCCTGGATGATGAGGAGTTCGGTGGCGACATCGCCGAAGAGGTGGAGCATGTGGGCGCCGTCGACGAGATTGCCGCCGTAGTGGGCGTCCTTGGCGCTCATGCGGACGCGGAGCATTGATTTGACTGCCATAATTTGTTATGTTTTAAGGTTTGTACTTTTATATGTTTATCTGTTGATTTCCAATATGTAGTAATTCTATTTCACCCCTCTCCCACCCCCACTTTGACTTCCGCAAAGATAAGAACAATTCGGCATGTGGACAAAATATTTTTTCCACCCTAAGGAATTATTCGGACCGCTGCGCGCGCCGGCCCGGCGTCCGCCTATTGGGGCTTACGGCTGTAGGCTAGCCGGCAGGCCTGAGGACAACGGAGCCGCACTGGGAGAAGCGACGGTTGAAGGTGTAGGCGAAGCGGAAGGTGGCGAGGTAGCGCTCGACGACGGTACGGAACCGGGCTTTCCACTCGTCGCCGGGCTGATGGTCGCCGCTCCACTGGTAAACGTAGTAGTCGACCGACCCGTCGGGCGCGAGGAAGAGGCGTCCCCAAAATCTGTACACATCAGCCCAACTCATCCCCGCGTCAATCAACGCGTTGCGCAGGCCGAGGACAAACTGCTGCCACGCCTGCATGTACTGCTGCGGGATGCTGTCGCCCAGGAGGTAGACCCCGGTGGTGTAGTGGTGCTCGAGGGCACCGCTGGTGTCGAGCGTGAGGCCAAGTTCATAGAGCTCGGGGATCAAGACTGCGCGGGTGCGGATGCAGGAGAGCTCCGGTATCGGCACGGAGACGACGCGGACACTGTCATCGCAGGAGACGCGGATGTCACTGTCCATCTGCTCGTCGGTGACGTGGATGGTGCGCAGCGGCGTGTCGGTGGCGTGCAGTTGGAAGAAATTGTCGCAGGGGGTGAGGTCGATATCGGTAATCTGCGTGGCGCGGATGTAGACCGACTTCATTTTGGGGCAAGGCGTAAGGTCTAGCTCGCGGAGGGGCGAGAAGATGCAGAAGAAGTAGGTCAGGTCGGGGAAGGGGGCGAGGGAGAAGGTGTCAAGATGGGTGTAGCTGAGCTCGATGTGCTGCAGGCGGCGACAGCTGTCGATGTCAAGGCGGCGCAGCGGCATGTGGATGCCGTAGAGATTTTCCAGGCGGCGCAACGCGTTGAGGTCGAGCTCCTCGATGGGGTTGCCGCTACAGACGAGGGAGGCCAGCTGCGGAAACATCTCGATGCCGCGGAGCGAGTGGATACCCTCCTCATAGCATATCAGTTCCGACAAGGCCTTCCCCTCGGCGGTGGGGCGCAGACGATGGCCGAAAACCCTCTCGGCATAGCCTTTCTCGAGCAGGAGGGTGCGAAAGGCCTTGTCGGGCACTGTGGCCGTTATCTCACCTGCCTCGCGGTGGACAGCGCAGGAGGAAAACAACGTCACAAGGAGGCACACAAAGAGGCGTACACCCCCGTGGAGGCGATGCGCACGATTTCGGGCATAACAGTCTGTGCTGCAGCGGGTAGCATGGTGTATCATACGGCGGTCGATTTTTTGTGTTTTTTTTCGCAAAACGGCCTCATTTTGCCGATTTACAACAGACTGATTTACAGCACTGAACAGACACCCTCTTCTTCCCTTCTTCTTCCATACCAGGTGGTCGAAAAGGGACCGGCTCCGAGGGGAGCAAATGGGTGGGATGCGGTGGGCATAATGGAGGCGCTTGACGATGCAAAAATACAAATATTTCTTTGTCTAAAAAAATATTTTTGCAGTGTGGGGAAATATTCGTACTTTTGCAGCCGGAAAACACATAAAAAGATGGATATGGAAACGATGGATCCGAAGCCCGTCGGACGGCCGCGCGCGACCACCAAGAAGCCCCGGCCCGCAACCGAAGAATTCCCCAAAACACCGGAAAGCGAACTGATGTCAGTGGAGGAATTCTTTGGCATACTACGACAGAGAGTGAATGACTACTATGACAGTCTACAAAGTTAGATTGCGACACTCCGCCATACGCGATTTAGACGAACTCGAGGAGTACTTGAAGTCTGTCATGTCGCAGATTGGCGCCAACCGATATATCGACAACATGATTGCCGAGGTGCAATCGTTGTCGTTGCTGGCGGGTCTCTACCGCGTGAGCCCGATGGCTGACATCCGCCAGTACCATCCACGGGCACGCCGCATGGTGAGCCACAACAAACGGTGGGTCTACATCTTCCACATGGAGGACGACATGGTCATCGTCGACCGCATCAGACCCTCGAAAACCATCGCCAAATAATCCAACATTATAGATTCCACCTATTCTAGACCGTATATACCCGCATCACGCACTCGCCGCAGTCGAACTGGAGGCGGAAGAGACGCTCTTGGTTGCGGAGGAGGAGGGTGTCGGTGGGGACGATCTGGTGGGGGTTGGGTCCGCCATCGCGGAGGCAGCAGCCTAGCTCGTGACGGAGGCAGTATTTAGTGGTCATAAGGGCTTTGCCGGCATAATCGCCCGTCTGCTCCAAGCCATGCTCTGTTTCGATGGCTCCGTGGCGGCGATAGAAGGCCTCCGCGCGCTGGTTGATGACGTTGGAGCGATAGTCCAAATGGCTAGCAACAGAAGGAATATCGGAAGATGTTTCACGTGGAACATCCTGCGGACGGAAATGCTTAATGCGGTATTCCTTAAGCAGTTCCACCGCGCGGCGACGGAGCTCGTTGAGGGTGCCTGCAGTGATAAAATAGCGCCCCTCGGTGGTGTCGGTGACCTCAGTAGCCACGAAGGGACTGTCGCCAAGTTTGGAGAGCTGCTTGACGATGGTGTTGGACGACTTGATGGGGCGGTCCGAGGGCAGGTGCTCGGCGGCCATATGCTGGACGACGGTGACGCCATCTTCGTCCGTGAGGTCGAGACTGAAGCCGCGACGCGTGACGCAGAAGAGCATCCGGACGCCGACCTTGCGCTCAGCGGTGCGGCCGGCAAGCATCTTCTCGAAAGCCTGGTCCTGATTACGCCACAGCTGGGTGCCGATCTTGATGCGAGGCATTTGGTTGGGGGTGATGACATTGCCCTCCACGCCGTTGACCAGGAAGCCCTGCAGGCGGTTGCGCTCGTCGAAGAAGCATAGGCCGTCGCCATTGACGAAGGTTTCCTTGCTATCTACCGTCAAAGTAAACCGACCGACCGTTGACACCACTCCGACGGGCTTGCCAATGGACTTTTGGGTGGCAAAGGAGGCCATGGGCTGACGCCCACGGAGGAAGTAGTCGGTATAGCCGCGGTTAAAGGTGCGCTCCGGGTCGGGGGTGAAGAAGACAGTGGTGGCACCGGAGGAGGCGCGTTCGTGTCCATCCATCATACTATCAAGTAGTTGACGATAGTATGCGGTGATATTCTTCACATAGGAAAGATCTTTCAGGCGTCCTTCAATCTTAAACGACGAAATGCCTGCATCTATCATAGACCCAATATATTGACTGGCATTGAAATCTTTGAGCGAAAGGAGGTGGCGGTTCTTCATAATGGTGCGCCCCTCTTCGGTCAGCAGGTCGTAGGTGGAACGGCAGGGCTGCGAACAGGCACCTCGGTTGCCACTGCGCTGGTTAAGGTATTGACTCATATAGCATTGGCCACTGTAGCTGACGCAGAGAGCGCCGTAGACAAAGCCTTCGAGGTCGACCGAGGTAGCCTCACGTATGGCTCGCATCTGCTCCAGGGAGGTCTCTCGAGCCAGGATTACACGCTTGAACCCTACTGATTCCATGAACCTTACACGCTCAACAGAAGCGTTGTGGCACTGGGTGCTGGCATGGAGCTCGATAGGTGGAAGGTCACACTCTAAAAGTCCTAAGTCCTGGATAATCAACGCATCAACGCCAATGTTGTAGAGCTCACGTATCATCTCAACAGCAGGCTCCAGCTCATCGTCGAAGAGAAGCGTGTTCACGGTCGCAAATACCTTGGAACCATACAGATGCGCATAGTTGACCAAAGTCTCTATATCCTGGATGGTGTTGGTGGCGGCAGCACGGGCGCCGAAGGCAGGCGCACCGATGTAGAGAGCATCGGCACCATGGTTCACCGCCTCGCGGCCAAACTCCATGTTCTTAGCAGGGGAAAGCAATTCCAGTTTCATGCAATAATCAACGCAGCGACGCGTTATTTATTGTATGTTTAAACAGAGTAAAATTATATATGGAGGGCTAAAAGCGTTGGCCCGCGAGCTGACCAAGCCGGAATGGGCAGGGGCTCGGTACACCATCCTGCTGGACGAAAACACATTCCAACACTGCCTGCCGCAGGTTATCTCGCAGGTGGAGGCACTACAGGAGGCGGAATTCATCGAGGTGCCGGCGGGCGAAGAATGCAAGAGCCTGGAGGTGGCGGTACAAGTGTGGCAGACGTTGCTCGACGGCGGCGCCGACCGGCAGCATGTGCTGGTGAACCTCGGCGGCGGGTCGGTGTGCGACCTCGGCGGCTTCGTGGCCGCAGGCTACAAGCGCGGCCTGCGCCACATCAACATCCCAACCACCTTGCTATCAATGACTGACGCCGCCATCGGCGGCAAAACAGCCATTGATTTCGGCGGCGTGAAAAACAGCATCGGATTTTTCCATCCAGCAGAGCTAACTGTCATAGACCATGCGTTTTGCAACACCCTACCCACCGAGGAAATAGCCAATGGGCTAATGGAGATGGTGAAAACTTCAGCCGTCACAGACAACACTCTATTTGAGCAACTTACGAATGCTGCCACACTGACCAAGCAGCATATTGTAGAGGTGGCGAAAATGAAAAACCAAATCGTGAAGGCAGACCCATACGACCATGGAATCAGGAAGATACTGAACTTTGGGCACACTTTCGGACACGCCATCGAGATGTACTCGCACCTGCCACACGGCATCAGCGTGGGTGTCGGGATGCTGGCCGCGATGTACCTCTCGACGAAAAAACTGGGGCTGGCCGAGGAAATCTATCTATCATATTCCAAGTGGATTAGTGCGAAAGTAAAACTACCCAAATACACCCTGAAAGACATCGAAAAGATGCTCCCCTTGATGCATCAAGACAAAAAGGCAAAAGAGGGGGCAGTGCGATGCGTGCTTCTGCAGGAAATCGGTGCCGCTGCTATCGACATTGACGTGTCTGACCACGAACTTCGCGACGCGTTTCTACACATTTAAATCACATAGAACAAACGATTTACCCCCGCTGTTTCACGTGAAACAGCGGGGGTGTTTTTCTCATGCACTAACGGGCAAAGGCAATGAGGAGGACAGAAATGTCGGCTGGGGAGACGCCACTGATACGGGAGGCTTGGCCGATGGTGGCGGGATGATGCTTGGAGAGTTTCTCACGTGCCTCGTAGGAGAGTGCATCGAGAAGGAAATAATCGTAGTCGGTCGGCAAGGGGATGTCCTCGAACTTGAGGATGCGGTTGGCCACTTCCTGCTCCTTTTCGATATAGCGTTGATACTTGATGGCGGTCTCTACATCCTGCACCACGTCGGCAGGGAGGGACGAGACGGCGGCAGAGACCTCGGGGGCAAGCTGAGCGAGGTCGCGGAGCGAAAGCTCAGGACGCAACAGAAGGCTAGAGAGACGCACCTTTTGATTAAGGAGCGCCGAGCCATGCTCCTGAAGCCAGGCATTGACATCGGAGGGCACCACGGGCGTTGCCTCGACGAGCCGACGCAGCTCACGGGCCTCCCCTACCCTCTTCTCCACACGGCGCATGCGGGTATCATCGGCCAGCCCAATGGCATGGCCAAGCGGAGTGAGGCGCTGGTCGGCATTGTCCTGCCGGAGGAGGATGCGGTATTCGGCACGCGAGGTGAACATACGGTAGGGCTCGTCGACACCCTTGGTGACGAGGTCGTCAATCAGCACACCGATATACGCCTGCGAACGCGAGAGGACAAAAGGCGCCCTGCCCTGGAGTTTCAGCGCGGCATTGACACCAGCCATAAGGCCTTGGCAAGCGGCCTCTTCGTAGCCGGTGGTGCCATTGACCTGGCCGGCAAAGTAGAGACATTCAACACGCTTGGTCTCAAGGGTATAGGAGAGCTGGGTAGGCGGGAAGTAATCATACTCGATGGCATAGCCGGGCTTAAAGATACGGGCCTCGGCGAAGCCGTCGATAGAGCGCAGGGCGTCGAGCTGCACATCAAGGGGAAGCGACGAAGAAAAGCCATTGATATAGTAGGACTGCGAGTGCCACCCTTCGGGCTCAACGAAAAGCTGGTGGTGGTCCTTGTCGGCAAAGCGGTCGATCTTATCCTCGATGGAGGGGCAATAGCGTGGCCCACGGCCCTGGATGCGGCCGGTGAACATGGGAGAGCGCTCGAAACCGGTGCGGAGTATGTCGTGGGTGCGCAGGTTGGTATTGGCAATATAACAGGGACGCTGCTCGGCAAGTGGCTTGGTATCAGTGAAAGAGAACTTGGCGGGATGCTCGTCGCCAGGCTGGATTTGCAGGCGGTCGAAGTCGATGGTGCGGCCGTCGACGCGAACCGGAGTGCCAGTCTTGAGGCGCTGCACCTCGAATCCAAGGGTGCGCAGCTGGTCGGAAAGCCCGGTGGCCGGGGCCTCCCCTACCCTACCCCCTTGCCAAGAGTCGGTGCCGATATAGATGGTGCCGTTGAGGAAGGTGCCACTGGTGAGCACCACGGCGCGGCAGGGGATGGTGTGCCCCATGCGGGTGCGCACGCCGCAGACGGCATTGCCGTCGAGCTCGAGGGCCACGACCTCATCCTGCCAAAGGGAAAGTCCCGGGATATTCTCCAGCACCTGGCGCCAATTCAGCGAGAAGAGCATGCGGTCGCACTGGGCGCGGGGGCTCCACATGGCAGGGCCTTTGGAGAGGTTGAGCATGCGGAACTGGATAGCCGAGCGGTCGGTGACGATGCCGCTCCAGCCGCCGAGGGCGTCGACTTCGCGCACAATCTGCCCCTTGGCCACGCCGCCCATGGCGGGATTGCAGGACATCTGGCAGATGGTGTCGAGCATTTGGGTGATAAGCAGGACACGGCAGCCCAGCCGTGCAGCGGCAGCAGCGGCCTCGGCACCGGCATGACCACCGCCCACAACCACTATATCGAAAGGCTCAAACTGCATAGACCATGGTAGTTACGCTGTATGTTCCACGTGAAACATCTGCGCCCAAAGGGCCAAAGCGTCGGCCTCCTGACAGCGCATCTCGGCGGCTTCGTCGGGCGACTTGTCACCCTGTCCGAGGAGGTGGAGCACGCCGTGGATGAGGACGCGGTGGAGTTCCTGCTCGAAGGAGACGCCAAACGAGAGGGCATTCTCCCCTACCCTGTCGATGCTGATGAGGATGTCGCCCGAGATGAGGTCGGCCGCCACATAGTCGAAGGTGATGATGTCGGTGTAGGTGTCATGGTCAAGGAACTGACGGTTGACCTCAAGGATATGCTCATCGTCGCAGAAGAGGTAGGAGAGGTTTCCGACATGCTTCCCACGCCGCTGCACCACCTCGGCGACCCACAGGCGGACCTTTTGGGGCTCGGGGAGCTCAAAATCTATATTTTGTACTGCAAAGCGGATGGACATGGGAATCAATATAATGTATTGATAAACAAGAGAATACAACTATTACAAGGGGGATTATTCCTCAAAATGGCTGCCGTAACGGCAGGGCGGCAGGGCAGTTGTGCTCTGCGAGCGACGGAAAACGAGGAATGCCTCATGCGGCGACAGGGTGGTAGTGGCTCTGGAGGACGGCGATGCGCTGGAGGGCGTCGGCGGGGTCGATGCCGTTGACGTCGAATTCCATCCTGACCACCCTACCCCCGTCGGAGAAGGTCATGCGGTCGGAGAGCTGGCGCATGACGAAGATGCCCTCGCCGCGGGTGGCGTCGCCGGAAGGGAGGTCGCCGAACTGCGAGTGGTCGAACCCCTGACCTTGGTCGGAGACCTCGACGAAGAGGCCGCCACGGCAGGTGCCGAAAGTGAGGGAGACGGCCTTTGCGGGGTCGGACTGGTTGCCATGCAGGATGGCATTCTCGGCGGCCTGGAGGGTGGCCACCTCGAGGGCGGAGTAGTAGTTGCCGACGTTGCAGAGGCGGCAAAAGTGAAAGAGGCGCTCCTCGACCTGGGCCAAGTTGGCGATATCAGACTGTATTACAAAGGATTCCGTCATAATCTCGGGGGTATATACGTGCCACAAAGATACAAAAAAGTTGGTAACAGGGGCAAAAAAAGTCAAAAATGGGTGCAGATTGCTGTATATCAGAAAGGTAGGATAGGGGCGGAAAAGTGGTGAAAAAACTGTAAAAAGTCCGAAAAAAGGGGCAAAAAGGCAGGAATGCGATGGGCTGATTGTCAGCACATTGTAGGCATCCTCTTCTTCCCCTCTTCTTCCTAACTTAATACCCTCTTCTGCCTCTTCAGCGGAAGGGGAGGGGAGGGGGAAAAAATTATTTTGCCATGTCGGGAAAAGTTTGTAATTTTGCATCCGATTTCACGAGGAAATCACGAAGCGTTATACCTTCGTCTTGCGGTTGGAAATGTAGGAACCTTCCAAAGACATGCAAGATTGGTGTGACGGTTTGCGCGTATAAGCGTGGACTGAAGCCACATCTACATGTCAAGGTCTTTCCTACAACCTCCAACCATAGGCGTGGTATACAGCCACGCTTTTTATATTATTATGAATAAGTTACAAACTAAAAATTAAGATTATGAGACATTTTACATTGACCATTCTTGCCGCAGCGGCAGCAATAGCCTTCGCATCTTGCGAAAAACCACCTGTTGAGCCAGAAAATCCCACTCCGGTCGGTCCTATTGATGACCCGACTACGGCAGGCGGAATTACAGACCAGCTCGTAGAATTTCTGACCAACGAGCAGGGCGATACCACTGCCTTCCAAATCTCGTACACCTCGTGGATGGAGGTTGACGGAGAGAAGGTCTCGGTGCCACTCAAGGTCTATTACCGCGTTCTGGATACCACTTTCTATCTGTCTGAACCAAGCGGAATGCGGTACGACGACGAAAACTATGGCTATAGACGTTGCGGTGAGCGGCATGATGGCGCAGTGACAATAGTCGATTCTGCTATTTACAGGATTTTTTCTTGTGATGAATATTCATTTGAGCTGGAATGCCGATATGAGAGTGCCGCCTATGACACAGGAAACACTTCTCAAACTATGCCGTATCAAAGAGTCGAAATAATTAGGATGTCTTCTCTTGGTAAACCTATTGATGCTGAAGTGATAAATGGACGCATGCATGTTGTTTTACGTTTTGAGTGCGAAATATTCATTGACTATGAAGTATATTCTGTACCATTTCGAATCACAGAGACGTGGCCGTATTCGTGACCAAAACCAGCAAAGGTGCAGTTTGAATACGAACCTTTGTAGCTCATCCGGTTTTCTTCAGACTGATTTTCAGATTTTAAGTGTTCTTTGGAGGGTGCTCCATAAATCTTCAGAAAGACGAAAGATGGTAGGGAGAGCTGGGGATATGATACCGGGGGCTTACGCCCCCGGCTATTTTCTTACGCCCCTACGGGGCCTGATTTGGAATTATATACCTCACACCGTGGGTTTGCACCCACGGCTATATTCTAACGCCCCTACGTGGCTTGAACCTCGGCTATTTTCTTGCGCCCCCACGGGGCCTGTTTGAAAGTCCCGTTAGGGACGTTGGATAGTAGCCGTGGGCGCAAGCCCACGGTGTATGCGCACAGCGTATCCCAAGCCCCGTGGGGGCGACGGAAACTCCACCTCCCTTCCGCTGCCCCTACGGGGCTCGGGGTAGGGTATGGGACACGGGACCGGGGGCTTGCGCCCCCGGCTATTTTCTTACGCCCCTGCGGGGCTTGAAATTGAAATTATATACCTCACACCGTGGGTTCGCTCCCACGGCTAATGTCCTATGCCCCGATGGGGCTTGTTTTCCAGCTATTTTCTTACGCCCCGACGGGGCTTGATTTGGAATTATATACCTCACCGTGGGTTTGCACCCACGGCTTATGTCCTTCGCCCCGCTGGGGCTAGGCTACCACCATTATCATTCTGCGAAAAGGTCGGTATATTGCTTGAAGTAGAAGAGGCGGTTGCGGCTTTGGCCCGTGGTCTCCACCAAGTAGCCATCGGCACAGAGCTGCTTGACCATGTCGTTGGCCGTGTTGTATGATACCTTACATACCTGCATCGTATCTTCTATGGTTACAAATGGGTTTTTTAACAACTGGTGGACCAACACCACAACACTGGTGCTTCGTCTTCCATACCGAGCCCGAATGTCATTCTCCATTTTGTCCTTGAACTCAAGGATATTTGATAGCGTCCTGACTGCAAGGGTAGCCGTTTGCTCCACACCTACCAGAAAGTACTTAATCCAATGTAGCATGTCATTGCTGACCCTCACGGCATTCAGGTTGTCGTAGTATAAATCTTTGCGCTTCTCAAAGTATGTGGAGAGATAGAGCAGCGGTTTGTCCAGTATTCCCTCCTGCACAAGATAGAGTGGTATCAGCAGACGACCAATACGTCCGTTACCGTCGAGGAAAGGGTGGATGGTCTCAAACTGATAATGTGCAATGGCAATCTTTATCAGATTGGGAACGTTCACGTTGGGATTGTTGAGGAATTTCTCCAAGTCGCCCATCAAATCGCCAACAAGCTGGTGATGCGGTGGTATGTAGCGAGCGTCGGCAATGGCATTTCCGCCAATCCAGTTTTGACTGGAACGGTACTCGCCTGGGAGCTTATGTTCGCCACGGACGCTGTCCAACAGGATTTTATGGGTGGCGCGAATTAGGCGAGAAGATATTGGCAAACGGGGTAAATTCTCTATGGCATCGTTGAGAGCGTTCACATAGTTGCGGACCTCTTGCCAATCGTTTCGGCGCTCCTCTCGTACTTCCGACTGTGGCAACAAGGCTTCATCCATGTGGGTCTGCGTTCCCTCAATACGGCTGGAAAGAACAGCCTCCTTGGTGACGTGCAGCTGGATAAACAAGTCAATGTTAGGGACAAGCCGGGAATAAGAGTTCAATTCCCCTAAACGTAATGATGCTTTCTCCAATAGGGAGTTAATCGTGGGATCCTGCCATGCCCATTCATCATCAATCAAGGTGGGGACAAAGTATTTATACCCTGTTCCCTGCTCGTAATGTCCTGAAATATAATTCTCTAATGTTATCATACCATAATATTTACAACTGCAAAGATACAAACTTTATCTCAATTTAACTCAAAAATTTGAGATAACGGATTGTACTATCTCAAATTTTAACAAAAACTTGAAATAGCGTGTGGCGTTATCTCAAGTTTTACCGGTAGAAATAGTCGTTGACCTTTTGGCGGTAGTAGGGGGAGAGGGTGGGGGGGAGGGAGCGGAGGGGGTCGGAGGTGGGGGCGAGCTGGCGGTTGTAGCGTTCGAGCTCGGCGGGGGAGGGCTGGCTGTAGAGGTCGCCGGCCTCGCGGCTTTCGCGGCGCTCCTCGCGCTCGCGCTGCATCTCGGCACGCTCGTGCTCCAGCAGGCGCGTCATGATCTGCTGCTGGCGCTGGAGGGTCTGCTGGGTGATGGTGCGGTTGACGAGGTCGGCCTCGGTCTGCTCCATCTGGCGCATCATCTGGTCAATCTCGCGCGCCAGCTTGGGGTCGCCGCCGGCGGCGGACTTCATCTCCTGGCCGTATTCCTGCATCATGCGGCGTATCATCTCCTGCTGCGCAGCGGCACGGGCAAACTCCTCGCTCATAGACTGTTGCTGGCCAATCTGGTGGCGGCCACCGGGCTGCTTTCCCTGCTTGTCAAGCTGCTTCTTGAGGGCCTCCATCTGGCGGTTGAGCTCCTGCTGCATCTCGCGCATCGACTTGGGTGAGGGCTTGCCGCTGCCGGGCTTGCTGCACTGCTGGCCGCTCTTGTTCTTGCACTGCCCGTTCTGCTTGCGCTGGCTGTTCTGGCGCATCTGGTTCTGCATCTGGTCGAGGCTCTCGGCCAGGACGAGGGCCAGGTTGTTGAGCGACATCATGCCGTACTGCATGGAGCGGGCGGCGGAGGTATTCTTATATGTGCCGTAGAAACTCTGGTTCATGTCGAGCAGGCCGGAGAGGGAGCGACTGACGTTGGCGTTGACCTCACCGACCTCCTTGGTGATGGCCGAGGCCACCTGGAGCTGGCGGCGGGCCATGGCGCGGAGCGAGTCCTCTACGTTGCGGAAGTCGTCGCGGATGCGGTTCTGCCGCGAGATGATGGTTTGGTACTTGGGGTCTTGGATATAGATATTGTTGAGGTCGGCGATGAGTTCCTCCTGGTTGAAGGAGAGACGGACGAGGTTCTTCAGCAGCTGGCGCACCTGCTCGGCATCCTCGGCCAGGTCCTGCTGCTCGACATCCAGCTGCGCCTCGGCCAGGGCTTCGGAGAGACGCTCCATGTCGTCGGCGGCCTGACGCTGCTGCTGGCTGGCCTCCTTATTCTTGCCTTTTTGCAGACTCTGTTGGGCACCTTGCTGGTGCTGCTCCACCTGTTTTTCCAACTCGGTGGGCACTTTGAAGTCGGTGGAGGGGTCGAGGGATTTGTAATCCTTTCGGATTTGGTCGATGTCCTGTTTCAACTGCTGGAACTGCTCGTTGAGCTTTTGCTGCTTTTGTTGCAGGGCCTCGTTGTCCTTGCCCTTGGACTGCTCGGTTTCACGTGAAACATTGCGCTGCTCCTCGGCCAAGCGGTCCATCTTCTGGATGGTCTGCTCCACCTTCTTTTCAAGCTCGAGGCGCTTCATTAGCTCCAGGTTCTGGTCGAGCTGCTTCTCCAGCTCCTCGTTGCTCATCTTGAGCTGCTCCAGCTCCTGCTGCACCTGCTTCTTGTCCAGCTGCTGCATCATGCGCTCAATCTCGGCCATGGTCTCCTTCATCTTCTCGTCCATCACCTCGTTCATCAGGCGGTCCAGCTCGCGCTGTTTCTCCATGAGCTGTTCGCTCTGCTCGCGGTATTTCTGCTCCAGGCGGTTGTTCTCCTGTATCTGCTGTTGCATCTGCTGCATCATCTGGCGCACCTGGCGCTGCTTCTCGGCTATCTGCTGGAGGTCCTTTTTGTCCTGCCAGCCGAGCTCCTTCTTGTCGACCAGGCGGCGCATCATGTCGTTGATTTCCTGCTGCAGCTTCTGCAACTCGGACATCTGCAACTCGGCGCTCTGGCGCACCTCCTGGCTGGAGCGGTCGAGCATCTGGTCCAGCTCCTCGGCGGTGGGTACCTTGATTTCGAACACCTGGGAGGTGGCCTTCTTGGGGCCGTGGATGGCGTCGTTGTCGTAGACCTCGAACCAGTAGGAGAGTTCGTCGCCGGGGGCGAGGACAAGCTCGGCGGTGTTGAAGGAGAAGTAGAACTCCTGCGAGGCACCCTCGCCGAGGGCCATTTCGGCCTCGCTGACGGCCTCCGGGGCGCCGGAGGCAGGGTTGGCCACCTTGTGGGCGAAAACGAGCCTAGAGAAGCCGTAATCGTCCTTGATACGGCCGCGGAACAGGCGGCGGTCGGGGCGGAGGCTGTCCAGCATCTCTTCGGCCACTATCATCGGCACCGCGTCGGCAATGGCGGAGAGGGTGTAGCGGAGGGTGTCGGAGGAATTTTGAATGTTGAATGTTGTATTTTGAGTGGAGGTGGCGTTGAAGCTGTAGTCCATGGTCTGCATCACGCGGCGGCTCAACTCTACGCGCCCTGCTGCGTCGGGCTGAATTTTGAATTCTGAATTCTGAATTTCGAAGTGGAGGGTGTCGGCATCCTGGGTTTGGAAGAGCCATCGGACGGTGGTGCCTTCGGGCACGGAGGCGTCGCCGAGGTTTTCGAGGGCTTCGGCCGGGCGGCCGGTGTAGGCGGGGTAGGAGAGGAGCATGCGGAAGGAGACGACGGCGGGGTTGGGCAGCACCTCGAGACGGTAGTGGGGCGAGGTGACGCCGCCGCCCTCGAGGGTGAAGGGCTGCGAGCGGCGGAGCTGCTTGAAGGTGTAGGAGAACACGCCCGAGGCGGCCTGCATGCGCTGGCGGCGGCCGTCGAGGTTGAGGTAGACCTCGGCCGGGCGGGCGTCGCCCTCGGTGACGACCTCGAGGGTGAAGTCGTCACCCTGCATGGCCGTAAGGCGCTCGTTGCGAAGCACAAAGCGGAAGGGGGCCGGGCGCTCGTAGACGGTGCCGTAGTTGGCGATGCGGCGCGAGGGCTCGGTGACCATCGAGGGGGCGGCCAGCAGCAGCACCGCAAGCACTACCAGTGGCGGCAGGGCATACTTCAAATACTTCCTATTGCCCTTTAAATCAACAGCATTGAGGAAGGGGACGGGGCGAAGCTGGGCGGTCTTCTGCTCGATGGCGGCCAGTACTAGGTCGGAGGGAGGAGGGAGGAGGTCGGAGAGCAGATGGCATTGATTCCGACTTCCGACCTCCGACCTCCGACTTCCGACCTCCGACCTCTCCAAAAGCTGCAGGAGGTTGAGGAGCTTGTCGGAGACTTCGGGGAAGTGCTTCCCTATGATTTGGGCGGCGTCCTCGCGGGAGATGCGCTGGCCGAGGCCGTGCATCTTGAGCAGCGGACGCACTATGAACCAGCCCGTTACGCCCGCCACCGCAGCCAGCCCGCCCCAGAAGAGGAGAGCGCGTCCGAGGGTGGAGAGCCAGCCGAAATGCTCCAGCAGCACAGCCGCCAGGAAAAGCGCCCCGACGATGCCGACGGCATACAGCGCACCCTTCAGCAAGAGGCTCTTGTAGTACTTGCGGATGAAGGCGTCGAGGGCCTGTAGTATGTCGGTGTGCTGCGGCATAATCTGTGGCGAAATCAAACTGCAAAGATACTACTTTTTTCCGACATGGGCGGCGGAAAAATGCGTCCGGCCTCGAAAACGGTACCAATACGCTGTGTATCAGCACGGTGTGCGGCTGGAAAATTTTTCGCAAAAAAGTTGCAAATTTCTCGCCGAAAGGGCAAAAATGGCCCGATCGCAAATGGCTGATAATAAGGTGATAGGAGGCATCCTCTTCTTCCCTTCTTCTTATCAACTTTTTACTCTCTTGGGGGAGGGTGGGGGAGGGGCAAAAGAAAAGCCCCCACGGCAGGGATGATTGCCATGGGGGCAGGGGTGTATTCCAGCCGGTTTAGTTGCCTCGCTCGTCGAGCCGGACCAAAAACGCAGCCGCAACGAGAGAAAGGGCTTCGCCAATCAAGAAACCGACCAACGCATGCCCGAGCGTCCAACTGTCAAGCAAGAAAAAGTTGATTGCGCAAACTGCTGCAACACTCAACGACAACACCATAAGGTATTTCAGAAACCGGGTGCGCTTATCTTGCATGTTTTTTGAACGATTCGGACGTCATGCATTTTAGTCTTTCGGGGCTTTTACGATGCCTGCGACAGTGTCGATCATTTTCTTTGACGGAGCGAACAGGGGCTCGATAAGTCCTCGCGTTGCATCGAATGAGCAATTGTAATCGCTTTTTTCACGCATGGTCTGCAACAAAGTGAATGTGTCGGAAAACTCCTCCTGTAGCACACCCGTCTTGATGTAGGTCTGCCGGAACATCATGCCGGCACCATGGTGGGTGCGTACCTGATGCTTGTCGTGCACCAGCAACGAATTGACTGCATGAAAAACAGCATAGTACAGACGGTTGGCAGCAGCGTCCCACTGCTCATGCTCGCGCATGATCTCAGCTTGGAGATAATTGGCACGCGCCTTCTCTATTTCACGGTCGACAATAATGCGCCGGTTGGTATCACTTAAACTCATAACAGTATGCGTTTTTCTCGCGAGACATTGTCGTAGAACGGAGTGTAACTATAGCTTTCCCACTCTCTTTTGGAGTAAACCTGGGGATTGATTTCCTCGCCGATATCCCACCCAAGCTCACGCAGCGGTTTTTGAGACAGATAGTCTGCGAGGTCGAGAGTGTCTTTGTCGAGCAATATCAACAAATCGTAATCGCTTCCCGAGTGCGAATCCCCTCGCGCCCTGGAACCGTAGAGCCACAGCGAAGCCCCTTGGGGTAGAACCTTGGATGCGGTCTCTCTGATACGTTCAATGACCAATTTTTGCTCCATAAATTATTTTGCAAAGATACGACTTTTTTCGGACATGCCCCGGAGAAAATGGCCCCACAGGGTGAAAACGAGCATGACATATTGTTAATCAGACAGATACAACAACTGCATTTTTTTTGCAAAAAAGTTGGAAAACAGGGTAAAATCGGCCGTTTACAACTACCTGATAACCAACGCCGAAGAGGGACCCTCTTCTTCCCCTCTTCTTCCTTACTAGGGGGTCGATAGATGGTGGGGCAGGAGAGGGATAAAAAAGCCCCGTCGGGGCGGGGCTACTAATTCAAATGCCGCAAATCAGTCGTAGTACGAATAGGATATTGTGATGTGCTTCTCTCTTATAAGTTCGTTTCGGTCGAAATCTTTTTCGGTCACACTGGCCCGAGCAGGATACCCATCTTCGTCGTAGGTAAACTCCACATCCATCGTCTTTGCTCTTCTGGTCTGTGCCTGCTCTACACTCTTCCCTTCATAGTGTATCACATTGTTTTTTGACCAAAATCCCCAGACCGGTTCATGGAAGAAATCTTCGTTAATCCACTCTACACCATACATTTGAGGGAACGGACTATTTTTCCCATCATAGACAAAAGTGTACTCGCTAAAATCTTGTTCGTAATCTTCTTTTCTGATTTTAGCCAAGTTGTCGTTTTCCCACTCGAACTTATACCCATTTAGTTCGCTGACGTGTCCGCCGAGGTAGGTATAATGGACAACGCCATCCCCATACGGGACATTCTGACTTGAAAGCCTATCTCCCTCATACTGATATGAGTAGTTGTAGGTATCGCCATACATGACCCACTGTGAAGAGGACGGGCGCAGACCTTCGTACGAATAAACTATATTAAGGTTTCCAAATTCACTGCCCGCGCTGATGGATTTCAACAAATTACCTTCCCAAGCGAAATCCCATACCTTGTCGTTAGATCCTTCTTGGGACAGGACTATCTGTTTGACCCTTTTAGACGGGGTTTCTACAGGATTCTCTTCGCCACCAGAGGGGGTATCTGCAGGAGTAATATCCTTTTCGCCACACGCAGAAAAAAGCGCAGCACAGGCAAGAATCATCATGTAGCCTTTCGATGTTTTTTTCACAATCTATGTGCCAGTTATATACCATCGGCCCATCGGTTTTTGGTTTTCGTGGGCTCGCACAGCGGATGTCTTTATACAACGGAAGAAAGTGGAGCCATCCATCTCACCCTATTTTAGCATAGTAGGGCTTGGACTCCCGATAGAATAAAATAAGGTTTAGAGAATCACTCCACTATGGATGAATACTATCCAAGTACGGAGTGCTCATCTTCCTCTTATTCCCTTTCTATCTTTGTGAAGTGTCCAAGTTCACTATGCCAGGAATAAAGCGAAAATGCGCTTTCTTTCGGCAAACCAATTCTCGTCGGTTTGCAAGTGCAAAAGTACGAACTTTTTCGGAACTGGCAAAATTTATATTTGCAACTGGCTCAAAATACAAAAAGAGCCACCCGCCGGGCAGCCCTGCAATAGATGGTCGCAATTTCTTGTCAATCAGTGTTTTCCGCGCTTCAACATAGAGGCTAAACGAGTATCGTCCTGCCGGTTGTCCCAAACGGCCACGATATATATCCTCCTCGACAACATAGAATATCCTGCTGTGCTTGGAGTGCAGCACTCGGAATGGCGGGTTGTCGGCATCGGCGGTGCCAATATAGGGGTTGTCGGCAATTATGCGCTCTGCCTCGCGGAAGCGGGCAACGACCTTTTTCGCTGTCCGGCTTCCGAAATTTTTGCGGACTTCGAGGATAACAGCAGCGAGGTCGTCGCGAGACTCGCGGCTCCACCTGACGCTGCGGCTCATGCTATGGAGTCGAGATAAGAGAAGACTTCTTGGCTGGAGTAAGTCGAGTCCGGGTGAGCTTTCATGTGCTGCCAACAACGGTTCAGCTCGGCGCGCTCATCCTCGGCAGTGCGCGCCTGCAAAGCCCGCTCCACGACGGCGGCGACCTCATCGTCGGCGGCGGGCACCGCCACGATACCTACGCCCTGCTGCACCGTGAAATTCACTCGTACGTTCTCCATAATTTTCAATTCGTTTGCGAGTGCAAAAGTACGAACTTTTTCCGAACCGGGGAAAAATATTTTTGGCCGTGTGGCGGAAGTTTGGTATCTTTGCAAAAAAATTTAATAATCGAGATATGAAGCAAGTCATTGTCATCACCGGCGCTTCGTCGGGCTTTGGGAAGGCGGCGGCGGAGATGCTGGCCGAGAGGGGCCACACGGTCTACGGGCTGTGCCGCCGCGATATGGAACACAGCAAGATACGCTACCGGGCGTGCGACATCCGCAACCGCGAGGCGATTGCGGCCACGGTGGCCGACATCATGGGGCGCGAGGGGCGCATCGACGTGCTGGTGAACAACGCCGGCATGGGCATCGGCGGGGCGCTGGAGCTGGCCAGCGAGGCGGAGATCGACCGCCAAATGGGGACCAACTTCATGGGCTGCGCCAACATGTGCCAGGCGGTGCTGCCGCACATGCGCAAGGCGCGCAAGGGCAGGATTGTCAACGTCAGCTCGATCGGCGGCGTGATGGGGTTGCCGTACCAGGGCTACTATTCGGCCTCGAAATTCGCCATCGAGGGCTTCTCCGAGGCCCTGGCGGCGGAGGTGAAGCGGTTCGGCATACGGGTGAGCCTGGTGGAGCCGGGCGACTTCGCGACGAAGTTCAACGCCAACCGCCTCAACTGCCAGGCGACGCTGCAGGATCCGGACTACGGCCCTGTGTTCCGCGCGGCGCTGGAGCGCATCAACGCCGAGGAGAACGGCGGGCTGCAGCCCGAGGTGCTGGCGCGCAAGATGGTGAAAATCGTCGAGGCGCGCCGTCCGAAGTTGCGCTATGTGGTGTCGAACCTCGAGCAGTGGCTCTCGGTGGTGGTGAAGCGTGTGCTGAGCGGCAACCAGATGGTGGGCATCCTGCGCAGCTACTACAGGTGCTGACCCGCCCCCGTCCGCCAGCAACTATTCCATAACCTCAAAAAAACAAAACCGATGATATCCCCCCCCTCTCCGAGCACCTCGAAAGGGGGGATATTTGTTAAAAAAACGCATCCAAATGTTAAAAAAATGCACTTTTTTGTTAAAAAAGACACTTTTCTGTTATGTTTTTGAAAAAACTGGTGTATTATATATAGTGAAGGCGCTTTTTACCGAAGCACGAGATGCGTAATGCCGACATCGACATAAAGGCACGCGGTGAGCGGTACCTGGAGCTCATCGAACGGCAGAAAACTGCCGTATGGGGATACTGTCTGCGTCGCGCACACTACAACACGGAGAAGGCAGAGGACATGGTGCAGGATGTGTGGGTGGCATTGTGGCAGTACTTCGGGTCGCTGCGGGTTGACTGCACCGAAGGGCAAGAGCGCCGATGGACGCTGCTGCGCGCCCGCGGCATCCTCTACCGCAAGGAGCAGGACTTCGGCCCGCCGCCGGTGCTCACAGACCGGCTGCCCGAAACGGCTGCAGAACCCAGGGAAAGCGCCGAGCTCGACGAGCGCCTGTTGAGGCTCCTCGAGCGCCTGGAGCCCGAGGACCGGCACCTGATGCAGATGCACCTCGACGGCTACAGCAACAAAGAAATCGGCGCGGCGATGGGCCTCTCCGTAGCGGCGGCAGCCATGCGAAAAGCACGTATCGTGCACGAGATGAAACAACTGGCAAAAAGAATGAACAAAAACAGACATTAAAATACAATAACAACAAAAAAGAAAGATGAAAATGAAAATGAAGAATCTGGATGCGATGCTTTCGGTGGCGACGGCGGAGTCGGCCCCGATGCCCGAAGGGCTGGCGGAACGCGTGTCGGCGGCGGGGACCGAGGGCTTCGCCAGCTGGAGCGGGCGGCGGCAGCGCAGCGGACAGTGGCGCAATTGCGCCATAGCGGCGGTGGCCTCGGTGCTGCTGTGCGGCTGCGTGCACAACACGGAGCCGGAAGCCGTGAAGACGCACATGATAGTCAACAATGGAACCGACCGTGCGCACATCCTGGCGGAAGTGCACCAAATGCTGGAGTACGCCGTATGAAACGCTACGTTCTGCCCCTGCTCATCGTCCTGCTGCCCGTGGCCATCTACGCGCTGTGGGAGTGGACGCCGCGCACCGTTCCGCCCGAGCGCGCCAGCGAGCTCTACCGGCAGTATGCATCCAACCCCCACGTCGCAGCCAGCTTCCTGAAGGACTTCCGGGTGAACGACACGGTGACAGTCGATGTAACGCTGCTCGAGGCGAAGGACGACGAGGGGTGGGAGGAACTGAGGGAGATGACGGGAGGATTTCCACTGATGGAGCACGAAAAGGAGCAATTGAAGAGAGGTAATGATATAGTCCAAACATGGATTTCGGAGAATGATTCACTAAAACCCAGTCCAAACACAGACCCGATAAATAACTTTTTCTGCGTGATGTCTTTTCTCAAGCGAAGCATCCTCGCGTGCCATATCGAAACAGAAGAGCAGTATAGAAACATAGACTTACATTATATAAACCAACTTAAAACAAAAAAACAATGAAACAAAAACAATTAATGATGGCATCACTGATGCTGGCGACGATATCGGTTGTCGGCGGATGTACGAAGGACAATGGCAGTGGTCAGGAATTGCCAATTCAAGTTGAGTCAACAGCAGAAGTGATCCACTATAGTGTGGATGGGCAGACTATGTCACAGTGCATATTTTCAGACGAAGATTTAGCACGACTGTACACCAACCTGCTTGGCATGGTGCGGGGTGGGCATGAGATAATCATAGGCGACAACGGAGAAAGACCTGTTACGTGCAAGGAAGTTGTTACTTTTGATACTGCCAACGAAAAAGAGGCGGCGGATTGGGCCGAAAAAAGACGCAGAGAGGGTTTTGTTGTACGTATGACATACGATGAAAAAGAAGGTTTATTCCGTTGCATAGCTTATCGTTAAAATATTTTTACAACATCAGGCAATAGTGCCACAAAACCAAACAGAAAGAGCATGAAATTCATCCCACCATGCCCCCACTGCCAGGCCAGGGGCGCCGGCGGTGCGGGGATGAAGAAAAAAG
>CACWPQ010000021.1 GCA_902762805.1 uncultured Bacteroidota bacterium | reverse complement strand
ACAAAAGTACTACTTTTTACCGAATGCGCCAAGAACTTTTTGCTTTTTGGCGCTTCTTTGTTTATCCTTTGTGTTGCATTTTCTATTTGAACTTAAGCTGCCGCTCGGCACCCCCGTCCACCCCCTCCTCGCCCGCCCATCCCCAAGCATATAAGAAGAGGGTAAGAAGGGGAGAAGAAGAGGATGCCTGCAATTTGCTGTTTATCACCCAGTTGTAAACGGGCGATTTTGCGCCCTTTTCCGACTTTTTTGCCACTTTTTTGCATCCCGTTGCCATGTGCTCCAATCCCATTGTAACACAGCATGTTGTATGAATTTTTTGCCTGTTTCGGCAAATTTTCGTATCTTTGCAGCCCAAACCACCCCTCATGAGCGACTTCAAACCCTTCATAATCAGCATGGCATCGGCCGGCAGCGGCAAAACCTTCACCCTCGTCCGCGAGTACCTCCGCTTCGCCCTCGCCGGCGACGAGCAGTTCGTCGACCGCAACTTCCGACGCATCCTCGCCATCACCTTCACCAACAAGGCCGCCAACGAGATGAAAGTCAAGCTCATGGAGGCGCTTGACGAACTTGCGGATACCGGTTCCGGCAACAAAAAATCCGACGTGCGCGACAGCCTGCTCCCAGCCATCAACAAGATGGCGGCGCACCAGCGCCAGCCTCTCACCGAGGCCGACCTCCGCCGCCGCGCCACCGTTCTCCGCTCGGCCATCCTCCACCGCTACTCCGACCTCTCGGTCTCCACCATCGACAGCTTCATGCACAGCATCGTCCGCACCTTCGCCCACGACCTCGGTCGACCCGTCAACTTCGAGGTGCGCATCGAGCAGGACGACCTCATCGAGCAGGCCGTCACCAACCTCATGTCCCTCGTCGGCACCGAAGGCCACGACGACCTCACTCGCGCTGTCGCCGACTTCGCCGTCAGCCGCATGGAGCAGGAGCGCGCCTACGGCCCCGAATACGCGCTCAAGCAACTCGCCAGGCAGCTCTTCAGCGAGGATGCCGAAGCGCACCTCGCACTCCTGCGCGAATACACACTCGAACAATTCGTCACCATTTATAAATCCTACACTGCTGAAAATTACCGCTTTGTGCAGCAGCTCAAGTCCCTTGGCTCCAAGGCGCTTTCCCTCATCGCCTCGGCGGGTATGGACGAGTCGGTATGCAATCAGGGCAATCGTGGCTTTCTCTCCTTCTTCCGCAAGGTGGCCGCCGGCTCGGTGGAGAACCCCAACTCCTACACTGTCAATGTGTTCGAGGCGGCTGACTACTCCGCCGCCTCCCTCCTCAAGGCCAAGGCTCGGGTTGCGGCGGCCGAGGCTGTCGCCCAGCCGCTGCGCGAAATATATTTCGAACTGAAACAACTGCTGGACGCGCATTTGCCCGACTACAATACGCGCAAGGTCCTCCTCGCCAACCTCGACTCTGTGGCGCTCCTCGGCGAGCTCAGCCGTTGCATGCAACAGTACCAGCAAGAGAACGAGGTCATACATCTGTCGGAGTTCAACAAGCTGATCAATAGCGTGGTGCGCGAACAGGAAGCCCCCTTCATCTACGAGCGACTCGGCAGTCGCTACAACCACATCCTCATCGACGAGTTCCAGGACACCTCCATCCTTCAATGGCAGAACCTGGCGCCCCTGCTGGCCAACGGCGTCTCGCAGAACCAGGAGTCCCTCGTCGTCGGCGACCCCAAGCAGGCCATCTACCGCTTCCGCCAGGGCGACGTGCGCCAGTTCCTCCGCCTGCCCGCCGTCGACGGCATGCCCGAGGTCAGTCGCACCCTCGCGCGCGCACGTTTCGAACCCCTCGACACCAACTACCGCACCCGCCGCGCTATCGTCAATTTCAACAACGATTTCTTCTCGAAGCTGGTACGCAACTGCTTTCTTGACAATGAATTATCGTCCAAGTCCTACCTCGAGCCCAATCCCGGAAACGACCCCGAAAAAGACTCGCTCCGCCAGAAAGTCTCGCCCCAACACCAGCAGGACCCCGAGGGCTATGTGAGCGTGGAGTTTCTCGATGGCAAAGAGTCAGACGTTATCCCACCACGGGTGTTGGAAATAATCCGCGATGTAGTTGACAATCATGGATATAGCTATGGCGACATTATGATTCTCGGTCGCTCCAACCGCCAGCTCGCCAAGATTAGCGCCTACCTGCTGGAGAACAGCGATGTGCGGCAGAACTCGCAGGAGTCGTTCTTCCTGCGTGGCAGCCACGCCGTGATGGCCCTCGTGGCTGCGCTGCGCTGCCTGGCCGACCCCACCGACCGCATCGCCGCCGCCGACCTCCTTGTGCGACTGCAACGCATTGGAATTGTGGGTGATATGGGAGTTGAAGATTTCCTGTCGCCCGACACGCTCGACCTCCGCCGTCTCCTGGCCTCACAGGGCATCGACTTCAACCCCGCGCAGCTCCTCTCGCTCGACCTCTACGACCTCTGCGAGCACCTCCTGCGCAACTTCCGCCTCGATGGCATCGACACCCCCTATGTCGCCTCGCTCCTCAATCGGGCTGCCTCCTTCTCGGCACGCAACATGCAGAGTGTCAGTGACTTCCTCCAGTGGTTCGACGACCACGATACACTCTCCGCCGCCTGCTCCGACGCCGGCGATGCAGTCCGCCTGCTGACCATCCACAAGGCCAAAGGACTCGAGGCCCCGGTCGTCATTTGCCCCATCTTTACGCCCGGCCCCAACACTTACGACGTCTGGGTCGACGTCCAGAACCGTCTCCCGTCCGACGGCATCGCCCTCCCAACCTCCTACGTCAAACTGAGCAAGAACTCCGACACCCGCTTCAATCCCGAGCGCGACCGCGAGCAGGCCGATTCCTTGTTCGACGAGCTCAATGTATTGTACGTCGCGCTCACGCGCCCGCGCGAGCGACTCTACGCCGTCTGCTCCAAGCCCGGCAGCGACCTCTTCTCCTTCAGCCGCATGCTCGCCTCGCAACTCGCCGGCGATAGCGCCAAGCTCCAGCCTCGCTACGAATTTGGTGACCCAGATTCACCATGTAGCGTGAAAAAGAACAAAAACAAAGAGCCTAAGAGTTTGACTATCAGTCGCCTTTCGTTCCCGGACTGGACCTCCCTCGTTCGTGTCGCCTCGGCCTCCGAGCGTGCCGTTACGCCTCTGCTCGACGACCAGCAACGTTTCGGTACCTATGCCCACGAGCTTCTGGCTGATATCCAGCACGCCGCCGACGTCGATGCCGCCATCGCACGCTTCCTCAGGCGACAGCCCGCCGGCGTCACCGAGACCGACCTGCACCGCCTCGCCGACCTCGCCCGCGATGTGGTCTCCAATCCGCTCACCGAACGCTTCTTCCGCGCTGACTATCAGGTGAAAAACGAATGCACCATCTACGATGGCACCCACGAATACCGCCCCGACCGCATCGTCATCACCCCCGACGAGACGTGGGTCGTCGACTTCAAAACCGGCAAGGATCTCGGCGTGGAGCACGACGCACAGGTGAGCACCTACTGCCGTCTCCTGTCAGCCATGGGCTACCCCCACGTCTCCGGCTGCCTCCTCTACTTCATGCCCTCCATTCACCTCCGCCCAGTCCCCTAGAGAGGCAGAACCAAGGCAGAACCTACCCCTATAAATCCTTGGTTGATAGTAGGTTGCAAATCGGCCAAAATCGCCCTCCACGCCAAAAAATTCACCATTTCTGCAACACGCTGACTACCGCGCAGTTACAAAAAAAATCAACTTTTTTAACAAAAAAGTGTTGGTAATTCAGATTTTTTTTGTAATTTAGCACTCGAAAACATAAGGGCAAAACAACTCCGAAATGCGAATAAACAATTAAAAAACAATAATATGGAACTCAAGAAAAATCCCAAAGCCGACCTCGAAAAACGCCGAGGCCTCTATCTGGAGATAGGCTTGGTGGTCGCTCTGGTTGCTGCTCTTGTCGCCTTCAATGTCAAGTCCTACGACAGGGAGGTCAAAGACGCCATCGAGCGTGATGCAGTTCAGGAGGAAGAGGAAATCATCATCCAGACTGACGTTCAGGAACCGCCACCCCCTCCGCCACCAGAACAACCCGAGGTGACCACCGTCCTTGAAGTGGTCGCCGACGACAAGGAAATCACCAACGAACTCCAAGTCAGCGCCGAAGTCACCGACGAAACCCAGAACATCCAGATTACCCCCGTGGTTGTCGAAGAGGAAGAGGAAGTGGTCGAAGAGCAGATTTTCACCGTCGTTGAGAACGATCCCGAGTTCCCCGGCGGCATGGAAGCCCTCTACAAGTACTTGGCCCAGAACATCAAGTACCCCCAGCTCGCCCGCGACAACAATATCACCGGCAGGGTCTACGTCACTTTCGTCGTCGAGAAGGACGGCTCCATCGCCAACCCCAAGGTGCTCCGCGACATCGGCGGCGGCTGCGGCCAGGAAGCCATCCGCGTCGTCAAGTCCATGCCCAAGTGGACCCCCGGCAAACAGCGTGGCAAGGCTGTCCGCGTCCAGTTCAACCTCCCCGTCAACTTCTCCCTCAAATAAATCATGTAGTGAAGTTGCTGAGAGGGTGAGATAAGGTGTGAGAGGACAAATGCGCTAATCCGTACTATTGTCCTCTCACTTCTTTTCGCTCCCTTTCACTCCTTTTCACTCCAAGCAAAATCCCACCCGTTAGCACTTGATCAGCGTCAACAACCTCTCGGTGCAGTTCACCGGCACCAACCTCTTCGACAATGTAACCTTCAACATTGCCGACCACGACCGCATTGGCCTCGTCGGCATGAACGGTGCCGGCAAGTCCACGCTCCTCAAGATCCTCTGCGGCTGGCAGGAACCGGAGAGCGGCACCATCATCATCGCCTCCGGCCAGACCGTCGGCTACCTGCCGCAGGAGATGGTGCCCGACACCGTGGGCACGGTGATAGAGGAGACCCTCACCGCCTTCAGCCAGCTCGACGAGCTGGAGCAGGAGCAGGAACGCCTCTCGCTAGCCATCGCCGAGCGCACCGACTATGAGTCGGCCGACTACACACGCCTCCTGGAGCGGCACCATGAAGTTACCGAGCACATCGCCATCCTCGGCGGCAGCCGTCGCCGCGAGCAGGCCGAGAAGGTGCTGTTGGGTCTCGGCTTCCAGCACTCGGATTTCGACCGCCCCGTGGCCGTCTTCAGCGGCGGCTGGCAGATGCGTGTCGAACTGGCCAAGCTCCTCCTGCGGCGCCCCGACTTCCTGCTGCTCGACGAACCCACCAACCACCTCGACATCGTCTCCATCCAGTGGCTCGAAGGCTACCTCTCCTCTTATCCCGGCGCTGTGGTGCTCGTCAGCCACGACCGCACCTTCCTCGACAACATCACGCGCCGCACCATCGAGATTACCGCCGGCCGTATCTACGACTACAAGTGCCCCTACTCCGAGTATGTCGTCCAGATGCAGGAACGCCGTGCCAGCCAGATGGCACAGCTCACCAACCAGCAGCGCCAGGTAGCCCAGATCGAGGCGTTCATCGAGCGCTTCCGCTACAAGGCCACCAAGGCCAAGCAGGTGCAGAGCCGTGTGAAGATGCTCGAGCGTATGGAGAAGATTTCCATCGACGAGGTCAGCACCGAGAGCATCCACTTCCAGTTCCCGCCCGCCCCCCACAGCGGCAAGATTGTGGTCGAGGCGCAGCACCTCGGCAAGGCTTACGGCGAGAAACAGGTGTTTGACAATGTGGATTTCCTGCTCACCGCCGGCCGCAAGGTGGCCTTTGTGGGCCGCAACGGCGAGGGCAAGTCGACCATGGCCAAGGTCATCGTGGGCGATATCAACGACTATACCGGCACGTTCCGCCTCGGCGCCGGTGTCTGCGTGGGCTACTACGCGCAGAACCAGGCCGCTATGCTCAACCTGGACAAGACTGTCTTCGAGACTATCGACGACATTGCCCAGGGCGACATACGCCCCAAAATACGCAACATCCTCGGCTCCTTCCTCTTCTCCGACGACGACATCGACAAGAAGGTCAAGGTGCTCTCCGGCGGCGAGAAGGCGCGACTGGCGCTGGCCAAGCTGCTCCTCACGCCGAGCAACCTGCTTGTCCTCGACGAACCCACCAACCACCTGGATATGAACTCGAAGGACATCCTCAAGAATGCCCTCCTGCAATATTCCGGCACCCTCATCGTCGTCTCCCACGACCGCGACTTCCTCTCTGGCCTCACCGACGAGCTCTACGAGTTCCGCGACGGCGCCGTCCACGAGTTCAAGGGCGACATCATGGAATTCCTGGAACTTCAGAATAATCAGAGTATTCAGAATAATCAGAACACTCAGAATAATCAGAACACTCAGAAAGAGACCTCCGCCTCCAAGGCCGCCTACGAGCAGTCCAAGGAGCGTGAGCGCGAGCGCCGCAAGCTGCAGAATGTCGTCAAGCAGAAAGAGCAGGAGATAGAGTTGCTGGAAGCCTCCATCGCTGCCAAGGATGAAATCCTGGCCACCGGCGAGGCGCAGTCCCCTGAATTCTACAAGGAATACCAGTCCCTCAAAATCCAGCTCGAGCAGAAGATGGCCGAGTGGGAGGATGCCGTCATCGCTGCGGAACAATAGACCCCTCTCGGCACACACCAAGTGGCCTCTCCGGTTTTGCGTTAGTCTGCTTGTGAGGAGCAATACCCGCTGCTAGCGTTTTTTCTTGTCGCCTTTTTTTCTGCCATGCATCTGCTGGCTTTCCATCTCGGTGCGGCCGATGCGCCAGGTGAGGCCGAAGCTGAGGTAGCGGCTGGTGAGGGAGCTCTCGCTGGAGGAGGGGTTGTAGGGGTTGACGCTTTCGCTGCCGGTGCGGATGGTGTTGAAGAGGTCGTTGATGTTGAGGAAGAGCGAGAGGCGGCGGTCGAAGAGGTCGGTGCTCACGCCGCAGTCGACGGAGAAGTATGGGTCAACCTCGGCCAGCAGTGTCTGTGTGCGGCTGCGGTAGATGGCGTTGGCGAACACCTGCAGCTTGTCCCACAGCTTGGCCCAGAAGTTGAGCCGCAGGGAGTAGCACAGCATCTCGCTCTCGACCCACTTCCCAGGTCGGTATTGCACGCGGTAGTAGTCATTGAATAGGTTGGCGTAGAAGCGGATATTCATGAAGTCGGCGGGTCGCAGGGTGGCGTTCATCCCGAGACCTCGGTTGCGGGCGGAGCCGATGTTGAAGGGCTGGCTGAATGCCACGATACGCCCAAACGGGTCGCAATAAGCCACATCGGTGAGGGTGCCGGTCTGGTCGCGCATCGACTTGTACCACGCACTGACGCCGATGCTGCCGAGGTGGTCGAAATAGCGTTCCCAGCCGAGTTCCAAGTTGTCGGTGTAGCCGTTGCGAAGCGTGGGGTTGCCGGTGGAATAGCCGTCGTAGCCGTAGGTGCTGAATCGTGTGAGTTGTGTGGCGGTGGGCGGCATGACATAGTGGGTGTAGCTGAAGGTGAAGTTGTGCATCGACTCGGTGCTGTACGAGGCGTGGAGGGTGGGGTTGAAGGTGAGGCTGTGCCGGCTCACATTGCCGCTGTCGGCCATGGGATATTGCAGGCGGTACCAGGTGTTGTTCATGGCGAGCGACATGCCGAGGGTGAAGCGTCCGAAGTGATGCTCGCCACCGGCGTAGAGCGAGAGTTCGTATGTACTGTTGGTGTAATTGTAGCTGCGCAGCGAGTCGGTGTGGCTGCCGAGGGTCTCTTCCACCTCTTTCCGCTCCGGCGCGAGGCTGGCCATGAGGCCGAAATCCACTTCGCCACGCTTGCTGTAAGGTAGCGCGATGTCGGCGGTGATGCCGTGCCACTGCGAGGGGTTGAAGTTTGTACGGAATCGAGAGGCGTCGAGGTCGGTGAGGCTGTCGAAGCTGCGCAGGTTGCTGGTGTAGGAACGGTTGAGCGTCAGTGTGCCGGTGTAGTCGACGAAGAGCATCCCGCCCAGCGTGTCGAGCTTCTTTTCCAGCATTACGCCGAAAGCGGCATCGGCCAGCAGGCTGCCGTTGCGTTGGGCCTCGTTGTAGAAATAGCGTCCGGGGGAAGAGATGAACTCCGTGCGTTCGGTGCGACCATCAAGGCGGCTGCTGTCGTGCGTGGCGGTCGTCCAAAGCCATAGGTTTACCAGCGTGTTGCTGTCGATGTTGTAGTCGAAGTCCAGCCCGAAATTGCCGCCAAGGGTGCGGTTACGGCTGTGCCCTTTGGTAGAGATGGATGCCGAGAGGGAGCTGTCGGGCGCCAGCAGGCGGCTGCTGCTCGAGGCATCGCCGCTGTAGCTGTCGTAGTCGCCGCTTACAAAGATGTTGAATCGCACCTTCTCGTTGCTCCACACATAATCCACCCATGGCCCCACCTGCGGCTTGCTGTTGGCGTTGAGGCCAAGGCACAGCAACTCGTTGCGTTTCACCTTGGCGCTGGTAACTATGTTGACCACGCAGTTCTGTGTGTGGTACTTGGCCGAGGGGTGGGCTATGACCTCGATGCGCTGCAGTGTGCCGGCGGGCAGCGACTTGAGGTACTGCTTGAGGCTTTCGGCTTTGAGGTGCGACGGCTTGTTGTTAATCCAGATTGAGACCTCGGCACCGCCGCGATACTTGATGTTGCCCTCGGCGTCCACTTCTATCCCCGGGGCGTTTTGGAGGGCGTCGGTGGCGTTGCCGCTTTGCACACTGGGGTCATCGCCTACGTTGTAGTATACCTTCTCGCCGTCGGCGGAGTAGAGCGGCCGGCTGGCGGTAACCTGTACCTCTTTCAGTTGGGTGGCGTTGTTTTCGAGGGTGATGGTTCCGAGGTCGGTGTCTATCCCGATTTCGACCCTCTGCCAGTGGGGCAGGTAGCCCATGAAGGTGATGCGTAGCAGATAGCTGCCGCCGGCGATGTTGCTGATGGCGAACCGCCCGTCCATATCGCCCGTGGTGCCGTAGGCGAATGCGCTGTCCGTCTCGTGCAGCAGCACGCAGTTGGTGAATGGTAGAGATTCTCCTTTCGCATCGGACACGTTGCCGACAAGCGAATATGATGTTTGTGCCATTGTAGCACCGGCCATGCCCATTGCGAGCACCGCCATGATGATTTGTTTCAGCATGATTGTGTTGATTAATAATGAACCAATATATTTCTAGCCGGGAGGTTGGAAATATTCAGGGCGCCCGCATCGCCTCGTGGAACGTGGTGGCCTCGTTCTGCATGGCAGGGGCATCGCCGTCGGGTGTCCACGTCAGGTGGCGTAAGGATTGTTCATTATTAACTATGGTGCATAACCAGGGTTCTTACACCGCTTCGGCGGCGGCGTGGGCGGTGGAGAAGGCTATCTGGAGGTTGTAGCCGCCGGTGTCGGCGTCGAGGTCGAGGAGTTCACCTATTATATACAGGCCGCTCACCAGCCGGCTTTCCATCGTCTTGGGGTTCACTTCGGAAAGGGAGACACCGCCCTGGGTAACGATGGCCTCGTTCCAGTCGCGTGTGCCTGTCAGCGTGAAGGTTGCACCTTTGAGCCAGTCGCGCAGTCGGCGCCGTTCCTCGCCGGTGATTTGGTGCAGGCGCTTGTAGTACTCGATGTGCAGTTGTTTCAGCGCCAGCGGTATCAGCTCGGCGGGCAGCCAGAGGCGCAGGGCATCGTTGAAGATGCGCGTGCCGTTGGCGTTGAGGTCGGCTTGCAGGCGGCGGTCCAGTTGCTCGTGAGTGAGACCCGGCTTGAGGTCCAGGCGCGCGGTCAGTGGCTGCCCTCCGTGCAGGGGGCGGCTGGCTATACGGCTGGCGGATAGGACAATGGGGCCTCCCAGGCCGTCTTCGGTGAAGGTCATCTCGCCGATGCCGGAGCGGAAGACACACTCCTCCACCACCGCTTCGCGGCGGTCCCCCTCCCCTAGCGTAGGGGAGGAGCTGAAGAGCGACAGCTGTACGTTCTTCAGCTGGAAGCCTACCAACTCCTCGGGTATCTGTTCCTCGCAGCGCAGGGCTACGAGCGAGGGCACGGTCTCTATCACCGTGTGCCCCAGTTCGCTGGCCATGCGGTGGCCGGCACCGGTGCTGCCGGTGGTGGGGTAGGAGAGACCGCCGGTGGCGAGGATGATATGGCGACAAGGGATGCGCTCGCCTCCTTGCAGGATTACGCATGTTGCCTCTGTAGGGACGTGGCGTGCCGCGTCCGCTGTGGTCGAATAGTTTGCTTCGGACATGGCGCACCGTGTCCCTACGGACTTCACCGTGGCGTTCTTGCGGATGGTAACGTTGGGATTCTGCTCCAGTTCGCCGATGAGGGCGAGGAAGATGTCCAGCGCCTTGCCGCTGGCGGGGTATACGCGGTTGCCGCGCTCCACGGTCAGCTCCACGCCTCGGCTTTCGAAGAAGTCCATCAGCTCCTGGTTGAAGAAGCGTCCGTAGGCGTTGCGGAGCCATACGCCGCCAGTCTGTCCGGGCTTCTTGGTGGCGCCGGCGGAGGAGGAGCCGATATGGGGCAGCGTGTCTCGGAGAGGGTTGGTATTTGTCAGGTTGCAACGCCCCTTGCCGGTGATGCGCAGCTTGCGTCCGCACTGGTCCATCTTCTCCAGCAGCAGCACACGCTTGCCGCGCCCGGCAGCCACCACGGCGGCCATCAGACCTGCCGCACCACCGCCAACCACTATAACATCGTATTCCATAGTGCATTCTGCTCCCCTCTCCTCCCAGGAGAGGGGCTGGGGGTGAGGCCGTCAGATCTTCGCCGACACGTTGATGAAGTCGGCCGGGTGGATACAGAGCACCGGTATCTGCGAGCGGTGCACGATTTGCTGGGCGTTGGTGCCGAGGAATATCTGGCTGATGATGTGGTCCTGCTCGGTATTGATGACCACCAGGTCGGCCTTGATGTCATCGGCGTAGTTGAGCACCGTGTCGCAGTAGTTGGAGTAGGGGCGGATGTCGAAGTGGTACTTGACGCCCTCTTTCTCAAGGTAGTCCATCGACTGCTGCACGTAGGTGCGCAGCGAGGCCTCCTCCTCCTTCAGGTCCAGCAGGCCGAGGATATGCACCTCCGAGCCGAAGATTTTGGCCATCGAGGCTGCCGGCGGCACCTTCTGGCGCGAGTTGGCGTTGACGCGGATGGGCACCACGATGCGCTCCAGCTGCTTGTGGAAGTCGTAGCCCTGGCGCACGGTGAGCACGGGACAGGGCGAGTCCTGCACGATGCGCACCGCCTGGCTGCCCATCCAGTATTTCTCGAAGCCCGAGGCGCCGTTGGTGCCGATGATAATCATCGAGGCCAGCTCGCGTGTGGCTGTCGTGGCCAGGGCCGGCGCCACCTTGCCGCTGGTGATCTGCCAGCGCAGCTTGCCGTGCTTCATGGCAGGCTGGTATTTCTCGCAGAGGGTCTGCAGCTTGTCCTCGGCCAGGTTGGTCATGATGTTCAGCTGCTCGCCGTCGAAGAGCAGTTTCTCGCGGCGGGCCCAGATGAGGATGATGTCGCTCTGGAAGCGGTTGGCCACGTCGATGGCCAGTTCGAGCGCCACATAGGAGCCTTCGGAGAAGTCGGTGCCGACTATGATTGGTTTCATGCTTGCTATTTTTTTGTTAATTTCTGTTATAACGCGCATCGAATTGTTTTATTGCAACGGAGTGGATTTTTTTCTTTTTACGTCTAATCTCCCAACCCTCCAAGAGATGCCCTGGAGAGGCAGAACCAAGGCAAAACCTATACACTTCAAGCTGCTGTGAACCATGGGGTTGCGGATGGCGGGGAATGGGGCGGTTTTGCGGTTTTGGGGCAATTTTTGTACTTGGGTTGTATCTCGCTGTGGGACTGCGAGTTGCGGTGTGTGCGGAAGGTTTGTTTGGCTATGTCGGCAAAAAAACTTACCTTTGCACCATGAACCGAAGGTCTCGAACACCTTATAAACAGTTGAACCAGTGAGAAATGATAATCTCGATAGCCATTCTATCTCCGCGAAAGAGAAAGAGTTAGAGCGTGCGTTGCGCCCTTCGGGGTTCGACAGCTTCGCCGGTCAGCACCAGGTGGTGGAGAACCTCAAAGTCTTCGTCCGCGCCGCCAAGGAGCGTGGCGAACCCCTCGACCATGTGCTCCTTTACGGCCCCCCGGGCCTCGGCAAGACCACCCTCTCCAACATCATCGCCAATGAGCTCGGCGTCGGCATCAAGACCACCTCCGGCCCCGTCCTCGACAAGCCCGGCGACCTCGCCGGCCTCCTCACCTCCCTCCAGCCCAACGACGTCCTCTTCATTGACGAGATCCACCGCCTCTCGCCCGTGATAGAGGAGTACCTCTACAGCGCCATGGAGGACTTCCGCATCGACATCATGATCGAGTCCGGCCCCGCCGCCCGCTCCGTGCAGCTGAATTTGAAACCCTTCACCCTCATCGGCGCTACCACCCGCAGCGGCATGCTCACCGCCCCGCTGCGCGCCCGCTTCGGCATCAACTGCCGCCTCGAATACTATGATTCAGAGACGCTTACCAAGATTGTTAACCGCTCGGCCGGCCTCCTGCAGGTGAAAATCACCTCCGAGAGCGCCATCGAGATTGCCCGCCGCAGCCGCGGCACCCCCCGCATCGCCAACCGCCTCCTGCGTCGCGTACGCGACTTCGCCCAGGTCAAAGGCGACGGCACCATCACCCTCGACATCGCTCGCTATGCCCTCCAGGCCCTCAATGTGGACCGCAACGGCCTCGACGACATGGACCTCCGCATCCTGACCACGATCATCGACAAGTTCCGCGGCGGCCCCGTCGGCCTCAACACCATCGCCACCGCCGTCAGCGAGGACGCCGGCACCGTCGAGGAAGTCTACGAGCCCTACCTCATCCAGGAGGGCTACCTCATGCGCACCCCCCGCGGCCGCGAAGCCACCATGCTCGCCTACCAGCACCTGGGCAAGATAAAACAGAACGGCAACCAACAGGAACTCTTTTAGGTATATGAAAGACACACTGCTCATAGCATTGCTGCTGGCCGTCGGCGCGACAGCCTTCGCGCAGCGCCAGAAAGTCTCCGTCGGCAAAGACGGCGAGATGATTGTCAACGGCGACACCGTCGCCTACATCGAGAAGGAGGGCTGCAAGCTGCTCAGCTCGGAATGCGTCTTCACCATCGTGGACGCCAACGACGACCTGCTCATCACCGTGCGGCAGGAGAGCTTCACCGACCGCGAGCGCACCTCGCGCGAGTTCCCCGACGGCACGCCGACGGCCTACCTCGTCTTCTCCTTCCGCGGCAGCGACGAGGTGGCCGAAGTCGACTCGCCCTTCTCGCCCAAGGAGGAGTCCGTCGCCAAGTTGGTGGCCCGCAACCGTCTGATTAAAAACCGCCAGCTCGACCCCGAAGCCGTGCGTCAGTTCATCACCGCCAATGGCACCCGCTTCAGCGACCGCGAGCGCCAGCAGAACCAGCCGCCGGCCATCATCATTCAGCGATAAATGAAGACCAAGAAAGTCTTTCTCTGGACAATAGTTACACTGTTTGCGGTAGGGACGGTATGTCTGTTCTTGCTATGGCGGTATATCTACACCCCTGTTTCCATCGGCAAGATGGAACGCTTCTACAAAAAGCACCATAGCGAGATGGAGCAGCTGGCAGCCTACGCCAACCGCGCCGTGGACGATAGCGCCTATCTGTGGCTGCATCTCTTTCCCAATGGCGACGAAGGCCTGTACGTACGCGCCTGCGGCTCTGCTGACACACTCAGATTCGGCATCCACGTTCACGACCGCGACTCCCTGCTGCAAGCCGTAGGGCTGACCACAGCCGAGCATGACACCATCTGCCAGCGGCTGAAGGCCATCGGCTGCATCGGCATCAGAGTCAGCCTCGACCGCCGCCAGACGCAGATACACTACATGTATGGCGGTCCATTCGACGAATACTTCTTCGGCTATAATTTCTACAGCGGCCCGATGACCGCCGAGGAGCGCACCGAAATCCTCCGAGACGACCACCTCATACCCTACAATGACAGCGTGACATTCCTGATGGGGTGGCTGAGCCAGCGCGTCAGGGAGAAATATCTTCAAAAACACAATCTCAAATAATATGCTACAACCCGGAATCAAAGGACATCATGAACAGATTGTAACCCCCGCCATGAGCGCCGCGCGCGTCGGCAGCGGGCTGGTGGACGTTTTCGCCACGCCCATGCTGGTGGCCCTCGTGGAGCAGACCTGCTACGAGAGCGTGCTGCCGCACCTCGACGAGGGGCAGGGCACCGTCGGCACACTCGTCAGCATCAGCCACACCTCGGCCACACCCATCGGCCGCCGCGTCTGGTGCGACAGCGAACTCATCGAGGTGGACCGCCGCCGGCTGGTATTCCGCGTCAAGGCCTACGACGAGGCAGGCCCCATCGGCGAGGGCACCCACGAGCGCTTCGTCATAGACACGGCGCGCTTCATGGCCAAACTGCAAGAGAAAAGTTGACTGCAAGGTTGACTTTTTTCTCCCATGTGAAATATTTTGCGTATCTTTGCAACCAAATTCAACCTGCTATGATAGCCACTAGAAAAAGCCTCAACCCTACGCAGATTCATCTGCTGGAGATGTTCGACCACTGTCCGACTGACGGCATGATGGACGAGTTGAAGAGTGTCTTGTCTGCATTCTATGCCCAAGTGGTGCAGCGCGAGGCCGACCGCCTGTGGGATTCGGGCACGCTTGACGGTGAAGCCATCGAAAAAATGCTCGATGAACATTGGAGAACGCCACACGCCAAAGCCTGATGAGACGTATCGTCCTTGACACCAACTGCTTGGTAGCCATTCTCCCATCCAAGAGTGTCTACCATTCTGTATGGACCGATTTCCTCGAGGAACGCATCGAGTTTAGTGTGTCGAACGAGATATTGGCAGAATACGAGGAGATAATTTCCATAAAAACCAATCATCCCTTCGCAGAGGCTATCATCAAAACGCTTATCAACAAACCCAACCTTCTCCGAGTGACGCCCACATGGCGCTTCGGATTAATCGAAGCCGACCCTGACGACAACAAGTTTGTCGATTGCGCCATCTGTGGTGGTGCGGAGCTGATTGTCTCCAACGACAAACATTTCAATGTGCTCAATGAGACAGATTTCCCGTTTGTCAGGGTGCAAAGACTACAAGACTTTATCAAAGAAAAACAATAGAACATGCTGACCCTCATTAAAAATATCAAAGAACTCGTCCAGGTCGAATCCGGCCAGCCCAAGCTCCGCGCCTGCGGCAGCGAGATGGCGCAGCTGGAGACCGTCAAGGACGCCTACCTCCTCGTCGAAGACGGCAAAATCAAAGCCTTCGGGACGATGGAACAGTGGAAAGCGGAAAGCGGAAAGTGGAAAGTGGAAAGAGAAGTGGATGCCACGGACCGCATGGTCTTCCCCACCTTCTGCGACTCCCACACCCACCTCGTCTACGCCAACTCGCGCGAGCTGGAGTTCGTCGACAAAATCCGCGGCCTCTCCTACGAGGAAATCGCCAAGCGCGGCGGCGGCATCCTCAACTCCGCCCGCGCCACGGCCGCAGCCTCCGAGCAGGAACTCTACGACATGGCACGCCAGCGCCTCGACGAGGTCGCCCGCCTCGGCACCGGCGCCATCGAAATCAAAAGCGGCTATGGCCTCTCCACCGAGAGCGAGCTCAAACTCCTGCGCGTCATCCGCCGCCTCAAAGAGTCCTCGCCCCTGACCATCAAGTCCAACTTCCTCGGCGCCCACGGCATCCCCATGGAGTACCGCGGCCACCAGGAAGACTATGTCGACTTGGTTATCAACGAGATGATACCGCGCGTGGCCGACGAGGGGCTCGCCGACTTCATCGACGTCTTCTGCGACCAGGGCTTCTTCACCGTCGCCGACACCGAGCGCATCCTCGAAGCCGGCATCAAGCACGGCATGCGCCCCAAAATCCACGCCAACGAGATGGCCGTCTCGGGCGGTGTCCAGGTGGGAGTGAAATACAATGCCATATCCGTCGACCACCTCGAGCAGATGGGCGATGCCGAAATCGAGTGCCTGAAAGGCTCCGACACCATGCCCACCATCCTCCCCGGATGCGCCTTCTTCCTCGGACTGCCCCTCTCGCCGGCGCGCCAGATGATCCAGGCCGGCCTGCCCGTCGCCATGGCCTCCGACTACAACCCCGGCACCTCCCCCTCCTTCAACATGCAGCTCATCCTCTCCATGGCCTGCATCCGCTACCGCCTCACGCCCGAGGAGGCCCTCAACGCCGTCACCCTCAACACCGCCTACGCCATGGACGTCAGCCGCGAGCTCGGCACCATCGCCGTCGGCAAGCGTGCCAACTTCTTCATCTCCAAACCCATACCCTCCTACTCCTACATGCCCTACGCCTACGGCGAGAACAAAGTCGAGCGTGTTTTCCTCAACGGCGTAGAAATATGATCCAAGCCCTCAACCTCAACAAAAGCTATGGCTCCCTGCAGGTCCTGCGCGACGTCTCGCTCGAGATAGCCCGGGGCGAGGTGGTCTCCATCGTCGGCCCCTCCGGCGCCGGCAAGACCACCCTCCTCCAAATCCTCGGCACCCTCGACCGTCCCGACTCCGGCACCCTCCGCTACGGCGACACCGACGTCAGCCGCCTCAAAGAGAAAGACCTCGCACGCTTCCGCAACCAGCACATCGGCTTCGTCTTCCAGGCCCACCACCTCCTGCCCGAGTTCACCGCCCTCGAGAACGTCTGCATCCCCGCCCTCATCGCCGGCACCCCCCTCCGTGAGGCCGAAACCCGCGCCCGCGAGCTGCTGCAGGAACTCAAGGTCGACCACCGCGCCACCCACAAGCCCGCCGCACTCAGTGGCGGCGAGCAGCAGCGTGTTGCCGTGGCGCGGGCGTTGATGAACCGCCCCATGGCCATCCTGGCCGACGAGCCCAGCGGCAACCTCGACACCCAGCACGCCCGCGAGCTCCACCAGCTCTTCTTCACCCTCCGCGACCAGTACCGCCAGACCTTCATCATCGTAACCCACAACCCCGAACTCGCCGCCATGGCCGACCGCCGCATCACCCTCCGCGACGGCCAGCAACAACCCTGACCGCCCCCTTCCAAAACAAAACTCCCACTAGGACCCAACCAGGAGTTACCTAGGACCTACCTAGGAGTTATCTAGGAGTTGACTAGGACCCGACTAGGAGTTGACCAGGACCCGACTAGGAGAAATGTAGGACTTATCAATGGCTTATCCGATTCCCTTGTACTTAACTAATAATCCACAACTCATATCTCACGACGCCCCCTCTGAACTAGAGGAGGTGGCCGCCGCAGGCGGACGGGGGCGTGTCTCCTGGAACACCTCGTAGGGGCGAATCACCATTCGCCCTCTCAAAAAGTCCCCATCGGGGACGCAGGTTAATAGCCGTGGGCGCCAGCCCACGGAACGGAATCCATCCCACCCAGAGCCCTGTAAGGGCGACGGAAGCAAAAAAAGCATTGTTTATAACATGATACAATACATCGCCGACAAAGACCACTATACCGAAGTCCTCTCGCGCTGCGAGACGGTCAGGCACGACCTCTGGATTGGCACGGCCGACCTCAAGGACCTCTATGTCGGAAGCGGGGCCAAGGTGGTGCCCTTCCTCTCCATCCTCGACAAACTGCTCAAACGCGGTGTCGAGGTACGGCTGCTGCACGCTAAGGAGCCGGGCGAGAACTTCCGTGCCGACTTCGACAACTATCCTGGTCTATGGACGAAACTGGAGCGAAAGCTCTGTCCGCGAGTGCATTTCAAGATAATGATATTCGACTGCGCGGTAGCCTATATCGGCTCCGCCAACCTCACCGGTGCCGGCATCGGCATGAAAGGCGACAACAACCGCAACTTCGAGGCCGGAATCCTCACCGACGAGCCCCAATTGGTCGATGCCGCCGCCGACCACCTCGACAGCGTCTGGCAGGGCACGCACTGTGCCAAATGCAGGCGCAAGGACTTCTGTGGCGACAGAATCTCCAGATAAAACCACCCTTATGACAGGAAATGACAAGCCTCGGCTGTATTTTTGCAATTTGAAAGAACTAAAGAATGTAAGATGAAAGACTTCGCAGCCATAGACTTCGAGACCGCCAACGAATGCCAATCCAGCGTGTGCAGCGTGGGTGTGGTCATTGTCCGGGATGGAGTGATGACAGATAACTTCTACAGCCTCATCAAGCCGGAACCCAATTACTACCGCTGGTTCTGCCAGAGGGTGCACGGCCTTGGGCATGACGACACGGACACTGCTGAGGTCTTCCCCGTGGTGTGGGCGCGGCTGGCTCCGCTGATAGAAGGCCTTCCATTGGTGGCGCACAACAAGCGGTTCGACGAAGGCTGCCTCCGCGCCGTCATGCAGGTGTATCAGATGGATTGGCCCGACTATCGCTTCCGCTGCACCCTGCAGGCCTCGCGCCACAAGCTCCCCAACCTCGAGAACCACCAGTTGCACACCGTCTCTGCCGCCTGCGGCTACAACCTAGAGCACCACCACCACGCCCTGGCCGACGCGGAAGCCTGCGCTGCCATAGCAATCAAACTGGGACTTTGATTATGTTCAAATGTAAAGCAACATTAGTCGCTCCTTTCGAGATGTAGAAAAACAACAAAGGTGTGCCGCATTTGAAGTGCCTCCATAAATTAGCTGCGGCATTTACCAACTTTGGGTAGTCGGTGAGGATTCTGGCCTCATAGTTACGGTTAATGTCGCCGTTCATTCCAAGGTTGTAAGGTCTACCAATAATCAGTTGTGTTTTAAAATATCCGCACTTTTCGACAACAAATAAAGAAGATCATTATAGTGACTTTTTATTTTATCTTTAGTCCAAGAGTATGTCCCGTCATCGTTTTTTGTCTCATTATACATTATTTGTCGATTTGCCCCCAAATTACCATTCCCAAAAGTTTCCACTTTCTCTTTTACATCCCTATCGCTTAATCTAGAATTAGCATTTTTGCTAATTAAACATAGATTCCCCAAATTATCAATAAAATCATCTTTACCTTCGATATTATTTCTTTCTGCCCATTCTCGAGCCATGTGGTGTTCCACAGAATTCCAGTATTTGAATTCAAAGTCCTTAAGACCTTTCTTATCGTCTACCCAATATAGATAGTCAATGAAGTTAAATAGAAAATGAGGCGTATTTCTTCCTAAGGAATACGAATTATCTTTGGTTAAGGAAATATGTGAGTCTAATGGTTCATACTTCAAACTAATATAGTTGCTTAATATGATTTCGTCTATTTTTTTAACATAATCTTCATATGAGACATCTATTGTTTTCTTATCATCAAACCATTTTAATATTTCATACAGCCAATTTTTATATATTCTAGTTCGGAATGTAACCTGCAACATAGATAATGCTTTTATTGTGCGTTTTTGTTGATAGTTATCCTCAAAAGTGCTAATGTAGTCCCAACTCTTTTCATTTTTTTTAGGTTTAATCAAAGCCCATTTCTCCCCGTCTTCTGCATTTGGTGCGTCCGTGGTTTTCACAATATATCGATCGAAAACTGTTCGGAAGAAAAAAAGTTTTGATATAAAATCCTTTGAGAACTTTATACACGCCTCTTCATCGATGCTTTTTTCTATCTCTTTGTATGTTGACAATAAAAATTTCTCATTCAAAGGTATTTCTTTATCTGGGAACATGGACCTGAAAACATGCATCAAGAAGTTTGGAAAATCAATAATTGATTTATACTGGGATTCCGATTCGTATTCTTCGTCATCAATAGGATCTTTTCCAGAAGCTTCAACATCTTTGTCTTTTTCTATGATTTCTTCAATGGTAAAGCCGTCAAAATGGCCTTCATTTAGAGGTTTTATTTCACTGGAAGGCACCGGAGATTCTGCTAATTTTGGGAATATAAAACCATCATAAGTATTGCCAAAATAATAGTTTTTATCTCCTGATTTGAAAGATTTCTGTATTGGAATATCCATTTGCGAGCAAGCATCCCATATCCGAGCGAATTTTGTTCGTTGGTTTGCATCTTTCAATTTACTCATCATTAAGGATTTCAGAATTTCGTGTTTTTGCAATTGCTCTCCACGGTTGTTCATGATTTCGAAATATGATGCCACATCGATGTCTTGAGGTACTTCTACAAGGATAAGAATTACATTGTTTGCAAAATAAGTTTTGAAATCATTCTCAACTGTATCAATATCCTTATCGTTTTCTTTTGCATCTAATTTTGCCTTTTTTATATACTCAATGGCGTTTTTCAAATGAAATGTTTGTGGATAATCAATGTTGCATTCTGCTTTTTCTGATTTGTAGAATATCCGAAAGAAATCTTCCACTTCAGGTCGGGAGTCGTAATAGAGTCGAGGGTCATCGTTAATACCCATGATTTTGGTTATAAGGGACATCGTGGTCAATCTTTGTTGACCGTCAATTACTTCGAAATCACCATTTGAACGCTTTAACACAACAAGACTTCCGATAAAGTAATTTCCTGACATGTTCTCTTTATAGGCTTCATAAACATCTTGAAGCAGTCGCTCAATTTGTTCCTGCCTCCATGCAAAATTACGTTGATACAGCGGAACAATAAATTTGTATTGACCATCAAATATTTCTCTAATACTTTTCCCTAGATTAGTCGTCTCCATCGTTGTTCTCCTATTATAATTTTTTGTATGTTTTCGTTAGCTATTTTGTTTTTGTAATTTTTAAAATCAGCTTTTCCCAATTCCTCTCTCAATAACCTTTCAAGCGAAGACAGGTCTGCCATGTCTTTCGCTTCTGAAATGATTTTAAAGTATTTGCTTGGCAATGATTCAACAAAACTGTATTTTATTGCACTCTTAGACAATCGATGACAATAAATCAACCTATAAAGCACTTTATAGTATCTATTAAGACCGATTTCCCCGAATTTATCAAACAAGACAAAAACCAAAGATTTGTATACCTCTCTTAAATAAGTGTCGCCATCTCTGGATGCAGGATACTTTGGCATGAATGCTTTTTTTCGAGTGCGGTTTTCTTTGTCATCGCCATAATTCAAGCAGAAACAATAATAAAACTCTTTGAATTCCCGCAATTGATATGTCCCAATCTCAATAAACATCCTCTTATAAATCTCCACATATGTCTCAATATAATCGAAAAAAGGTCTTCCATTGACAATATGTTGGTTGATGTTGACAAAAGGATCGATATTTTCGTCATCGCCACAGACAAAGCGATTTTGAGTTGCAACTGTACCGGAAAGAACATTTTTGTAGAATTTGGCAGTTATATACTGCAACAGTTGAGGATTTTGATACGGAAAAACTGCCGGGTGGTTTTTGTCAATAGTGAATCCTTTGAATTCATCCATCTTTTCTTTTGAGAATTCCCCTGCTTTGTTGTTCTTTGACCAAATGCGACTTCTATATAGTTGTTCATCAAATAATTGTTTCAATATATCTATATAGGGGCAATCTAAAATCTTTGGGGTCGCATCGTATTGTGTTGACGCTTCCCAACGTTGGTCGCATTTAATTTTATCCTCTCTGCTTTCTTGCTCCATGGCCCGAATATGATATGCTTTCAACAAATTATAGGCCTCAAGCTCTTTTCCTCTTCCATTTTGAGAATCAAACATCTGGAATGCTTCTGATAAATCAGATACCGTAATCATCACGAAATCACAACAATCTGTTATATATTTGTAATAATCTGTTTCGCTTTCTTTGCAATTTTCATCTATCCATGAACGAATAAACAAGTAATTATTTTTGATGTTTTCAAAGGAATCATTGTGATTGTATTTCAATCCTTCTTGGTCGCTACATCTACTACATACCTTTTTTAAGATGAATAGAGTTGTAAGCCTTTGTTGTCCATCTACGATATCGAGAGTTTTTTTTTCAGTGTTCTGATACAATATTACACTGCCAATCCTATAGTTGCTTTTTCCAGCATTTTTGCATTCAAGTACATCTTCAAGAAGTTGTCGCACATTTCTCTCACTCCACCTATATGGACGTTGATATTCAGGGATTCTAAGCTCTCGTATAGACAATACACTCCCGACGGACTTAATCTCGGCCGTAATTTTGGGTATTGACTCTGTGTTAGTGATTGGAGCATTCTCTTCCATGATTTGTTTTTGGGTGTTTTATTAATGTGTAATTGTTTATACGCAAGGCATCTCTATTTTTTTGCAGGAATACAATAGTAAATGCCTTTCGTTGTGACGGCTAGCAACTCGATGCCTTAATGCAGAAGGTTGAGGATTGTTCCGCAGGATGAACCACTGTAGCGCGTCTTCCAAGAACGACCGCCGCTGGTGGAATACTCGACACTTTTTGCAGAGACTTTGTGCATCACTTTACCATAATTGATTAGTCGTGGCATATTTTTTTTTCATTGCATTATTCACGATGCAAAGATACACATTTTTTTGATACCGATGCGTTTTTTAACATATTTCCCAAACAATATTTCTTTAGGTGTGTTTTTTCTGCAGATTTTCCTTTCTTGATTCCGGTTGCAAAAATAGGCAATGTGTATGCCAATACGTGTCATATGTTGGGTGGGTGCAAAAAAAGTAACCATTATTTCCCATCGATGGGAAATAATGGGAAAGGGCCTATGTATTCCCCTAGGGGATCCCTAGAGAGTCCCTACCGTTCCCCTGCCGTCTGGCTGGGGAATAGGTCGTTTTCTTGATATTTCGCTACCATCTTTTGGGCCTCTTCGCGCATCTCGTCGCGGAGCGTCTCCGGCTTCAGCACCTCGGCGGTGCTGCCGAGGGAGAGGATTTGCTGGCGTAGGTCGTAAGTCGGGCGCACCCGCAAGGCAAAGATGGAGTATTCGTCGTTTCTGCGCAGCTCCATTTGGGAGCGGTGCAGGGGCAGGGAACGAAGGTAGTTGGCCTGGCGTGCATCCACTTTCAGCCAGATGCTCTCCACCTCACCGTCGCCTATGGTGATGCCGAACACCCCGTCGAACATCTCTTCAAGGTTAAAGCCGGAGTCGCGGCGGAAGGTCTCCTCCTTGATTTCAAGGTTGCTGACCCGGTCGAGGGCCAAGATGATGTGCGGCATATCAGTCTTGAACCGGCCTATGAGATACCACCGCCGCTCGTACATCTTGACGGCGTGGGGCTGGAAGTTGAAATAGTGGGTGGCCGTGTCGGCCCAATAGGGTTCGTAGTCGAACTCCACCAGGTGCTGCTCCTTCAGTGCCTGCAGTACAGCCGGGAGGTGCTCCGTGTTGGCACTTTCGATGCTTATATATTTGGCCGTGTCCCTGCTGTCGCTGACAATGCGGTTCACGGCGATGGAGTCCATAAGCCAGCGGCGGAAATAGTCGTTGTCGCCGTTGTCGGCTATGTGGTAGCGCCAGTCAGCTCCGCATTCTATCTCGATGCCGAAAATCTCCTTCACCTCCTTGCGGTGGCGGTGGAAGGTGCGCCCGATGTATTTCTCGCTGTTGCTTACCTCGTCGTCGTGCTGATAGGCGTCGGAAATCTGGTTGAGCGTGAGGCCGGTGTCGCCAGCCCGCATCAGGGTCTCCACCAGCCAGATGTACTTCTTCAGCGTTGTCATGGGTTGTTCTTGTTGATTAGGTTGACCACCACCTTTACCATCACCTCCTTCTCCTCTGGGCGGCTTTCGGCAATCATCAGCGTGAGGGCCACAAGGGTGTTGTCGGCGATGCGCTTGCTGCCATCCTCGCGGTAGAGGATGCGTCGGTTACCACGTTGAAGAGCGCATGGGTCTCGTCGGTCGAGAGTAACGGCTGGTTCTGTATCGTCCGTCCCAGCATACCCACCAGCTGCCGCAACTCGCCAATCTGCTCCTTGCGGATGCGCTCGTTGACGGCATAGCCCTTGACAAGATAGTCCTTTAAGACCTTGTTAGCCCATTGGCGGAACTGCGTACCACGCTGACTTTTCACTCGGTAGCCGACGGAGATAATGACATCGAGGTTGTACAACGTCAACATCTGGGTCTGTTCTTTCCCTCTAATTGCTCCATGTTGAGTGGTATGTGCAAAATTTGCACATACCACTTTTTTGTCCAATTCACCCTCTTTAAAAACGTTGTTTATATGCCTGCCAATCACCGTTCTGTCCTTTTGGAACAATTCAGCCATCTGTGCCTGCGACAGCCAGACGGTATCCTTGTCCATTTTCACCTCCAGATTGGTCGCACCATCTGCAGTCTGATAGATGATTATCTTGTCGTTGATGTTCTCCATGCTTGAAATAACGTTATCTGTACCTCTTTATTGCATTGAGGGATTATCGGAGGTTTTCTCCGGTTCATCAAGCAGATATAGCCCATCAAAAGTTGAATCCTATTCGTTTGGTTGAGGTGTTGCTAATACACTCCGAGTCGCAATGCGAGGCCAGATTCTCGGCGGTGGGGACGGTGTTGCCGTGCAGGATGGCGTCGATGGCGTAGTGGCGGGCGATGTTCTCTATCTGGCCGCCGCTGAAGTCGTAACGCTCGGCCAGTTTCTCCGCATCTGTAATGTCAAGCGTGGGCAGCATTTCTTTCCAGATGGCGGTGCGCGCTTCGACGGTGGGCTTGTCGAAACGTATCTTGTAGAGAAAGCGGCGCTCGAAGGCTTTGTCCATGTTCTGCGCGAGGTTGGTGGTGGCGATGAGAATGCCGTCGAGGGTTTCCATCTCTTGCAGGATGATATTCTGCAAGGAATTCTCCATCTTGTCCACCGCCCGCTCGGCGCCCTCCTGACGCCTGCCTATGATGGCATCTGCCTCGTTGAACAGCAGTATGGGAGCGATGCTGCTTTCGCCGACACGCTGGCGGTAGGTGTCGAATAGCGCCTTGATGTTCTTCTCGCTCTCTCCCACCCAGCAGCTCTTCATCTCGGCGATGTTGACCTGCATGATGTCGCGTCCCGTGCGGCGCGCCAACTGCATCACCGTCTCGGTCTTTCCAGTGCCAGGTGCACCGTAGAAGAGACAGGTGAATCCGCAACGGAACCCCTGCTCCTGCAGACGGGTATGGATGTCGCTGTAGTTCCTCTCGTCAAGCAGGCCAGCCAGCTCGTCGATGCTGTGGGTTATTTCCTTTGAATAGAAAAGCGTGCGAGGTTTGATGTCGGTAGCCTTAAGCATATTGCGAAGCGACTTGGAGGCTTCCAATGATGCAAGCTGCAGCTCGTCGAGCAGTTCACGCTTGGCCTTCATTGTGAGACGGAAATAGTTGCGGTCGCCCATGCCGTCGCTGTTGTTGAATTCCAAAAGTTTCATTATTTGTAATTCGTTCTCTCCTCTTTCCAGTTCCAATTTGATACTACGCATCTCGCTTTTGCTGAACATACAATCAATATCATGAAAACCAACCATATCGTCGTTTTTGTTTACGAACAGATGGCAGAACATCATCAGCAGTATCAGGTCGTTGTGCATATATCTATATGGATAGTATTTTTTCAATGCCTGAACAAATAATAAATGTTGGTTACTTTCAAGCAACATGACAAACCGTTCACGTGCAGATTTGTAGTCCATTTCATCGTCATCAACCATGTCGACTATTATGGCAAGTTCATTAAACAGCTCTCGGCATGTCAGCCCAGACATTTTTCTAGGGGCAAATACTTCATCAACTTTAAAGGCATCAACCACCTCCAGAGGAACACGGTAGGAAACTCTATCGGTATTCCGTTTTCTGATAATCAGCCCACGATTGACCAGAACGTCTATGTCGTTGGTATAGCGGATAACACGTGTAGTACGGCAACCTGTTGCCTTAACGATGTCGCTTGCATAGATATTGCAGTCGTCGCTTTGGTCGATGAACAAAGCCAACATCACGCTCTGCTCTTTCGTAAGATCAAGGCGCGTGGAAATATGTTTTATATAACGACTTGCCTTACGATAGAACTCCGGCGACAGCTGAGAATCTTTCGACAGATCTACGATGTTTTCTACTGCCGTAAGCAAGTCCAACTTGCTCCTACTCTGTTTTTTGCTTTCAGTTTCCATAATGATTTTCTTTCTTGATTCTTGTTGCAAAAATAGGCAATGTGTATGCCAATACGTGTCATACGTTGGGTGGGTGCAAAAAAAGTAACCATTATTTCCCATCGATGGGAAATAATGGGAGAGGGCCTATGTATTCCCCTAGAGAACCCCTAGGGAGTCCCTACCGTTCCCCTGCCGTCTGGCTGGTGAACTGGTCAATTATGGGTGGGGAGGAGGGTCAGTTGCAGTATTTTTTTTGTGATGTCTGTGATGCGTGTCCGCTCGTCGGCCCTCAGGCCCACCACCCATACGATGCTCCCCCCGCCGTCCTCCATCACCCACACCCACTGCCGCTCCAGCCGGCTCAACCCCAGGCCGCTGAGGAAATCGCTCACCAGGCGGCTCCCCTCCATCCCGAAGGGGCGGAAGCGGTCGCCCGACTCCCACGAGCGCATCCGCAGGGGTAGCCTCACTCGGTCGCCGTCCACATAGATCTCCCTTCCCGAGCGGTCCCACCGCACGGGCAGCGCCGCCTCGGCGCTCTCCACCCGCGGCTGTCGCGCCGCCTCGCGTGGCGCTATGATCAGGTGGCCGCGGTGCAGCGTAAGGCTGTGGGTCGACGTGTGGAACAGCTGCCCGCCCTCGGTCGGCAGGGCCTTGATCAGCTCGTCGACCATGGCGGCGTTCACCCCGTAGCCCCGCAGCAGCTCGAACATCATCGTCCGCCTCGGCGCCAGCGCCAGCAGCTCCTCCACGCGCACACCCGTCAGCGGCGGGTGCGGGTAGGGAAGGACCGACGCGTAGGGCTGCAGCAGCCGGCTGCGCATGGCATCGACATGGCTGCGGTACACCTCCGCCGTCTCCTCCAGCCGCCGCAGGTTCTGCTCCATCGTGGCGTCGACGCCGGGGTAGAGCTCCCGCAGCAGCGGCATCAGCTGCAGCCGTATGCGGTTGCGCTGCGCCACGGGTTGGCTGTTCGTGTGGTCCTCCACATACGCCAGGTCGCGCTCGGCCACATAGGCGTCGATCTCCCCGCGGCTGAAGCACAGCATCGGGCGCACCACGTGCAATTCAGAATTTTGAATGTTGAATTTTGAGTGAAGGGGTATGCCCCGCAGCCCCTCCAGCCCCGTGCCGCGGAAGAGGTTGAGGAAGAAGGTCTCGACGGCGTCGTCGCGGTGGTGCGCCGTGGCCACGCAGGCATAGCCCCGCTCGCGGCACAGGCGCGCGAAAAAGGCGTAGCGCAGCTCGCGCGCCGCCTCCTCGATGCCCTGGCCGTGGGCGGCGGCATAGGCACGGGTGTCGTAGCGCTCGGTGTGCATCTCGGCCCCGTAGCGCCCGGCCAGCCCGCGCACGAAGGCCTCGTCCCTGTCGCAGTCGCCCGGCCGCAGGCCGAAATTGCAGTGCGCAATGGCGAATTTCACCCCCGCGCGGTGGCAGAGGTCGGCCATCGCCACCGAGTCGCGCCCGCCGCTAACGGCCAGCAGCACCTCCCGCCCCTCGGGCAGAAGGTGCTGCTGTGCACTGTGGTTTTTGAACCTCTCCAGCATCATCGTCAGCGCATGATCATCTTCTTCATGCGGCGCTGGCCGTCCACCTCGATGCCGTAGAAGTAGACACCGGTGGAGTACTGGCTCATGTCGAGCGTCAGCGTCTGGCGTCCTGCATCGAAGTGCTGTTCGAAGCTGTTGACCATGTGGCCCATGGCATCGATAATGAAGAAGCGCACCTTGGCTGCGTTGGGCAGCACGAAGGGGATAGTGGTCTGGCCGGTGAAGGGGTTCGGGTAGTTCTGCTCGAGTTCCAGCTGGTTCTCCAGCACCACGGGCACGCCCTCGAAGTGATTCAGCACCTGCAGACGGGTGGTCTTGTTGTTGGCCAGGTTCTTGTCGGCAAAGCGTATATCGGCTTCGCCGTTGTAGGTGCGGGTGGGGCTCTTGGCCACGCGGAGCGGGAACTCGATATGAGTGGTGTCGCCTGGGCGCAGGTAGCGGGTTACGGACTGTCCCACGGCTGTGCCGTTGACGGTTACCTTCGGGTCGATGGTGCGGTTGACGATAGTGAGGTTGCCTACGTTGGTCACCTGTAGGCGCACTTTGCAGGTGGGTCCACCGGTCTCCTCGACCTGAATCATCGTGGCTTCGAGGTCGGTGTAGAGGGTCTCGAGTGTCTTCGTGCTGTCGTTGCTCGGGTCGTTGTCGCCGCCGCTAACGTGGACGAAGCCTTTCACGTTGGGGTAGCCCATGGCGCGCTGGGGTAGGTGCACGTTGAACATATGGTAGGCGGTGCTGAGGCCGGGGATGGGGTTCTCGCGGCTATAGGTCTCGGTGACCTTGGTGTTGGTGTCGTCATCGAGGATGAAGCCCACCTCGAAGCCGTTGACGCCCAGCGAACCGCGGTTCTCGATCTTCAGCTGGATGAGCACATTGTTGAAGTCCGAGGTGTCGACAATCACTGCCGCAGCAGCCAGGTCGAGCACCGACGAGATACCGCGCACGCGCTTCACCACGGTGTCGTTGTAGATGTATTCGTTCTGCTCGCTCTTGATGAAGGCCGTAATCTTCATCAGACCCATCGGGGCGAACAGTTTCTGGCGGAAGGTGTAGTTGAAGTATTCCAGCGGTTCGAGCGGGCGACCCAGGTAATCGTTGAAATCGATAGTCTCGTCCACACGGTTGTCGTCGTTCACCAGGTAGCTCGCCGTGGCGTGCGAGATGGGGTTGTTGCCGAAGTTGCGGATGCGGAGTGTAACTTCCAGCGAGGTGTCACCTGCGATGACTTTATCGAGCGGATACAGTAATTCATGGGCGCTGATGTCGTCGTCGAGCGGCGAGAGGGCGAAGTGTTTGGTGATGGTGTCGTTGTCGCGGTAAATGTCGAGCGACCACTGGGTGAACACCGTGAGGTCGAATTCTTCGGGGAAGTCGCTGGTCACCACGAACGGAGCCGTATGGGTCAGGGTGTCGGTGGCGCCGGGGGCTATGTTGCACGTTACGGCGCACTCTCTCGAGAGGAAGGAACCGTAGGTGGTGTAGCCCAGGGAGAATGTGCGTGCGGTGTCCAGACCGAAGTTCTTTACCACTACGCGAGGATAGTAGGTGCGGCCGTACTGGGTGATGGTGGGCTCCACGATTTCAATCACACCCACATCCTCAGCCCTCGGTGCGCGACCGAGGCGGAAGTCGTCGATGGCGCAACCCTCACCGAAGGAGGCGTTGGCCGACTCGCTTATCGGGGTGATGTAGACGAAGCGGAACTGGAGTTTCTCCTGGAAGTCGCCGCTGATAGTCGACGAGGAGAGCCAGTAGCGGGTGTAGGGCTGTGGAGCGTTGGTGGGGGTGCTGCCGTTGAAGACGCGGTTCTCGGAGTCGGTGTACCAGTTGGTGGCCGAGTCGTGGTCGGCTTTGACCCAGCGGTTCTCAAAGTTGAGGAATTCGAGGTGGAGCGAGCTGGCACCCGTCAGGTTGCGGCGCAGGTAGAACGAGATGGTGTCGGGGCGCACCTGCGAAATGTCGATAATCGGGCTGTAGAGATAGCTTGCATTGCCGCGGCGGCCAGAGGCAATCGAGGCGTTGAGGTCGGTCACCCAGGCATTGGGCTCGGAGTTGGCTGCGTTGAGACGTATCTTGTTGGGTATGCCGCGCTGCCAGTAGTTGCGAGAGAAGTTGTTATAGCCCGTCGGAGCGTACCAAATGTTCTCGAAGTCGAAGTTATCGTCGACGGTGAGTTCGACAGTGTGGAAGCGGTGGTACTCGTGGCGCAGGGTGTCGTTGGCACGCAAGGTGTCGCCATTGGTATTGTGCCAGAGGGTAAGGGTGGAGGTGCCGAGCGGGAAGTGGTGAGCCGGGAGGGTGAGGTCGCCGCTGCGTCCGGGTTGGAGGGTACCGGCGAAGCGAACGCTTCCGGTGGCGGTGGTGTCGACGGTGTCGCCAGCAAAACTGTAGGATATCTCGGGGCTAGTCAGAGGGCTGGAGCCTTTGTTGACGATGCGGAAGCTAATGCTGACGGGGCGGTCGTTGCGGATGAGGTAGTCGCGCGGGGAGAGAATCTGGGTGATGGCCAGATCGGTCTCGCTGACTGTTTCGTTGACAAAGAGTAGGAAGTCCATGACGTGGCCGTCCTTGCCGGATGCGATGCCCGAGGTGGGTACAGAGGTGCCGTCGTAGTCGGTGTTGGAGGCCGCCACGATACGCATGCGCATATAGCCGTAGGAGGCTGATTCGGGGATGGCGACGTAGGATTTCAGCAGTTCGTTGCTCCAGAGCAGTTCGCCGTTCACCACTACCTCGTCGGTGGAGAACGTGCCGCTGCGGTCGAAGTCAATCATGGCCCATGTGCGGTAGCGGAAGTTCTGCGCTGTGGGGTCGAGGGATGAGATGCCTACTATCAGCGTGTCGCCTGCACCGCGGGTGGTGTGGAGCACAGGGTATTCGGGATTGTTGTAGGTCCCGAGGATGGTTCTGGCACGACCCATGGCGGGCAGATCGATATCGATTTCATCATAGGATACGCGCGTGATGTCGAAGGTGGGATTGTCGGATTTGGTGGCATCGTAGTTGCCTTCGGGCAGCGAGCGGAAGGTGTACGGGGTGCGGATGGTGTCGTTGCGGCGCACTCCGTCGGTGGGCAGGTCGGTCCAGATGGTGAGCGAGTAGTTCTGTGGCTGGGTGGGAGTGGGGATGTTGAGCAGCTCGTTGAAGGTGTAGACCGTGGACTGGGTGGAAGTCAGGGTGGCGGGGCACACCTCGGTTACTTCTTGGATGACGTTGTTGCCGCGCTTGAGCTGATAGGTGATGGGAATGTTGCTCTGGGTGTTGCTGCCGTAGTTGCTGATTTTCACGCGCACGGTGTCGTTCTCCATGTAAACACGGCTTCCGAGCGGTGCAAGCACCTGCTCGAAGGCGATGTCGTTGAGTTCTGAACGGTCGAGGTGCACCCACACTTCGGAGAAGGGACTCTGGCACTGGCGGTTGGTGCGGCAGGTGAGGTAGTAGACCGAGTCGTCGAAGTACTGTGGCGTGTTGCTCCAGAGGCAGGAGGCGGCATAGTTCGAGGGCTGATAGAACGGGGTGGCGGTGGAGTCGCGATACCAGCGGATCGCCAGCCCGTTCTCCTGCGAGGCGCGCACGGTACCCCAAGTGCCGTAGTTAATTGTGGTGTCGTAGCCGATGGGTGCGGCGGGGGTGTAGTAGGACTGAACGGTCAGCGAGGGTGTCGTGTCGTTGGTCGGCACCACATCCAGCGCGTTGCTACACCAGGCGCGCAGCGCCACCGATATGTCGGTGTAGTTGCCCGTCGGGTAGAGGTTGGCGGGAGTGGCGAAATCGACGACCGTGTTGTTGCCGATGTAGAGGTCTTGCCCCAGTGTGATCGTCTCGCTGGCGGAGGCGGGCAGGGTGGAGACGGTGACGTTGGAGGTGTTGAGAGTGGCCAGATAGTTGATGCCTACCGAAGTGCCTTCGGGAATGGTCTTGAAACCCTTGTTGGTCAGCTTGATGCTGACGATGGTGTTATGGCGGTAGCAGTTGGAAGGTGTGGTGGCGGAGACTGTTACTTGAGTGGCTTCGAAGTTGTAGGCGGGGGCAAGGTAGAAGTTCTTGCCCACATTGTTGTTGTCCTCGACACTGTCGACGGGGATGACGACCACGACGTGTACGCGTGCGGTGTCAACAATGCCTAGCACGGTGGGCATGGCGACCGTGGCGGTCTTCATTTGTCCGGGCTGCACGGTGCCGAGCGATTGCATCGGGGTGGTGGTTTCGGCTTCGTGGCCCTCGATGTAGGCGTACCACTGCACGTTGTTTTCGGTTGACTGACCATTGTTGTAGAATTGCGCGGTCACCGTGACGTCGTCGCTTTCGACGTTGGGCGGCATGTTGGTGGCGCTGAAAGCGTTGATGTTGGCTGGCATGGTGGGCGAGGTGATGCGCACGACGGCCATATCGTGGGTCTTGATTTCCATCTCGTGGGCACCGATGGTGGGCACGGGGATGATGGGGCGCATCTTGCCGTCAATGTCCTCAGTGATGCGGTCGTTGGGTTGGGCTTTGGCCACGAAGTTGGTCATCAGCAGGTGGAGGTCGTCGTCGTCGCGGAAATAGGGCTCGTCGACCACCGAGTTGCCGTCGCCTCCGCTAGCGGTCTGCAGGGCCGAGAGCGAGGCAATGTCGTTCTTCCAGCGGAAGGGGCAGTTGCCGGTGGTGTAGTAGCCGTTGTAGTTGGAGAGCGTCACGGTGTTGAGTTCGGAGACGTAGTAGGCATAGCCTAAACCGAAGTTGGAGAGCAGGTTGTTCATCACCTGGATGCCGCTCACGGTGGCGCTGGTGAAGAGGCCGTACGACTTGTCGGACGAGGTCCCCGTGGCGTTGTTGTTCACGCGCACCGTGTTGAAGAGGATGCTGAGGTTGCTGCTCGAACTGTCAATCCAGATGCCGGCCGAAATCTTGTTGTTGGCGAAGGTGCTGTTGGTGCCAATCATGTTGTTGGCAACGAGACCCTGGTTGGTAGTGGTGGTAGCGATGCCGTGGAGCTGTATGCCACGCTTGTAGCCGGAGAAGTTGTCGAGCATGTAGATATGGTTCTTGCTCACCTCGATGGTGCCGCTCGATTGGGCCAGGTAGAGGCCCGTCATGTCGCGGTTGTTGGCCGTGGCCCCGGTCGTGATGCGGTTGGCCTTGATGCTGAGGTCGGTCACATTGCGCAAGTTGACGCCTTGCGACTGGAAGTTGCGGATCTTGTTGTGGGAGATGTTGAGATTGTTGTAGCCTGTGCCGGCACTCTTGATTGAGTAATAGCCACTGTCGATGACGCTGTTGGTGATGTTGAGGTTGGTGAGGTTGCTATTGAGGAGGATGCAAGAGGCTGTGGCGGCGTAGAGTGAGCCTTTCACGCGGAAGGTCATACTGTCGATGGTGATGTTTTGACCGTTGCCAACGACAAGAGCGTATGCGTGGTTGCCGGCTGCGCCGGTGGCCGTGGGTCGTGCCTCAATACGGAAGTTCGAGAGGATTACGTTGGAGGCACTGTCAAGCTGCATGACGTAGTTGGCACTCTGGGTGGTGGCTGCGGTCAGGAGCACATCGTTGCCTGTGCCGACGAAGCTAATGGTATTGGTGTCGTTCGAACCCTGCACATTGTTCAGCACCACCTGTTCGGTGTAGGTGCCGCCCTCCACTTGGAACACCACGGGGCCTTCGATACCAGCCACGTTAAGCGAGTCGATGGCTTCGCCGAAGGAGGCAAAGTCGCCGTCCGTCTGTGCGATGGTGTAGGTGCCGCGGCAGAAGTGGACAATGAACGTGCGCTCAATGGTGTCGTTGCTCGACGTCATGTCGCCCGGCACGTGGACGATGGCTTTCACCTTGTGGCGACCGGGACCGATTTCCTTCTTGAAGAGCATCTGGTTGCTCAGCTGCCCTGCAGCGATAGTGCTGGTGATGACGAGGCTGTCGACGGGGTTGGAGTCGAGGTAGTAGTAGATGGTGGCGCCGTTGCGGTCGGTGCTGCCCTGGTTGCGGGCGTTGATGTAGATGGGTATACTGTCGCAGGAATTGTAGTGGATTGTGTCCACGTGGTTCGGCCAGTAGAGCGCCATATCCACAGGCGGGATGTTGGTCATCGTCACGTTGAACGTCGTCATCGGGCCCTCGCAGCCGTAGGTTATGGTGTCGAACATGATGTTCGGGCGCTTGGGGTTGCGGCTGCCCGTAGTGATTGCACTGTTCTGCAGCTTGAAATACGCACTGTTGGGCTTGGTCGAGTAGTGAGTCTTTGTCCCATTGTTGATGGCTGCTGGCAGGTTGTAGGACACTTCCACCACCAGCGAACTCTCGCCGTCCCACTCATAGGGGGTGCTGAACCCGTGGCGCACCCATCCTCCCGCCTGGTCGGACGTGAGGGTCAGGGCCGGCGTGCTGTAGACGGTCTGCGTCTCGCGCCAGTCGTTGTTCCCGTTGCTGAAAATAGTGTCGCTGGTCAAGCCCAGTCCGATAGTGTAGTCGTAGAGGGTTTGCGAAGTGCCCGTGAGGGTGTGGAGGTAGAAATGAATAGCCTCGACTGGACCCGCCTCGAGGCCGGCGGCGCGCAGCTCGCTGGCGCTATAGATGTACTGCTGGCGGGCAAACTTGTTCTTCGTCGTATAGGGATTCGGGTCGGCGTCACCGCTCGGGTCGCTGGCTGTGCCGATGCGGCCGTCGCGATGCTTGGTCGCTATATAGGCCATGCCCATCGTGCCACTGGTGTACAGGCGGTCGGTGATATGCGTATAGCCCGTGTCCACCACCTCCATATCATAGTTGTACCAAGTAGGTACTAAGTTAGGCAGAACCAAGGCAGAACCAACCAGCGTAATAGTGTCTCTATCAGAGTAGTACACAACACGGTCCGGGAGCGTCGCGGGCGCAGTTGGAGTGAAAAGCGAGAGGGTCGTAGCCACAGCAGTGTCATTGCCATGCATCTGGTCGTCGGGCAGCGCATCGGCCCACACGCGGACGGTTACCACCGAGTCGCGGTCGAAGGCCAGGTTGAGCTGCTGGGCGAAGGTATGGGTGATGACCCCGTTGGCGGGGATGCCGGTGGTGATAGTCTCGCTCACCGTGTCACCGCCGGCGCAGTAGTTGAGCGTCAGTGCGCTGACGGGCATGATGCCATAGTTGTGCACCGTGACGGTAATATCCTCCTCGCCCATACCGCACTGCGGCTCGGGCAGTATCGGCATGCCGAGGTGCAGGTCGTTGATCGGGGCGTTGGCCAGCGTGACGGACACCGTGCCGAAGCGTCCTTCGCAACCATTGTCCGTATACCGCACCCAGGCAGGGTCGGTCGTACCCAGGAACATGGGCAGGGCATTGCTCGCCTGGCGCCAGTCGGCAGCCGTACCGTTGAAGGTTGTACGCACAATGCCGCTGATGGTGTTGTTGCTAATCGCCACACCGGGACCGTTCCAAATGTAGGACGGCTGCCCCAGCGCCGACCAGTTGGCGGTCGTGGACGTGGTGTTGACCGCCACCAGGTCCTCAATCCGGCCGCCACTGCGGTAGACGAAAGCTATCTTCTTGTTCCATGCCAGATTGGTGTTTCCAAAGAGGTTGCCAGTGAGGATGGTGGCCTCGGGGTTGCCAGAGTTGCCGGCGACAATTTGCACCACCAGCGACTGCCCGGGCTCAATCCTCACATCGCCGAAGGTGTAGACCTTATTGTTCAGATTGTTTTCGTCCGAAACGGTCATCAGCGTATCCCCTTCGAGGTAGGCCGTCGCGTCGCCGATGTTGGTCAGCTGAAGGGCCGCCTTGCGGTTGTTGACCATCCAGTAGGGCATGTTGGGCGTCAGACCCACAGCATTGTTGCCGCGCGAAATCTCCAGTTGCGTGATGCGTACAATGGGCATATTGCGGCGCTGCTGGATGTAGAATACCGTATCCGTCCGCAGGGTGTCGGTGGTCAGTGTGGGACCCACGTGGAACGGTGCGGCATCGGTCGAATCGCGATACCAGTAAATTGTCGACTTGCGCTGCGGCGCAGTGGTGTTGCCGTAGACTGCCCAGCTCTCAATGCCAGCCGTGGGGGTCACCGTGAGGGCTGTAGCATAGTCGGGCGTGAGGTTGATATCGGTCGGGGTCGCAGGGTGATACTTGCTCACCACCGTGAATACATTCGTGTCGTTGGTGCTGTTCGGGTCGTTGGCATAACTGGTCCACACGGTGATGGTGTAGGTGGCATCCAACTTGCCGTTAGGCGGCAGGTTGAGCATCCGCCCCGTGTAGATAGTAACGGTGTCCTCGGCAGGCACTGTGTTGGTGATGGCTACTGTGTTGACTGGGCCGTCATTCACCTTGTAGGAGAGGTTCAATCCCGTTGTCGTGTAAGCGTTCACACCGCTATTGCGCAGGCGCACAGCCAGCTCCACGCTCGAAGGCATGTAACAGGTCTCCAATTCGGGCGAAGTCAGCGCCTCGGGCTCGAAGTCGTAACCCAACGACACAAACTCGAAGGCACCCGGGCAGGTGGCCGTAGTGCTTCGCACACTGTCAAACATATCGGTCGGTACTGAAGCCATCGGCAGACCCACACCCTTCACCAGTCGGTTGTAGGTACGCAGGTCAACCAGCGAGCCATTCAGGAAGTTCGGATTGGTAGAAATAGAGGTACTGTCGGAGGGCAGTGCCGTGCGCCAGCTGGCAATCGAGGAGTGGGCCTGTCCCATCATGCGGCATAGAGTACCGCTATTGGCATAGTACACGTTGTGACCCAGCGTATTGGTGGTCGAACCGAGAGGTTGGTAGTTAAGTGCATAGTTGTTGTTGTCCAGCGCCACCACCACATTGTTCATAAAACGGCTATTGTTTAGTATGCCGCCGCCAAAGACAACTGCTGCTGCATTGCTGCGATTGTTGGCGGTCATCTTCACCGAGTTGTACACCACGTCGGTCCATGTGGCCTGGATGACATTCAGCGGGGCGGTCATCTGGTTGGCGTTGCCATCGTCGTTGTTCACGATCATGTTGTTGGCAATCAGCGCGGGGGTGGTCGAGGTGCCGGAGACATTGCTCACACCGAGTGCGCCAGCACCGTGTGAAGTGTAGATTTTGTTGGACACGATGCGGGTGGTGCCAGAGCACTCGAATACCAGCAGCACATAGCTCGTGTTGGTGGTTACGTCATACAGCTCGTTCTTCTCCACCACGGGGTTGACCTGATTCTGCACACTGATGGCATTGTTGTTTTGGTTGTAGAAGACGCTGTTCCGCACAGTGTTGTTTTGCGACAGTATGTCGGAGGCGATACCATGTATGGCAACACCGATAAATCCACCGGTGAAGGTGCAGCCATCGACTACCATACCATCGGCAGCACCGTTGTTGATCAGGTTGCTGATGCGCATGGCAGTTACCAGTACATTGACACTGTCGGTGAAGGTGCATCGCTCGAAGTGGCAGTTATTGCTGTTGTCGCCCATGGTAATCATGTCGGTCAGCATGCCATTGCGCCGGACAAAGTTGATGTCGCGGAAGCGAATGTTAGCCACTTGTTCCAGATTGACGATGCTGCTTACTCGCTGTGTGCTGTCAGCGTAGAGTGTAACGTTGCCGCCGGCAGGGCGGAAGACGATGTAGTGGCTCTCGCTGAGGCCGTTGACTTGGGGCATGGTGAAGCCCGGGTAGCTGCCGGGAGCGAGGTTGACGATGAGGCTGTCGTCGATGCCGCAACGGCCGAGGGCGTAGAGGAATTCCTCGATGTTGTTGAAGTCGGCGTTGGTGCCACCGATGTTGCGCTGGCCGTTCATGGGGCCGTCGCAGACGACGAACTGCGAGAAGGCGGTGTCGTTGTAGGGTTCGTGGTCGCGGAACTGGTTGGTGCCGGCACGCAAGGTGTCCTCAACCCAGACGCGCAGGGTGTGGAATCCGGCGTCGAGGGAGATGTTGTTGTTGGCGATGGTGACGTCGGTGGTCTGGTTGGCGTTGAGGGTGCCGCTCCAATCGTGGTGGCCGGTGATGGCTCCGTTATCAATAGAGTAGCTGATACGGATGGCGTTGGCGGTGAGTGCACCGAAGTTTTTGAGGCGTACGGTGATGCTGCCGGGGCGGTTGACCATGGGGGTTTCGTAGCTGGGATTGACCAGTTCGCTGATACCGAGGTCGTAGAGCAAGGGCAGGTTCTCTTGTTGTGTGAAGACAAAGGCCGGACGGCGGGTTTCGGTGTTGAAGGCATTGGGTATGGTGCGTCCGTTGATGCCTTCGATGGCTTCACCGCCGTTGTACCAGATGGTGGTTTTGTTGGCGGCGGTGGGGATCATGCGGATGGTGGTGGAGGTGCCGTCGACGACGTCGTTGTAGGAGATTTGCATGAGTATGTCTTGGCCGGCGTAGCGGAAGGTGTCTTGAAGTTGGACGGTTTGGGTGGAGCCGAGGGTGGCGGCGTTGATGGTGTAGGCGCCGTCGTAGACGGTCTGCATGTAGCTGCTGGTGAAGGGGATGGTGGCTGCGCTGAGGTCGACGGTGTAGTTGGTAGGCACGTTTTTCATCTTGATGAGGAAGCCTGGCCTGGTGAGGTTGGCGTTGACGTTGGCTCCAAGGGTGTAGGTGAAGGAGGTGATGGAGCCTGGCAGGTAGCCGGCTTGGGCCAGGAGGGCCGAGTCGTAGACCCATTCGCTTTTGTGGTCGGCGCGAGCGGGGAAGGGGATGAAGTTGAAGGTGGAGGTGCCGGCGAAGCCGTCGGTGGCGATGCCGGGTTGGGCGGTGCCGCGGATGCAGCGGTATTCCACCCAGGCATTGTCAGCCGCGGGGAAGGTGATTTGGTTGGCATTGGTAGAGGCATCGCGTACCACGCAGTAGAAGTACATCGAGGTGTCGTAGCCTGCGAAGGGTATGTGGGCGGTGTAGCGGTTGGTGACGCCGCTGACCGGGGTCATGCTGAGGCGATGGTGGGTGGGGTTGGAGCCGATGCGGTAGTAGAGGTAGACCGAGTCGGGATTGATGCCTTCGGTGACAGAGGTGGCGGCATCGAGTACGATTTTAGCACCGCGGCTGCTGGGATAGTTCAGCGCCTCGGGGTATTTGAACATAGTGATGGTGGGTTTGATCATCAGGCTGGGGCTGGCGTTGATTTTGATGTTGTCGATGTACCAGCTGCCGATGCTCTGGCTGTGGTTCTTGGCGCGGAGGACGAACTTGAGGATGAGTTTGCGTTCGTTGGTGGGCAGGCCTGGGGGCAGGGCGTTGTTGAGGTCGAAGCGCTCGTAGACCCAGTCTTCATTGTCGGGGTTGCTGTCGAGCCAGTTGTTGTAGGAGTTGCGGTTGAAGGTACCTGTCATCTGGAACTCCGAACTGGCATTGCGGTCGGTGGTGTTGTAGTGCTGGCTGGTGAGCTGGGTCCACTGGTTGTCGTTCTGGTTGGCGCGCTTGTAGTAGATGCGGCCAACGTAGAAGTCGCTGCTGCTGTTTTCGCGGACGGCGCAGATGTGGTCGAATTCCAGCGAGATGTAGCGCAGGGCATTGTTCTGGGTGAAGTCCAGCGTGTCGAGGGTGAAGGTGACGTCGCCGGAGGTCGACTGGTCGAGCTTCAGGGCGCGTGCTCCGCCCATGAAGATGGTGCTGGAGTAGTTGATGCACGCGGGTTGGTCGGCGCTGTAGGTGACGTTGTCGCCTGTTTCGAAGCCCTGATAGTACACTTGTGTGATTTGCGCTCGTGCACTGAGGGCTCCCATGAGGAAAATGATGCTCGGAAGTAGGGTTCTGAGTTTCATAGGTGTTTTATTTTATTTTTTTTGTTTTCAGTTGTTTATGTGTTCGGATTTGGGTATAATTTGCCCTTTGGAGGGCAGTAAATCCAAGCGCAAATTTACAAGTTTTTTTTGATGTGTAGTTTTTTATTATTTTAAAATTTATTAAAAAGTGTTTTTTGATGACGTTAGTTATTGATTATCACCATCTTGCAATTTTATGAAAAAAACACGAAAAAAAACGGCTTCGGGGCCGTTTTTGGTGGTTTTGCAAGTGGCTGGTTTTCAGTGTTGGGGAGGGGGTAGGTTCTGCCTTGGTTCTGCCTCTCTAGGGGGTGGGTTGGGTCTGTTCGAGGGCTTCGTAGAGGAAGACGCCGGCGGCGACGCTGACGTTGAGGGAGGCGACTTCGCCGACGATGGGGAGTTTGGCGCGGAGGTCGCTCATTTTCAGCAGTTCGGGGCTGACGCCGGTTTCTTCGTTGCCGAGGATGAGGAGGGTGGGGCGGGTGAAGTCGACCCGGCGGTAGTGGACGGCGCCTTTTTCGGTGGCGGCAACTATCTGGTAGCCGTATTGTTTGGCGAGGTTGAGGAGGGTTTTGAGGTTGTTTTCGCGGCAGACGGGGAGGCGGAGGAGTGCGCCGCTGGAGGTTTTGATGGCGTCGGGGCCGATGGCTGCGGAGCCGCGGTCGGGGACGATGAGTGCGCCTGCGCCGGTGCATTCGGCTGTGCGGGCGATGGCGCCCATGTTGCGCACGTCGGTGATGTGGTCGAGGAGTACCGCGAGGCGCGGGGCGTGCTCGCTTTCAGCGAGTTCGATGAAGGAGCGGTAGGTGATGGCGGCGATGGTGGCCACGACGCCTTGGTGGTTGCCCGGGGTGAGTTTGTTGAGTTTTTCGACGGGGACGTATTGCACCGGTGTTTCGGCTTGGCGCAGGCGTGCGGTGAGGTCGGCGGCGAGCTGTCCGGTGAGTCCTTTCTGGAGGTAGACGCGCTCGATGGCGGTGCCGGATGTAAGTGCTTCGAGCACAGGGCGCAGGCCGTAGATTATCTGTGGGGTGGGGGAGGTTTTTTGTATCATGTGTCGATGGGTGTTTTGTGGGTCAGGGTGCGGCGACGGTGGCGACGGCCAGGAGGCGGTCGGCGCGGTCGTTGGGGTGGCGCTGGTAGAGGTAGAGGGTGTAGGTGTTGGGTGCTTCGCGGTGGTCGCCTTCGAGGCGTGCGGTGTTGGCTTCGGTGGCGCCGGAGGGGAGGAAGAGGAGCTGGTAGGCGTAGTAGCCTTGTTTGAGGAGGAGGCGTGCGGTGTAGGCGCGGTATTGCGGGTTGTAGTCCATGCGCGAGGCGCTGTCGAGGCGCCAGTCGGTCAGTGCGCCGACGATGTGGACGCTGCCGTCGAGGAAGGGTTGCGCCATGGGGAGGGAGAAGTTGATCCAGATGTATTCGGCTTCGAGGGTTTTGTTCTGGCGGTCCCAGGCGTTGATTTTGAAGCCGCCGTTGAGTGAGGGTTCGAGGATGTAGTGGCTGCGCGAGCGGTCGGGTTCGGGGCGGAGGATGGCGTAGTATTCGCCGCCATAGTCTTCGATGCGGATGATGTTGTACATGGGGGAGCGGAGGTTGGCGGCGTCGAAGAAGCGGAAGTTGTTGCCGGCGAGGAAGATGTTCGGCGGTCGGTGGCGGTAGGCGAGGCGTCCGCGGTCGTAGCCGGCGAAGGGGAGGGTGCGCTGGTTGTCGAGGCGGCCGTTTTGCTGTGCGACGAGGGTGAGGTGGCTGTGGTCGAGGAGTTGCCCGCGGGGGTCGACGAGGGCGTCGAGTTCTTGGCGGCGGTCGATGTCGACGGCGTCGTAAGGTCTTGACACTGTGCCTCCAAGGCCTACGGACTGTTCGGTTACCCAGAGGCGCCGCGTGAGGATGATGCTGTCGGGCTGGCCGGCGAGGTGGACGGAGAGGAGGTAGTTGCCGGAGTGGGTGAAGTCGGAGTAGGGCTCGGGGAGCGAGTGGCGGTAGTGGATGTAGGGTCGGAGGGTGGTGAAGGAGAAGTCGTAGGCGGTGATGGGAGCGGAGTGGAAGCCGGAGATGAACTCGTAGGCTTCGAGGCTGTCGGGGCGCCAGTGTGCGTCGCAGTGGCGGAGGGAGTACTCGAGGTCGAGGGGCTGGTCGAGCAGCAGGTCGAACTCCAGCCGCAGGCGCTGGCCGCTCTCAAGGGTGACGACGGGGGGCTCCATGGGGCTTCCCTCGGGGTGCAGCTGCACGGTCTTCACCCACGGGCGACAGGCGGCGTCGGTGGCCACCTGGGAGGATGCCAGTTGGCTGGTTGCCAGCGTGATGAGTAGTGCTATGAGGATGCGTTTCACGCTGCAAATTTACATATTTTTTTTTATTCTGGGCACTATTTTTTCACCACGCGGCGGGTGGCGCCGGCGGCGCGGAGGAGGTAGGTGCCGGAGGGCAGCGAGGTGATGTCAATTTTGAATTTTGAATTTTGAATTTTGAATTTGGATTTTGGGTTTTCGAATTTTGAATCTGGATTTTTGGATTTTGAATTGGGGATTTTGAATTCCTGCAGGAGGCGGCCTTCGAGGTCGAGGAGCTGGAGGGTGGCGCCATTTTCAAAATTCAAATTTCGGAATTCGACATTGAGGAGGCCGGTGGTGGGGTTCGGGTAGAGGTCGAAGGTCGGAGGTTGGAGGTCGGTGGGGTCGATGGCGGCGGGGTCGGGGGTGTAGTAGAAGCGTCGGCCTTCGCTCCAGCGGCTCCAGACGGAAGTGTCGGCGCCGGAGAAGCAGTAGGTGCAGCTGCGGCGCAGGTGCGCGTTGTACCAGCCTTCGGGCAGGGAGCCGGTGTAGGTGTAGCGGCCGTCGCGGAGGGTGTCGGAGAGGTGGAGGAAGCTGTAGGAGGAGTCGTCGCCCTGCGAGATGCCAATCTGGTAGGAGGCACCGCCGGTGGTGTCCCATGTGAAGAGTGCCATGCCGCCAACGTTGGCTCCGAGGTAGGGCTTGTCCAGCCGCGGGCAGGGGAGTTTGACGATGGGGAAGAAATTCCCAAAATTTCCCGTTACTACCGAGAACACTGTGTCGTCAACGATGTTGGTAATGTTGTAATAAATTTGTTTTGCCCACATGTTTGATATTGCAAAATTCCTATACTCATCATATGGAGCCTGACTGGTTACAACCCTTATCCCTGCATATAAGCTGTCCGCTACGACATGAATAGGTCTGTCAAAATAATACTCATGTGTACGACATACTTGTTCGACATATTGCCCATCGACAACATACTGCCCATCGTGTGTATATGCTTCATATTTATACTCAGCCACTATGTATGGGTCACCATTGGACGCAGTGGCCAACCTATTCACCATTGTACCCGAATGGATGACGGATAAGTCGAGATACATGTTGCCTAGTAATGGGTCCGGTGAGGTGACGGCAATCCCATATACGGTTGTTCCTCCGTTTGCGGGATATCTTGCAGACAAATCTTTTTCACCGTGCAAGTTTGATTCTATATTATATCTTAGGATAGATAGAAGACCGCCGCGAAGCACGATGCCACCCACAGTAGGCAATGGATTTGTCGCATATAAGTAGCAAGAATCTTCGTTCAGTACAACTCCGGGACGTGTGGTCTGCGCCGAAAGGGAGGTCGCGATGGCCACTAGAGAGAGGGCAAGAAGCAGAGGGTTTTTCATATTGGTGATGGTTATCTGGTGCTGTAGCATGGCGTTGAGACTGGAACGGAGGAAAAAGATTAATAGTTTGGTTTTCATAATATTATGTTTTAGGTTGATGGTGGTTTGCTTCTGCAAATATACACATTTTTTGATGGCAACGGAAAAAAAAATTGTCGGGATGAGAAAAAAGTCGTAATTTTGCATTTTTAAACGAATACAATAATAGAGATGAAACAGTATAGAAAAACAATCCTTTGGGCGATGCTGGCGGTGATGCTGCTGGGCGTGGCTTCCTGCGGCGAGAAGGACACCGCCTCGCGCTTTCCGCAGGATGATTTGCTCGGGCGGTGGCAGTACTACACCGTGCTCGATCCCACCGACCCGAACAGCCTCCAGCCCGGAGTGGCCATTCAGCTGATGAAAAAAAACGAGGCCGTGGTGGAGGGTCAATCCATGCACTGGACCTACGAGAGCGATGTTGTCAGCGCCCAACGGGTGGAGGGGAATGTGGTCTACTGGCTGAAATTCAAAGTGATAAACATTGACAAAGAGCAAGGCCTGATGTCGGTCAGCGGTGCGCACGGCTGGTGCGAGAATGTGGCTGGCACGGAGTGGGGCACCGACCGCATGGCCGGGCACTCGTGGCCTTTGGAACAGCCCGGTTTTTTTGCCGCGATATAGGATAGAGGGAGGAGAACAGTGGAGCGCGTCTATATCGAGACCTACGGCTGCCAGATGAACTTCGCCGACAGCGAGGTGGTGGGTTCCATCCTCACGCAGGCAGGCTACGGGCTGGCCGAGAGCGCGGAGGAGGCCGACTTTGTGCTGATCAACACCTGCGCCATCCGAGACAACGCCGAGCAGCGTGTGCGCCACCGCGTGCGCGAGCTGCGTGCGCTGCAGAACCGGCGCCGCAACCTGCGCATAGGCATCCTCGGCTGCATGGCCGAGCGGCTGCAGAGCCGCCTGATGGAGGAGGAGGACAACCTCTCGTTCGTCTGCGGCCCCGATGCCTACCGCCGCCTGCCGGACATCCTGGCCCAGGTGCGCCGCGGGCAGAAGGCCGCCGAGGTGGAGCTGAGCACGACCGAGACCTACGACGACATCGAGCCTGTGCGGCTGGCGTCGAACGGTATCTCGGCCTATATCAGCATCATGCGCGGCTGCCAGAACTACTGCGCCTACTGCGTGGTGCCCTACACCCGCGGCCGCGAGCGCAGCCGAGACCCGCAGACCATCGTCGACGAGGCGCGCAGCCTCTTCGAGCGCGGCTACCGCGAGGTGACGCTGCTGGGGCAGAATGTGAATAGTTATCAGTGGGCAGTGGGCAGTGGGCAGTGGGCAGTGGGATTTCCGGAGCTGCTGGAACGGGTGGCCGAGGTGAGTCCGCTGCTGCGCGTGCGCTTCGCCACGTCGCACCCCAAAGACCTCAGCGACAGCCTGCTGGAAGTGATGGCGCGCCACGAGAACATCTGCCGCTGCATCCACCTGCCGGTGCAGAGCGGAAGCAACCGCATGCTGAAGTTGATGAACAGGAAATACACCGTCGAGTGGTACCTGGACCGCATGGCCGCCATACGGCGCTACATGCCCGACTGCTCGATCACGACCGACGTCATCGCCGGCTTCTGCTCCGAGACCGAGGAGGACCACCGGCAGACGCTCGACCTCTTCCGCCGCGTGCGCTACGACTACGCCTTCATGTTCAAATACTCGCAACGCGAAGGCACCTACGCCGCCAAGCACCTGCCGGACGACATCGACGAGGCTGAGAAGACACGCCGACTGAACGAAATCATCGCCCTGCAGGGGCAGATTGCACTGGAGAACAACCAGCGCGAGGTGGGCCGGGAGTACGAGGTGCTGGTCGAGGGCGAGAGCCACCGCAGCAAGGAGCGCCTCTTCGGCCGCAACAGCCAGAACAAAGTGCTGGTCTTCGACCGCGGCGACGCCGAGCCCGGCACCTACCGCCGTGTGCGCGTCGACTCCTGCACCGCCGCCACGTTGCTCGGCACGCTGGTGGATTGAAAAAACAAGAGTTAAGAGCCAAGAGTTATGAGTAAAGAACCTTTCTTCAAACGATTTCCCTGGGTGCTGCACCTGCTGGTGATGCTGGGCATCTCGCTGGTGATTGTGGTGCTGGTGTTCCTCTTCATCCGCATCTATGCCCGCCAGGGCGAGGAATACGAGCTGCCCGACGTGGTGGGGCAGAATATCAGCCAGGTGACGATGGCCGACGAAATCGGCCTCAACTACGTCATCCAGGACTCCATCTACCGCCACGGCACCGAGGGCGGCCTCATCCTGACGCAGGACCCCAAGGGCGGCTCGCTGGTGAAACGCGGTCGCAAGGTCTACGTGAGCGTCACCGCCTACACGGCCGACGACGCCGTGCTGCCCGAGCTGGCCGGCCTGTCGGTGCGCCAGGCCGTGTCCGAACTCTACGGCGTGGGACTCACGGTGGGACGGCTGAAGTTTGTGGAAGACCCCTACAAGAACAGCGTCATCGACCAAAGCTGCCGCGGCAAAGCCCTCTACGCCGGCCAGCCGGTGGAGAGCGGCTCGGTGGTGGACCTCACCGTCGGCCTCGGCGACGGCACGGGGGCCAACGTGGTTCCCTTCGTCATCGGCAAGACGGCCGACAAGGCGCGGCGCGACATCCTCTCCGTGTCGCTCAACGTGGGCAAGGAACATTTCAGCGGCGTCAAAGACAAGGCCAAGGCCGTCGTCTATCGCCAGGAACCCGACTACACGGGCGTAAGCAAATACCCCTACGGCACTGAAGTGGAACTCTGGTACACCGATGCCGACGAGCAGGAGGTGAACCGCATGATTACCGAATTCAAGGTCGACTCGAGCAAGATTATCGCCGTCGACCCCAACTTGATCGACGACGGGCGCCCCACCCCCGAACAGATTGAAGCACAGGACGATTGGGCATGGTGAAGAAGCAGATAGTGTGGCTGGCGCTTGCGCTGCTGCCCCTGGTGTCGGCGGCGCAGGAGGTGCTGCTGCCCTTGAAGAGCGGCCCCGTGCTGCCGGCGACCAAATCCTCCCTGCGGGCGGTGCAGCTGCCATTCTTTGACGACTTCGCCACCGGCGGCGGCACCCTGAACACCACCCTTTGGGCCTCGCACGGCGCCACCACTGCCAACGGCGACCGCCTGCTGCCGCCCACCATCGGCGTGGCCACCCTCGACGCCATCGACGCCACCGGCAACCTCTACCCCACGGCCGGCACCTCGCTCTTCGGCGCCGACACACTGGAGTCGGCACCGCTGCGCCTCGACGGGATGCGCCCTGCCGACTCGCTGGTGCTGAGCTTCTACTACCTCCCCGGCGGCGGCGAAGGCAACCTGTGGGAACGCACGGGCGAGACGCCCGATGCGCAGGACAGCCTCGTGCTGGAATTCTACCGACAGCAGGACAGCGCGTGGGTCTCCGTGTGGAGCACCGGCGGAACCAGCGTGGACACCCTCAAGGCACGCACCGGCAGACGGTGGCAATACGTTGCCGTCGCCATCCGCGACGCCGCCTACATGGACAGCACCTTCCGCTTCCGCTTCCGCAACTATGCCAGCCTCGAACCCACGAGCAAACCGGGGCTGAAGGGCAACTGCGACATGTGGCATCTGGACTACGTCTACCTTGCGCAGGGACGCAGCACACGGGGCGAGCCGGAGTTCAGGGATGTGGCCTTCGTATCGCCAGCGCCCTCGCTGCTGAAGCACTACCGCGAGATGCCGGCGCGCCAGTACCGCCCGGGCGAGATGGCAGCGGCACTGCAGATGACCATCGGCAACCTCTACTCGTCGCCTTTGGCCACGCACTATGGCTACGCTGTGGTCGGCGAGCGGGGCGACACGGTGCACCGCTACGACGGCGGCTACGAGAACGCGCCCCCCTTCCTGCCCGCCGAGAGTTACCAAACCGAGGCCGGACATGCTTCGCCTGCAGTCGGCTACAGCTTCCCTGCCATGCGGCAGGCGACCACCTACACCATCATCCACACTGTGCGCGAGGGGAATGCCCAGGACGAGCGGCCACAGAACGACACCGTGCGCTACACACAGCGCTTCGCCAACCACTATGCCTACGACGACGGCACGGCCGAAAACGGCTACGGCCTCACCTCGACCGCCAGCCGCCTCTACCTGGCCTACCGCTTCGACCTCAACGAGGAGGACACGCTGACGGCCATCGACCTGCATTTCAACCGCACCCATCAGGGCGAGAACGAGCAGGTGCCCTTCCGCCTGACGGTGTGGCGCGCCGAAGGGGGGCTCCCCGGCGAGGTGCTCTACCGAGACAGCGAGCGCCGCTATCCGGAGGCCGGGGGGCTCGACCGCTTCCACCGCTATGTGCTCGACGAGGGGGTGGTGGTGAGCGACACCATCTTTGTGGGCTTCGAGCAGGAGAACAACTACTTTATCAACCTGGGGTTCGACCGCAGTATGAACACGGCCGACCGCATCTGGTACCTCACCGGCACGGAGTGGCAGCAGAGCATTCTGAGCGGCTCGCTGATGCTGCGCCCGGGCTTCGGCGCCAGCGGCGCGGTGGGGATCGACGACATTGCCGCCACGCAGATGAGGGTCTACCCCAATCCCGTCTCCAATTATCTGCACGTCGACGGCCTGCCCGAGGGATCCACCATAGAAATCTACGACCGGCAGGGGCGCCGCACCTATGCCTGCCAAGGCGCTTCGGAGGTGAACACCGAGGCGTTGCCCGGCGGGCTCTACCTGCTGCGTGCCACCACGCGGGACGGCCGTCAGGCATGGACCTGCAAATTCATCGTAACACACTGACCCATGGCCGAAGAACCTGAAGAACAACAAGAGCTATACGAACACCACCGCATCATCGTGGACCGCGGGCAGGAGATGCTGCGCATCGACAAATACCTCCAGACCCACCTGATGGGCGTGTCGCGCAACAAGGTGCAGATGGCGGCCAAAGCCGGCTGCATCCGCGTGAATGAGCTGCCGGTGAAAGCCAACTACCGCGTCAAGCCGCTGGACGTGATCAGTGTGCTGCTGCCGGAGCCGCCGCACAACTTCGAGCTGCTGCCGGAGAAAATCGACTTCAAAGTGGTGTACGAGGATGAGGAGGTCATCGTGGTGGACAAGCATCCGGGGCTGGTGGTGCACCCGGGGGTGGGCAACTACTCCGGCACCCTGCTCAACGGACTGCTCCACTACTGCCAGGACCGCACCACCCGCGGCGGCGTGCGCGCGGTGCCTTACCTGGTGCACCGCATCGACAAGGACACCTCCGGCCTGCTGCTGGTGGCCAAGAACGAGGAGGCGCAGGCCGTGCTGGCACGCCAGTTCTACTACCACACCATCGAGCGCAAGTACAACGCCCTGGTGTGGGGCGACATGGAGGGCGAGAGCGGCACCATCACCGGCAACCTGGGCCGCTCGCAACAGGACCGGCGCATCGTGTGCGTCTACCCCCACGAGGAAGGGGTGCCCGAAGAGATGCAAAAGGGCAAGCACGCGGTGACCCACTGGCGGGTGCTGGAGCGCTTCGGCTACGTCACCTTGGTGGAATGCCAGCTGGAGACCGGCCGCACCCACCAGATACGCGCCCACATGCGACACATCGGCCACCCGCTGTTCAACGACGCGGCCTACGGGGGCGACACCATCGTGAAAGGCACCACCTTCACCCGCTACCGCCAGTTTGTGGAGAACTGCTTCAGCGTGCTGCCGCGCCAGGCGCTGCACGCCCGCGTGCTGGGCTTCGAACACCCCGCCACGGGCGCGCACATGCACTTCGAGAGCCAACTGCCTGAGGACATGTCCGCTTGCATAGAGCGCTGGCGCAACTACGCCAATCACCACGACACAACAGACTAGCAATCAACCATATACAAAAACAACAAAAATCGGGCCATTTTTCGGAAATCGGCCCGATTTTGCATGTTTTCAAATGGCTGATTATCAGTAGTGAAGAGGGGGTGGGTTCTGCCTTGGTTCTGCCTCTCTAGGGCAAGGGTCGGGCAGGGGAGGGAGGGAGACTGGGATGGGCTATTTTTTCACCACGCGGCGGGTGGCGCCGGCGGCGCGGAGGAGGTAGGTGCCCGCGGGCAGCGGGGTGATATCAATTGTGAATTGTGAATTGTGAATTGTGAATTCCTGCAGGAGGCGGCCTTCGAGGTCGAGGAGCTGGAGGGTGGCGTCACTTTCATAATTCACATTTCGAAATTCAACATTGAGAATCCCGGTGGTGGGGTTCGGGTAGAGGTCGAAGGTCGGCGGTTGGAGGTCTGAGGGGGCGATGGCGGCTGGGTCGGGGGTGTAGTAGAAGCGGCGGCCTTCGCTCCAGCGGCTCCAGACGAGGGTGTCGGCGCCGGAGAAGCAGTAGGTGCAGCTGCGGCGCAGGTGCGTTTTGTACCACCCTTCGGGCAGGGAGCCGGTGTAGGTGTAGCGGCCGCCGCGGAGGGTGTCGGAGAGGTGGACGAAGCTGTAGGAGGAGTCGTCGCCCTGCGAGATGCCTATCTGGTAGGTGGCGCCGTCGGCGGTGTCCCAGGTGAAGAGTGCCATGCCGCCGACGTTGGCCCCGAGGTAGGGCTTGTCCAGCCGCGGGCAGGGGAGTTTGACGATGGGGAAGAAACTGCCCAACCAACCATACGTATAAGTGAATATGGTATCCGTTACAATGTTGGAAAGGTGATAAACAAGCGTTCGCCCTTCCATGACAATCATCTTGTACCAGAAAGGTGAGTTATAATCAGATGGGACATAAGGAACATCAAAGAGATTGAATCTAATACCGACAAAAAAGCTGTCCTCCAGGTAAACAGGCCGGTCAAAATAGTACTCATAAGCCGGGGATACGAGATTTTCATAACGCCCATCTTGAAAGAAGGCTTCATACATGTATTCCCCCAGTATATAAGGGTCTTCATACGATGCTGAGTTCAGCCTGAGGACCGACAAATTGGAGTCACAAGTAGACAGGTCGAGATACATGTGCTCCCTTAACGGTTCGTGTGCGGTGACAGCAATGCCATATACGGTCGTTCCTCCGTGAGCAGGATACTTTACCGAC